>CACZMI010000005.1 GCA_902782245.1 uncultured Bacteroidales bacterium | reverse complement strand
TGCTTTCTCACCTGACATCAGTGTAGCGCCTACCTCAAGACCGTTAGGTGCAATGATATACCTCTTCTCTCCGTCTGCATAGAACAACAGAGCGATACGGGCCGAACGGTTCGGATCGTACTCGATTGTCTTGACAGTTGCCGGAACCCCATCCTTATTTCTCTTGAAATCTATGACACGGAATTTGCGCTTGTGACCACCGCCGATGTAGCGTGCAGTCATCTTACCGTCGTTGTTACGACCGCCGGTAGCGAGCTTTCCGAATACAAGAGACTTTTCTGGTACCGATGCAGTAATCTCCTCAAAAGTACCAATAATCTTGTGTCTTTGACCCGGGGTTGTGGGTTTAAATTTACGTACTGCCATCTTTATTAAATGTTGCTATAAAAATCAATTGTATCACCCTCCTTAAGTGTCACAATGGCCTTCTTGTAGGCGTTAGCCTGGCCCTTTGACAAACCTCTGCGGGTGTAACGGGACTTTGTCTTGCCCATGTAGTATGATGTATTGACATCAACGACAGTGACATTGTACAGGTCCTCTACCTCTTTCTTAATCTCCAGTTTGTTGGCTTCAGGGCGAACGATGAAACCGAACCTGTTGGGGAACTTTTCAGTAATGGAGTTCATTTTCTCCGTTACAAGGGGTTTAACTATATATCCCATGATCAAGCCTCCTTATCTAAAATACCGTTGATGACATTAATCGCATTCTCAGTCACGACAAGAGCGTCAGCGTTCAGGATACTGTAAGTATTTACTGATGAAGCGTTGACGACCTTGGTGCCCTCCAAATTTCGGGCCGACAAAGTTACGACATTATTGCTCTCGGGCAGGACGAACAGAGATTTCTTATCACAAACTTTAAGATTGTTTAAGATTTCTACAAAGTTCTTGGTTTTAGGAGCATCAAAACTGAAGTCCTCGACTACGATAAGAGCGTTCTCCTGAACCTTATATGAAAGAGCTGACTTGCGGGCAAGCTGCTTCTCTTTCTTGTTTACCTTGAAGCTGTAATCACGGGGCTTGGGACCGAATACACGTGCACCACCCACCAATACAGGTGAGTTGATGTCACCGCGACGAGCGCCGCCACCACCTTTCTGACGGCCCAGTTTCTTGGTTGAACCGCTGATTTCACTTCTCTCTTTTGACTTATGTGTGCCCTGGCGCTGGTTAGCCATGAACTGCTTCACATCCAGGTAGATGGCGTGATCATTGGGCTCAATGCCGAAAATAGCATCGTTAAGGACTACCTTTCTTCCGGTATCCTCACCTTTTATATTTAATACACTTACTTCCATTACCTCAGAATTGAAACGATTGAACCTTTATAACCCGGAATAGAACCCTTGATAAGAAGGAGGTTGTGCTCCGGAATAACCTTAAGAACCTGGAGGTTCTGAGTAGTCACACGCTCATTACCCATGTGACCGGCCATGCGCATGCCCTTGAATACCTTTGCAGGGTAAGAGCAGGCACCGATTGAACCGGGCTTACGACCGCGGTTGTGCTGACCGTGGGTCTGCTGACCTACGCCACCGAAACCGTGTCTCTTAACAACACCCTGGTAACCATGACCTTTTGATACTGCAACAACGTCAACAAAGTTTGCGTCGTTGAACAACTCGACGGTAATTACATCACCCAGATTGAGTGAACCGTCAAAATCCTTGAACTCGGCCAAGTGTCTCTTGGGAGTTACACCAGCTTTCTTGAAGTGTCCCATCAGAGGAGCAGAAGTGTTCTTCTCCTTTGCATCCTCGAAACCGAGCTGAACAGCCTCATAGCCATCCTTCTCAACACTCTTGATCTGAGTAACTACGCAAGGACCTGCTTCGATAACGGTGCATGGAACATTCTTTCCATCAGCACCGAAGACCGATGTCATACCGATCTTTTTTCCTAATAATCCTGGCATTTCAAATATAAATTAAGTTACTGTAAATAATTTGTTTTACTCACTTGGTTATCAAACCTTGATCTCTACCTCAACACCGCTGGGGAGCTCGAGCTTCATCAGTGCGTCAACAGTCTTGGCAGTTGAGCTGTAGATGTCAATCAGTCTCTTGAATGAAGAGAGCTGGAACTGCTCGCGTGACTTCTTGTTTACGAATGTTGAACGGTTAACAGTGAAGATACGCTTGTGTGTGGGAAGTGGAATAGGACCGCTTACTACAGCACCGGTAGCCTTAACTGTCTTAACGATCTTCTCGGCTGACTTGTCTACGAGATTGTGGTCGTAAGACTTCAGTTTGATTCTGATTTTCTGACTCATTGTCTAAGTTTTAATTTGTTATTATTCATTTTTTGCGGCTCCGATAAGAGTCATTTGCTATCAAAAGCCGCGGTTCTCTCTTTTACCTATTATATATTATAACAGTGAAACGTTTCCGCCCTGCTCCTCAACAACCTGACGTGCGAGAGCCTTGGATACCTCGGCATGACGCTCGTAAGACATTGAAGAAGTAGCACGACCTGAAGTTATTGTACGAAGAGCCGTTACGTAGCCGAACATCTCTGCCAGGGGTACGTGAGCCTTTACGACCTTAGCACCTGAATGGTTTGTCTCCATACCCTCAACCTGACCGCGACGCTTGTTAAGGTCACCGATAACGTTACCCATGCTCTCCTCGGGAGTTACAACCTCAAGTGCCATGATAGGCTCGGTCAGACCGGGACCGGCCTTGACGCAAGCGTTACGGAACGCGTTGGTTGCGCAAACCTCGAATGAGAGGGCATCGGAATCAACCGGATGATACTTACCATCCAGAACAGTAACCTTGAGCGAATCCATGGGAGCACCCATCAGGACACCGTTCTTCATAGCGTTGATGAAACCCTTCTCGATAGCAGGCAGGTAGGTCTTAGGCAGAGCCTCACCCTTGGTGGCATCGATGAACTGAAGTCCACCCTTCCAATCGGGATCAGCGGGTCCGATTTCAACGACAATGCAAGCGTAGTGACCCTTACCACCAGTCTGCTTCTTATACTCTTCACGGAGCTGAACGGTCTGTGAGATAGACTCTTTGTAGCTAACCTGGGGACGACCCTGGTTGCACTCGACGCCGAACTCACGTTTCAGACGGTCAATAATAATATCAAGGTGAAGCTCACCCATACCTGAGATCAGTGTCTGTCCTGACTCCTCATCAACCTTAACGGTGAATGTGGGATCCTCCTCGGCCAGACGTGCCAGACCATCAGAGAGTTTGCTCATATCCTTCTCGGTCTTGGGCTCAACAGCGATGCTGATAACGGGATCCGGGAAATCCATGCTCTCAAGTACCAGAGGTGCTGTCTCATCGCAGAGAGTATCACCGGTACGGATATCCTTAAGAGCAACTACTGCACCTATATCACCTGCAGCAACCTCATCAACCTGAATCTGCTTCTTAGAGTACATCTGGAAGAGACGGCTTACGCGCTCCTTCTTACCTGAACGGGTATTGAAGATGTAGCTTCCGGCAGGATAAGACGGCCTACATAGGGATCAACTGCGATCTTGAATGCAAGAGCTGCGGTCTTCTCATCAGAACGGGGATCACGGTGTGTGAGCTCATCCGTACCGGGCAGGAAACCATCCACACCACCGCAATCGATAGGTGAAGGTAGGAATGCGCAAACGTAGTCAAGCAGAGGCTGAACGCCCTTGTTGCGGAAAGAAGTACCGCAAACAACGGGAACAAGCTTCTGGCTGATGCAACCCTTGCGTACTGCACGGAGAATCTCATCCTGTGTGATGGTTGAAGGATCCTCAAGATACTTCTCCATCATTTCGTCATCAAAATCGGCAGCCTTCTCAAGAAGGTTGTCACGCCACTGCTGAGCCTCGTCTACCTGATCGGCGGGTATATCCTCAACGGTATACTCGGCACCAAGTGACTCATCGCGCCAGTAGATGGCCTTCATTTTAATAAGGTCTATAACACCCTTGAAAGACTCTTCCTGACCGATAGGAATTTCAATCGGGCAGGCATTAGCCTTAAGGATATCCTTCATCTGTGTGATGACTCCAAAGAAGTCAGCACCGGAGCGGTCCATCTTATTGACATAACCCAGACGGGGTACGCCGTACTTGCTGGCCTGATGCCAAACGGTCTCAGACTGGGGCTGTACGCCGCCTACTGCACAGAATACTGCAACAGCACCGTCAAGAACTCGGAGTGAACGCTCAACCTCGGCTGTGAAGTCAACGTGTCCCGGAGTGTCAATAAGGTTGATCTTATATGTGTTTTCCTGCCACTTCCAATGAGTGGTAACGGCAGCTGAGGTAATGGTTATACCGCGCTCCTGCTCCTGAACCATCCAGTCCATGGTAGCGGAACCGTCATGTACCTCACCTATTTTATGTGTTAAACCTGTATAGTAAAGAATACGCTCTGAAGTCGTAGTCTTTCCGGCATCAATGTGAGCCATGATACCGATGTTTCTCGTGAGATGTAAATCCTGATCTGCCATGCAGTGTTATAAATTAGAATCTAAAGTGTGCAAAAGCTCTGTTGGCCTCGGCCATACGATGCATATCCTCCTTACGCTTGAAAGCACCACCGGTGCTGTTGAATGCGTCAACTATCTCAGCTGACAGCTTGTCTGACATAGACTTGCCACCGCGCTTGCGGGCGAATGAGATAAGGTTCTTCATAGAGATTGATTCCTTTCGGTCAGCACGGATCTCAGTAGGAACCTGGAAAGTAGCACCACCAATACGGCGGGACTTAACCTCTACCTGAGGAGTTACGTTATCAAGAGCCTTCTTCCAAATCTCAAGTGCAGACATCTCCTCATTGGGAAGTTTTGCCTTTACCTTGTCCAGACTCTCGTAGAAAATCTCGAAAGATGTGTTCTTCTTACCATCGTACATGAGATGGTTCACGAACTTGGTCACTGCAACGTCGCCGAATACGGGATCCGGAAGGATGACGTGCTTTCTCGGTTTTGCTTTTCTCATTTTAAATCGTTTGTTTTGTTCGGGCTGTCGTTTTTGATTCTTCAACGTCCACGCTTGGACATTTACTCAACCTCAATCTACTGACCAAAACTGTTAATGATTACTTCTTTGCTGCTTTAGGACGTTTTGCACCATACTTGGAACGTCTCTGGAGACGACCGTTAACGCCGGCGGTATCAAGTGTACCGCGGATGATGTGGTAACGTACACCGGGAAGGTCCTTGACACGACCTCCGCGTACAAGCACGATTGAGTGCTCCTGCAGGTTGTGACCCTCACCGGGGATGTAGGAGTTAACCTCCTTCTGGTTGGTAAGACGGACACGTGCAACCTTTCTCATGGCTGAGTTAGGCTTCTTAGGTGTCGTTGTGTAAACTCTTACGCAAACGCCTCTTCTCTGAGGGCAGGAATCCAGGGCCGGAGACTTACTCTTGTCCTCCAGGACCTGACGTCCTTTGCGTACTAACTGCTGAATTGTTGGCATGTTTGTTTGTTTTTAATTATTATATATTAAATAGTAAATCCAGAATTTTGGCGTGCAAAGATACGCCTAATTTTTTATAACACAAGGGAAAACTCGTTGTTTTTGAACTTTTAACGGCAAAAAGGCATAAAAAAAGGCGGATACTCAAAAATATCCGCCCTAAAAGCACTCAGGAAAAAGAGAATTCAGGCCTCTCCGTGGAAGTCGGAAATCGGAGGCATGTATGTTCCTTTCTGAGCTTTCATCTCGATGGCCCCGAAGGCGTTCTCGTACTTGGCAACGTTATCCTGAAGCGCCATGAGCAGGCGCTTGGCATGCTCGGGTGACATGATGACGCGGGACTTAACCTGGGCCTTGGCCATACCGGGAAGAATGCTTATAAAATCCATCACGAATTCAGATGATGAATGAGTTATCATCGCGAGATTGGAATATAATCCCTGAGCCACCTCTTCCTTAAGTTCTATCTGCAGTTGTTTCTGTCCGTTTCCGTTCTGTTCCATCGTTATGTATGTATTTTGTTAAATGTCTATTTTCATGCGAATATAACGCATATCGACGAGAACTGCAAGACTATCGCGACAAAAGAGAAACGGAGAACCGGGCATCCGCCGCCACGTAATGATAAAATATTCTTACATCGTAAAGAACACGTCAAAAAACTGCGACTAATAAAAAAAGGATTATTCTTTCTATGTTCATTATCTATTGCTATATTTGCTGAACCACTATCCCGGATACTCCGGGAAACAACTTGCTAGTCTAATTCTACAAACTAACGAATATGAGTAATTACAAAGAGACAGGTAGCAAAGCCTATCTGTATGGAATCTGCGCAGTAGCCGTTATAGGCGGACTGCTGTTCGGTTATGACACCGCTGTCATTTCCGGCGCCGAGCAGGCATTGCAGAAATTCTTCGTCAGCGGACTTGGAGATTTCTATTCAACCGGAATACACGGTTTCGTAACCTCTTCAGCCTTGATAGGATGTATCATCGGAGGACTTATCTCAGGTATCATGGCCACCAGACTGGGCCGCAGAAACGCGCTGATCTTTGCATCTGTGCTGTTCTTCCTGTCAGCACTGGGAAGCTACATGCCGGAGTTCCTTTTCCGCCCCAACTTTGAGTTCTTCCAGCCCGGCGAGGCCACCAAGGGACTCATGTGGGCATTCATTCTCTACAGAGTACTTGGAGGTATCGGCGTAGGTATGGCATCGGCCATCTGCCCCATGTATATCGCCGAGGTTGCACCCGCACAGATTCGTGGAACATTGGTATCATGCAACCAGTTCGCCATCATTTTCGGCCAGTTGGTAGTTTACGCCATCAACACTCTTATCCGTAGCGGATTGGCCGATACACCCGAACTCATACAGGCAGCAATGGTCAATATCGGCTGGCGCAGGATGTTCGTAAGCGAGGCTTTCCCGGCAGGCGCATTCGGACTGCTTCTGCTTCTGGTGCCCAAGACTCCGCGTTACCTGGTTATGCGTGGAAACACCCAGAAGGCCATGGAGGTTCTTACCCGTATCAACGGAGAGGGACGCGCCCAGGAAATCCTTCAGGAAATCAAGGACACCCTGGTAGAGAAGAAGGAGAAACTCTTTTCATACGGTATCCTGGTTATCATAGTAGGTGTACTGCTTTCATTCTTCCAGCAGGCAGTAGGTATCAACGTAGTTCTCTACTACGCTCCGCGTATATTCCAGAACATGGGTTCAAGCGGTGACGCAGCAATGATACAGACAGTGGTTATGGGTGTTGTAAATATCCTGTTCACCGTCGTAGCCATCCTGACCGTCGACAAGTGGGGCCGCAGACCTCTGCTCATTGTAGGTTCAATAGGCATGGCTATCGGCATGATAGCTCTGAGTATCCTGTCATTCTGCGATGTAATCGGAGTTGCCGCTCTTGTATTCATCATCATCTACACCGCATCGTTCATGATGTCATGGGGCCCCATCTGCTGGGTACTTATTTCAGAGATATTCCCCAATACCATACGTGGCAATGCCGTAGCAATAGCAGTTGCCGCTCAGTGGATTTCAAACTATGTGATATCATCCACATTCCCCTCACTCTGCGAGTGGAGCATAGGCGGTACATATCTGATCTATGCAGGTTTCTCGATTCTCTCAGCACTCTTTGTACTGAAGATGGTTCCCGAGACCAAGGGCAAGACTCTGGAGGAGATGAGTTCTCTGTGGAGAAGCAAAATGAAAAAGTGATGACAAAAAAAGAGGCCCGCGCTTGCGGGCCTTTTTTTTACTTAACTACTCCCTGTTTTATCAGGTATTCCGCTATCTGAACGGCGTTCAGTGCGGCGCCTTTTCGGATCTGGTCACCCACGATCCAGAAGCACATCACGTTAGGATTGGCAATGTCCTTGCGGATACGGCCCACGTAAACCGGGTCGGTTCCTGACAGGAACAGAGGCATGGGGTATTCTTTCTTTGAAGGGTCATCCATCAGCACAAGGCCCTCACCGTTCTTTACAGCCTCACGGAAAGCCTCAACGGATACAGGCTCCTCGGTCTCTGCCCATATAGCCTCTGAGTGACAACGCAGAGCAGGAACGCGTACGCATGTAGCGCTGCACTTGATGTCGTTGTGGAACATCTTGCGGGTCTCATAGAACATTTTCTCCTCCTCCTTGGTATAACCGCTCTCCTTGAATACATCGATATGGGGAATCAGATTGAAAGCCAACTGGTAGGCGAACTTGTTTACGGTTACCTCCTCACCTGCCAAGGCCTGACGGTACTGCTCCTCAAGTTCTTTCATGGCAGCTGCACCGGCGCCGCTGGCAGCCTGGTAGGTAGATACCTGCACGTTCTTGACGGGTGAAAGGTCATTCAAAGCCTTAAGAGCCACAATCATCATGATGGTTGAGCAGTTAGGATTGGCAATGATGCCCTTGGGACGAACCAGTGCATCCTCGGGGTTAACCTCGGGAACTACCAGAGGAACCTGCGGATCCATACGGAAAGCGCTGGAGTTATCAATCATGATGGCACCGTACTTGGTGATGGTCTCGGCAAACTCCTCGGAAGTGCTGCCGCCGGCCGATACGAATGCAATGTCTATTCCCTTGAAATCATCGTTATGCTGAAGAAGCTTGACCTGGATCTTCTTACCGCCATAGGTGTAATAAGATCCGGCACTACGGGATGACCCGAACAAAACCAACTCATCGAGCGGGAATTTACGCTCTTCCAGCACACGCAGGAACTCCTGTCCTACAGCACCGCTGGCTCCAACAATTGCTACTCGCATAGGATAATCTGTTATAGTTTGAATAATTTGGCCGCAAAATTAGTGTTTTACGCGTAAAAATGACATCTTAAAAAGCATAAAAACTCAAAATATTAGAGCGAAATCGGCCAAAAGCGTATATTTTTGCATCATTAATAATTCAACGGATGATTGAACTTGACAATATAACCCGCAGCTTCGGTTCACTTCAGGTACTCAAAGGCATAAGCCTGAACATAAACCGCGGAGAAGTAGTGAGCATAACAGGCCCCAGCGGAGCTGGAAAGACCACCCTGCTCCAGATCATGGGCTCACTTGACAAACCCGACGGCGGCAGGGTTCTCTACGACGGACAGGATATAACCAGAATGAGCGAGAAGGAGATATCTGCCTTCCGTAACAGACATATCGGGTTCGTATTCCAGTTCCATCAGTTGTTGCCGGAATTTACCGCACAGGAGAACATAACCATACCCATGCTGATTGGGGGACAGGGCATGCGCCAGGCCAACACAAGAGCCAAGGAACTACTGCAACTGCTGGGACTGGCCGACAGGGCCGATCACAAGCCGTCAGAGCTCTCTGGAGGCGAGAAGCAGAGGATTGCAGTTGCCCGCGCACTGGCCAACCAGCCTGACGTAATACTGGCCGATGAGCCATCGGGCAGTCTGGACACCAAAAACAAAGAGGAACTGCACAAACTCTTTTTCAGCCTGCGTGACCAGCTGGGACAGACGTTTGTGATAGTGACACACGATGAGTCACTCGCAGCCATGACAGACCGTACTATACGTCTGCTTGACGGTTCTATCCTAAAGTGATTTTTACCACTTGCGGAAACGCAAGACGGTCTTCTTTCCCGACAGGACCATTCGCTGACGGTCGGGATATTCAATCCTGAACACAGACACCACACTATCCAGACCGCAATCCTGAAGTTGGTCTTTAAGGGCCGGATTGTTATATATTGAATAATCCAGTTTTATGGAGTCACCAGTCTCTGTGGTGATGCCGTGCTGCTGTGATAGTCCGGGAGCCTCTATCAGCACTATGTGACGGGCAAATCCAAACATGATATTGTCCACATCCTTAGACTGGCATGGTTGTCCCTGAAAGTCCTTTCCGTCCCTGTATTCAATTCTGTCCAGACGCCAGTAGAAATCAAGGTCATCATCCGGGAAAGCCTTCTCCATACATCCCGAGCAGACGGCCAATGTCAGCATTGACAAAGCAGTTATGTATAAAAACCTTTTCATAACACTTTCCAGAGTTTAGAGATTGTGAGCATTACGCCCTTGTTGTTACCTATCAGATTGCCGCTGTCAATATCCATGGAACCTGAAAGAGAGAACTTCCACCCATAGGTTCCGCCCATTCTGTATGAGCACTCCAGCATGAGTGATGTGACGCGCTCCACCTCCTTAAGCGGTGCTCCGTAACAGCCCCAGTGACGCGTTGTAGTAGCCAGCACACGATAATCAATATCATCGGTTATCCCGCCGTCCACTCCCAGATGGAACATCTGCACGCGGTTGCTGCGGAAACGGTTGCCAGCACCGTTGTATGCAGGTGATATCAGAACCGGGTTACCGATTGCATATCCGTGATGGGTATAGGAATCATAGATTCCGTGGTTGTACATACCGTCGCGGCCATCGACCTCCTCAATAACATACATTCCGTCAGTATTGCAGGACGCACTATGGCATATGGGACCACAGAGACCGCGGGTATTCATGAACTCAAGGACGGCATTACGGAAGAAACGTATGTTGTCCGGAGCATTCACCTCAACGCTGAACAGACCGTCAAACCAGTTACGTCGGAACCCGAAGAATATGAAATCCTTGTTACCCTCCATATCATTCTTGTACTCAATGCCCAGCCATGAAGAGTGGTCCTCATAAAAGTGCTCGTAATAGGCGCCGATATGCCAGTCGTTAACATCATAGTCAAAGTTCAGATGCCAGCTACCCAGGTTGTCGCCATCCTCATTGCCCTGCTGCTCAACCTCGTGGAACGGGAACAGCGCAGTCCAGAATGCGGCTGCATTTGAAGGATACGGAGTCTCAACTCCCGTAGCCACATTATACCTTGTACCGCCGAACAGATTATTCATCTCAAGTCCGATGGTCACTTGCAACGGGAAACGTGAACTGTCACCGAACCTGAGGAATGCCGATTTGCTATGGAACAGCACACCATTCATGTAAAGGTTTCCGCCATGCTCACGGCGCCACAGATCATCGGTCATTCGTCCGTAACCGATATGGCCTTTAAGTGCGACCCAATTACCCGTAAACGGAATGCAGACAAAATCCGGAATGCCCGCCCGAACCTCAGGGACAGGCTTGCTGTTACCCGACCAGGTAAGGGCACCAGTACTCAAATATGAGTTCTTGTCGCTCCAACGCTCCTTCATACCCACTGACATACCCAGCCACCTGAAGCTGATATCCGCATACAGCTGATGGACAAACAGGTTGCTTTCAAGTCCGGCACCGCCTCCCAGATCCGCGCCGTAGTCTACACCGAATCCTGAGGGCCGATGCACACTGCCAAGCGCAGCGAAACGGGCATATGCGTTATTAGGATTTGTTGACGAAAGGCCCTGACGGTTGGACGTATGCCAGAAGGGGGCATGCTCTCCCCCGCCCGCCGCGCCTGCAGTCTCAAACTTGAAAACAAGGTCATTCTGAGCCCCAAGGCAAACCGGCACAAAAGCCATCGCCAGGATGGGCAGTATATGTCTGAAAGAGATTCTCATTAATACAGTCTGATGGGGCAAAGGTAATAAAAAAGAACGGCAACCTTGCGGCTGCCGTCCTTTGTTTGATATCCCGGAATCAGGCGTTTGCTCTCTTCTCGCGGATACGGGCCTTCTTACCTGTGAGGTTACGCAGGTAGTACAGCTTGGCACGACGTACCTTACCAACCTTGTTCACCTCAATGCTGTCAATAGCCGGTGAGCTAATGGGGAAAATACGCTCTACACCTACGGTACCTGACATCTTACGAACGGTGAAACGACGGTTGTCACCATGTCCGCTGATCTTGATAACCACACCACGATAGAGCTGGATACGTTCCTTGTTACCCTCAATGATCTTGTATGCTACAGTTACGGTGTCACCTGACTTGAAAGCAGGGAACTTACCCTCATTACCGGTAGCAAATGCCTGTTCTGCAATTTTGATTAAATCCATTGTTCTGGAAATTTTCAAAGTTTATCATACGCTAGAGCGACATACCAAGTTACTCTTCCTTGACAGCGATCGCATAAAGCGGCGCAAAGATACTATCTTTTTCTTTCCAAGCAAAATAAAATCACTCAAAATAGAGAGTGAGTACAATCATACCGTTCTGAGCCTTATCGAGCGCATCACTATATTTGAGTAGTGAAGCATCTTTAAGATCTGTGCGGTTTCTATCCAGAATATTGTTAAGACCGAAACAGAACTTGAGTTCAGGTATCATCTTGAAGAACGGATAATAGAGGTCCAGACCCATTCCCACCTCGAACATGACATCGGTCTTACGGACCAGCAGCTCCTTTCCTTTCTTTACCGTCAGGTCAAGTGTAGGCGCCAGACCGGTGACGACATAGGGCCGATAATTATTGAAACGGGCTGCACTTATCTTAAGGTCAAACGGAACTGACAGGTATGTAGACTTGACATACTGCTCTACAAACTTTCCGCTTCGCTGCTCCTTGAACACAACCTTCTTGTCACCGAAATGCATGGTAGGAATTATCCTGACCGATAACCAGTCATTAGCCTTGAGCTCGCCCAGAACGCCCACACTGAATCCGGGGGTGTATTCGGGGACATCGGCATACCAATACTCAACATCATGGTTCTGGTTCACATAAGCGTTGCCGTTGTTGGCCAGCCTCATATCCTGGATATTGAAGCCCACAAGAAAGCCGTAATGCCATACCCTGTCGTCCAGGAAAGGACGGTTCTGTATCTTGCGTTCCTGCGCAAAAACAGAGCCCGCACCCTGCAAGGGGGCAAGCAGAAGCAGGACGACAGCAAGTATCGCCCAGGTATTGCTACGGTTCATATTCATCGGTATAAAAACGAATAAAAGTCCAAGTTATTGTAATTTTGGCCAAGCCATTTGGTGGAGTACCTAAAAGTATGTATTTTTGCCCCCACAACAACCTAAAAACATAAGACAACTATGGCATACGTAATTGGTGACGACTGCATCGCTTGCGGAACTTGCATCGATGAGTGCCCGTCAGAGGCTATCTCAGAGGGCGATAAGTATTCAATCAACCCTGATCTGTGCGTAGACTGCGGCACTTGCGCCGGTGTCTGCCCTTCAGAGGCTATCCATCCGGGAGAATAATTCCGACGGTAAAGACAATAAAGAGAGGGTCCCCAAAAGGAACCCTCTCTTTTATTGTATAGCTCTCTGTTTACTTGAGAGCGGCAAGAGCCTCCTTTACGCGACGGAAAGCCTCAACAATCTTGTCCTCGCTGGTGGCGTAACTGAAACGGATGCACTCGGGTGAGCCGAAAGCGGTACCGCCTACGGTAGCCACATGACCTACCTCAAGCAGATACATAGCCAGATCCTCGGCGCTGTTAATCACCTTGTCACCGTAACGCTTGCCGAAGTATGAATCACACTTGGGGAAGAGATAGAATGCACCCTGCGGGTTGTTGACCTCGAAGCCGGGAACTTCCTTGGCAAGAGAAACAATCAGGTCACGACGCTTCTGGAATACCTGACGCATTTTCTCAACATCATCCTGCGGACCGTCAAAAGCTACCTGAGCAGCCTTCTGGGCAACCGAGCATGTACCACTGGTATACTGGCCCTGCAGCTTGTTGCAAGCCTTTACAAGCCACTCGGGACCGGCCATGAAGCCGATACGCCATCCGGTCATGGCATATGCCTTCGAAACGCCGTTGATGACTGCGATGCGGTCCTTGTCAACGAACTGGGCAAGACTCTGGTGTCCGCCAATGAAGTTGATATGCTCGTAGATCTCATCGGACACGATAAATACATCGGGGTACTTGTTAAGAACCTTTGCGATTGACTCAAGTTCCTCCTTAGTATAAACCGAACCGGTGGGGTTTGAGGGTGAGCAGATCATGATAGCCTTGGTCTTGGGAGTGATGGCAGCCTCAACCTGAGCGGCTGTTACCTTGAAGTCCTGATCAATACCGGCCTTGATAACCACGGGAACACCGCCGGCCAGTTTAACCATCTCGGGGTAACTTACCCAGCAGGGTGAAGGCAGAAGCACCTCATCGCCCGGGTTAATGATGGCCATGATGACATTGCAGAGTGACTGTTTGGCACCGGTTGAAACAAGAATCTCGGCGGGGGCGTAGTCAAGACCATTCTCACGCTTGAGTTTATCGGCGCAGGCCTTGCGCAGCCACATGTAACCCGGAACGGGAGAATACTTGGAGTAGTTCTGCTCCACGGCCTCAACAGCAGCCTTCTTTACGTAATCAGGTGTATTGAAGTCGGGCTCGCCCACACTCATGTTTACAACATCGACACCCTGTGCCGACAGTTCATTACTCTTTTGCAGCATGGCGAAAGTGGCCGATGCTGCGAGTCTGTTGACTCGATCTGAAATCTGTGCCATTTATCTTGTTTGTTTGTTGTTTGTCATATAATCAATCAGGCTGTCAGCCGTCTGTGATATCTTCTGCATCTGACGTTTAAGCTTGCGTGTAAAAAGCCATGCCCTGAGTTCAAACAGCAGACCGAGCGGGAATACTACCCCCACGAACTTATCGGCCCATGCTTTCTCAAAAGGAGGCTGCACCCCATGGCTCTGGAGCAATGGGAAACCGTTAAGATAATCCAGTTCCACACGGTCTCGGCTGTTGCCAAGTTCCGTCACAAGCTGTTCCAGTTCATCACTCAAAGCAGTCATCCGGGATGAATCAACGCTACCGAAGAACAGGTCACGGTAACTGGGAACAGTATTGAGCAGAGCGGTATTTTCAAGTTCCACACTCATGCGTTTTACATCAGACAATGTCGCAAGACACTTTGCCCTGTCCGGATCATTGATAACCACTTCCTTACGTACAATGTTGCGTTTTACCTTGGTGCCGAACCAGTAACGGAAGAATTCCAGAACCACATCCCACTGGAACAGAGTGGAATCACCGTTTGCCTTGACCGTAAAGAAGACGCTCAAAGGCGTGAGCACCATCACGCTGAACCAGGTTCCTATTATACTCCATTCGCCCTCGCGGTACATCTTGTCACCCGATACGGATGTGATATAGAACAGGATGAAAGTCAGCACCGATACTATCACCGGAATACCCAGGCCTCCTTTCCTTATGATAGCACCCAGAGGAGCACCGATGAAGAAAAATATGAGGATTGAGAGTGAATTGGTTATCTTTTTCATCCATTCTATCCAGTGACGGCGTATGGTCTTGTCTCCGTAGTACATGTTGGAACTTTTGATAGCCAGGTCACTGGCCAGGGTCTGAATCTTGGAGCGCATATCGTTCTTGATATCGACCTGCCGGTTGCGGCTTGAAACCGCAAAAACGCTATCGGCGCTGATGATCTTGGACGGCAATTTCTCAAATGCCAATGAATCCGATTTCTGCATCCGATAGGTGGCCATCGCCGTGACTTTGAACTCGGCCATATTTCCACGTCCCACACTGTCCTGATTGTTGGACAGGGAGTCAATGGTATGTTTGATCTCGTTCATGTTCTTGCTCATTGCCTGCGAACTGACCAGTGCATCGGGAGCCTCCTTCATATCGGAATTGAACTCAAGCAGGATATGTTTTTCGCGGAAGCCCTCGCGACGGTAAGGTTTCCCCTCACTGTTCATATCCTTTTCCTGGCAGAACTGCTCACCGCTGAACAGATGCAGATAAATATGCTGCTTATCGGCAGTAGTCTCCATATAAGCTGAGTCCGATACTATCACGCTCAGATTCTCATAACCGTCACGATGGTCATATATCGTGACATCATAAAGAGTTCCGGTATTGAAATCCTTATGCTTGACATACATATTGAAACCGCTGATCTGGGTGTAGAACACACCCTCGGGGATTTCCAGTTCGGGATTCTTCTCATTTATGGAGTATATGAGGGCATAAAGATTCTTGGCGGCACGTGGCACGGTGACATTCTGGAAATAGAATGACACGCCCGCCAGCAATACGGAAAAGATCATGACAGGACGCATAATCCTGAGGAGCGGAATGCCTGAAGTCTTCATGGCAAGCAGTTCCAGGCGTTCGCCAAAGTTTCCGAATGTGATAAGTGATGCCATCAGAACAGCCAGCGGAAGCGCCTGAGGCACAAGAGTAAGCGCAAACTCCCAGAAGAAACTGGCCAGGAGGCCAAAGTTGAGACCCTTACCCACCAGATCCTCGGCGTAACGCCAGACCACATTCATCAGGAGGACAAAAAGACAGATAGCAAACGCCGCCACAAACAGCAGCAGGAAGCTTTTTAAGATAAAGATATCAAGTCTTTTCGGCCTCATATGAGATGCAAAATTTTCCAACTTGCAAAGGTAGGAAAAAATCGCATGTAATATGACCAGTTAGAAATATTTCAGGTTTCTACAGACCGCAACGACGCAGGGCATCCATTGAAGTATCCCAAAGACTACGGACCTCCTCATCAGCATCGGGGTCTGCGAAATCCGTTATTTCAAGTGAATAGTTGGATGTAAGATCATTCTTGAGAATGCGCATTTCAAAGTATGTTCCCGGCTCTTCATCAAGCCAATGAAAACGTACATAGGTGTTTTGGCGGCAATTGATGAGTTCCGCGTCGCGGGATTCGTGTTTACCCCAAATAAAACTGAAATTCTTGCCATCGGAACGCACATCATCGGCAAACCATGATGTCAGACCGGGAGCTGTTGAGATAGCCTCCCATATCATTGGTACTGACTGAGAACTAAGTCCATATTCAATAACGACTTTCTTCTTATCCGGTATAGTCTTATCTGTTGCCATAGCATTATTCACTTATGTTATATTGCAAAGAAATATTAAAATCCTTTAATTTCCAAGAGAAAGCAGCATAAATTTCTAACAAAAATATGCATTTAAAATGTTGCAGGTGTCAAAAATCGGCATTACCTTTGCACCCGCTTATATGGCGATGGCGGGATAGCTCAGCTGGTTAGAGCGCATGATTCATAATCATGAGGTCCCCGGTTCAATCCCGGGTCCCGCTACGTAAAAGAAAGAGAGGTCTAACAACCTCTCTTTTTCTTTTCCTCCGCAGAACCCGGGCTTGAACCGAGGACCTCTGGTCCTTTTTTTAGTTCGCCACAGCGAACGGGCGGCCCTCCGGGACCGCGGTCTCGCTCCAAGCATTCGCTCGCTCCAATACTATTGAACATGCGTATACACCTGCGTTTTACCATTTATTATTTATTAAGGTGGATGGTAATTGGAAAAAGTGTAATTTTGCGGTGCTTTTGCTAAGTGGAGTTTACAATTTAAGCATTTATATATGGAATTAATGGAGGAGATTATTGCGCGGGCTAAGCAGAACAAGCAGCGCATTGTGTTGCCCGAGGGTACTGAGGAACGTACACTTAAGGCAGCTGACAGGGTTCTGGCCGACGGTGTGGCAGACCTTATCATAATAGGTAATAAATCAGAGATTGAGGGATTAGCCGCACAGTGGGGACTCAAGAATATCTCAAAGGCCACAATCATTGACCCGGAGAACAACCCCAAGAAGGATTTTTATGCAAACCTGCTGTTCGAGCTGCGCAAGAACAAGGGTATGACCATAGAGGAGGCACAGCAGAAGGTGCTTGACCCGCTTTACCTGGGTTGCCTTATCATCAAAAACGGCGATGCCGACGGTCAGCTGGCAGGCGCCCGCAACACCACAGGCAATGTACTCCGCCCCGCTCTCCAGATAATCAAGACCGCTCCCGGCATATCAGTCGTATCGGGTGCATTCATCATGATAACCAAGACTCCGCAGTACGGAGAGAACGGCATTATGGTATTTGCCGATTGCGCAGTTACTCCCGTTCCCGATGCTGACCAGCTGGCACAGATTGCAGTTGCATCAGCAGGCACAGCAACCGCAGTTGCAGGTTTTGCAGAGCCCCGCGTGGCTATGCTGAGTTTTTCAACCAAGGGATCGGCCAAACATGAGGTTGTAGATAAGGTTACCATCGCACTTGCCAAGGCAAAGGAACTGGCCCCCGCCCTCAAGATTGACGGTGAGCTCCAGGCCGATGCAGCTATCGTACCGTCCGTAGGTGCCAGCAAGGCTCCCGGATCAGAGATTGCTGGTAAGGCCAACGTGCTTGTATTCCCCAACCTTGAGGTAGGCAACATAGCATACAAACTGGTACAGCGCATAGGTAACGCCGAGGCCATCGGACCTATCCTTCAGGGTATAGCACGCCCCGTGAACGACCTTTCACGCGGCTGCTCTGTTGATGACGTTTATAAAATGATAGCTGTCACCTCCAACCAGGCAATGGCAGCCAAGAAAGCATAAGACAAGATGAAGATTCTGGTACTTAACTGCGGCAGTTCGTCAATCAAGTACAAGCTGTTTGACATGGACCGCAACGATGTCATTGCACAGGGTGGCATTGAGAAGATAGGCATGAAGGGCTCTTTCCTTAAACTGACCGATAAGGACGGCAACAAGGTTGTTATTGAAAAAGAGATTCCCGAGCATACAGTAGGTGTAAAGTTCATATTCGAGATACTTACCGGCAGCCAGTACGGCGTTATCAAGTCTCTAAGTGAGATCAATGCCGTTGGTCACCGCATGGTACACGGAGGCGAGAAGTTCAACAAGAGCGTTATCCTGACACCGGAGGTTCTGGAGGCATTCGCAGCCTGCAATGACCTGGCTCCCCTGCACAATCCCGCAAACCTGAAGGGTGTGAACGCAGTAAGCGAGTTGCTGCCTAACGTTCCGCAGGTGGGTGTATTTGATACCGCATTCCATCAGACCATGCCCGATTACGCATATCTGTATGCAATTCCTTATGAGCTGTATCAGAAGTACGGCGTTCGCCGTTACGGCTTCCACGGAACATCACACCGTTTTGTATCGGGCGAGATATGCAAGTATCTGGGCATCAAGGCCGAGGGCTCAAAGATAATCACCTGTCACATAGGCAACGGCGGTTCAATCACAGCTGTAAAGGATGGCAAGAGCGTGGATACCACCATGGGACTCACTCCTCTGGAGGGCATCATGATGGGTACACGCAGCGGCGATATTGACGCAGGTGCAGTTACATTCCTTATGGAGAAGGAGCACCTGGACAGCACAGGCATGTCAAATCTTCTGAATAAGAAGTCAGGTCTGCTGGGTATATCGGGCGCATCGAGCGATATGCGTGAGGTTACCGCTTCAATGGAGGCAGGTAACGAGCGTGCTGCTCTGGCCAAGAAGATGTACGCTTACCGCATCAAGAAATACATTGGCGCCTTTGCAGCCGCGATGGGTGGCGTTGACGTAGTTGTATTCACCGGCGGTGTTGGCGAGAACCGTCACGAGGTCCGCGAGGCCGTTTGTGAGGGTCTGGAGTTCCTGGGCATCAAGCTGGACAAGGAGCAGAACGCCAAGATCATGTTCGGTAAAGACGGTATCATCTCTACCCCTGACTCAAAGGTCAAGGTAGTTGTACTGCCTACCGATGAAGAGCTGATGATTGCTCAAGACACCATGGCTCTGGTGAAATAAACCATCACCATATATAATAAAAGAGCTGCCTTTCGAGGCAGCTTTTTTATTTATTGTCACCTCCTTCGAGGTAATTGTGCATTGTGAGAGTCTTGCCGTCAAACACGGCGTAGGTGTAGTGAGTTATCCAATCGCCCAGAATCATCAGGCGACAGGAGTGGGTCAGCATCAGGTCAAGTTCTATGTGACGATGACCGAACATAAAGTAATTGATGTCAGGATGGGATTTAAGATACTCCTTGGCATAGATTACCTGAAACTCCTTATCCTCGCCCAGATATTTGTCAACTCCGTTCAAGCGGTGATTCTCCATACTTTTCTTGGCCCAGGTGAGGCCGAACCACATACTCCAGCGTGTAGGCAGCAGGGAATAGAGAAACTGGCATACGCGGCTGCGGAATATGCCTCTTAGGAAACGGAACGTACGGCTGGGATCCCCCATTCCGTCACCATGAGCCAGGAAAAACTCCTTACCCATGATCTCAACCGTTACGGGCTCCCTGTGGAGTATCACACCGCACTCACGCTCCAGGTATCCGAAAGACCAGATGTCGTGGTTGCCTATGAAATAGTGCACCTCTATGCCCATATCGGTCAACTCGGAAATCTTGCCCAGGAAACGGGTGTAGCCTTTGGGAACAACATATTTGAACTCATACCAGTAGTCAAACATGTCGCCCAGCATATAGATTGCCTGAGCCTTGTCCTTGATGTCATCAAGGAAACGCACCAGACGGCGCTCCTGCATCCGCTTATGGTCTATAGCCCATGAGCCCAGATGAGCATCGGAGATAAAATAAACCTGTTTCATATAAGCCCCAGTTCAAGTTTGGCCTCATCGGACATCATATCCTTGTCCCACTCGGGTTCAAAGACCAGATTTACAGTGGCCGATTTGACACATTCCAGACCCTCTACCCTAAGACGGACATCCTCGACTATGAAATCCGCCAGAGAGCAGCCGGGCGCTGTCAGCGTCATATCAATGCTGACATTGGCGTCATCATCGACATCGACCTTGTAGATAAGGCCAAGGTTGTATATATCGACAGGTATCTCAGGATCATAAACGGTCTTGAGTACCTCAACGACTTTCTCCTCTATATCAAACTTTTCACTCATCTCTTATCATATCCGACCATGGTCGGCGTAACTGTAATAGCCACTGTCTGTGAATATCACATGGTCCAGCAGCGATATATCCATCGTGTAGCATGCCTGACGGACAGCCGTTGTCAGACCGTCGTCCTGACGGCTGGGTATCAGATTGCCCGAAGGATGATTATGGCACATGACCACAGCCGTAGCCCTGTGTACAATCGCTTCACGTACAATCAGGCGGACATCAACCGATGCGCTCGCCAGACCTCCCCGGCTCACAAGCATACTGTCTATTACCCTGCCGGCCTGATTGAGCAGCAACACATGGCACTCCTCAACCTGCTTGTCGGCCATTACGGGGTAGAACCAGTCATATATGTCACGCGACGTCCTGATTACAGGCTTACGCACAGGTTCCTCCTCCTTGCGACGTCTGCCCAGTTCACATGCGGCCAGGATTGTTATTGCCTTGGCCTCACCTATTCCTTTAAAAGAGCAAAGCTCCCCGACGCTAAGTTTTCCAAGTTCGGAAAGACTGTTGCGGCAGGAAGCCATCACCTTTTGTGTTAAAGCCACCACCGAATCTTCAGTGTTTCCAGTGTGTATCAGAATCGCCAATAACTCAGCGTTTGTAAGCGCACCTGCGCCTTTTTGCTTCATCTTTTCACGGGGGCGATCCTCAGCGGCCCACTGCTTAAGATTCAGCTTGTCTGGCTTAGTCATTCATTTCCTTATGCCTTTACGCGGCCCTGGTATGATCCGTCGCGGGTATCGACCTCGATAAGTTCACCCTCATTGATGAACAGAGGTACGCGAACCTCGCAACCGGTCTCAACCTTAGCGGGCTTGGTAGCGTTGGTAGCTGTATCACCCTTAAGGCCGGGCTCAGTATATGTAACCTTAAGAACCACCTTTACAGGCAGGTCTGCAAAAAGAATCTCACCGGTATTGGCGTTGGTAACAACGTCAACGATCTCACCTTCCTTGAGGTAATCAACACCGTTGATCAGGTCCTTGATGATGGTAACCTGCTCAAAATCCTCCTGGTTCATGAATATGTAACCCATTTCGTCCTGATACAGGTACTGGTACGGACGACGCTCTACACGGACATCCTCAAGCTTGAAACCGATCTGGAAAGTGCGCTCCAGTACGCGGCCGTTAACCACGTTCTTGAGTTTGGTGCGTACGAATGTATTGCCCTTACCGGGTTTTACATGAAGGAAATCAATGCAGAAATAGAGCTGGCCCTCCAGATTGATGCAGGTGCCGATTTTGATGTCTTGACAAAGAATCATAAAAGTCTGTTAGTTCTATTATTAATAATGAATCGTTTCTGGAATGCAAAAGTAGTGCAATGAGACAAATAGACAAAACTTTAGACAAAAAAAGAGATGCAATTTGCATATTATGAAAAAACAAACTACCTTTGCCCTCCGATTCCCGAAACAGATAGGAAAACAATAAAAATATATAACGATGAAAAGAACATTTCAGCCTTCCAACAGGAAGAGAAAGAACAAACACGGTTTCCGTGAGAGAATGGCATCAGCTAACGGCCGCAGAGTACTTGCTTCACGCAGAGCAAAGGGCCGCAAGAAACTGACAGTATCTGACGAGTACTGCGGAAACAAGAAGTAATCCTTTATACATTAAGGTATATATAAAAGGCTGGATATCATTATCCGGCCTTTTATGTTTCCATATATTGCACAAAAACAAATTAGGGCCGGATGAATGTCCGGCCCTAATTCTAAATAGTATTTCTACAGTTTAAAGCACTGTTGAGAAATCAAAGATATAGTCATCACTACCGAATGACAAAGTACCCAGCTCAATGATCCAAGCAGCATTCATAGTAACATAAAGCTTGCTGGTTTGGGTATCAAGCTCAGCATTGGCATTGGAGAATTTAAACTCACCAAGGTAGGGATATGTACCATAGTAGTAGAAATTTTCATCAGTAGTTCCAACCACCTGGTCCGGAATAATAACCGAATAGTCTTTCTTGTTGATGTAAACCTTCATCTGCTCGTCATATCCCCAGCCATACCAGTCAAATGTAATGATAAGACCAATGATATCATCGGCAGTAAAATCGTTTCCATATATTTCGGCAGGTATATCGGCAGTTGCCATTCTGGTAATATCAGCGCCATATGATGCCTCATATGCAGAGCCTACACTTTCTGTGCATTGAATTGTATTACCACCAGCGAAGAGAGTCTCATTCAAAGGAGCTGCAGCAGTAAATGTAGCGCAATAGCTGAAGCTTGAGCCATCAGGCATTACCATGAAAGTAGGATTACGATAGTTGAATCCCATTGTCGATGTCCAACCGGGAACGACTGTACCGTCATTGTGTATGATATTTGCAGTAAACTGCATCTTGTCACCTATAGACGGAGAAGCGATACCGAGTTTATCACACAAAGATACCATGTCAATCTTTGCCTCACTGGGAAGAGTCTTGATGCCTTCGGCAGCGATAGCTGAAGAAACGTCACCGTTAACGGCAGTGTAAACACAAAGAAGCTGAACCTCCTTAAGATAGGAAGTATAATCACCCATATACTTGGGCACATCCAGTTTGACGTAGAAATCGCCATCAGTAGAACCTGCATTCAACAAAAGGTCATGCTGTGTTGATTTACTAACTGAAACGGCAAATGAGTGTACAGTACCTTGGAGATCATAAGGAAGCTCAGGCTCCTTACTGCAACTTGCAAGTACTGCAGGAATGGCTAATGCCAATAATATTTTTGATGTTTTCATAATGTTGAATCAGTTTAAGTTAATCACTGAACATCCCAGAATACGTTAGTATATGCGCTAACTGTACGATTCTTGTTGTTGATATTCGCATTATTGAGCTGAGTCTCCGAATCCGGGTACCACATGATTCTGGGATAATCCAGAATTACAGCGCAGTCATATGCAAGAGGCTGAGGCAGCGGAGAGGCTGCTTGAGTCTGATCATAAGGAGTATAGATCTTTCTATCATCATTTCCCTTGAAGAGTACGGGATAACCGGTACGACGGATATCATTGTAAGCCTCAACAGAATTGAAGAAATTGGCAACCCACTTCTCGGTCATGACAATCTCAAGTTTCTTATCATTTGTTGCGGCATTATCATAAGCACTGTTTACACCAAGCAGGAAACCTGTTATTTGAGTCTCAGTGATAGCAGGAACAGTAGCATCTGAAGCCTTAGCAACAGAATTTACGTGTGCGATAGAGGCTCTGATTCCCTGCTCAAGAAGTTGTTTTGCATCACCTGCAACACCCTCGGTAAGCACAAGTTCAGCCTTCATGAAAGGTACCGAATAAGCCTGAAGCATTCTGTCGGGAGCAATACCGTTACCCTTACCGGCAACACTACCGCCCAGACCGTCATCGAACTTACCGCCTACGGGATAGATACCGATACATGTCATTGCAGATTCCTGAGACATAGATGTCTTACCGGAATTACTGCCTGTAAAGATTGAAACGAAGGCACCGTCACGATAATCGGTCTCATTGTTAGCATTAGCGGTTGCTGTAATCTGATTTACATAATAGTAAGGGATACGGGGGTCAACTACACCTGCAAGAGGATTCTGCTTGAAGTTGTAGGTCTTACCGTTAAGAACCTCATAGAACCAAGGATTGATCCAAACGCTCTTCTGACCGCCCTCGTATTCATCAACATAACCGAATTTACGCTCGTCTGAAGGAGTCTTGGTTGCTGAGTGCGGGAACTGGAGATCCTCACCGTCACCAATGAAATTGTCCTCTGTCAGGAGAGCGTTCAACTCTGTCTGCCATCCGGTAATATCGGCCTTGGCCTTACGGGACTGAACCAGCAATTTGAGTTTGAGGGTATTTGCAGCCTTAAGCCATTTTGCAGCGTCACCACCGTAGAAAAGGTCATTGGCGCCTATAGCCAGAGGATTATCTGCACTTGTGTCCTTGAAATTGGCAATTGCCTGATTGATTACAACAAGAAGGTCATTGTAGATATCCTTGCTGGCATCAGCCTTAGGAGTCTCAATACCGGCTACGTTTGCCTCTGAATAAGGAATATCACCCCAAAGGTCTACCAGATTCATATAAGTGTAAACCCTGAGGACGCGGCCTATACCGGCATAAACAGCGTCATTAACTGCATCGCCCTGTTTGATAAGCTCATCACAGTTCTTGATGGCATACCTGTATGCCTGATCCCATGTATTGCCAAGTGTGGAATAACCGGCAACCAAAGAATAGTTATCTACCTCACGGCTTGTGGTGTGCTGAACATATGATTCCAGATGAGTATTGATATAATAACCCTCGGAGAAAGTAGCACCTACCTCATATTCCGTGCAGGTAAGCAGCTGAGAAACATCAAGGTCTGTCACTGCGTACGGATCCTGGTTAATATCCAGGTCACAGCCGGTCAGTGAGAAAGCCATGACTCCAGCTCCAAGTAAATAGAATAATTTATTTTTCATAATCATCAGTCAATTAGAAAGTGAAACTCAGGTTGAAAGCAACTCTCCTGGTTGAAGGAGCACCAGTGTAATCAATACCCTGAACGTTTGTGTTACCGAATGTATTCACAACAGGATCATAGTTGGAATGTCTGGGAACATTGGGGGCAAAGTACCAGAGGTTACGTCCTACAACTGAAACCTCAGCATTTGAGAGTTTAAGCTTGCTTATGAAATTCTTGGGAAGGCTATAAGCAAGAGTTACCTCTCTCAAGCGCCATACAGTTGCATCATATGTAGCAACCTCATCGCAAGAGTTGATAGCGAAGGTTGAATATGTACCATCTGAGAACCAGAGATCGGACTCACCGATTGCGGTGGTATTCCAGATATAATTGCCTTGAGCGTCAAGGATAGGCTGGAGAGTGTTGGCATCACCGTAAACACCCTTAATGATGCGGGTTCCAAGACGATCCTCGGTATCCTTGGTAACACCACGGCCCAGAAGGTCAGTCAGATAGGAACTGAATACGCAGCCACCCTTCTGATAGTCAACCATGAAGCTGAGAGATACGTCCTTGTACTTGAATGTATTGGTAAGGGCGGTCTTGAAATCGGGGTTAGGATCACCTATGATTCCGTTCTCGGTATCATTGATGTACATACCTGTTGCAGGATTAACGAGTGGAATACCATCGGCTGTGCGGGCAAGTTTCTCACCCTTAAGGATACCGTAAGGCTGTCCCTTGATCAGGACTGCCTGAGGAGCGGCAAAGTCACCACCGATTACGATCTCTTCAACACCGTCGGCAAGTTCAACAATCTCTGACTTGTTCTTGGTGTATGTAAGATACATGCTCCAGGTGAAGTCCTTGGTTACTACAGGATAAAGGTCAACACCAAGTTCGAAACCCTTGTTGCTGATAGAACCGAAATTGGTAACGAATGAGTTGTAACCGGTAGAAGGAGCAGATGACTTGGCGCCGATCTGATTCTCTGAGAGACGGTTATAAACTGTAGCGTCGATACCTATACGGCTGTCAAAGAACTTAAGTTCAAGTCCTGCCTCAACCTCAGTGGTAAACTCAGGCTCAAGTTCAGGATCGTACAGAACGGTGGGAAGTTCCATCATACCCTGGCCCATATAAGGAGAACCAACTACATAAGTACCGTTGTTATAGTAAGCACCTGCATCATTACCGACCTTAGCCCAACCTGCACGGATCTTACCGAAATTCATGAAGCTGTCGCTCATGCCAAGGGCATCTGTGAATACGATAGATCCTGATACAGCGGGATAGAAGAAGCTGTTATGCTCTATAGGAAGTGTTGAAGAGACATCATTACGACCTGAAATATTCAGGAATGCCCACTGCTTGTAATCCAAAAGGATATCGGCGAACAGACCGTACTTGCGGGTTCTTGAGTAAGACTCGCTGGCGGTCTGACCCTTTGTATTGGCAAGATCGAATATCTTGGGGTTGATAATATCTGTACCTGAAGCACCCATTGACTCGTAGGTATCCTGGTTGTAGTTGTGACCGAAGGTTGCCCTTACACCCAGATCAGAGAATCTCTTGTTGAATGTGAGCAGCAATGTTGACTCTATCTCCTGATCACTTGACTCTGACTTGCTCAGATAACCCTTTCCTGCATAACCGCGTGAACCAAGGTTTACGATGGTCTTACGCTGGAACATATACTCGTTTACACCCAGAGTGTAATCCAATGTGAGCCACTTGGTAAACTCGAATGAGAAGTTTGCATTGGCAACGATACGTCTCTGAATAGTCTGGAACTTATCATTCTCCCATGCCCAATAGGGGTTGTTGGCCTGTGAAGAGAGCTGGAACAGCAGGTTGCTGCCATCCTTCTTCTGATAGGGGTAGTTCTGGATATCCCAGCTACGAGGCATAATGAATGCACGGGCAAGAGAGTTCATACCTCCGTTCGAAGCCTGTGACTGGTTATTACCATACATAGGTGAGAACTGGTCTGTATAAGAATAAGCCAGGTTACCACCTGCGCGGAATCTCTTTCCGAACTTCTGGTTACCACCAACTGAGAATGAGTAACGGTCAAACTCTGATCCGGGAATGTAACTGTCCTGATCAGTACGTGACAGTGTCATGTTGAAGTTACCCTCATCTGTTACTTTCTGGACATTTGCAGACAGATCAAATACGTGACCTTTCTTGAAAAGGTCCTTTACGTTGTTGGGATATGCCTTGTAAGGTACGTTGCCTGCAAGGTCGGGATAGAGCTCAAGTGCCAGTTCAGGATACTCAGCAGCAATTGCAGCATACATAGGAATGGTCATACCATCCTCGAATGGAGCACCCCATGAACCGTTTGATCCGGCAATATTGAAGTCAGAACCCTGTCCGTAACTGTTCTGATAGTCGGGCAGTGAAGCTATTGTCTCGATAGCGTATGATGAATTCACGTTTACAGAGAAACCGCTCTTGGCGCCAGCCTTCTTGGAGCCGGACTTGGTGGTGATGAGAATCACACCGTTAGCGGCACGTGAACCGTAAAGTACAGCTGCAGCAGCACCCTTAAGAACGCTCATAGACTCAATGTCATTGGGGTCAAGAGTTGAAATACCGGAGCCGAAAGCACCACTGTTACCGGATCCGCGACCACTTGCGCTTGTACCGTCATTACTGTAAGGTATACCATCCACTACATACAGAGGCTGGTTATTACCGCTGAATGATGAGTTACCGCGGATAGTGATACGTGTAGCACTACCGGCATCACCGCTAGGAGCACTGATCTGCACACCGGCAATCTTACCCTCCAATGCACGAAGCATATCGGGCTCAGCTTTCATGACGGCCTCTTCAGCATCAACTTTTGTTACTGTATAACCCAGAGAACGTTCTGAACGCTGGATACCTACGGCGGTAATCAGCACCTCGTCAACCTCAATTGAACCGGGGTTCAAGGTTACGTTGATAACTCGTCTTCCGTTCACAGGAACAGTCTTGGACTCATAACCCATGAAAGAGAAAACCAAAGAACCGTTTGAAGGAGCGGTAATCGTGTAAGCACCATCCAGATCTGTGGTTGTTCCGGTTGTCGTTCCCTCTACAGATACTGTAACAGCCGGCATGGGACTTCCGTCGTCCGCTGCGGTTGCAATACCTGTAACTTGCACATTCTGAGCATAGGCAAGTCCTGCACACAGAACAGCAGTCATCATTAAGAGAATTTTTCTCATAGACAATTTATTTAGTTTGACAATAGTTTTCAATGCAGCATGTACTTGAGAGTCGGGTTAAAAACTCTGCGTCTTTATTGTTGCATAAATATCAAAAAACTTACCTACAATGGGGCAAAAGTAAACAAATTGATGATATGTTAGTCATATTTTTAAAAAAAATGCAAAAAACCTATCATTTTAGGATACCTTCCGACAGAGAAAGCGCAATTCTTACACCAGAATCACACCTGTCAGATAAAGGAAAAACGGAGTTGTAATGCAGCGATGTAATAACACCTTATATAAATACACCATGGAAAAAGAGAAAAATACACTATCTTTGTACACAAATAATATCAACTGTATTGTATGGGTAAGGACACAGGCAACAGGAAGCGGACAATAGGCTGGATTCTGCTTAATCTTTTCTTGATGATAGGGCTGTCATGCCTTTTGATTGTCATCACTTTCAGTTGGATAAAATCCTATACCCGTCACGGGCAATACATCTCAGTGCCCGATGTAAGCGGAATGTTTGAGGAAGAAGCCGGCCAGGCCCTTGCCGCAGTGGGACTCAAGTATGAAGTCCTGGACTACAAATACGACAGGATGACGGTTGAGGGCGGCGTTATCGAGCAGAAGCCCAAATCCGGATCATATGTCAAAGACGGGCGAACCATTTACCTTACGCTCAACTCGGGACGGGAACCTCTGAGAGCCGTCCCCGATGTGGCCGACAACAGTTCACTGCGTGCCGCCGAATCCAGGCTGAATGCCGCAGGATTCAAATTGGGCAGGACGGTATATGTTGACGGAGATCTGGACTGGGTATATGAAATAAGGTACCAGGGTGAAAAGATAGAAGCCGGGACTCAGATACCCGAAGGTTCCACCCTCACCATAGTTGCAGGTAACGGCAACCCTGTCGAACACATTGAAGAGGTTGATTCAACCACCATAATAGACTCCGATTTCTTTGAAGAATAACCTCATGGTTGAACTGGAAGACGAGATTGAAGAGTCACTTGACGACCTGGAGCCCACCCCTGATGCGGCGGAGCTTTATGAGCATTTCCGCGTGGTAGCCGACAAGGGGCAGAGTCTGCTCAGGGTTGACAAATTCCTGTTTGACCACCTGGAGCACTCCTCCCGCAACCGTATACAGAAGGCCGCCGATGCCGGAATGGTAATGGCTAACGGCCGCCCGGTCAAGAGCAACTACAAGGTAAAACCGCTGGACGTCATAACGGTCATGATGGACCGTCCGCGTTACAGCAGTGACATAGAGCCCGAAGATATTCCGCTGGACATAGTTTACGAGGACGACTGCCTGATGGTGGTAAACAAGCCGGCCGGTCTTGTGGTCCACCCGGGATGCGGTAACTTTCACGGTACGCTGGTGAATGCAGTTGCCTGGCATCTGCGCGACAATAAGGATTATGACCCCAACAGCCCTCAGGTAGGACTTGTACACCGCATAGACAAGGACACCAGCGGTCTGCTGGTTGTGGCCAAAACGCCCGATGCCAAGACCTCTCTGGGCAAGCAGTTCTTTGACAAAACCACCAAACGCGCATACCAGGCTCTGGTCTGGGGCGTTCCCCAGCCTGCCGAAGGGACGGTTGAGAGCCAGATAACACGCAACCCCAAGGACCGCCTGCAGATGGCAGTGTCATTTGACCCCGAAGTGGGCAAGCACGCAGTGACACACTACACGGTCCTGGAGCGTTTTGGATATACGTCACTGGTGGAGTGCCGCCTGGAGACTGGACGCACGCATCAGATAAGGGTGCACATGAAGCATCTGGGCCATCCGCTGTTTAGCGATGAGCGTTACGGCGGTAATCAGATACTGAAAGGCACCACTTACAGCCGCTATCGCCAGTTTGTTCAGAACTGTTTTGAGATATGTCCGCGTCAGGCCCTGCATGCCAAGACTCTGGGATTCGTACATCCCATCACAAGGCAGGAGATGTTTTTCAACTCCGAGTTGCCGGCCGACATGCAGACGCTCATACAGAGGTGGAGGGATTATGTGAGTTCAAGGGATTTTGAGAAATAAAAACAACATAGAATGAAACGCAAGATTGCAATCGTAGCCGGCGGCGACTCAAGCGAGAATCCGGTTTCTCTGCGTAGCGCCGCAACCATCCTTGAGTACATGGACAAGGATAAGTACGAGCCCTATATCCTGGAGATTGAGGGCAAAAACTGGCAGGTACATGTAAGTGAAGGCATAAACGCCCCGGTTGACCGTAACGACTTCAGTTTTACTCACAACGGAGTTAAGACTGTTTTTGACTACGCATACATAATCATTCACGGTACTCCCGGCGAGAACGGTGTATTTGAAGGCTATCTGCGCCTTATGCGCATACCCTTCTCCACATGTGACGTGCTGCCGTCGGCCCTGACCTTCAACAAGTTCGTGCTCAACAAGACCATGAAGAGCTGCAAGGTAAACGTAGCCAACTCCCGCCGCCTGCGCAAGGGAGACAAGGTGGACCCCGACAAGATTATAAGCAAGGTGGGACTGCCCTGCTTTATCAAGCCCACTGACGGCGGTTCAAGTTTCGGTACTACAAAGGTAAAGACCCGCGAACAGATAATCCCGGCCGTTGAGGAGGCTTTCAAGGAGAACAGCGAGATCATGATAGAATCATTCATGCAGGGTATTGAGGTTACCAACGGTTACTACAAGACCCGCAAGCGTGAGGTTAAGCTGCCTGTTACCGAGGTGGTTCCCAAGACCGATTTCTTTGACTACGACGCCAAGTACAACGGCAAGGTTGAGGAGATTACCCCCGCCCGTATTCCTGATGAACTGCGCGACCGAATCCAGGATCTGACTGCAAAGATTTACGACTTGCTGGGCTGTCACGGAATAATCCGCAACGACTACATCATAACCGATGGTGACAAAATCAACCTGCTTGAGGTGAACACCACCCCGGGCATGACCGCCACCAGTTTCATACCGCAGCAGATAAGAGCCGCAGGACTGAATCTGACCGATGTACTTACTGAGATCATAGAGGACAGTTTCTGATATGAAAACGACAGATATTCCCGCCGAATTTGAAAAAATGCGGTCCCTTGAGGACGATGAGGTGCGCGGTGCCGTGCTCTCATTGCTTGATGACCCTGCTTTTGTAAAGATTGTAAAGGGTATAATCAAGGGTGTACCTATCTGGGTGCACAAACTCTACACCAGACGGTTCAAGACCGTCAACAGTTTCCAGATGGGAATGATTTGTCCGTTCCTGACAAGAATACTCAAAAAGGCAACTACCGGATTTACGAATGATTTCTCGGCATTGCCCGATGGACGCGAGGATTTCATTTATCTGTCCAACCACAGGGACATAGTACTGGATTCGGCATATCTGGATTATATACTCCTGGTGTTGATGGGGAGAAAATCGGTAGAGATAGGAATAGGCAACAATCTGCTTATTCACCCATGGATTGAGACACTGGTAAGGCTTAACCGCAGTTTCGTGGTTAACCGTTCGGCCACTGCGGCAGAACTGTTGGAATCATCAAAACAGCTGTCCAGATACATCCGTTTTGTCATTGAACAGAAAAAAAGCCCCGTATGGCTGGCTCAGCGTGAGGGCCGTGCCAAGGATTCCGATGACCGCACTCAGAAAAGCGTGCTCAAAATGCTGGCCATGTCCGGTCCCGATGACATGACGCTGTCGGAAAAACTGCAGTCACTGCATATCTGCCCGCTCACCATCAGTTACGAGTATGACCCTTGTGACTGGCTCAAGGCCGCCGAGTTCCAACTGAAACGTGACAACCCCGACTACGTAAAGAGCGAACAGGCCGATCTGGACAACATGAAGACCGGCATATTCGGATTCAAGGGACATCTGCACTATACGGTAGCCGCCCCGATTGATGACGAGATTGCTGCAATTGATACATCCATGCCACGAAATCAGTTCCTTGACCAGGTGGCACAGATCATAGACAGACACATTTTCAAGGGATACCGCATATACCCATGCAACCGTATAGCGCTGGATCTGCTGCGCGGAGACAACTCTCAAGCAAACTGGTACACCGCCGGGCAGAAGCAGGAATTCCTGGATTATCTGGACGGACAACTTGCCAAGATTGACATTCCGGATCCGGACTGGGATTTTCTCAGAGAGCGTATACTGACCATGTATGCGAACCCGCTCATTAACCAATTAAGCGTATCGGAACAATGAAAGCAACCTCCGCCCTGTTACTGGCCATGGCCGCGCTGTCGGCAACCGCCTTTATCTCATGCGACGATGACAAAGAGAAGGTAGAAACCATGTTTTCCGGTTTTATGACCGGATATACTGACGCCGAAGGATATGTAACCATCCTCAATGACGATTACGGAACGCAGTATATGGTAAGTGAAAAAACCGACAAACTGAATCCGGACACCCTGTACAGGCTGGTCGCATCGGTAGCACTTGAAGAAAACAGGACCGCACGCATACTGCAGATGGTTCCCACCATATCATACAAGGCCCCCGAAGACTCTATCATACCCGATTCACTCCATGTCCAGGATCCGGTAGAGATTCACAGTCTGTACATAGGAGGCGGATATCTCAATATCAACATGGGTATCAAGGTGTCTAAGGAGAGTGCAGCCCACAGGCTTTTCTATACACATCTGGACAGTCCCGGCAAACTCAAGTTCACCATATACCACAATGCGTACGGTGACCAGCCTGTTTACACCAAGTATGCCTATATATCCATTCCGCTTTCGGGTTACGGACTGGCCAAAAAAGACACAGTCTTCCTCAGCTGCAAGGGCTATAAGGAAGACTATGACTATAAACTGATATTCAAGTAAGCTTATTTCAGCCCCTCAAGAATCTTCTTAAGGACTACTGTTGCCGATATCTCTCTGTTGGCGGCCTCAGGTATTACAAGCGAGCGGGGGCTCTCAATAACATCATCGGTAACGATCATGTTACGGCGTACCGGCAGACAGTGCATGAAGAACGCATTGTCAGTTACCGCCATCTGACGGTCACTGATAGTCCAACTGCGGTCCTTGCAAAGAACCTCTCCGTAATGTTCGGGGCTGGCACATGACCAGTTCTTTCCATATATGAAATGGGCGCCCTCAAAGGCTTTCATCTGATCATATTCTATTGTTGCGCCGGCAGTGAACTTGGGATCAAGCTCATATCCGTGCGGATGCGTGATGACCACCTCATAACCGGCGGCAACCATCCACTGTGCGAATGAGTTGGGCACGGCCTGCGGCAGAGCCTTGGGATGCGGAGCCCAGCTCATGACCACCTTGGGACGCTCTACGGTCTTGTGCTCCTCAATAGTGATCCAGTCAGCAAAACTCTGCAGCGGATGTCCGGTGGCAGCCTCCATCGAGAATACGGGGCGACCGGAGTACTGGATAAACTGGTTGAGTATCTTCTCCTCATAGTCATCCTGACGGCTCTCGAAACGGGCAAAGGAGCGTACTCCTATGACATCGCAATAGCAGCCCATAACAGGAATTGCCTCGAGCAGATGCTCGGACTTATCGCCGTCCATTATCACGCCACGTTCGGTCTCCAGTTTCCAGGCTCCCTGGTTGACATCCAGGACAATCACGTTCATGCCCAGATTGAGGGCAGCCTTCTGTGTACTCAGACGGGTACGCAGGCTGGAGTTGAAGAATACCATGAGCAAGGTCTTGTTACGTCCCAGCTCAACATATTTGAAACGGTCTCTCTTTATCTCAAGGGCCTCCTGCAACGCCTGATGCAGATCGCCCAGATCCTTAACGCAAGTAAAGTGTCTCATCGTCAATAGGGTTTATTGTCTTGTCTGGCCATCACCGTTGATGAGCCATTTGTATGTTGTAATCTCTTCAAGTCCCATGGGACCGCGAGCATGCATCTTCTGGGTGCTGATGCCTATCTCGGCTCCCAGTCCGAACTGTGCACCGTCAGTAAATGCGGTCGATACGTTTACATATACGCAGGCGGCATCGGTATACTGCTGGAACTTATGTCCGTGCTCCGCATTCTCCGTTACGATACACTCGCTGTGATGTGATGTGTATCGGCGGATATGCATAAGGGCATCCTCAAAAGAGGGCACTGTCTTGATTGACATACGGTATGCAAGGAACTCCTTCCCGAAACTGTCTGCTGTTGCATGCTCAAGGAGTTCTGCGGGATACTTGCCGTCAAGTGCTGCGTATGCCTGCTCATCGGCCTCAATTACCACGTTCTTGGCGGCCATGCGGATGCAGAGTTCAGGCAGGTCGCTCAGACGGTCGGCATGAATTACCAGAGAGTCAAGCGCATTGCATACGCTTACGCGACGGGTCTTGGAGTTGAATATGATATCGGCTCCCTTCTTAAGGTCACCCTCCTTGTCAAAATATGTGTGGCATACTCCGGCTCCGGTCTCAATGCAGGGAACCTGAGCCTGCTCGCGTACCGACCTAATAAGACGTGCGCTGCCGCGGGGTATGAGAAGGTCAACCATACCCACTGCCTTCATGAGTTCGGCGGCAGCCTCATGGCCGGCGGGAAGCAGCTCCACCACATGGGGATCAATACCCTTCTGCTCCAGTACGCGGTGTATCAGGTCAACTATGGCGCAGTTGGAGTCATAGGCATCGCTGCCGCCTTTGAGGGCGCAGGCGTTGCGTGACTTGAAACAGAGCGAGAACACATCGAAACTTACGTTGGGGCGGGCCTCATAAATGACGCCTATCACACCGAACGGGACACGTACGCGGGTAAGTTTCATACCGTTGGGGCGTACACGCTCATCGATGACCTTTCCTACCGGGCTTTCAAGTTCCGCAACATGGCGCATATCGGATGCTATGCCCTTGAGGCGGTCCTCAGTAAGGAGCAGGCGGTCATAGACCGGATTACTGTGGTCCATGCGTGCCAGATCCCTGGCATTGGCCTCAAGCAATGCGGCCGAGTTGATCTCAATGGCATCGGCCAATGTGAGCAGCAGGTCATTTATCTGATTCTCCTCCAGCATGGGAAGAGAATATGAAGCATCTTTAAGTAGTTCTAATGTCTTTTCTATCATGGTTATTTCTTTGAAGCATGGAAACGTGTGCAGCGGGCGTTCTCCGGATCCGTAAGGACCTCCAGCAGGACATCCTGACGGCGGCCGTTTGCAATACGCACCTCAATACCGTCGGCAGCCACTCCGAGAGCGGTCTTCATCTTGGTCATCATTCCGCCGCGTCCGTACTGGGACTTGCTGGTGCTTACGCAGCCGGAGTAATCATCGTCGGGGTAAACGTCATGGATGAGTTCCGATCCGGGCTCATCAGGGTTACCGGTGAACACACCGTCCACATTACTCAGGATAACCAGTATCTCAGCTTTCATCATGCGGGCTACCAGACCTGAGAGTTCATCGTTGTCGGTAAACATAAGTTCCTCTACCGATACGGTATCATTCTCATTGATTACCGGTACTACCCCGTTATCAAGCATTGCGGTCATGCAACGCATCTGATTGGCATGTAGAGTCTCATTAGTAAAATTCTCCTTTGTGGTGAGAATCTGGCCTACGGTTATTCCATATTCCTGAAAAAGGTCATAGTAGTGCTCTATCAGTTTGGCCTGACCTACTGCGGCAAAAAGCTGACGGCCGGTCACGCTCTCATCCTTGAGGTTGGGAAGCGCTCCCCTGCCCGATGCCACGGCACCCGATGAAATGAGAAGCACCTCGATGCCGCGATGTCTGAGTTCGGCAATCTGGTCCACCAGAGCTGCCATACGTGATATGTCAAGACGGCCGTCGGGACGGGTCAGCACATTGCTGCCCACCTTGACAGCTATACGTTCGGGATATTTCATTGTTCCTGTAAAAGTTGTTCGGCATGCTCCCTGTCCTGGGGATTGACAAGAACCGAGAACGCACCGGCCATTGCGGTATATGTTGAAAAAATAGCACTCATAGTATTGTTCATTACCATTGCCGGTATGCCGTCTGACTCCAAACGGGCGCGTACCACCTCAGCTTCAAAGGCCTGACCCTTGAAAACGCATACCAAATCCTGTTTTTCATTCATAACTGCGGTGTTTAACTATTGTGAACTCGCAAAGTTAATGATTTTTCCATACCTTTACACCGATATGTCACTCAAACGCTTTGTTATACTCTCAATAATGTCTGTAAGCACCCTTGTAGCATACGCTTCAGCAACAAATGACACCATAGCCAGGGCCGATACCATATGGTTTGATGACGGAGCATGGTATCTGGGACAGATAGCCGATTCACTGTTCAACGGATACGGCAAGATGGTATATGCCGACAGCACTGTTTATCAGGGAGAATGGAAAGACGGCATGTGGGACGGAAAGGGCGATCTGTATTACCCGGACGGAGACTCATACAGCGGAGAATTCAGCAAACATCAGTTCAGCGGGTACGGAGAATACTCCTACTCTGACGGAAGCCGTTATGAAGGCTACTGGCAGAATAACAGGTTCAACGGCTCAGGCACTATGAACTATGCCGACGGCAGTATCTATGCCGGCGAGTGGAGAGATGACAGGAAACACGGTTTAGGTGTTTATTACGATGCAGGTACCGGAGCATTGCAGAAAGGTGAATTCATGGATGATCTTTTTATCTTGCCGCCCAGCATCCAAACCAGTGCCTTTGACAACAATAATGATTTCGGTTGGAATCAGTCGGATAAATCCGGGAAAAAGAGCAAATCATCCTGGCATGACACGGATGACGCAACCATATTCATGTCTTACGGAATCAATCATATCCTTTCGCTGCATGCCGATTTTCACACATCGGAACGTTTTTTTGCCGGTTTCTCGCTTGGAATCAACACCGTGAACAAAAGGATTGGCAAGGAATCCGTTACTTACGACGATGAAACAAGTGAAAAGATCATTCTCATAGATTGGAATGACTTTCCTGACGAGATAATGACAGAGAATACCTACAACTTCTTTAAACTGACCGGCCAATGCGGAGTTAGTTTGGGATGGTTCTCGATAGGCGGAGCCGTCGGAATAGGCCTGAAGAACACTATACGCAACTGCCGCAGCCTGGAGCACAACGACAGTTACTATGAGCCGGGAACTCTCTATTACAGGGAGAAAATGACAGGAGTCAGGTTTGCTTATGACTTATTCACCGACTTTGTGATAAGCCGCTCAATACCGTATCTGTATTCCTGTTCCTTCAGGACAGGATACGGCAACATTGACGGCTTTTTCATAGGGGCCGGCGTGACCTTCTGATTTTGGGAATATGATATCGGGTAGAATCATAATATTATCGGCATCCATCCTAGCCAACCTTACGGTGTATGCATGGAGTCCCAATGACAGTATCCCTATTGACACATTACTGCTGGATGACGGTTCGCTGTATATGGGGCAGATTCAGGACTCGCTGTTCAACGGGTACGGGACATGCATATATACCGACGGCACCGTATATGAAGGAGGTTGGAAAGACGGGCTCTGGAACGGCCAGGGTACCTTGGTCTATCCCGACGGAGATATTTACAAAGGTGATTTCCGCAATCATGTCAAAGAGGGTACGGGAATATACATCTACGCCAGTGGAGCCCGATATGAAGGACGATGGAAAAATGACAGATTCAACGGGTACGGCAAACTCCGGTTTGAAGACGGAGGAGTCTATGACGGAGAGTGGAAAGACGACATGAAACACGGATACGGCAAACTTGTCGATGCCCAAAGGCAAACCTTTGCCGGTTATTTCTATTATGACGAATACCTGGGTATGCCGCCAGACACAAAGATTGATCAGGACAGCACCTTAACCGAAGAGCTCAAAGCATGGGGGTTTGAAAAAGAGGAGCCTTATACTCCTCCTTCCATCTCTTTCGGTGTTTCATTGAGCACTACCGGAATAATGACCGCCAGTTTATTCTATGAAATCAATGAAACATTTTTCTGGGGTTTATCCATGGGTGCTGACGTCCAGCCGCCCACCAAAGGTATTCCCACTTCGATGGGATGGTACCAATATCCAGAAGACATTCATTTTACCGGCAGTTACATATCATCGGTATATATGGTTGAGGCCGGTCTTGTCCGGAAGAATTTTGCCATAGGAGGTTCCATAGGCAAGGGGTTCAGGAAACTGTATTCCAACTGCAAGGCAAATGTCAGTATCGGCTCATATTTTGACAAAGATCAGTTATCATACGGAGAGGCGTATCACAGGACGATGATTGACGGCATGCCATTGGTATACAGAGGGTATCTCAGATACTCGTTTCACATAAAAAAAGAACCCAAGGCATATTTATACCTTGGGTATGGCAAGCCCGAAGAACTGTTTCTGGGGCTGGCGTTCCAACTGTGATATCAAACCAGATGTCTTACAAGATCCTCCCTGTCTCCATACAGGTAATCTATAACCGGCATCTCTATCATTGTATAGCAACCGGGCTTCTGGAGCATTGATGCACGGGCGGCGCATACCAGTATCTGACCTGTAAGTGCCGGATTGTTAATCTTCATGTCAAATTCAAACAGTTGGTTCTGTGTCTTGCCCGATACGCCCTTGCGTGTCAGATTCACACCGTGTCCCATATCCTTGAGTGCATCTACCGATTCCACCTGCATTACGTGTGTCTCATCGTTGACAAAGTAGGGATCGGCCTTGATTGCGGCTGCTACATCCTCAAAGCGATAACCGTCAAGAATCTCAACATATACCATACGGCGATGTATGCCTGTGCCTACCGGAATAGTCATGGAGAGTGCGTCTTTTACACCCGGAACGGCCTTTACCGCAACCGAATGGCCCATTGACATTCCAGGTCCGAAATTGGTGTAACTGACACCTTTGGGAGCCATGGCCTGCATCAGCGAACGTACTATCGAATCCGTACCGGGATCCCATCCCGCAGATATCACAGCCACCTTTCCTGCTTCCTGGGCGACCTGCATAAGACGCTTGCGGGTCTCAGGAATGAGTGTATGTATATCAAAACTGTCAACTGTATTTATGCCGAGTGGAAGAATATCACGGGCATACTCTTCGGTCTTGCGTGAAGGCACGCACAGGATAGCCACATCGGGCTTGGGGAGTTCTGAAATATTCTTTACAATCTTATATCCCGAAAGTTCCTTGGGAGCATCGGCTCCGCCGTTACGGCGTACTATGCCTGCCACCTCAAAATCAGGTGCTGTCTCAAGGGCTTCAAGTACATACTTTCCGATGTTTCCATAGCCTACAATTGCTGCTTTGATCTTTTCCATAGGTCTTAATTATTAAGGTTTTCGGGGGGCGAAGTTATAAAAAAGTGCTTTATATAGTACGCGTGCGTGCAATAATAACGCAGGGAGTACGTTATTTCTAAGCAACACTTACATAACAAACGCATATTTATCATGATTGAATTCATTCAGGGAAAGATTGAGGAACTCACCCCCACCCAGGCGGTCCTGCTCACCCAGGGCGGCGTTGCATATGATCTGAACATTTCACTGTATACATATTCGGCCATTCAGGGCAAGGACAATGCACGTCTGTATGTTTATGAAGCCATACGCGAGGATGCATACGTCCTGTACGGATTCAGCGGCAGGCAGGAACGCGAACTGTTCCTTATGCTCATATCGGTTTCGGGCATAGGCGGTGCATCGGCCAGGATGATACTGTCATCTTTCACTCCCGCCGAACTGACCGGCATCATAAGTTCCGGTAATGACTCGCTGCTCAAGAAGGTAAAAGGCATAGGTGCCAAGACCGCACAGCGCATCATAGTGGATCTGCATGACAAGATAGCCAAGAGCCAGTCCGATGAGATGCCGCTTGGCATACAGGACGGCATACAGACCGGACAGATAGCAACAGAAGCCGTAACAGCCATGGTTACATTAGGCTTCCCGCAGGCCGCCTCACAGAAAGTAGTACAGGCAATCCTTAAGGAACAGGAGGGGCTGACGGTTGAAGCAGTCATCCGCGAAGCACTCAAACGCATCTGATGATTAAGGTAAGACACCTTGCTGCAGTATTGCTGCTCTTGGGCTCCTGCTTCTGCGGGGGCCCCCACTGCCTTTATGCGCAGGGTGTCAGCAGAACTCTCCCCAACCCCGAAAACATAACAGAAGAGATTACCTACGATGAAAATGACGAGACGTTCAGCATAGGTTATAAATTGGGTGATTATTACATTGATGTCCCAACGGTCATGACGCCCAATGAGTATAACCGCATGATGATGCAGCGTTCGCTGCAGTCATTCTACCGTGACAAGTATACCGAGGAGTTCAACGCTCAGGGAGACAACAAGTTTGATTTTACCGATATGAAGTTTGACCTGGGACCGGCCGAGAAGATATTCGGCCCGGGCGGAGTGCAGGTCAAGACAAGCGGATCGGCCGCAATCAAATTCGGCTACAACCGCAACAAGGTAAACAATCCTTCGCTTTCAGTCCAGAACCGCACCACAGGAGGATTTGACTTTGACGAGCAGATAAACCTGAACATCAATGCACGCGTAGGTGACAAGATAAACATGAACCTCAACTACAATACCGAGGCCACGTTTGAAATTGACGCCAAGACGATTAAATTACGCTATGAGGGTAAGGAGGATGAGATTATCAGGCTTCTGGAGGCAGGAAACATAAGTTTCCCCACCAACTCATCGCTCATACAGGGGGCATCGTCACTGTTCGGCATCAGGTCCGACCTTCAGTTCGGAAAACTCAAGTTACAGATGGTCCTTTCACAGAAAGAGTCCACATCGGCCTCTGTAAGTTCACAGGGAGGACAGCAGATCAATGACTTTGAGATAGATGCCAGCAGTTATGATGAGAACCGTCACTTCTTCCTGGCACATTTCTTCCGTGACAACTATGACGCCAACATGGCTATGCTGCCCAGCATAGTCTCCGGCGTTCAGATAACACGAATTGAGGTATGGGTCACCAACAAGAGGAGCAACTATGACAACCCGCGCAACATAGTGGCATTCACGGACCTGGGTGAGACCGGCCATATAAGCAACTCCATCTGGAACGCTCAGGGCGGTCCCGCTCCGGCCAATGCGGCCAATGACCTGTACAGACGTATTACCAATGATTATCCGGACGCTCGCGACATAGATCAGGTGGCAACCTCCATCGGATCATTCCTGGAAGGAAGCACCGACTATGAGAAAATCTCTAACGCGCGTAAACTGAACTCATCGGACTATACCCTTAACAGCGAACTGGGTTACATATCACTCAAGAGCGCTCTGGCATCGGACGAGGTGCTGGCCGTGGCTTTTGAATATACTTACGGAGGCAACAGTTATCAGGTGGGTGAATTCTCATCGGACAAGACCGATGCCAGGGAGACGCTGTTTGTCAAATTGCTTAAATCCAACTCCAATTCACCCGGAAGCGGCACCTGGGACCTCATGATGAAGAACATATACTCCATCACTCAGGGAAACATACAGAATGCGCAGTTCAAGCTGGGAATATACTACAACAGTGACAGCACCGGCAGCCGTCTGACATACATACCGGAAGCCGGACTCAAGAACACGCCACTGCTGCGTCTGATGAATCTGGACCGTCTGGATGACAACAACAATCCGCACCCCAACGGCAAGTTTGACTTTATAGAGAAATACACTGTACAGGCGTCAAACGGAAAGATTATATTCCCGGTAGTGGAACCGTTCGGAAGCCATCTGAGGAAAGCGATTGACAATGACGCTGTAGCAGACAAATACGTTTTCCAGGAACTCTATGACTCCACGAGAGTGGTTGCCAAGCGTATTGCCAACAAGGACAAGTTCATGCTTATAGGCCAGTATTCGGGCACAAGCGGAAATGTAATACAATTGGGTTCATACAACATACCACGCGGATCGGTTGTGGTAACAGCCGGCGGCACCACCCTGCTTGAGAACAGTGACTATACCGTAGATTACAGCATGGGAACGGTCACCATTATCAACCAGAGTATTATTGACGCAGGCACCAGCGTAAATGTCCAGTTGGAAAGCAACACCCAGTACAGTATGCAGCGCAAGACCATGGCCGGACTCAACTGGATGTATGATTTCACTCCCAATTTCCAGATGGGCGGTACTTTCATGCACCTGAATGAGAAACCGTTGACCAGCAAGGTCACCATGGGCGACGAGCCTCTGGTCAACACCATGTACGGACTCAACATGAACTGGAGGCACGAAAGCCAGGCTATCACAAACATAATAAACCGGATTCCGTTTGTGAACGCCACTCAACCGTCAAGCATAAACTTCAAGGCCGAAATGGCCGCACTGCAGTCATCAGTATCAGATAAGGTACAGGGAAGCGCATCATACATCGATGATTTTGAAAGTGCCGAGAGCGGGATAAGTATCCTGCAACCATCGGCCTGGACTCTGTCGGCCGTACCCAAGGGCATGAAGGGATACGGCAAATCAGGTCAGGTTGAGGCCGGATTCAACCGCGCCCTGTTGAACTGGTTTACCATAGACCCGCTGTTCACCCGCCGCAACTCACCGCTCACCCCGGCCCACATAAAGACAGACCTGGAGCAGCTCTCCAACCATTATGTACGTGAAGTCTATGAGCGTGAGCTCTACCCCAACAAGGAGTCCACATCAAGTGAGTCTACGACTCTGCAGATACTCAATCTGGCATATTACCCCAACGAGCGCGGACCGTACAACCTGAATCCGGACCTGGATGCCGACGGTCATCTGCCCGATCCCCAAGACAACTGGGGCGGTATCATGCGACGTCTCACCACGACTGACTTTGAGGCTGCTAACATTGAATACATAGAGTTCTGGATGCTGGACCCGTTCATATATAACCAGAGTGCGGCAGGTGGTGACCTGTACATGAATCTGGGTGAGGTCTCGGAAGATGTCCTGCTGGACGGAAAGAAATTCTATGAGAACGGAATTCCCGTGGACGGCGATTCGGCCAAGTGGGCACCGACAGTATGGGGTAAGGTTCCCACAGGCAAAAGCCTGGTATATGCATTTGACAACAATGCCGCCGACAGCCGTGACCGTCAGGATGTAGGTCTGAACGGACTGAACTCGGACGAAGAACGCAGTTGGCCCGCATATGCCACATACCTGAGCCAGATCCGCAGCAAGGTAAAACCTGAAGTATACAGGAACATCTACGATGATCCGGCTGCCGATAACTACCATTACTACCGCGGAGCCGATTACGACGATGTCAACATGTCTGTCCTGGACCGTTATCGCAAGTATAACGGAACGGAAGGCAACTCGCCCAACAATGCCGAAAGCGGCAGCAGGTATGACCAGTCGGCCCGTACCACTCCCGATGTGGAGGATGCCAACGGTGACTATACAATGGATGAGTATGAGAAATTCTTCCAGTACCGTATATCCCTGCGTCCGGGTGACCTTGAGATAGGCCGTAACTATATATCCGATAAAAGGGAGGTTAAGGTAAAACTGCGCAACGGCAATACCGAGACTGTCAACTGGTATTGTTTCCGCATACCTGTCAATGAATATGAGAAAGCCGAGGGCGGTATACGTGACTTCAGTTCAATCCGTTTCATGCGCATGTATCTGACCGGATTCCAGGAGGAGGTTCATGTGCGTTTCGGATCACTTGAACTTATGACCAGCCAATGGCGCAACTACGAGCAGCCCATTTACAGTGCCACCAACCGCACCCCCACCATATCGGGCAAATTCTCTGCCACATCGGTCAATATTGAGGAGAACGGAGACCGCGCTCCCGTGAACTATGTGGTTCCTCCCGGCGTAACTCGCATACTGGACCCCAACCAGGTGCAGTTGGTACAGGACAACGAGCAGGCAATGAGTCTTAAGGTTACAGGACTCGGAGCCGGCGAGGCACGCGGTATCTACAAGAAGAGTTCACTGGACCTGCGCAAATACCGGCGCATTCAGATGTTCAGCCACGCTGAAGCTGTACTGCCCGATGACGGGAGCCTGAACAACGGAGACATCTCGGTGTTCATACGCTTGGGTTCGGACTACTCCGGCAACTACTACGAGTATGAAATCCCGCTTGACCTCACTCCCGCAGGACATTACAGCGGCACAAACGAGAATGACCGCAGGATGGTTTGGCCCGAGAAAAACATGCTGGACATAGAATTCGACATACTCACTCAGGTAAAGAACAACCGCAACATACAGAAAAACCTGGGTGCCATCAGCGCTTCAACTGTCTATAGTGAATATGACCCCAACCACCCGGAGAACCGTATTACCGTAGTGGGTAACCCGTCTATCGGCAATGTAAGAGCCATAATGATAGGCGTCAGGAACAACTCCATGAGCGCCAAGAACGCCGAGGTATGGGTCAATGAACTGCGTCTGGTGGGTTACGAGAGCAAAGGAGGAATGGCGGCACTCAGCACACTGGGACTCAGGCTGTCAGATGTGGCATCAGTAGACCTGGCGGGACAGATGACTACTGCCGGTTACGGTGGACTTGAACAGAGTGTAAAGGACCGCAAGACAGATGACTACTATAAATACTCCGTAACGACAAGCACCAACGTAGGACGTTTCCTTCCGGAAAAGTCCCGTATATCGATACCTGTCTACTACTCTTTCACCAGAGAGAAGACATCACCCAAGTACAGTCCATATGACACAGACCTGCTATTGGATGATGTCATAGAGTCATTCCCCGAAGGCTCACAGCGAGACTCGATACAAAGCATCTCACAGGATCTCAGGGAGAGTCAGAATTTCAGCATATCGGGTGCCAAGGTCAACATAAGCAGCGAAACGCCCATGCCTTATGACCCCGCCAACTTCTCGTTCAGTTACTCCGAGAACAAGAGTGACCGCAGCAACAGCACCATAGACTACGAGCACGATGACAACTGGAGGGCGGCAGTCGATTACAGTTATGCACCGGCCAGTCAGGGATGGTCTCCGTTTGCAGCCTTACCGTATGATGCCAAGTGGTTCTCTATCGTAAAGGACACCAAAATAGGCTGGCTTCCGCAGAGCATATCATTCAATGCAGGACTGCAACGCAGTTACCACGAGTTGCAGGAACGTGACCTGGAAGGTTCTGAAGGTATTCCTGTAATATTCTCTCAACAGTTCTACATGAACCGTGACATGTCTGTAAACTGGAATCCGCTGCAGTTGCTCAGGCTCTCATTCAGTGCCAGGACAAGAGCCGAGATAGAAGAGCCATACACCGTGGTCAACAAAGACCTGTACCCTGACAGTTATCAGTTATGGAAAGACTCCGTAAAGATGAGTCTTATGAATATGGGACGTCCGCTTGACTACAACCAGTCATTCAACGCCGCATACACCATACCTATTAATAAAATACCCGTGCTGGATTGGATTACGGCCGATGCTGGCTTCAACTCCGGTTATTCATGGAACCGCGGTACCACATATGCCGACGGCACCAACTACGGAAATATCATCAGCAACAGACGTTCCATATCATTGAACGGAAGATTCAACCTGCTTAATCTGTATAACAAGGTTAATTATCTGCACCTCCTGAACAACCGGTATTCATCCAACGGCAGGTCATCAAGCACATATACATCAAACCGCATAAGACGTTACCAGCAGGAATTGACACTTCTGCCCGGGCAGCGTAATGTAGTAGTTCATTCCCTGGGTACCTTAACGCCTAAGCTGACCGCCACCACAGAAGATGGCAAGACAGTTAAGATCAAGTTCCGCAAACTCAGCCCAGACAGTGTTTCAATCAAAGTCAAGGATACCCTGAATGTGGTGCTCAGGATTATTCAGGATCCGGATGCACCAGAACGCAAGCAGAGGTTCAGCATGAGGGAGGGAATGGAAATGGGACTTCGTGCCCTTATGATGGTACGTAACGTATCCGTTTCATACCGCAATGACTATAACATGACCCTTCCGGGATTCATGCCTGACTCAAGGACATTCGGACAGAGTAAGATGTCGGGCATGCTTACCCCGGGACTTGACTTTGCGTTCGGTCTTACCGATGACAGTTACCTGCATAAAGCCATGGGTAACGGATGGTTGCTGAGCGGTGACAGCATCGCCCACACTGCAACATCCACCGCAAGTGAGGACCTGCAGATAAAGATGACCCTTGAGCCGTTCCGCGACATAAAGATAGATGCCAATGCCAGTTGGAGCAGATCGGCCAACAGCCGTATTCAGTATATGTATGCTGGTATGCCGACCAACAGAGGCGGCAATTTCAGCATGACCACTGTCAGCATCTCAAGTGCATTTGAAAGACATTCATCAAAGAGGAACTACAGTTCACGCAGTTTTGAGCGTCTGACCGCTTCACTGCCTGTAATACGCGACCGGATAGAGTCCCAATATGAAGGAGCCCGTTACCCGTCTCTCAGTTCTTTGGCCGGTCAGGCTTATGATCCCGCCAACGGCGGTGTTGACATGTACTCATCGGATGTGCTGATACCGGCATTCCTGTCGGCATACACCGGTCGCGACGCTCATAAAGCCACGTTAGACCTGTTCCCAAATATACTGAGCATGTTGCCCAACTGGACACTCACATACAGCGGACTGAGCAAACTGCCTTTCTTCAGGAAACATTTCAAGAGTTTCAACCTGACTCACGCTTACAAGAGCGTTTACTCAGTAGGCAGTTTCAACACTTTCAACAGTTACATGGAGTATATGAACGGCCGAGGATTCATTGAAGATGTAACCACCGGCAATCCTATACCGAGCAGCATGTACAATATCAGTTCAGTATCAATCAACGAGTCTTTCGCACCGCTGTGCGGCGTGAGCATGACTTTCCTCAATGATATATCGGCACATCTGGAATTCCGCAAGACACGAGTGCTTACACTCAGCACTACAGCCGTACAGGTTGTTGAGACATCGTCCGATGACATTACCGCGGGTGCCGGTTACAAAATAACAGGAGTGAAACTGTTCGGGGCTCAATCCGGAACTGGACGTAATCAGGTAAGCAATGACCTGAACATGAATCTGGACCTCTCATACCGTAACCAGAATGCCCTATGCCGTAACCTGCGTGAGGAAATTACCCAAGCCACCAGCGGCAACCGTGCATTCAAGTTATCGTTCAGTGCCGACTACACCTACAGCCGCATGCTCACCCTGAATTTCTACTACGATTTCCAGAGCAACTTCCCGCTGGTATCCACATCGGCCTACCCCACATCTACTCATGATGCTGGCTTTACGCTGAAGTTCACTCTGACCAGATAATTTGTGGCCATACCTCTTACCACAAGCCGTGTAATGTAGATTTCCTGCAAGTATGGCATCAAAAACGGCCAAAATGGGCAAAATAATGGCCATACTTGCATAAAAGAGGCTCTGTACGCCTTCTCGTGACAAGTATGGCCAAATTATAAAATGACACATAAGGAAACGTCCCTATTGTGCTATTTGCTATCTTTGTACCAGATGAAGATATACAGCGACGAGGAACTGGCCAGGCTGCTTGACCGCAAGGAGTTCAGGCTGCTGTCTCAGACTGCCGACAGTCTGGGGCTGGAGTGTTATGTGGTGGGTGGATATGTGCGAGACCTGTTTTTGGAGCGTCCCAGCAAGGATATTGATGTGGTGGTTGTGGGCAGCGGTTTGGAGATGGCCAAGGCTTACGGCAAGGCGTTGGGTCGCGGCGCTCATGTGAGCCTGTTCAAAAACTTTGGTACGGCACAGGTAAAGCGCGGTGACCTGGAGGTGGAGTTTGTGGGAGCACGGAAGGAGTCATATCATCGCGAATCAAGAAATCCGATTGTTGAGGACGGCACTCTTGAGGATGACCAGAACCGTCGTGACTTTACCATAAACGCAATGGCCATATGCCTGAATGCCGACCGGTTCGGTGAGCTGGTTGACCCGTTTGGCGGAATTGATGACCTGCAGGACCGTATTATCCGTACTCCCCTGGATCCCGAGATAACATTCAGTGACGACCCTTTGCGCATGATGCGCTGCATAAGGTTTGCCACTCAACTCAACTTCTATATTGATGATGAGACATTTGCATCACTTGAGAAGAACCGCGAGCGCATAAACATAATATCCAAGGAGCGTATATCGGAAGAACTCAACAAGATTCTTTTGGCTCCTGTTCCGTCCAAGGGATTCATTGACCTGGACCGATGCGGACTGCTCCAACTGATATTCCCGGAACTTGCAGCACTCCAGGGTGTGGAGACGGTCAACGGACGCGGACACAAGGATGTTTTTTTCCATACTCTTGAGGTGCTGGACAACGTGGCCCGAAACAGCAGTGACCTGTGGTTGCGCTGGGCTGCCTTGCTCCATGACATTGGCAAGCCGCGCACCAAGAAATGGGAACCCACCCACGGCTGGACATTCTACAACCACAACTATGTGGGCATGAAGATGATTCCCGGCATTTTTGAGCGCATGAAACTTCCCAAGAACGAGAAGATGAAGTATGTGCAGAAGATGGTTGAACTGCATATGCGTCCCATTGCAATCGTCGATGATGAGGTGACAGACTCAGCCGTTCGCCGTCTGCTCTTTGATGCCGGCGATGACATAGATGACCTGATGACTCTGTGTGAGGCCGATATCACCTCCAAGAACGAGCAGAAGAAAAAACGTCATCTGGAGAACTTCAAACTGGTACGCCAGAAGATGGTTGACCTTGAGGAGAAGGACCGTATCCGCAATTTCCAGCCCCCTATTGACGGATTGGAAATAATGCGGGTCTTTGGACTTGAGCCAACCGCCATAGTGGGTGAACTCAAAGCTTCTATAAAGGATGCCATTCTGGATGGAGTGATTCCCAATGAACATGATGCCGCTTACAACTTTCTGATTGAAGAGGCGCGCAAACGTGGCCTTGAACCCAAATACTAACCTGTTATGACAAGAAAATCTATTATTTCTATTGCTTGTGCCGTATTAATGGTATTTGCAACCGTATCATGTAGCCGTGAGGTTAAGTTAGGCAAGTCACCTGTAAAGAAGGTGGTGGCTGCCATGACTCTTGAGGAGAAGGTCAACCTGCTTGTAGGCGTAGGTGCCTGGAACGGAGGTGACATTGCTCAGGAGATTCAGGATGCAAAGAACCTTATTCCCGGTTGTGCCGGTCAGACCTATCCTATACCACGTCTGGGGATTCCTTCTGTAATGTTGCCCGATGGCCCCGGCGGACTCAGGATCAACCCCACACGTCAGGGTGAGGATAAGACATATTACTGTACTTCATTCCCTGTAGCAACCATGCTTGCCCAGACCTGGAACCAGCAGCTTGTAGAGGAGGTGGGTGTAGCCATAGGTGATGAGGTTAAGCGCTACGGTGCTGACTGCCTGCTTGCTCCTGCACTTAACATTCACCGTAACCCTCTTCTGGGACGTAACTTTGAGTACTATTCAGAGGATCCTGTCATATCGGGTAAGACCGCAGCCGCAATGGTACGTGGCGTGCAGACAAACGGTGTAGGTGCAACCATAAAGCACTTTGCCCTGAACAACCAGGAGACCAACCGTATGGCCAATGACGCACAGGTTGACCAGCAGACATCACGTGAAATCTATCTCAAAGGTTTTGAGATTGCAGTACGTGAGTCACAGCCTTGGGCAGTTATGACATCATACAATAAGATAAACGGTACTTACGCACCAGAGAACGAAACTCTGATTGAAGGCATACTTCGTGAGGAGTGGGGATTTGAGGGTATGGTTATGACTGACTGGGGCGGCGGACGCGATGCAGTTGCCACCGTCAATGCCGGAAACGACCTGCTCATGCCTGGTAGCGCAAATCAGATAAACAGCATCATAGAGGCTGTCCGTAACGGTATTCTTGATGAGAAGATAATTGACCGTAACGTAACCAGAATCCTTGAATTCATTGCCCGCTCACCCAAGATGCAGGGTTATGAGTTCCAGAATGATCCCGACCTTAAGGCACATGCCCAGGTATCACGTTCAAGCGCTACCGAGGGTATAGTCCTGCTCAAGAATAACGGTGCCCTGCCTTTTGCCAAGGATTGCAGGATGATTGCACTTTACGGAACAAGTTCATATGATTTGTATGTTGTAGGTACCGGTAGCGGCAGTGTCAACTACGAGCATGCCGTGGGACTCAATGAGGGACTTACCGCAGCCGGATACAAACTGGAGCCGTCGGTTTCATCGGCCTATACCAAATACGTTCAGGAGAACAACCGACGAGTAAGTGCACAGAACTTTATGCGCACAGGTCTGACCAACCATGTCATTCCGCAGTCTTTGGTTCGCAAGCCCTACCAGTACCGTGCCGATGCTATATCAAGTGACATTGCTGTCATCACCATAGGCCGCAGTTGCGGTGAGTCTGCCGACCGTGGTATTGAAGGTGATTATACACTGACCGACATTGAGCAGGGGCTGATCAAGGACGTATGTGACGCATTCCATTCAAAAGGCAAGAAGGTTGTGGTTATCCTGAATATCGGCGCTCCCATTGAAACTGCCAGCTGGAAATCACAGCCCGATGCAATCCTTCTGGCCGGACTGCCCGGACAGGAGGCCGGTCATGCCATCACTGATATTCTGAAGGGTGCTGTAAATCCTTCAGGAAAGCTGGTTGACACATATGTTGTTGACTTAAACAAGATGCCTTCGACCGCAAACTTCCCGGTCAATGCACGTGACCTGCAGTCAAAGGCCCGCGCCAACCGCGGCAATCCCGACGCCAAGCCCGTCTCACTGTATGACTACACAGAGTACAAGGAGCGTCTGGACATAGGCTACCGCTACTATGACCGTCATCCCGAGCAGGTTTCATATCCGTTCGGATTCGGTCTAAGCTACACCACATTCCAGTACAGTGAGCCTCAGGCAACTGTTGAAGAAGGCGTAATCAGCCTTTCAATCAAGGTTACCAACACCGGTGCAGTTGCCGGAAAGGAAGCAGTTCAGGTATATATCGAGGCTCCCAAAGGCGGTCTGAACAAACTGACCAAGGAACTCAAGACCTACGGAAAAACCGCTCTGCTCCAGCCGGGTGAAAGTGAGACCCTGGAGTTCAAACTCTCTGAGTATGACCTGGCTTCATTTAATCTCAGTGAATCCTGCTGGCAGACAGTCAATGGTGATTACAAGGCCGACTTTGCAGCATCCTCACAGGATATCCGCTGCCAGGCTCAGTTCACCATCGCTGAGGATCAGAACTTCCCGGCCATCGGCAACTTATGACAAAGAGGACGGCTGTCTTCATCGAACCAGATTGTGATTATGGATTGTATAAAAAATGATTGTTGGACCTTTTAAAAACTTGAGTTATGAAAAGGATTACTACAATTCTGTTTTCGCTTGTAATAATGTGTATGGGCAGTATTGCAAATGCACAGACTGATACAACCCATGTGGTTGATGGATTTACACTTGAGGAGCAAAGCATTACCCTTAAGGTGGGTGAAAGCTATCAGTTGCATGTAAGTCCGGCTGATGCCAAGATTAGATGGATGGAGAGCATGCATCCACTTGACAATTATGTTACCGTTGACATGAATGGTTTGGTAACAGCATTGAAGCCAACCTCTGCAAACACCATTATGGGCGGCATTACGACCGTTGGCGCGGAATCATTGGATGGCAGTGTCCGTAAACTGTGCAAAGTCACGGTTCTGGATGAAGGCAGCATTCTGAAAGACAAGAAATCATTTGCCCCTGTGGATGAATGCGAATGGACCGAAGCCAAGTTCACACTTGACAACAACGGCCATTTCAAGGCAGAAGGTGCATACTATGGAAGCGGGGCCCAGACCAACCACCTTAATTACATCGTAACGGACCAGTGCATTTACCTGTGGTTTGAAATCAACTATGAGGACTCCACAAAGATGTTCTATCCTCAGCCTTTCAGCCTGGAGATAGAGAACTGTAATGCCCAGGAGTACAACATCTATTTCAGGAACAAGACTCACGTTCTTGATTCTCAGGATAAGTTTGTGCAGTATGCCATAAGGAAAGGCTTCTCAACAGGTGGCACAACAAATGCAGAAAGCATAGCTGCCAGCATTACGGATACAACAGTTGAATATTACAATCTGTCGGGCCAGAAGATAGATTCTCCATCCGGACTGACAATAGTGGTGACGCGCTACAGTGACGGCACTATCCGTACAGAAAAGAAGCTCTTGAGATAAATCCGGCCATACTTGAAGAAAAACAAGTACTTTTGCATCGGATAAAACAACTGAGATGAAAAAGATACTTGCATTAGTGGCATTGTGCATATTTGTTATCTCATGCCAGGAGAGCATAGAGCAGAAAGCCGGACACCACCTGGATAATGCAAAGGAGGCGTTCAGCATGGGTAACTATAATGTGGCCAAGCAGGAGATTGACAGCATAAAGATTCTCTACCCCAAGGCCTTTGAGACCCGCAGGCAGGGCATTAAGTTGATGCAGCAGATTGAGGAGGCCGAGCAGATGCGTATCATTGAATATGAGGACAGCATGATTGCCGTGGCTCAGGCTGCTTTTGACAAGATCAAGGCTGGTTATGCTTTTGAGAAAGATGAGCGCTATCAGGATATAGGCCTCTACACCATAAAGAGCCAGGCACCTCAGCGTAATACAGACCGCACTTATATCCGTGCGCAGGTGGATGAGTTGGGCAGGATGACACTTATTTCATCATATCGCGGAAGTTCATACATTCATCATGACTGGCTCAAACTGAGCGTAGGCGATGTTTATGTGGATACTCCCGAGTCAAATGACCGCCATGAATTCACTGACCTGGGCGTATATTACGAGTGGCTGAGTTTTATAAACGGCAATGACGGAGGTGCCGCCGCATTCATAAGCGCCAACAAGGATGCCGATATCCGATACACCCTTTACCGCAAAGCCGGTCAGGAGGAAAGCCGTCCCGTTTACCGTAACCTGAAACTTAACAAGGATGACCGATATGCGATAGCAAGCCTGTACGAACTGTCACAGGTGCTGCTATCGCTCAACGAGCACAAAAACCTGCGTGAAGAGGCACAGCGCCACCTAATGTTCATCCGTTCCAAGATGAAGGATGAATCAGCTGAAGAAGGTGTTCAGGAAGATAAGTAGTATGCCTATAGGCGCTACCAGTTTTACCAGATAATATAAAGTAAGGCTTATCCAGCGGGGAATCCTGAGTTTACCGCTGTTGGTAAGTTCATCCAGAAAGTTGGCACGCCTTAAACGCCAGCCGGCAAATACCGCAAGCAACAGGCCGCCTATTGGCAGCATTATATTGGACGTGATGTAGTCAAAGAAATCAAACACACTCAGAGAGAACAGTTTGAACCCCGAAAGCGGGCCGAAAGACAGCGAGCAGAACGCTCCCACCACGCCACACACGGCAAAGCACAAGGCAACTGCCCTCTTGCGTGAACGGTGCATCTCCTCAATGATGAATGCCACAACCACCTCCATAAGGGATATGGCCGATGTCACTGCAGCCAGCAGCAATGCCAGGAAGAACAGTATTGCAGCCAAATTACCCAAGGGCATCTGACTGAACACGCCGGGCAGCGTGATGAACACCAGTCCGGGACCTGCGCTCACATCGGGTTCCACACCGTTCATATAGGCTATCGCATATACGGCAGGTATGATGGCCAGACCGGCAATTATGGCAAACGTGGTATCAAAGAATGATATCCATGCTGATGATGCCAGTATATTCTCCTCTTTCTTTACATACGATGCATACGTAAGTATGGTGCCGCAGCCTATGCTGAGTGAAAAGAATGCCTGTCCCATAGCCGCGATACAGGTATCGGCCGTAACCTTACTGAAATCAGGTACTAACATATACTTGACCCCCTCCATGGCACCAGGAAGGGTTAGCGAACGTATAACCACCATCACTATGATGACAAACAACATAGTGATCATGACCTTTGACATCCGCTCAATTCCTTTACGTACGCCGAATACTATTATCGCTCCGGTCAGGCCCAGGAAAATCAGTGTGTAAAGCAATGGTTTCCACGGGTTGCTGATGAATGACTCGAAACTGAGCGCATAATTACCCTGCGCATCCGAGAAAGCAAGGATGCACGAATCGGCCAGATATTTGACCGACCAACCGCCCACAACGCAGTAGAAAGACAGGATGCAGGCCGATGCCAATACCGCCAGAAAACCTATCCAGCGCCATTTGGAGCCGGGAGCCAGGCGGTCAAAACTGCTGAACGGATTGGATGCACCGCGACGGCCTATCAGATACTCGGAGACCATGACCGGCAGGCAGAGAAAAACCAGCATTATCACATACAGGAGTATGAATGCTGCACCTCCGTTCTTACCCATCATATAAGGGAAACGCCATATGTTGCCCAGGCCGATGGCAGAACCTGCCATAGCCAGAAGCATACCCATACGGCTTCCGAATGTCTCGCGGGGCTTACGTGTCATCAGAACAGTCTTATTATGTCGTTAAGGTTGGCAAAGATAAGCAACCCGAACAGTATAATCATACCTATGGTATTGGCAACTTCCAGGAACTTGTCTCCCGGTTTCTTGCCGGTTATAACCTCGACCAGCAGGAACAATACATATCCGCCGTCCAGTGCAGGTATGGGCAGTATGTTCATGAAAGCCAGGATGATTGACAGGAACGCTGTCATAAGCCAGAAGGCATGCCAGTTCCACTTCTCGGGGAATATGCTGCCAATGGTTCCGAATCCGCCCAGGCTCTTGGCTCCCTCCTTGGTAAACACGTAACGGAAATCGCCCACGTATCCTTTCAGGGTATTCCAGCCGTAACTGATGCCGGCAGGTATGGAACTGAAGAAACCGTAATCCAATTCTACCGGTTCATACTCATCGGTCAGATGTATTATGCCTATGCGGAAATTGTCATCGGCAGTTACAGACAGCGTATCACGTCCTGCGCCGGGACGACCTATCACCACCTGAAGGTTCCTGTCCACATACGAATCCTGCGCACGTGTACGCATATCGGCCAGAATGGTCTGGAACGATGTCCAAGTGCAGGCGCTCTGCCCGTTCACATAAAGGATAGTATCACCTGCCATCAGTCCGGCGGCGGCAGCACCTGTTACGTCCCCACCGGTTATGACACTGTCTATAGTCATTGGGCTCAGGATAGAGACGAACGGGACGGTACGGGTAAAATCAAAGAGGGACAACTCCTGGGGCATTTCAAGTATCACCTCCCTGCCGTCACGCAGTACCGTAACATTCTCTGCTTTTGCTATGGCCCGATACAGGTCTCCGTCAAATTCACGAGTTGCCTTTCCGTCAGTTTCTATTATGACATCTCCGTCACGGAATCCCAATGACTCGGCATATTCGTTGAACTCCATTCCGTACTTGAGGCCCTGTGCCGGGATATAACTGTCTCCCCAGTGGCACAGCACCATAGAATAGATGAAGAAGGCCAGGATGAGGTTGAAAAGCACACCTCCCACCATGATGAGCAGACGTTGCCATGCATTCTTGGTACGGAACTCCCATGGTTTGGGTTCCTGCTGCATTGAGGCTACATCCATAGACTCATCTATCATACCGGCAATCTTACAGTAACCGCCAAAAGGTACCCAGCCCACACCGAACTCAGTGTTCTCGGGTGAACGGCGCCAGTCGTCCTCGGGCAGGGATTCCAAATCCACGGGCTTGTATGTAACCTCTTCCTTACCCTCAAAATTGTAATGTTTTACTTCCTCATAACTCTCAGGTACGTTTGGGGCAAAGAACCTGACACGGATCCTGCCGTTGACACGTTTGATCCTGAACAGGGAGAAACGGGGGTTGAAAAAAGCGTAGAATTTCTCCACCCTCACTCCAAAAAGGCGTGAGAACAGGAAATGACCGAATTCATGGAATACAACAAGAATGGTAAGTGAAAGGACAAGTTGGATAAAACGGATCCAAAAAGTAGACATATTGATTTGGTTTAAATGTTCATTTAATCAGTGATGCTGCCAGACGGCGTGCCTGGGCATCGGTTTCTATATACTCATCAAGTGTGGATTTCTCTCTGAATTCAGCACGCTCCATGGTCTCCGCTATGACATCACTCATCTCAAGGAAACCTATGCGGTCCTGCAGGAATGCGGCTACACAAACCTCATTTGCCGCGTTCAGGATACAAGGCATGTTTCCGCCCCGCTCTATTGCCTTGTATGCCAGCGCCAGATTGCGGAAACGGTCGGTATCGGGTTCCTCGAACGTGAGTGTACTCAAGGTAGTGAAATCCACTCTGGGGAAATCGGCCTTAAGACGACGCGGATATGAGAATGCATACTGTATGGGCAGACGCATATCCGGGGCACCCAGTTGGGCCTTTATCGCACCGTCGGCAAACTGAACCATGGAATGGATGACTGACTGCGGATGTACCACCACCTGTATCTTACTGTACGGAACACCGAACAGCCACTTGGCCTCAATAACCTCAAAGCCCTTATTCATCATGGTGGCCGAGTCTATCGTAATCTTGGCACCCATATCCCAATTGGGATGTTTCAGGGCCTGCGCCTTGGTAACGGTCTTGAGCTGGTCCATTCCCAGAATGCGGAACGGGCCACCCGATGCTGTGAGCAGAATCTTCTCGACAGGGTTCATGGTTTCACCGCTCAGACACTGGAATATGGCCGAGTGTTCTGAATCAACCGGCAAAATGGGCGTCTTGTACTGGAGAGCAAGCGATGTGATGAGTTCACCTGCCACAACCATTGTCTCCTTGTTGGCCAATGCTATGGTCTTACCTGCCTTTATGGCCTCTATCGTGGGGCACAGGCCTGCAAATCCCACCATCGATGCCAGCACTATGTCTATTGGGGATGCCGTCACTATCTGGCTGATGGCATCGGCTCCTGCGTAAACCTTTACGGGTTGTCCGGCAAGAGCCTCTTTTAATTTTGCATAGTGCTGTTCGTTCGCTATCACCACCGCTTCGGGTTTAAACCTGAGAGCCTGTTCAATCAGCAGATCGACGCTGTTATTGGCAGTCAAGGCATAAACCTCATATTCATCGGGATGGGAGGCAATGACGTCAAGCGCCTGCTTCCCTATTGAGCCTGTTGAACCTAATATGGCTATCTGTTTCACTGGAACAATATATATTTTTCGGGATCAAGGGGCTGTCCCTGATACCACAGTTCAAAATGAAGGTGTGAGCCCTGCAGGGCACGGTCGGTTCCACGGCCTACCAAAGCCACCACATCTCCCTGCTTGACACGGTCACCGGATTTCTTGAGCAGAGACTCACAGTGTTTATATACCGATATGAGTTCGCCCGGGTGCACGATGCAAATGGTATAACCCATATCCGATGTATATGTTGACATGAGCACCGTTCCGTCAAGCACAGAGACCACGCTCTGGTTGGGACTTGCGGCGATATCCACTCCAAGATGCTGTTCAAGGGCATCATAGCTCTTGGTTACCAAACCCGCAGTAGGACGGAACATACCGATGTTCCTCACATCAGTTACCGGCTGTGACTGTGACGTGATATTATATCGCTCGGCTTCCTCATACTGGCGCATGAAAGTCTCCTCACGCTCGGTGCGCTCCATAAGCAGTTCCGTACGTACGCGGGCCAGTGAATCGACCGAATAAACGGTATCAAGTGATATTGATCCGGATATGATATCCTGCAACACCGATACATATCTGTTCTGCATCTCAAATACCTGTTCCAAAGAGTCTATGCGCAGGGCCTCATTAACGATGGCCTGACGTATGCGGTAATCTTCAAGGGTGGTTCCTTTCTGCTTGGGCAGACTGCGGAATACCGCAATGCCTCCCCATGCCCCGAGACCGGCAATGACAATCACGGCCAGGAACAGGATAAAGTGTGATATCTTCATCCTGAATACACGGCGCTGTTCATCCTCATTGACCACAGTGAGTCTGTACAGATAGACAAAACGACGGAAAAGGCTTTTGCGGCCCACCTCCTTGCGTTTCTGACGGATGCTCTTCATAAATCTCTTATAGTTCTGTAAGCCCCTCGGGGAGGTTATACATTAAAGTTCTGTTCTTACGGTCCACCTTGGTGATCCATTCGGGGTTGGCGGGTATGATGCGCTCACGCTCGCCGTCACGTACCTGAAACAGGATATTGGGAGTGCTGTCATCAACAGCGTTTATGGTACCCAGCGGTCCGGCTTTTGAATCAACCACCTTCCAGTCCAGGAATGCACTCCATGTGGGTTCTTCATCATCGGCCTCTGCCAGATACTTTAGTGGCATATAGACGGTAACTCCCATAAAACGGGCCGTTGATTCAACCGTGTCATACCCTTCAAACTTAACCAGAATGGTAGTATTGCTCTTAGGGCGTATAGACTCCAGGAAAAACGGTACCAGAATGCCGTCAAGCGAGCATACCAGGCAGTCAATGTCATCGGTCCAATCAAGTGATGCGAGTACGGTTACAGCCATCTCGCCGCCTACTCCGTGCGGCTTGACTATCTGTCCTATTCTCTGTACCTCGCTCTGCTCAATCATATCAATCCTCTCTCTTTATGTTTGCGCCCAGTGCGTTAAGGCGGCCGTCAATGTTCTGATAACCACGGTCTATCTGGCCGATGTTGTCTATGCGGCTGGTACCCTTGGCACTCATGGCCGCAATAAGCAGTGCTATACCGGCACGGATATCGGGCGATGACATACGGCGGGCGGTAAGCGGGAACTGACGGTCATGGCCGATGACAACCACGCGGTGCGGGTCACACAGTATTACCTGGGCACCCATGTCAATGAGCTTGTCCACAAAGAACAGGCGGCTCTCAAACATCTTCTGATGTATGAGCACGCTGCCCTTGGCCTGCGTGGCGGTTACCAGCAGCACGCTCAGAAGGTCCGGGGTAAGTCCCGGCCAGGGTGCATCGGCCAATGTCATTATGGAGCCGTCAATGAATGATTCTATCTGATAGTGCTCCTGTGCAGGTATGAATATATCATCTCCGCGCTGCTCCATCATGATTCCCAGACGGGCAAAACTCTCGGGGATGATTCCCAGGTTCTGGTATGATACATCCTTGATGGTTATCTCACTCTGGGTCATGGCGGCCATACCGATGAAGCTGCCCACCTCAATCATATCGGGCAGAACCTTATGGGATGTTCCGTGAAGTTCCTTTACGCCGGTTATGGTAAGCAGGTTGCTGCCTATGCCGTCTATACGGGCCCCCATGCGTACCAGCATTCGGCAGAGTTGCTGCACGTACGGCTCGCAGGCGGCATTGTAGATGGTGGTTACGCCATCGGCCAGGACTGCGGCCATGATTATGTTGGCGGTACCGGTTACCGATGCCTCATCCAGAAGCATGTAGGTACCCTTAAGCCTATCAGCCTTGAGTTCAAAGTAACCGCGCTCCTCGTTGAGAAGGAATGTGGCGCCCAGTGCCTGGAAGCCCTTGATGTGGGTATCCACGCGGCGACGGCCAATCTTGTCTCCTCCGGGTTTGCTCACCGTGGCGTGTCCCAGACGGGCCAGCAGCGGTCCAAGCAGCATCACCGATCCGCGCAGTCCGGCGCTCTTGGCAACAAAGTCCATGCTCTCGGCATAACTGCGGTCAATGGTATCGGCCTTGAAACTCCAGCATCCGGGAGCGGTGTTATTTACCTTGACACCCAGATTGGCCAGCATGTCTATCAGGTTCCTTACATCCAGGATGTCCGGAACGTTCTGTACCGTCACCTCGTCCGGAGTGAGCAGTACGGCACAAAGAATCTGCAGGACCTCGTTCTTAGCACCCTGCGGACAGATGGTCCCCTTAAGTCTGTGACCTCCCTCTACAAGAAATGACGGCATAGCGTTATATCAATATCTGCGTTTGTTCTTTTTCTTTCCGTGCTGCCCCTGACGCTGCTGGGGCGGAGCCTGTGCAAACTGTACGTCCAGATCACCATCCTGGAGCATAAGACGGCCGTGTGAGAAATAGGCAAAGTCATCGGCTATGCGCTCATCGCTTACCATCTCCTTGTTCCAGGTCATCAGATCCTTTTTCATCTGCACTGCAAGCAGGCGAACCAACTGGCTGCGCTCAGGTCCCTCGGGCATATTCACAGCCTCCTTGATCAGCGAGGGCAGTATATGTCCGTAATGACGGTAACGGATATCGCCGGCCGGATAGTCAATATGATCCGGTTTCTGCTGGGTCTTTTCCAGACGGGTTATCTCAAACGGATAGTCTATATCCAGTTTATAGTCCGACATGAATGCCAGATGATCCCACAGTTTGCCCTGAAAATCAGGCACGTCACGAAGTGTGGGGAACATACTGCCCATGATGTTGATGATGGTGTTGGCGCAACGCTGACGCTCGGCGCGGTCAGGGATTGTCACGGCATACTCAACCATCTCCTGTACGGCACGTCCGTACTCGGGCATCGGCATCTTTTCTCGTTGGGTATTGTAGTTCATCAAACCAGTTTTTTAGGTTTAACAGCAATAAAATCTTTCAGATAGTAGGGCTCAAAATAGGCCACGTCACGGAACTCCTCCCTGTTGAACGACTGCTCGGCCAGCGGGAACATCCAGCGGGCCTCGGGGTTGATGTCATCCAGGAAGTGGGCGTTGGGGTGATTGATGGTCTCGCGGCACTTGGCGGCGCCGTTGCCCATGAACCATACGGGATGCTTGTCAAGGAATTCCCTGTAGGTATCGGCCTCCACTATATCGGCTCTTATCTCACGGACCTCATTCAAGGCACGGTCATAGATGGCGCTATAGACCTCCATGCGGCGGGCATCGATCATAGGACAGAGCAGAGCGTCATCGGGCAGTTCCAGTGAGAGCAGAGGCTGCACGCAGAGCAGTTTGAGGGTTGAGACCGATATCAGTTTTATGGCGCGGCCGTAGCATACGCCCTTGGCCATGGATACGCCTATACGCAGGCCGGTATATGAACCCGGGCCCTCACTTACGGCGACGGCATCCAGTTTAAGCCCACGGCTGTCCACCAGAGACAAAGCCTCATCGACCAGGACTCCAAGCGATACGGCATTGTTATGACCCTCGCGGTCGGCCTTGTCAAACACCAGGTGTCCCTCATCACTCACTGCAACCGAACAGCCGTCGGTGGCAGATTCTATGTGCATTATCACACTCATCCCTTCTTATCTACGTATTAATTTGCGAAGTTAAGGATATTTTTCCAAAGGAAAAGGCCGTATCGGGGTCTAATTTCCGCCCCGATACGGCCTTTAGCCGGTTTGATAACTCTTTTTAGTAATTACTTGCCGAAATAGCGCTTGTAAAGGGCCTCGAATCC
>CACZMI010000004.1 GCA_902782245.1 uncultured Bacteroidales bacterium | reverse complement strand
TTTTTTTTTTACTTTTCAGGCAACTACATGTCTCGTGCCTTGGGTGCCCGTGATGCCGAGGGGGCTGGCAAGATGGCGGCTACGGGATTCCTGTCATCGTTCCTGATAGGTATCGTGTTCATGGTGCTGGGTATGCTGTTCGTGACACCTCTGTCAAGGCTTTTAGGTGCTACGCCCGATGTGGTGCCTTACTCCAATGCCTACCTCCGGTGGATTCTGATTGCAACTCCGTTCCTGATATCGCAGATGACGCTTAACAACCAGTTGCGCCTGCAGGGCAATGCCATGCTGGCAATGATTGGCATTGCGGTGGGAATGGTGCTGAACATATTCTTTGACTGGCTGCTTATAAACCGGTTAGGTATGGGAGTGAGCGGTGCGTCGCTAGCTACTTTGATCAGTCAGTTCATATCGTGGTGCCTGCTGCTGTGGGCTACCACACTACCCGGAAACGTTCATATAAGCCTGCGCAACTTTGCCCCTTCACTGGAGCGTTACCGCGAGATAGGAGCGGGCGGTCTGCCGTCGCTGATGCGTCAGTCTCTGTCCAGCATATCGGCCATATGCATGAACTGGGCGGCTGCAAGCTATGCATTGGAGGGGCAGGAGGCATCGACCATTGCTGCGTTTACCGTGGTGGCGCGTGTTATGCAGACCGCTATGGCGGTTATTCTGGGCGTGGGCCAGGGATTCCAGCCGGTTTGCGGATTCAACTGGGGCGCCAGGCTTTACGGGCGCGTGCGCGAGTCATACCTCTTTACAATAGGATTATGTGTGGTAATCCTGCTGGTTACATCGGCGGCAGGATGGATATTTGCGCCGGAGATAATTACATTCTTCCGTGATGAGGATTCTGAACTAATACGGATTGGAACGGTGGTGCTGCGCTGGCAGTGCGTTGCATTCCCGCTGGTGGGCCTGACCACTCCTACGAACATGCTGCTGCAGAACATACGCCGTACAGGCCGTGCCACATTGCTGGCAATGACGCGTCACGGAATAGCGTTCTATCCTACGCTTTTTATAATGCCTGCCATCTGGGGTCTGCAGGGTCTTGAGGCAACAATGGCTACGGCCGATCTGCTTACATTCAGCCTGGCCCTGCCGTTTGCCATCAGCATGATACGGGAACTTTCCGCCCGTGAAAAAGGCGAAATTTCATAAATCTGCATACCTTTGCGCATATGGAACAACTGGAACTGCTTAAGCGGCTCATTGCCACTCCGTCAACCACCGGTTCGGAGCAGGAGGTATCGGCCATATTGAAGGCCGATATGGAGAGTCATGGCTACAAGCCCGAGTGCATTGGGCTTAACCTGCTGTGTTACGGTCACAGTTATGATCCCGCCAAGCCTACTATTCTGCTCAACAGCCATATGGACACCGTAAAACCGGTTGCAGGCTGGACAAAGGATCCGTTCACTCCTACCGTTGAGGATGGAAAACTCTATGGACTGGGCAGCAATGATGACGGCGCAGGACTGGTTTCGCTGCTATATGCTTTCTATGAGTTGGACAGCAAGCCGCAGTCATACAATCCTCTGTTCCTGGCTACGGTCGAGGAGGAGAGGAACGGACAGAACGGTATGAAACTGGCAGTAAACAGCCTACCCAAGGTGGATGTGGCTATCATTGGCGAGCCTACCGGAATGCAGCCGGCTGTGGCCGAGAAGGGTCTGATGGTTCTGGACTTTACGGTTCACGGCAAAGCCGGACATGCCGCACGTAACGAGGGTATCAATGCGCTTTACCGCGCTACTGAGTTGATAGAAAAACTCCGTACATTCAGTTTTGACAAGGTATCTGACCTGCTGGGACCGGTCAAGTTCACCATAACGATGATAAGTGCCGGAACACAGCACAACGTAATCCCCGACACTTGTACCTTTACGGCCGATGTCCGCACCAATGAGCTTTACTCCAACCATGAGGTGTTCGATATCATCAGCGCAATGCTGCCCGGGTATTGTGAGGTCAAGGCACGTTCATTTAACCTGAATTCATCAAGGATAGATGTCAGTCATCCCATAATCCGCAAGGCTGAGAGTATGGGTATGAAGCCCTACGGATCACCCACACTTTCAGACCAGGCAATCCTTTCATGCCCGTCATTCAAGCTGGGTCCGGGTGAGTCGGCACGTTCACATACGGCTGATGAATTTGTAACTCTGAAAGAGTTGGAGCAGGCTGTTCCACGTTACATCGGGTTACTTGATGGGTTTAATATCAATGAATAATAATGCATTTTATGGCCTAATTCGGCCATTTTAAGTGTTATTAACTGCAAAAATCACTTAAATACCCCTCAATAATATGCAAAATAAAAAATAAAGAATATCTTTGTAGCGCAATCACGAAACGGGATGACCGTTAAGAGGTTGCTAATGTAGATAGATAGTCCTTTTTATAAATATCATTGGGTATCGTTTGATGTGAATCACGCGCCGCCAAAAAAAGAGAGGAGTTACCTTACGGTGACTCTTCTTTTTTTATATATTTACCGACAGAACCCGTAAAACTGACTGATTATGGAAAAGGGATACGCCGATGGAATAAGCCGCATAGAGATCAACTCACTTTGGGGCAGAAAGCACATAGTATGGAACCTGCGTCCCGATGTGAATATCCTGAGCGGTGTTAACGGTACAGGCAAGAGTACCATTCTCAATAAGACTGTAGCACGTCTGGATTACCTGGCCGGAGAGAGTCAGGAAGAGAATCCCGAGGTACAGATAGATTATTTCCCCGAAGGGTCAACCAGGATCAAGTATGATGTTATTCGCAGTATAGACCGTCCGCTCATGCACAGCAATCTGTTGGAGAAGATGTCCGATAAGAGCGTGGTATCGGAACTTGACTGGCAACTCTACAAACTGCAGCGCCGTTATCTGGATTATCAGGTTAACATAGGCAACCGTACCATTCAGCTGCTTACATCGGGTGATCCCGAAAAGATACGTGAGGCGCAGGAGATATCGGCTCCCAAGATAAAGTTCATGGATTACATGGATGAACTCTTTACCGATACCGGTAAGAAGATAATCCGTACCAGCAATGAGATTCTGTTTGACCAGTTCGGTGCCACGCTGCTGCCTTACAACCTGTCATCGGGCGAAAAACAGTTGCTGGTGATAATGCTTACCACCCTGGTTCAGGACCAGACACCCGGAGTACTGCTTATGGACGAGCCGGAGATTTCACTTCATATAGAGTGGCAACAGCAACTTATACAGCGCGTCCGTTCACTCAACCCCAACTGTCAGATTATCATGACTACCCATTCGCCGGCACTGATTATGGACGGGTGGATGGATTCAGTATATGATGTTGAGGATATTACCGTCAAGTGAGGGGTAATAGAGCATGAAGAGACTTACAGACAATATTTCTTCCCGTTATTTCGAGGCGGCTGACAGACTGTTGCCGAGCAAGCGCAGAGGCCGTATCGTGGCTTTCGTGGAGAGTTATGACGATGTCTCTTTCTGGCGTGTGCTTTTGGATGAGTTTGAGACTCCGGATCACTATTTCCAGATAATGCTGCCCAATCGTGGCGGTCTGACTAAAGGCAAGAAATCGGCCTTGCGTTCGTGTATTGAGCATAACGGATTGGGCAGCAACCTGATTGCTTGTGTGGACAGTGATTATGACTGGCTGCTTCAGGGGGTAACACAGACATCAAAAGAGATAATAAGTAATCCGTTTGTCATACAGACTTACACTTATGCCATTGAAAACTATCAGTGCTGGTCGGGGAGCCTGCATCAGATTTGTGTGCAGTGTACATTGAATGACCACAGACTGATTGATTTTGAGGGTTTCATGGAACTCTACTCAAAGGCGGTATATCCTCTGTTTGTATGGAACGTGTGGTTCTACCGCAAGAAACTGCATAACAGTTACAGCATGCAGGACCTTAACCTGGATATAAAACTCAAGTCTGTTGATGTACACCGGCCTCAGGCTGCAATTATAAGCGTATCGGAGAGGGTGAGCCATAAGGTCCGCTGGATGGAGAACCATTATCCGGAGGCAATACCCGAGGTGGCCGCCTTGCGAAAGGAACTTACATCAATGGGTGTCAGGGAGGATAACACATATCTGTTCCTTCAGGGACATCATCTGGTGGAGAACGTAATACTCAAACTGCTTATGCCCGTATGTACGGTGCTGCGTCAGGAACGTGAGTCGGAAATACGCAGGTTCGCTGTCCACAACCAGCAGTATCATAACGAGATCAGTGCTTATCAGCACAGTCAGATGGGCCTCACTGAGGCTATCCGCAAGAATACGCACTACAAGGGATGTGAGACGTATGAGCGTATGAGAGAGGATGTAAGGGAGTTCTTAGCGATGCTTCCAAAAAGCGGGGGTGATAACCAGCAGGACACTGAAAACCTCCAGTCGGCCGATCAGCATCAGAAAGGTTGAGAACCATTTGCCTATGGTGGGCATATCGTCCCACGGTATGTTGCATCCGTGATATCCTATTGTAAGACCGATATTACTCAGACACGACAGTGAGATGCCGTAAGCCTCGGCAATGTCTATGCCTATGGCCAGGTAGAAGAACCATCCAATAAATACCAACGCAAAGAAGAATATGCTGAATGTAAGTACACTCTGTCTGGTTGAAGGCGGGATGACCTTGCCGTTTACCCGGACCGGAAGTATGGCGTTGGGGTGAAGTATGCGGTTGAACTCATTGCGCATGGACTTTAACAGGATGGCAATGCGGATTGATTTCATACCACCGGTGGTGGAACCTGCGCAGGCACCGAAATACATGCATAGGCCCAGTGTCATCCATATGAACGGCGGCCATTGGGTATAATCGGTCGATGTGAAGCCTGTGGTAGTGATAATGGCAGTTACATGGAAGAGGGCGTTGCGCAATGCCGATGAGCCGTTGTAGGGGGTTGATATGAAAAGGCTTACGCCTACTATAAAGGTAAATATGAGCAGGAACATAAGGTACCATTTGAACTGGGTATCCTCAATCAGCTTATGTACCTTGCCGCGGAATATCACAAAGAACAGCAGACCGTAGTTGATGCCTGACAGGAACATGAAGAATGTTATTACATACTCAACCGAGTGAGAGTTGAAGTAGGCTATGCTGGCATTCTTGGTGGAGAATCCGCCGGTGGCTGCCGTGGTCAGTGCATGGTTTACGCTGTCAAAGACTCCCATGCCGCAGAACCTCAGTGCAACGGCACACAGAATGGTTATCACGATATATACGGTAATAATCCATCGGCCGCTTACACTTATGCGCGGGTGGAGTTTGTTGCGAGTAGGTCCGATGGCCTCGGCTGCGAACAACTGTACCTCACCTACACCGAATATGGGCAGTACCGCTACCGTAAAGAACACGATACCCAAACCGCCTATCCATTGTGTCAGGCTGCGCCAGAACAGCAGGCCGTGGGGTATTAGCTCCACATCCTGTATTATGGTGGCTCCTGTGGTTGTGAAGCCGGACATTGTCTCAAAATAGGCGTCGGTGAATGACGGTATATAGCCGCTGATGTAATAGGGCAGGGATCCGAAAATTGAGAACAGGACCCAACTGAGAGCCACAACTATATATCCGTCGCGGCGGGTCATTGCGCCTTCCTTATGTTTGGTGCTCTTGCCTATGTATAGGGCGGTCATACCTACGCAGGCCGATGTGAGAGAGCCCATGATAAATCCGAACAGGTCATCCTCTCCGTAGAACACAGGGATAAGTGCGCAAAGCAGCAGTATTCCTGATTCTATCAGAAGCAGGACTCCCAGTATTCTGTGTATGATCTTAATGTTTATCAATTGAAGTACTTCTCTATGGTTTTAATCATTCCTTCCAGACAGAATACAACCACATGGTCTCCTGGCAGTATCTGAGTGTTGCCGGTTACTATCAGAGCCTCCCTGTTACGGATAAGTCCGCCTATGGTCACTCCGCGCGGCAGGGATATGTCCTTGACCTGATTGCGGGTTATTTTGGCTCCCTCTATGACGTTGAACTCGGCTACATCGGCGTTGGCAAAGGTGAGACACTTGACGTTGGTTACATCGGCATCGAGCATCATCTGGTATATGTGGCTGGCGGCAATCTTCTTCTTGTTGATTACCGTGCCTATATCAAGTTTCTCAGCCATGTTGATGTAGTCTATGTTCTCAACCTCGGCTATTGTCTTGGTCACTCCGAAACGCTTGGCTGCCAGGCAGGCCAGGATGTTGGTCTCGGAATTATCGGTCAGAGCGACGAATGCCTCGGTATGCTGAATGCCTTCGCTCATAAGCAGACTGGGATCGCGGCCGTCACCGTTTATTATCATAACCTTGTCATCAACCAATTCGGTGAGACGGTTGCAGCGTTCCAGGTCACTCTCAATGATCTTGAGATTCATATAGTCGGGCATAAGTTGTGCCGTGCGTACGGCTATGCGGCTGCCGCCCATTATGATTACATCACGCACGTCGGGCAGTTCCTCCTTGCCGGCAATGCGGCGGATGTGCGGGATGTGTTTTTTCATTGTCATGAAGTATACCAGGTCACCGGCCTGCATGGTATCGCTACCGCTCGGTATGATGGTAACTCCTTCACGTAGTATGGCGACTATGTGATAGGGAAGTTCCTTGCCGAGTTCAGAGAGCGGTTTGTTGAGTATCTGGGCGTTTTCACGCAGTTTGATACCCATCATGACCAGGGCGCCTCCGGCAAATTCCCACCACTGACGTATCCAACTGAGTTTCATTCCGTCTACAATATCCCTTGCAGCCAGAAGTTCGGGGTAGATGAGTGAATCCAGACCGATGCTGTTGAAATACTCCATGTTCTTGGGCTGGAGGTATTCGTAGTTGTTAATACGGGCTACGGTTTTCTTGGCTCCCAGATAATGGGCCAGCTGCGCGGCGATGATGTTTCGGCTCTCATCGGTAGTGACGGCTACAAAGAGGTCTGCGCTTCCTGCACCGGCCTCCTTGAGTCCGTGAAGCGATACAGGTGATTCCTGAATGGTAAGCAGGTCAAAACTTGAATCCAGTCGGGCCAGTTTCTCGGGACTCTCGTCTATGAGAACTATATCCTGATTCTCTCCGGCCAGCAGTTTGGCCAGATGGATACCTACGTTTCCGGCTCCCGCAATTACTATTTTCATTGTTCTGGTTTTTAGGGTTCTGAAGTCAGCTCTCTGAGTGTGCTGATGATGGCATCGCAGTCAATATGACAGAGATGCAGAAGTTGAGGCGTGGATCCGTGCTCCACAAAACGGTCGGGCAGTCCCATACGCCTTATTACGGGATGGAGGCCGTTATCGGCCATATATTCCACAACGGCGGAGCCAAGTCCTCCGGTCACTGTGCCGTTCTCAATGGTTATGATACGGCTGTATCTGTTTCCTACCTCCTTTAGAATGGATGTGTCAATCGGCTTGAGAAAACGCATGTCGTAGAGTGCGGCGGTCTTTCCGCTCTCTTTCTCCCAAGTCTCAATGGCCTGTTCGGCAAGGTTGCCTATAGGTCCGATGGAGAGTACGGCTATGTCATCGCCATCCTTTATCTTGCGTCCGGTGCCGATGACAACGGGATTGAACGGTTTGCGCCAATCGGACAGTATGCCGTGGCCTCGGGGATAGCGGATGATGAAAGGTCCCTGGTCGGGGAGTTGGGCGGTGTACATGAGGTTGCGCAACTCAATCTCGTCATACGGTGATGCTATGGTCAGGTTGGGGATGGGGCGCAGGAATGCCAGATCAAAAGCTCCGTGATGAGTGGGGCCGTCTTCACCTACCAGACCGGCACGGTCCAGACAGATTGCCACGTTGAGTTTCTGTATGGCAACATCGTGGATGACATTATCGTATGCACGCTGCATGAATGACGAGTAGATGTTGCAGAACGGCATCATGCCCTCCTTGGCCAGACCGCCGGAGAATGTCACGGCATGACCTTCGGCTATACCTACGTCAAAGCAGCGGTCGGGGTATACTTTCATGGGAATGTCCATGCTGCAGCCTATGGGCATGGCGGGTGTAATTCCTATGATTTTGGGATTCTCCCGCATGAGTTCCAGAAGAGTCTCACCGAACACGTCCTGGAACAGGGGCGGCTGACCGTTGCCGTTGCGTACTATGCGTTCGCCGGTAACCTTGTCAAAGAGTCCGGGGGCATGCCATATGGCGGAGTCCTTCTCGGCCGGCTCGTAGCCCTTGCCCTTGACTGTCTTGATATGCAGCAGTTTGGGGCCGTGCATGTTCTTGATGTTGCTCAGGACACGTACCAGGTTCTGGACGTTGTGCCCGTCAATGGGTCCGAAATATCGGATATCCATACCCTCGAACATGTTGTTCTGATGGGTGAGCTTTATCTTGAGGTGGTTGTTGCGGCGTATTATGTTGCGGCGGCGCTGATCGGTCATGAGTCCCAGCTTGTCAAGCACCCTTGACACGTAGTAGCGGAACTTGTTGTAGGAACGTGAGGTATGGAGCTGCGTAAGGTAGCTGCGCATGCCTCCTACGCTCTGCGATATGCTCATATCGTTGTCGTTAAGGATTATGAGCAGGTCGTTGTCGGTTATGGATGCGTTGTTTATGCCCTCAAAAGCAAGGCCTCCGCTCATGGCTCCGTCGCCTATGACGGCTACGACACGGCGTGTGGCATTGCCGTTGCGCTTATCGGCCACGGCCATACCCAATGCGGCTGAAATGGAGTTGGATGCGTGTCCGGCGGTAAAGGTGTCGTAAGGGCTTTCATCGGGAGACGGGAAGGGACGAAGTCCGCCCAGTTTGCGGTTGGTGCAGAACCGGTCACGCCGGCCTGTCAGGATCTTGTGCCCGTAGGCCTGATGTCCTACATCCCATACTATACGGTCATCGGGGGTGTTGAAGACATAATGAAGGGCGACAGTAAGCTCTACGGTGCCCAGACTGGAGCCGAAATGCCCGGGATTCTGCGAGAGCTCGTCTATGATCATCTGTCTGAGCTCATTGCAAACCTGCGGCAACTGCTCCGGACTGAGTTTCTTGAGGTCGTCCGGGGAGTCAATTCTTTTTAGCAGGTTATCTGTCGGTTGTTCCTCTTCGGCTTTCTGCATCCTCTCTCCTTTTGTTGTTCAAACGGCAAATGTACCAAATTAGTGTGAATGTAGATTCTTTTTCATTATACATATTGCTTTTTTAATTAGGTGACGCAAATAATGATTATCTTTGACAAACCGGAAAATTACTATACGAAATGACATATTCCATAGATGAGATTGTCAGTATGACGGGCGCTGAGAGGCATGGTTTCTGCCCTGCCGGGATATCATGGCTGCTTACTGACAGCCGTTCCCTGTGCTTCCCCGCCGAGACGCTTTTCTTTGCATTGAAAACCAAACGCAATGACGGTCACAATTATATACGTGAGTTGTATAAAAGGGGTGTAAGGAATTTTGTGGTAAGTTACCTGCCTGATAATATGGCCGATTACCAGGAGACCAATTTCCTGCTTGTAAGAGACACTCTGGCTGCCTTGCAGACCCTGGCTGCTGCACACAGGCAGCATTTTGACATTCCTGTAATAGGCGTGACCGGAAGTAACGGCAAGACCATTATCAAGGAGTGGCTGTACCAGTTGCTCGAGCCTGATTATGCCGTGACACGTTCTCCCAAGAGTTACAACTCCCAGATTGGCGTTCCGCTCTCGGTGTGGCTTCTTAACAGGCAGTCCGAGATAGGTATTTTTGAGGCTGGAATATCCAGGAAGGATGAGATGCGCCAACTCTGGAAGATCATAAAACCCACCATAGGCGTCATCTCCAACATCGGTCTGGCACATCAGGAGAATTTCCAGTCTCTCCAGGACAAGTGCGTGGAGAAACTCAGGCTTTTCCAGGACTGTGACGTGGTGATTTACAACGGAGACAATGACCTGATACAGAGCTGTGTGGACAAGTCAATCATCACGGCCCGCGAGATAGCATGGTCGCGTAAGAACCAGGACAAGCCCCTGTTCATTTCATCGGTAGTGAAAGGACAGGACTCCACGGAGATAACCTACCGTTACATCGGACTGGAGAACAAGTTTACCATCCCGTTCATCGATGATGCCTCCATAGAGGATGCACTCCACTGTCTGGCAGTCTGCATATACCTTATGGTTCCGCCGGAGAAGATCACGGAGCGGATGGCCAGACTGGAACCGCTGGCTATGCGTCTTGAGGTGAAAGACGGTAAGCAGGGGTGCATAATCATCAATGACAGTTACAATTCAGATATTTCATCACTGGGTATCGCTCTGGATTTCATGGCCCGCCGTCAGGATGACAAGCAGCGCAGCCGAACACTCATACTGTCTGATATCCTGCAGTCGGGCTGGTCGGTCCATGAGTTGTACCGCAGGGTGTCGCAGTTGGTGGAGAGCCGTGGCATTACCAAGCTGATAGGTATAGGCGATGACATATCATCGGAAAAGAAAAGATTTGATGTTCCTGAGAAATATTTCTTCAAGACCACGGAAGATTTTCTCAAATCAGATCTGATGAAGAATTTCCATAATGAACTGATACTTATCAAAGGAGCCCGTGTCTATGAGTTTGACCGTATAGCGGAACGTCTGGAACTCAAGGTTCACGAGACTATACTTGAGGTGAACCTGCAGGCGCTTGCCGACAATCTGGACCGCTATCGCGGCATGCTCAGGATAGAGACGGGAATAGTGTGCATGGTAAAGGCTTCGGCCTACGGATCGGGCGCCATCGAGGTGGCCAAGACACTTCAGGACCGTCAGGTGGATTATCTGGCTGTGGCAGTGGCCGATGAGGGTGCCGAACTGCGCAAGGCAGGCATAACTACCAGTATTATGGTCATGAACCCGGAACGCACATCATTCAATACTCTGTTTGATTATAAACTGGAGCCCGAGGTTTACAGTTTCCATCTGCTGGATATGGTTATACGAGCCGCCGAGCACAGCGGTGTTACCAACTTCCCCATACATATAAAGATAGATACGGGTATGCACCGCCTGGGATTTGCTCCCGATGACATACCGGAGCTGGTTCACCGCCTGCAGAAACAGACTGCGGTAATTCCGTGTTCGGTGTTCTCACATTTTGTAGGCAGTGACAGTCCGGATTTTGATGATTTCACCAAACTCCAGATAGAGCGTTTCAATAAGGCAGCCGATGAACTTCAGGCTGCGTTCAAGCACCATATCCTGCGTCATATCTGTAACTCTGCCGCTATTGAGCGCTTCCCTGACGTACACTATGACATGGTTCGTTTAGGATTGGGACTCTATGGAATCAATCCTATTGACAACCAGCCGCTTGAGACTGTCTGCACGCTTAAGACCACCATACTTCAGATACGTGAGTTGGAGAAGGGGGAGACTGTGGGTTACAGCCGCAAGGGCAAGATAACCAAGCACTCCCGCATAGCCGCCATTCCTATAGGTTATGCTGACGGACTGGACCGCCATCTGGGCAACGGCAACGCCTACTGCCTGGTAAACGGAAAGAAGGCTTATTATGTGGGTAACATATGCATGGATGTGTGCATGATCGATGTCACTGACATTGATTGTCAGGAGGGTGACAGCGTTGAGATATTCGGTCCCAACCTGCCTGTTCACGTGCTGTCGGATATTCTGGGCACCATACCTTATGAGATAATTTCGACCGTTTCAATCCGTGTAAAGCGGGTATATTATACAGAATAACTAACCTAAATTCAATATGTCAACAATTTCAGATTCAAAGGCTCAGCGGATGACAAATTTCCGTTGGGTGTTGTGTGCACTTCTGTTTGTGGCCACAACCGTCAATTACCTGGACCGTCAGGTGCTGTCATTAACTTGGAAAGATTTTATATCGGCCGATTTCCACTGGACTGACAGTCAGTACGGTTCAATTACCGGTTTCTTTTCCATTTTTTACGCCGTAGCCTGCCTGTTCTCAGGTAAGTTCATTGACTGGCTGGGTACCCGCAAGGGATATCTGTGGGCTATATTCATCTGGTCGGTAGGTGCCTGTATGCACGCTGCCTGCGGATGGGCATCGCTCAAGTGGGCCGGTGTGCCTACAATGGAGGCTGCACGTAATTCGGCCGATGTGATGCTGATCATATCGACCGTATCGGTCTATATGTTCATATTCTGCCGTGCGGTGCTGGCGCTTGGTGAGTCCGGAAACTTCCCTGCAGCCATCAAGGTTACCGCCGAGTATTTCCCCAAGAAGGACCGCGCTTTTGCCACATCAATATTCAATGCCGGAGCATCGGTGGGCGCTCTTGCGGCACCTGCCTGCATTCCGCCTCTGGCTGCAAAGTGGGGCTGGGAGATGGCGTTCATCATCATCGGTGCTCTGGGTTTTGTATGGATGTTCTTCTGGTTCTTCCTCTATCAGAAGCCCGAGAAGTCCAAGTATGTAAACCAGGCAGAGCTTGAGTATATACATCAGGATGATGCTGCCGAGCTGGCCGCCGCCAAGGCTGCCGAGCCCCAGAAGGAGCAGAAGTCAATCCCGTTCTTCAAATGTTTCTCTTTCCGTCAGACATGGGCTTTCATCTGCGGTAAGTTCTTTACCGACGGTGTGTGGTGGTTCTTCCTGTTCTGGGCTCCCGCTTATTTCAGCGACCAGTACGGATACCGCTCGGACTCCAAGGAGGCTATTCTGCTTATCTTTGTGCTTTACCTGATTGTAACCGTAGTAAGTATAGGCGGCGGCTACCTGCCCAAGTTGTTTGTTGAGAAGAAAGGCATGGAGCCTTACTCCGGTCGTATGAAAGCCATGCTGATATTCGCTTTCTTCCCGCTGCTGGCTCTCTTTGCCCAGCCTCTGGGTAAGTACAGCGCATGGTTCCCCGCTATCATAATAGGTCTGGCCGGTGCAGGACATCAGGCATGGTCGGCCAACCTCTACTCAACCATCGGTGATATGTTCCCCAAGTCAACCATCGGAACAATCACAGGCGTGGGTACTACAATGGGCGGTCTGGCATCATTCATGATAAACAAGGGTGCCGGTATGCTCTTTACAAAGAGCGCCGCTCTGGGATCGGCATTCACATTCCTGGGCTTTGAGGGTAAGGAGGCCGGTTACATGATAGTGTTCTGTATCTGCGCCGTTGCCTATCTTATCGGCTGGACCGTGATGAAACTTCTGGTTCCCAAATATAAGCCTATCGTTGTAGACTGATGCCCGAAAAGCCAGACTATAAGGCGGCCGATACCCGTTATGACGGGCGTATGCCATATATCCGATGCGGACACAGCGGGGTCAGACTCCCCGCGGTGTCACTCGGTTTCTGGCACAATTTCGGTAGCGTGGATGACTTTGACAAGGCTCATGCCACAGCCCGTTGCGCTTTTGACAACGGGGTGACCTGCTTTGACCTTGCCAACAACTATGGTCCGGAATACGGCAGCGCCGAGGAGAACCTGGGCCGTATGATGGACCTGTCGTTCCGTCCTTACCGTGACGAGCTGTTCATCACTACCAAGGCCGGTTATGACATGTGGCCAGGACCATATGGAGACTGGGGTTCACGCAAGTATCTGATGAGCAGTCTTGACCAGAGCCTCAGACGGATGCGTCTGGATTATGTGGACCTGTTTTACTCGCACCGTTATGATCCTGATACCCCGCTTGAGGAGACCATGCAGGCGCTCGTGGACATAGTGCGTAGGGGCAAGGCGCTTTACATAGGTCTGTCAAACTATCCTGTTGATACGCTTGATTTCTGCTTCAGTTATCTCAGGGAGCGTGACGTCCCGTGTCTTATATATCAGGGACGTTACAATATGATGGACCGGAAAGTGGAGAACGGCATACTCGATGCATGCCGGGATGCGGGAGTGGGTTTTACCGCATTCTCACCGCTGGCCCAGGGACTGCTGACAGACCGTTATCTGAAAGGTATCCCGGAGGATTCACGTATGGCACGCAACCGTTTCCTTAAACGTGATGTCCTGACCCCGCAACTCCTGTCCAAACTGAACCGGCTCAACGCGATAGCTGCAGCCCGTAACCAGAGCCTGTCCGAGATGGCTCTTTCGTGGCTTCTCAAGGACGGACTTGTAACCTCCGTTCTGATAGGAGCAAGTTCTCCGGCACAACTGCTCACCAATATCGGGGCAGTCCGTAATACGGATTTTACAGCCGATGAACTGTATGAGATAGATTCAATCATCAACAAATAACCTTTACTGACCTTCATTATGAGTTACCAGAAACCTACTGTAAGGGAAAAGATTGCCTATGCATTGGGCGATGCCGCAGCCGGCGGTATAACATGGAAGATCATGTCCATTGCCTTTCCTCTGTTTTTTACCAATGTATTCGGACTTACCTTTGCCGATGCCGCCGCACTTATGCTTATTGCACGTCTGTTTGACGTAGTTACGGATCCGATAATGGGCAGCCTGGCTGACCGTACTCAATCCCGTTGGGGTACATACAGGCCTTGGCTCATATTCGGAGCCATTCCTTTCGGCCTGATATTTGCGCTGCTGCTATATACGCCGGATTTCGGTCCGGCCGGAAAGCGTATCTATGCTTATGTCCTCTACTTGCTCATGATGGCAGTCTATACTGCAGTCAATGTGCCATACGGCTCACTGCTGGGCGTAATGACCGATGATGACAATGAAAAGAACCAGTTCTCATCATACCGCATGGTAGGCGCCTATGCAATGGGTTTCATAACGCTCCTGTCATTCCCTTATCTGCAGAAAATGGTAGGTGGTACGGATGCCCATCAGTATGCAGTGCTGGGGGCTGTGTTCGGTATCATCGCCGCAGCCATGACTCTGGCCTGCGGACTGATGACCAAGGAGCGTCTCAAACCAGTCAGGGCCGAGAAGTACTCCCTGAGTCAGTTTGTCGACCTGTTCAAGAACAAACCCTGGATATACCTGACACTGATTGGACTCTGCACCAATTTCTTTAACGGATTCCGCTATGCTGTGGCAGGCTATCTTATTTCATACTGCTTGGGCGGTGACGTGACCGTGGGTTCACTCATCATAAACTACACCGTGCTTATGGCTTTCGGTGAGGTTACCTGCATGATATTCGGAGGTGTATCTCCCAAGTTCGCAAAGTGGGTCGGCTCCAAACGGATGGCATTCGTCTGGTCTGCCGTGATATGCGTGGTGTTCTCGGTACTATTCTTCTTCATACCGATGAATCCCAAGTACATCTGGCTGATGGTTGCAGTTGTGATACTCACATCGGTAGGCGTAGGTCTCTACTCTCCGCTGTTGTGGTCAATGTATGCCGATGTTGCCGATTTTGCTACCGATAAGTTCGGAACATCATCGACCGGACTGATATTCTCATCGGGCACAATGGCTCAGAAACTGGGCGGTGCCATATCGGGCTCGCTGATTGCTCTGTTGCTTGGATTGGCAGGCGCACGCATGATTCCAGACGACTTTGGCAACATGTCGATTGATCCCGCATCGGTCACAGAGTCGGTACGTACCATGGTATGGTCACTGTTCTCATTGATTCCGGCAGTCATTGCCCTGATAATGGGATTTCTGGCATATAAGTTCCCCATAAAGAAGTGACCTCTATGACTAAGGAATACGGACATTACGATGATGCGGCAAGGGAGTATGTCATTACCGACCCCTGCACCCCGTGGCCGTGGATAAACTATCTGGGCACCGAGGATTTCTTTGGTCTGATTTCAAATACCGCAGGCGGTTACAGTTTCTGCAAGGATGCCAAGTTCCGCCGTATCACACGTTACCGTTACAACGGTGTGCCTATGGATGCAGGCGGACGGTATTTCTACATAAAGGACGGTGATACTGTCTGGAATCCCGGCTGGAAACCCTGCAAGACTCCGCTTGATTTTTACGAGTGCCGTCACGGCATGAACTATACATCGATAGAGGGCCGCAAGGACGGCGTGACTTCCAAGGTGCTGTTCTTTGTACCGCTGGGGACATGGGCCGAAGTCCAGAAACTGACGCTTACCAATACCACCGATAAGGTTAAGAAGCTGAAACTGTTCAGTTTCCAGGAGTGGTGCCTGTGGAATGCATCCACTGATATGGAGAATTTCCAGCGTAACTTCTCGACCGGTGAGGTTGAGATAGACGGCTCGGTAATATATCACAAGACGGAGTACAAGGAGCGCCGCAATCACTACGCATATTACTCGGTCAATGTCCCCGTACAGGGCATTGATACTGACAGGGAATCATTCCTTGGTCTGTACAACGGGTTCGATGCACCGCAGGCTGTGCTTGAAGGAAAACCCCGTAATAGCGTGGCTCACGGATGGTCACCAATTGCATCTCACTATCTTGAGATAGAGCTTAAGCCGGGCGAGAGCCGTGACCTGATATTCGTACTGGGTTATGTTGAGAACGCACAGGATGACAAATGGGAGAGCAAAGGTGTGATAAACAAGCGCATGGCCCGCGAGACCCTGTCGCGTCTGGATACATCGGCCAAGGTTGATGTGGAGTTCCGTAAGCTTAATGAATACTGGAATAACCTGCTCAGCATATTCAATGTTGAGAGTGGCGATGAGCTTATGGACCGTACCGTCAATATCTGGAACCAGTACCAGTGCATGATAACGTTCTGTTTCTCACGCAGCGCATCGTTCTTTGAGAGCGGTATAGGCCGTGGCATGGGATTCCGTGACTCCAACCAGGACCTGATAGGTTTTGTACATCAGATTCCGGAGCGTGCACGCGAACGTATCATCGATATCGCATCGACCCAGTTTGCCGACGGCGGCTGCTACCACCAGTACCAGCCTCTGACCAAACGCGGCAATGACGGCATAGGCGGCGGGTTCAATGATGATCCCATGTGGCTCATATTCGGTGTCTGCGGTTACCTGCGCGAGACAGGTGATTTCAGCATCCTGGACGAGCCGGTTCCGTTTGACAATGTGCCCGGCAGCGAGAAGAGCCTGTTTGAGCACCTGACCATATCATTTGACCATGTGATAAATAATCTCGGTCCGCACGGGCTGCCTCTGATAGGTCGTGCCGACTGGAATGACTGCCTCAACCTGAACTGTTTCTCGAATGATCCCGATGAGAGTTTCCAGACTACCGAGAACAAGACCGAGGGCAGCAAGGCCGAGAGCCTGATGATTGCCGGACTGTTTGTGTTCAGCGGCCGTGACTATGTGGAACTATGCCGTCAGTTGGGTAAGAACGTCGAGGCTGACCGTGCCCAAAAGCATATTGATGATATGATTGCCGCTGTTGAGAAATACGGCTGGGACGGCGATTGGTTCCTGCGTGCATATGACTACTATGGACATAAGGTTGGCTCACACGAGAATGAGGAAGGCAAGATATTCATCGAGTCCAACGGTTGGTGCACCATGGCGGGTATCGGCCTTAAGGAAGGACTCTGCGATAGGGCTCTTGACTCGGTAAAGGAGCGCCTTGACTCAGAACACGGCATAGTACTAAACAATCCCGCATTCACAAAGTATTACATCGAGTACGGCGAGATATCCAGCTACCCTGCAGGCTACAAGGAGAATGCCGGCATTTTCTGCCACAACAATCCCTGGGTTATGATTGGTGAGACGGTCCGTGGTAACGGCAAGGCTGCCATGGAATACTGGCGCAAGATATGCCCTGCTTACATAAAAGACCAGACCCTGCACAAGGTTGAGCCATATGTCTACTCGCAGATGGTGGCCGGTAAGGACGCGTTCCGTCCGGGCGAGGGCAAGAACTCCTGGCTTACCGGAACAGCCGCCTGGAACTGGTACACAATCACCCAGTTCATCCTGGGTATCAAGCCCACCTACAACGGTCTTGAGATTGATCCCTGCATCAGTCCCGACATGAAGGAGTACAAGATAACCCGCAAATTCCGCGGAGCCACCTACCAGATTGAAATCAAGAACCCCAACGGCTCAATGCGAGGATTACAGAAACTTCTGGTGAACGGAAAAGAGATTGCCGGAAATATTATCCCGATATTTAGTGAGGGCTCGTTGGTGCACGTCACTGCGGTTCTTCGGTGAGAATTTGGGGTATAGGTATCTGAAACTACGCGCTTCGCGCTATCCCTCCCACATCCCAACAAGCTACCCTGAAATGTATGAGCAAGCTCCTACATTCCAGGGCATCTTATTGTGCTGCGGGCCCCTCCCGTTCACAAGCCCACGGGCGGCCATGGTTTCTGATACCTATACCCCAAATTCTTTCACCGAAAGAACCGCCGTTCCTCCTGAGTGCAGATGGGGACTATCTTTCAACAGTGAGGGTAAAGCCTGAAGCGGTACAGGGAGCGCAAACGGGTGGGTTTTCTTTGCAGACTTTAACTGTCAGTGCATTAATTGCAGGGAAACTATCAAGTAACGCCTGAGCAATACGTCCCGCAACATGTTCAAGTAAAGCGGAGCGTATCTGCATCTGCTGTTTGATGACTTCAGCGACTTGAGCATAGTTAATAGTTCCGCTCAAGTCATCGGATTGTATGGCAAGAGTGGCATCGGCCCTGATGCTGATGTCAACCGTGTACCAGGCACCCACAATGGCCTCCTGCGGTTCGGCACCATGGTAGGCGTAGAACCGCAGGCTGTCAAGTGTTATTGTCTGTTCTTTAATTTTCATTTTATCCGCAACGTGATGATCCGCAGTTCTTGCAGATGAGGCAGCCCTCCTGGTATACCAGTGATTCGCTTCCGCATACAGAACACTTCTCACCCTTTACAGCGGTGCCGTCCTGGACGTATTTCTTAAGGGCGCGCTCCACACCGTTCTTCCAGTTGTTGATGTTCTCCGAACCAAGGTCAAGTGAGCCGATGAGCTTGATGCACAGGTCAATAGGCATCTGGTAGCGGAGTACGCCTGATATCAGCTTGGCGTAGTTCCAGTACTCCTTGTCAAACTTCTCAGACAGGCCCTCGATGGTAACCTTGTATCCGCGTTTGTTGGTGAACTGGAAGTCGTAGCGCTTGCGGCCCTCCTCATCAATATTCTTGATAATCCAGCCTTTCTCAACGGTCTTGGGCAGTACAATACCCTCATCGTCATCCTGCAGACCGGTGAATATCTCATACGGACGGCCATCCAGAATACCTACGAATGCCACCCATTTCTCCTTGTTGTTCTGGAAACGTACCACGTCGGCCTCAAGAATGCGCGGACGGACCTCAACTACCTGACGCGGCTCGCAGTCGCATGGTGCCAAGGTTGGCTCCTTGCCCTCCTTCTTCTCTGGTTTCTTGTCGCTCTTGGCATCAACCAGCACGCCGTCACGTGAACCGTCACGGTATACGGTGCAGCCCTTGCATCCGCTCTTCCAAGCTTCTACGTAGAGTTGGTTGACCAGATCTTCTGATACATCGTTGGGAAGGTTGATGGTAACGCTGATGGAGTGGTCAACCCATTTCTGCAGGGCACCCTGCATCTTAACCTTGTTAACCCAGTCGACATCCTGGGCGGTAGCCTTGTAGTAGGGTGAGCGGGCAACCAGTTCATCAACCTCCTCCGGCGTGAACTTCTGGGCGGGATTGATTCCGTTCACAACCATCCACTCCACAAACTTGTGGTGGAATACGATGAACTCCTCAAATGCATCGCCGTTATCATCGACAAAGGTGATGTTGGCGTTCTCATCGTCGCGGTTAACCTTGCGGCGGCGCTTGTAGACAGGCATGAATACCGGCTCCAGGCCAGAGGTAGTCTGAGTCATAAGACTTACTGTTCCGGTGGGGGCTATTGTCAGACAGGCAATGTTACGGCGGCCGTATTTCTTCATATCCTCATAGAGCTGGGGATCGGCCTCCTTGATGCGCAGTATGAAGGGGTTCTTCTGCTCGCGTTTCCAGTCAAATATCTCAAAAGCACCGCGTTCCTTAGCCATCTCAACTGATGAACGGTAGGCGGTAAGTGCCAGGGTGCGCTGAACTGTCTCGGCAAATTGGGTAGCCTCATCGGTTCCGTAACGGAGTCCCATTGCGGCCAGCATATCGCCCTCGGCGGTGATGCCTACGCCGGTACGGCGGCCCATGGTGCTCTTGCGCATGATTTTCTCCCAAAGGCGTTTCTCGGTATACTTGGTCTCGTCATCCTCGGGGTCACTTGCTATCTTGGCCTGGATCATATCTATCTTCTCAATCTCCAGGTCTATGATATCGTCCATGATGCGCTGTGCTATGGCCACATGTTTCTTGAACAGGTCAAAATCAAACTTGGCCTTGGGGGTGAACGGATTCTTTACGTATGAATAGAGGTTTATGGCCAGCAGACGACAACTGTCATACGGGCACAACGGAATCTCTCCGCAGGGGTTGGTGCTGACGGTGCGGAATCCCAGGTCAGCATAGCAGTCGGGGACAGACTCGCGCAGTATGGTGTCCCAGAACAGGACTCCGGGCTCGGCCGATTTCCATGCATTGTGAACAATCTTTTTCCAGAGTTCACTGGCATCGATCTCCTTCTTGTACAGTGGCTTATTGGAGTCGATGGGGTAGCACTGGGTATATTTGCGGCCTTCAATGGCAGCTTTCATGAATTCATCGTCAATCTTTACCGATACGTTGGCGCCGGTAACCTTGCCGCTCTCCATCTTGGCGTCAATGAATGACTCTGAATCGGGGTGCTTGATGGATACGCTCAGCATCAGGGCGCCGCGACGGCCGTCCTGTGCCACCTCGCGGGTGGAATTGGAGAAACGCTCCATGAACGGAACCAGTCCGGTTGATGTAAGGGCCGAGTTCTTTACGGGTGAACCCTTGGGACGGATATCTGACAGGTCATGACCTACACCGCCACGACGTTTCATGAGTTGTACCTGTTCCTCGTCGATCTTCATGATGGCACCGTATGAATCGGCTGCCCCCTCAGTACCGATAACAAAACAGTTGGAGAGTGATGCAATCTGGTAATTGTTACCTATTCCGGTCATGGGGCTTCCCTGAGGAACGATATACTTGAATCCCTTGAGCAGGTCATGAAGTTGGGCTGCGGTCATGGGGTTCTTGTACTTTTTCTCTACGCGGGCAATCTCATTGGCTATTCGCCAGTGCATGTCATCGGGAGTCTTCTCATATATTTTTCCGAAGGAGTCCTTAACGGCATACTTGTTTACCCAGACTTTGGCAGCAAGTTCGTCACCTCCGAAATAGTCCACTGAGGCCTTGAACGCCTCATCGAAAGTGTAGGTTAGTTTTTTGTCGTCCATTTTATATTACTTGTTTGATATATGCGCAAGAAATGCACGCCAATAAGTGGATTGGCTACAGCATTACAAATGTATATAATGTGTCCGATAAAAACTAATGTTTGAAAAAATAAAATTCCATTCAAAAACATAGTTTTCCGTTTTGAAACAGATATTCATTGGTAATCAATTATGTAGGAAAATGCGATGGCTTAAAAGTTTTCCAAAACGGGAAACAGTTACTCGTGTTGTCACTTGGAATTAACTTGAATATGAATTGTATAAAATCAAAAAAGCGGTGATTGGATCACCGCTTCAGTCAACTTCTACGTCCCTGAGATTCAGCAGCGCAAACCGCTCTCGATATTTTCCATATCGGCCTTGAAATTCTTGTCTACCTGAATCTGGTCACGGACCATATTGCAAGCGTGGAGAACTGTGGCGTGATCGCGCTTTCCTATGTACGCTCCTATCTTTGAAGTGGAGAAATCCAGGTATTTCTTGGCAAGATACATGCTTATCTGTCTTGCCTGAACAATCTCATGCTTGCGTGATTTGGATTGTACGGATGTCTCGTCAATGTTATAATAGTCACAGACCTTTGAGATAATAGATTCGATCGTGATTGGTTTCTGCTCATGATGCTGGCTCTTGTCTATCACCTCATGGGTAAGATTCAGGTCTACGTCCTTGCCGTAGATTGTAGAATATGCCATCAGTGAGACAATCACACCCTCCAGATCACGAACATTATCCCTTACCTTGTCGGCTATGTAATCAATAACCGGCTCCGGGAACTTTATGCCGTCACGTCTGGTCTTGTCGCGAAGTATGTCTTTGCGCAGGTTAAGGTCCGGACGCTCCAACTCAGCCACCAAGCCCCATTTGAAGCGGGTGATCAGACGCTCCTCAAGGTCTTTCATGTCCTTGGGCGGACGGTCACTCGTCATGATAAGCTGCTTGTGGTTAAGGTGCAGATAGTTGAATATATGGAAAAATGTGTTCTGTGTCTTGGTGTAACCTGACAGTTCCTGCATGTCATCAATGATCAGCACGTCTATGGACTGATAGAAATGGATGAAATCATTGACAGTGTTGTTTCTGGCCGCATCAGTATATTGTACCATGAAGAGGTGGGCTGATACGTAAAGGACTCTTTTCTCGGGGTGGAGTTCCTTTACCTTGCGGCCTATGGCTGTTGCCAGGTGAGTTTTGCCCACGCCGGATGAACCATATATGAACAGAGGGTTGAATGCGCTTCCTGCCGGATTCAAGGCTATGGTCTCACCGGCTGTGCGGGCAAGTTTGTTGCTTATTCCCTCTACGAAATTCTCAAAACTGTAGTTGGGGTCCAACTGGGGATTGAGATCCTGAACATACGGAGCATCGTTTACGGACGGGGCCTTGTTTCCTATCTCTGCAGTACCCTTAATATTATATAAGGTATCTGCCGAACTGACGTTCTGGCTGATGTTGTTCTCCTTATCTGTAAGTATGCTGTATGATAGTTTGGTACCCTTGCCGAAAACCTTGGTCAGAGCCGCCTTTATAACGTCCAGGCAGTTCTGCTCCAGATACTCGAATACGAACGGGCTTGGGATCTGAAGTACGAGTTCACCATTTTCCAATGACTCCGGCTCTACAACCGTAAACCACGTATCGAAAACAGCTTTCGACACGTTGTCCCGGATGAAATCCAGACATAAGCTCCATTGGTTTTTTAGTTCAGTCCCTATCATTTTTTCTGTTGGTTGGGGTCGGACTATCGGTGTCTTTCCTTCAACTGCATTGCAAAGTTGACAATCTTATTTCAATAAACCAAACCGGTTTGACCGACCCGAAAAAACGTCTTTTGTAAGATGTTGGGAATTAGGCACTTGGAAAAACGTATTAAAATAGTTGAAAACAGCCTATTGATTTTTAGTATAACTCTGAAAATCAGCGAGAAAGCCTGTTGATAACTATAATTCGGGAGCCATTTTGAGCACTTGGACAACCCTATTAAACACCTACCAAAACGCGATTGCATATTTGGCCATATTTAAAACCAAAACAACGTCATATTTAGACGAAATCTAAATACGGCGTTGCTGGTGCGTGAATATTTCCTGTATATTATTTGTTTTTGGCGCTGATTTCCTGGGCCTCTCTGACGCTGATTTTCCTGCCTTCATACACGGCAATTACGAACGCGTCCTTATATTTTTTCTGGACCTCCTTCTTCGTCTTTTGCACCGCCTCAAAATCAGTAGTGTCACCGCATGTGTACTTGCACATTCCGCCTTCGGTATAGTAATCTACATTGTCGTAAGCCTTGAGGCGTTTGTCGTTTTTCTTGAGAGGATTCCTGATGCTCATGAACTGAACCTTATACACAGGCAGTTCACGATCGGCTCCTTTGTTCCCTATTGCCTGTGCGGTAGGCACCGCTTTCTCAACAAGTTTGTTGTGATAATCCAGATAATCCCTGAATGCTTCATAGAGGCTCTGTCCCATCTCGTCCACGCCTTTCTGCGAAACCAGGTACTTGCATTCGGCATCATTGGATATGAATCCCAGTTCAATCAGGATACTCGGCATGGTGCTTTTCCACAAAACCAGATATCCGGCCTGATGGACTCCGCGGTCGGGACGTTTGGCCGATTTTACCATCCTTTCCTGAGTGAAGGTGGCCATTTTAAGACTCTCCTTCTGATACTCGTTCTGCATGAATTCAAATATTATCATGCTCTCCGGACTGTTAGGGTCATAGCCCTCATAATGAGCCTCGTAGTCATTTTCCAGAAGTATGGCCTTGTTCTCCTCGAGCGCAGCGTTCAGATTTGCACTGGCTCGGTTTTCCTCAACTCCCAGAAGGTATGTTTCGGCTCCGTTGGCGCTTTTGCTCTTGGCCGAATTGGTATGTACCGATATGAACATATCGGCTCCTGCCTTGTTGGCAATATCTGCCCGCTTGTACAATTCTACGAATACGTCTGTCTTACGGGTGTAGATTACCTTTACATCCTTGCAGTTCTCCTCGATGAGTTTGCCCATCTTGAGAGCAACGTTCAGGTTTATGCTTTTCTCCTGATTCTTGCCGTTTACTGCTCCGGGATCCTTGCCTCCGTGGCCGGCGTCAATGACCAGTATGAACTTGCCGTCTTTGTCAACAGCCATGGCCGGCAAAGTCCACAAAAAGCAGAAAGCTGTAATAATAAATGCAGATATGATTCTTGTCTTGATCATTCTCCTCTTTTTGATTCATATTTGGAAGGGGTAGCGTCTGTACTTGAGATGAATGAGGCGAATTGCCTGGGTGTTATGTGGACGGGTTCCTTCATGAATTCACCAATATTGAATGCATTCAGGAATTCACGGTTGAACTCCGGGTCACGTTGAGGCAGGGCGAACGGTTTTGAGAAATGGCCGTTCTCGTCAATATGGCTGAAATAGAGGCGGGTGTGGACCGCATCCTCGCGCCGTGTACTGAACATGAACCATTTTCCGTTGGATGACCAGCAGTGGAAACTTTCGGCAAAAGGACTGTTCAATTCATCGGCATATCGGTAAGAGTGGTCGGAGAGGTCAAAGACTATGTAATCCGAAGCAATCTGGTCAAGCGGGAATATGCCGTAATTGCTTATGCAACATACCATCCAGCGTCCGTCCGGTGATACGCGGGGCCATGTCATGCTGCTGTCCACTGCGCTTGCATCATATACGAGTTGTTTCTTGCCCCATACGCGGGTATCGGGGTCAAAGGATTTGCTGTACAGGTTGAAATGGAGCTTCTCCTTGTCCAGGAACATCTGGCTCTCCCTTCCGGGACCGAACGGACCTTCATAATGTGCCGAGACGTAGTAAAGGGTACGTCCGTCGGCAGACCATGCAGGGTAACATTCCAATTCGCTGGAGTCATTCTCAATAACACTTACAGTGTTGGTGCGGGTTTCATAGAGTATAATGTCATTGTTTTCATCAATAACTTCCAGCTTGTCATGACTTGCAGCATGTATGGACTGGTGTGTCCAGTTGTTTGACAGGGCGATGTAATCATGGGTAGGATGCCATGAAGGGTAAACTCCTGCCGATATGGTGCTGTCGGTCTTCATGTTGACTTTGTTCAGTTTGCCGTCCAGAACCAGGACGGTTCCGCCTTTGTAATGGCGGACATGGAACATCATGTTGTCGGTTTCCCAGTTCTTGTAGTGGTGGCAGTTGATGCAGGTCCCCTGCTCATTGTTCTGAACCATGGTGTTGGAAAAGATGACCTTCTCCCTGAAATTGGTTATGTTCCTTTGCCGTATCGACAGCTTTTCATATGACTCCACTGAGATGGGAATGATACGGTATGAGATATAGGGGTCGATGTCATCGGACACGCTCATGCTGAACGGGGCGTAGGCACTCCACTGCTTTCCGCTGCGGCCGTAGACCTGAACGGTTATGCGGGAGCCGGCTGTGAGTTTCCTCCATTTGGATTCGGGAACGCGGACCTTGCGCCCCTTGACGGTTGTGCTTGCGGACGATGTGCTGAACACCGTGATGTATTCATCGGCCTGCTCGTCAATACTGAAGTTCATGGGAGCGATATTGGCGGGTATGGTGATGTCCGTGTAATCGGGAAATACCGATGGCACTTTATCCAAGTTGCTGTATGAGGAGGGCGCCTTTGGGGTACATGATGCCAGCAGGGCGGCAAGTACAGGTATGGCTATTCTTTTCATAGGTCAATAGGTCTGAAGGTTCCGGATGAAATAGTAATAGTAGAAGAATGTCTTTCCGAACCTGCTGTAGTACGGGTAGGCCGATTCTTCCATGTTGCGTATGGGATTGCTTTTAATGAAACGGTTGAAAGCGTCATAACTGTCGGTTACCTGTTTGCTGAACGGGATCTCAAACGGGGGCTTCTCAAGTTTGCTGTATAGCAGGGCGGCTTCCTGTACGCTGCGGGGCAGTTCAACCACTTTATTGGAATTGATATACAGGTAGAGCCTGTTCCAGAACAGGGGTATGTTCTGCATGCGCATCGCCCACAGCAGTGCGGCACGGTCGTATTCGGGCGTGGCATGGGGCGGTTCATCCTCCGTGTAATGACGCATCAGGAATGTCTCACATTTTACCATGTCGTTTACCATACGGTCCTCAAAACACATATAGGGCAGAATGCTCTTGTAAGGCTCACTGGCGGCCATCAGACTGCTGTCAAGCGAGTATGGTGTCTGCTCCCTGGCCCAACGGCGGTAGAATATGGTCTTACGGAGTTTGTTGAGATATTTGTATGCAAACTCGCTCTCGCCCATGATTATGCTGTGCATGGCCATATACTTGAGCGTACCGTAACTCCAGTCGTGCTCAATCAGATCCTCCTGACACCAACGGTAGCACAGGTTGATAAGGCCGTAGTGCAGATAAATCTGCTTTCCCGCCTGATAAGCCATGGGGATCAGGCAGCGGGATTTCTGCGGGCGTCCTCCGTCCTTCATGGTGAAAGACTGCTCCAGAGCCCGGTTTAACTTGAGCAGAGCCATGTCGCGGTATATTATCATGGTGCGGGTGGGCTCAAAGAATCGGCTCCTGTATCTTTCTGTTATATCTGCTATCTCATCACGGTTTGTAACGTCCTTGAGGCTTTTGGAGCGTGCTTTGTAAGCCCTTTCATCGGACTTGGAATGTGATTTGACAGCCTTGTCGTAGATGTCAACCACTTTCTGCCACTCCATACGGTCTACTGATTCGGACATGGCCAGTTCAATGTGGAAGTTGTCATCCTTGAACCAGAATATCCAGACTGAGAGTACCGAAACTGTAAGTACTGATGCCTGCAGCAGGGTGCTTTTCCCGTCTGCTTTGAGCCGGTGGGACACGGTGGCCATCACCGGTATGAAAAGCAATGCCAACTGGTATGGTGCGCGCATGACTCGTGTCCATGCATCCTCGGATATTACAGGCAGTCCCATGATCCAACTGTCCGCCATGCGGTAGGATGTGTAGAAACTGTACACTATAAGCGGTATGACAAGCACCAGGATTATGCCCGATGCAAAAAGGGTAAACCGCTCTTTGCGAAGTGATCCGGGTTGGGTGAGCGCCGTCAGCGATGCGGATACAGTACCCAGGAAAGCGAACATTCCCAGAACGGGATATCCTGCGGCTGTCCATATCGTCAGGAAGAGGATTCTGCCCCAAAGCGACCTGACGTGCCTGAAAGTGAAGAGTGGAATGAGGGCAGCGAGGTATCCCAATGACGGTGCAAAGAAATGATCGGGTTCTCTCATTATATACACTCCGTAACCCAAAGACATGTTTGCTATTACCAGCAGTGCGGCCGGTATGACGGCCAGTGACATAAGCCGTTTTGGAATGTCGAATGCCTTTACGGTCAACTGATAAACCGACAGGAGGGTTATTGTCCAGATGAGTGCGCCAAGCCACGGGTAATACAGGAACTGGGTCAGGAACGAGCCCATAGCCCCCAGCAGACCCCCCGGTGTCTGAGCGGCTTCCTTCAGATAGAGGGAGTCAAACAGAAAAAGAGAAAGGTCTTCAACTTTCTTAAGATAGTACTGTCCGTAAATGGAGAGTGCTGCCCAAAGCAGCAATGCAAGGATATAGGGTAACAGTCGGAATAACTTTTCTGAAAGCCCTTTTGTTTTATTGAGGATTGAAAATGACATATGCATCAATGGTTCGCGCGTGTGCGTGTGAAAATTGGTGTAAAGGTAGCATTTTTCCCGATAACAGCATTCCGTTAGGCAAAAAACAATTACTTTCGCAATTACAAAAACAACTTAATATATGAAACGGATTGCATTACTGACCATTCTCCAGATCGCGCTTATTCCGGTAATGGTGCAACAGCCTGTATGGCTTGACCCTAAAGTTAACAGTGAAAACGAGAAGCCTGATGTGGCCGACTATTTTGCCTATGAAGACCTTAAAACAGCAGAGGCTGGTCAAAAGGACCGCTCGTCAAGATTCATGTCGTTAGAGGGAAACTGGAAATTCAATTTTGTCAAGAACGCCTATGACAAGCCCGATGATTTCTTTACCGAGGGTTATGATGACGGCAAGTGGGTGGATTTCCCGGTGCCCGGCCTGTTTGAGATGAACGGCTATGGCGACCGTATCTACACCAATGTGACATATCCGTGGAATAACGAGTATCCCATCAATCCTCCTTTTGTGGGCGAGCGTGACAATTATGTAGGCTCATACCGTCAGAGTTTTACAGTCCCTGCCGACTGGAAAGGACAGAGAGTCTATATCCATGTGGGCTCCGCCACTTCAAACCTTTGGGTTTGGGTGAACGGCAAGTACGTGGGCTACAGCGAGGACAGCAAGATGGAGGCGGAGTTCGATATTACCGATTTTGTGAAATTCGGTGAGAAGAACCTGATAGCCATGCAGATAATGCGCTGGTGCGACGGCAGTTACATAGAAGACCAGGATTTCTGGCGCTTTACCGGAATTGCCCGTGAGGTATATCTCTATTCACGTCCGCAGGCTCATTTGGATGATGTCCGCGTAGTTACAGACTTGGATGCCAAGTATGTGAACGCCACCCTCGATTTTGAGGCTTCATTAACCGGGGCAGACAGCAAGGTGCTGAACCTTCAGTTGAAGGACGCTGACGGCAAGGTTATCCGCGGCGCATCAGAGACCGTTGCAAACGGAGCCGTAAAGTTCTCGTTCCAGGTAGGAAATCCTTACAAATGGACTGCTGAGACCCCGTATCTTTACACCTTGTTCATAACACTTCAGGAACCGGACGGAAAGGTGATAGAGGTCGTTCCGCAGAAGGTGGGATTCCGTAAGGTGGAGATACGTGACCGCCAGTTGCTGGTCAATGGTCAGCCTATCCTTATAAAGGGTGCCGACCGTCATGAGATGGATCCCTACGGCGGATATGTGGTGCCGCTGGAGCGTATGGTCCAGGATATTCAGATCATGAAGCAGATGAATATCAACGCGGTCCGCACCAGTCACTATCCCGATGACCCACGCTGGTATGACCTGTGTGATGAATATGGTATTTATCTGGTAGCCGAAGCCAATCTTGAGGGACACGGCATGATGTATGGTCCCAGCCCGCTGGCCCGCAACCCGGAGTATGAGCAGGCTCATCTGGAGCGTAACAAGTCAAATGTGATAACCTATAAGAATCACCCCTCTATCATTGTATGGTCAATGGGTAATGAGGATGGTGACGGCCAGAACTTTGTAACCTGCTACAAGTGGATCAAGGAGTATGACAAGACCCGTCCCGTACAGTATGAGGGAGCGACCGGATCTCCGGATCACTGTGACATCCACTGCCCCATGTATGCTGATTACGGAGCCATGGAACGTCATGAGCGCGGCAATGACCCGCGTCCGATGATTGAGTGCGAGTACGCCCACGCCATGGGTAACTCAGAGGGCGGATTCAAGGAGTACTGGGACGTTATCCGTGCCAACCGTTCGGTTCAGGGCGGATTCATCTGGGATTTTGTTGACCAGGCAGTATATGGTAAAAACGCCGATGGAAAGGAGATTTTCATGTATGGCGGAGATGAAGGCCGCTATCCCACATCGGACCAGAACTTTAACTGCAACGGTCTGATTGCCCCCGACCGCCGCTGGAACCCGCATGCATATGAGGTGCAGTATTTCTACCAGAATATATGGACTACTCCGATTGACCTTAAGAAGGGCGTCATGGAAGTGTATAATGAGAATTTCTATACAGACCTGTCTGCCTACTATATGGAATATGCTGTTCTGGCCGATGGAGAGGAGGTGTCACGTGGTCAGATAAAACTGCCCAAGATTGCGGCTCAGAGCAGGGTTAAGGTTACATCATCAGATCTTGCCAAGGCAATAAAGAAGGCTCCGGCGGGAAAGGAGATTCTTGTGGATGTGGAGTTTAAACTGAAAGAGGACGCTCCTTTGCTTGAGAAGGACTTTGTCGTGGCACATAACCAGTTTGAGGTTGCCGGCTACGGGTTCCCGCAGATGGCTGCAGAGAACAGTGGAGATGTAAAGATTGACGAGGCAGTGGCTTATGTCAAGCTTGAGGCTGCAGGTGTTGTATATACCTTCAACAAGAACAGCGGCTGGATTGATTACATCGACATTGACGGCAAGCAGATTACACAGAACGGAAGTCAGTTAAAGAGTGATTTCTGGCGCGCTCCCACCGATAACGACTACGGTGCAAACCTTCATACACGCATGCAGGCCTGGCGCAATCCCAATCTGAGACGCACCGCTTTCGAGTGCAAGGTTGAGGACGGCCTGGGCAAGGTTAACGTAAAATATGAGATAGAGCAGTTGTATGCATCACTTGAGATGGAGTATGTGCTGGACCGCGAAGGTTATATGCATGTTACCCAGAAGATGGTTACCCGTCCCGAGGAGGCTGCTCAGGCAATGGCTCAGTCCGCTCCGCAGCGTCAGGGCCAGCGCGGACAGCGCCAGCAGGGTATGCCCGACCTGTTCAAGTTCGGTATGACCATGGCGATGGACAGGGAGTTTGACCAGGTTGAATTCTATGGCCGTGGTCCTATTGAGAACTACTCGGACCGTAACAGCTCGCAGTTCCTTGGCATTTACAGGAGTTCTGTGGCAGACCAGTATTTTCCATACATACGTCCGCAGGAGAACGGCAACAAGACCGATGTCCGCTGGTGGCGCGTGACAAACGCCGATGGCCTGGGTCTGGAGTTCTACAGTGACGCACCTCTGAGTATGTCATCACTGAACTATACCACTGCCGATCTGGATGAGGGCCCTCGGAAGCATAATGTGCATGCTGGTGACCTGACTCCGCGTCCCTATACCGTTGTGCATATTGACAAGGCTCAGTATGGTCTGGCTTGCGTGAACAGTTGGGGTGCTACACCGCTGGAGCCGTATAAGTTGCACTATGGCGACTATTCATACAGTTTTGTGATCGCACCTTTAAGATGAGCCAGGGAAACGAAAGCCTGTGGATGGGGGTGATTGACAAGTATTACTCTGACAATCAGCCCCTCAGGGATCTGCTCATGCTGCATAGCCGCCTTGTCGCCGACAAGGCACTGAAGATTGTGGCCGCGCACCCGGAACTGGGTGCCGATGCCGCATTCGTAGAAGAGGCGGCCATGCTCCATGATATAGGAATTTTCCTTACAGATGCAGATGCTATCCATTGCTTCGGCAAATATCACTATCTGTGTCACGGTTATCTGGGCGCCGACCTGTTGCGCAAAGAGGGGCTGCCGCGTCACGCCCTGGTTGCGGAACGCCACACGGGTACGGGCCTGACGCTCAAACAGATTCTGGAACGTGACCTGCCGGTACCTCACAGGGATATGGTTCCCGTATCGGTTGAGGAGAAGATAATCTGCTTTGCAGACAAGTTCTACAGCAAGACCAGTCCCCAAGAGGAGAAAACCGTTGAGCAGGCAGAGAACAGTCTGGTCAAGTTCGGCCTGGAGGGAGTGGATATCTTCAGGGACTGGTGCAGGCTCTTTCTGTAACCCCCAAATCAGTCTTTAACAGTACTTTTACTATTAAAATTTCTGAAAACAGCCCCGCGTGTGCGCTTGTGTGAGGTTTTATGGGTACTTTTGCAGTTTGATACGCAGAAAGCTCGTCAGCAAGTGAGGGGAAATAACAGAAAAAGTTGGCTTCCGATAATTCTCGGATTGTTTATTCCGGCCGGAATGGCAGTGGCTCAGGTCCCTGTTGATTCCCTTTCAGGTATTGCTGCAACAGATTCTGCCCGGGTTCAGGCTGTACCAGACTCAATATCATCCGTACAGGATTCTGTCCCAAAAGGTCCCAAGAAAAAGAAAGACGCACTGGATGATCCGGTTGCCTATGAGTCCAGTGACTCCATGGTCTGGAACAACGGAGGATATGCATCACTCTACGGTAACGGACATGTCAACTACCAGAATGTCCAACTCACCGCAGCCGTGATAAAGATGCAGATGGACAGCAGCCTGGTCTATGCCGACGGAATTCAGGATTCTACCGGTGAATGGCAGGGCAGCCCGGTTTTCGTGGACGGAAGCACTCCGTATAATTCCAATCATATAAGTTACAACTTCAAGACCGAGAAGGGTTACATCAATGAGATCATCACCCAGCAGGGCGAGGGCTATATGACCAGTAACGAGGCCAAGAAGGGTCCGGACGGAGAGTATTACATAGCCGATGGCATATACACCACCTGTGACATTCACGATGATCCCCACTTCAATATCCGCATAACGCGTGCCAAGGTGCGTCCCGGCCGTGATGTGATATTCGGGCCGGCTTATCTGGAGGTTATGGGTGTTCCCTTACCTCTTTTCGTGCCGTTCGGATTCTTCCCGTTCCTGGAGGGCGATTATGCATCGGGCATAATTGTGCCTACTTACGGTGATGAGATGGAGAGGGGCTTCTACCTGAAGGATGGCGGATACTATTTCGCACTTTCTGATTACGTTGACCTGAAAGTGCTGGGTGAGATATTCACCAAAGGTTCCTGGGGTATATCAGGCGAGAGCAAATACAAGAAACGTTACAAGTTCTCAGGCAATGTGTATGCCAGTTCGCTAACTACCAAGACCGGTGACAAGGGACTTCCGGACTATGCTGTCACAAAGAACTTCAAGGTACGTTGGACGCACCGTCAGGATCCCAAGGCCAATCCGTACCAGAATTTTTCGGCCAGTGTGAATTTTGCCACACAGAGTTACGAACGCTCCAATCTGAGCAGTCTGTACAATCCGTCGCTGACATCGCAGAGCACACGTACGTCAAGTATCAGTTATTCAAGGAATTTTCCGTCGATAGGCCTCTCTGTTTCCAGCTCCGCCAACATGTCGCAGAACATGCGTGACTCAACGCTTTCGTTAAACCTGCCTTCGCTCAATATATCACTGCAGCGTTTCTATCCGTTCAAGCGAAAGAAGGTTGCCGGAACTGAGAAATGGTATGAGAAGATATCCATGTCATACAACGGCTCGTTGAGTAACAGCATAACCGGCAAGGAGAATGAGATCATGGACAAGAACCTGCTCCGTGACTGGAACAATGGCATGAGGCATTCTATCCCCATAAGTGCTACGTTCCAGTTATTCAAGACAATAAACATTACTCCTTCATTCAACTACAACTCACGCTGGTACACGTACAAGGTTATGCAGAGGTGGGATGACCAGAACATGAAGGCGACAAGGGATACCGTTTACGGATTCAACCGTGTGTACAATTACAACCTGAGCGTAAGTGCAAACACTAAGTTGTACGGTATGTACGAGCCGTCAAACTTGTGGATAAGGATGTTCGGTGACAAACTGGTGGCTGTAAGGCATGTGTTCACGCCTTCGGTCAGTTACAGTATGGCTCCCGATTTCAGTGCCGCCCGCTACGGTTTCTATGACACATATACTTACACCGATGACAAGGGCGAAGTCCGTACCGTGGAGTATTCACCATACTCGGGTTCGATGTATGGCGTTCCGGGAAAAGGCAAGTCCGGTACCCTGTCACTGAGCGTAGGCAATAATCTTGAGATGAAATTGCGGACGGACAAGGATACTACAAGGTCAGAGAAGACAGTTTCCCTGATAGACGAACTGGGAGCGTCGATGTCATACAATTTCGCCGCCATAAGCAGACCGTGGAGTAACCTCAATACCCGTCTGCGCCTTAAACTCCCGGGAAACCATACGTTCAACCTGAATGCGGTTTGGGCTACGTATGCCTATGAGTTCAATGAACAGGGTAAGGTTATAGTTGGTGAACGTACAGAGTATTCTTACGGAAGGTTCGGCCGTTTCCAGGGTATGAGCCAGAATTTCTCATACACATTCTCCAACAATACGCTCAGAGAGTGGAAAGGAAAGTTTAACAACCTGTTCCATCGTGATTACGGAGATGATGAAACCGATGATGAGGAGTTTGATGAGAATCCCAATGCGGACAAGCCGGAAAGGGTAGGCAAGACCCAGTCGGCACCAGGTAAGAACGGTGGCGCTGCTCCCGTAGATGAAGACGGTTACGTTAATTATTCCCTGCCGTGGTCATTCTCCATATCTTACGGCATAACAATGCGTGAAGATACCAAAGCGCAGATCAATGTGAAGCGTATGCGTTATCCCTGGGCGTTGTCGCACAGCCTGAACATGTCCGGAAACATGAAACTGACCAACAAGTGGAACATCAACTTCTCATCGGGCTGGGATTTTACATGGCATGATTTTACGACCACGACTATGAGTGTGACGCGTGACCTGCACTGCTTCAATATGTCTTGCAGCGTCGTACTCAAACCCTATACGTCATATAACTTTACAGTCAAGGCCAATTCGCAGATGCTGGCAGACCTGCTTAAGGTCAAGAAACGCTCCAGCTCTAACAGTTACGTCAACTGGTATAATGAATAAAACAACATAAATGCTATGAGCTACCTGATCATTCCAGAAAAGTACAAACCGCTCATGTCAATGCAGCAGACAGAGCAGGGTATCAAACTCATCAAGGAGTTTTTCCAACAGAATCTTTCAACCGGACTGCAGTTGAGACGTGTCACCGCCCCTCTGTTCGTTCTCAAGGGTATGGGTATAAACGATGACCTGAACGGAGTTGAGCGCGCCGTCACATTTCCCATCAAGGACCTGGGCGACGCCAAGGCCGAGGTGGTTCATTCACTTGCCAAGTGGAAACGTCTTACCCTGGCCGAGTATGAGGTAAAGCCCGGTTACGGAATCTATACCGATATGAACGCCATACGCGCCGATGAGAGCCTGGGAAACCTGCACTCGCTTTATGTTGACCAGTGGGATTGGGAACGTGTAATCACGGCCGATGACCGCAACATTGATTTCCTTAAGCGCATAGTACGCAAGATATACTCAGCCATGCTCCGTACAGAGTATCTGATAAATGAGACCTATCCCCAGTTGGAGCCGTTCCTGGCCCGCGAGGTGTTCTTTATCCACTCCGAGGAACTGCGCCGTCTCTATCCCGACAAGACCCCCAAGGAACGTGAGGATGCCATATGCCGCGAGCACGGCGCCGTCTTCATCATGGGTATCGGCGGCAAACTGGGTGACGGCAAGGAGCATGACCTGCGCGCACCCGACTACGATGACTGGACCACTCCCAACCAGGACGGATTCATGGGACTGAACGGTGACCTTCTGGTCTGGAACCCCATACTGGAGCGCGCGATGGAACTTTCGTCAATGGGTATCCGCGTTGATAAGGAGTCTATGCTCCGTCAGCTGGAACTCTGCGGCAAGCAGGAGCGCAAGGAACTCTATTTCCACAAGAAACTGCTGGCAGGCCAGCTTCCTCTGTCAATCGGCGGCGGTATAGGCCAGTCGCGTCTTTGCATGCTGTTCCTGCAGAAAGCTCACATAGGTGAGATTCAGGCGAGCATCTGGCCCGATGATATGCGTGCCGAATGCGCTGCCGCAGGCATTCAACTGATCTGATATGGAGGTAAAAATAGACCAGAGTTGGAAGGAGCATCTCCAGACAGAGTTTGACAAGCCCTATTTCAGGACTCTGACGGACTTTGTCAGGGATGAGTACGCCCATGGTCCGGTCTATCCTCCCGGACGTCTGATATTCAATGCCTTTGATCTGTGTCCATTCGATAAGGTCAAGGTTGTCATAATAGGACAGGATCCGTATCACGAGCCGGGTCAGGCGCACGGCCTGTGCTTTTCGGTAAACGACGGCGTGCCGTTCCCGCCCTCGCTCCGTAATATTTTCAAGGAGATAAGCGATGACCTGGGTAAACCTGTTCCTGTAAGCGGCGACCTGACGCGTTGGGCGCAGCAGGGTGTGCTGCTTCTGAACGCCACTCTGACGGTCCGTGCCGGTCAGGCCGGTTCCCATCAGGGAAAGGGTTGGGAAGAGTTTACCGATGCTGCAATCCGTGAACTCAACGCTCACCGTGACGGCCTTGTATTCATACTTTGGGGAGGTTATGCCAAGAAAAAAGGAGCCATCATAGACCGCTCCCGTCATCTTGTACTTTCATCGGCCCATCCATCCCCCCTCTCAGCCTATAACGGGTTCTTCGGCAATCACCACTTCAGCCTCACCAACAAGTGGCTCACCGATCACGGCCAGACTCCCATAGAATGGTAAGTTTACGCAGGCATTAGCGTAATGGAGCGAGTGAGGCGACGAACGAGACCGCGGTCCCCGTAGGGCCGCCAAGCTCCCGTAGGGAGCGCGTTCACGGAGTGAACTAAAAAAAGGTTTATCGGGCCTGGCGTAGCCAAGGCCCTGAATCCCACCGGGGTTACAAAAAAAGCGGTCGCCTGGGCGAACGCTTGTTTTGTGACCCCGGTGGGATTCAAACCCACGACCTGCAGAACCGGAATCTGACGCTCTATTCAACTGAGCTACGGAGCCATTTCGGACGCGAAGTTAAGTAATTATTTCGTGATTTATTTTCTTACTGTGTAAGAAAGGTTTATTTTTGCATGGTCAAACGATTTCTAATCTGACAGATAAATCCTTTTTGATATATGAGAAAATTATTTCTTCCCCTATTTGCCGCATCCATGTTTCTTTGTGCATCGGCACAGGATAATATGGAAGCGTTCCGTCATTTTTCAGTAGGAGCAGAGGTGGGTCTCCACGGCCTCGGTGTGGAGTTGGCTATGCCCGTCCAGAAACATCTGGTTGTCAAGGCCGGTTATAATTGGGCACCTGCAGGCGACCTCTTCAGAACGGATCTGGTGCTAGATACCGAGGACCTTCGGAAGGCTCAGGAACAATACACCACGCTGACTGCTCAGGAATTTGAACATAAATTCGGAGATGAGGCCAAAATCGATGCCGGTCTGGGTCTCAACCTTTCAAATATCAAGGCAATGATTAACTGGTATCCGTTTGCCATGGGACGTTTCTACGTGGCCGGAGGTATCTATTATACCCCCTCCTCCAAGAGAGACAAACCGTTCCTGAGCGTGAGCGGTAAAACCACGGAGAATGATTGGGCCGCCCTGAATGAACTGAATCAGAAATATCCCGATCCTACCGCTCCGGATGGAAAGAGAGAACTAGCTCTTGAAATAGGAGAGGAGACTTACCCTGTTGTGGAAAAAGACGGCTGCGGATACATGCAGGCCGATTTCAGGATGGATCCCCTGAAGTATTACGTAGGTCTGGGTCTTGGCCGATGCATACCCAACCGTACGGTGGGCCTGCAGTTGGAGGCAGGTGCCATGATTTATCATAATTCGGCACTCTACTGCCAGGATAAGGAGGTGGGTTCGATAACAGATGCCGCCGAGGGACTTGACAATGACGCAAAGGAGATACTTGAGTACGTTGACAAGTATCCCATCTACCCGCAGATTACATTGCGTCTCAGTTTCCGCGCACTTTGATAAGACATTATTCAACTTGAAAACTTACAATATTTTGCTATGAAGAAAATTTTTGCTTTTGCAGTCGGATCAGTGCTGGCTTGCATGGGAGTGTTTGCGCAGGATGGTGCAGGAATACCGGACCTTACAAGCCCGGACGGCCGTCTTGTCGTTTCATTCAATCTTACCGGAACGGAAAGTCCTACCTACTCGGTAAAATATGACGGTAAACAGATGCTGGAGGATTCACCCATCGGCATAATGCTGGATATGGGTTCCAAACCGACACTTGAGGGACTTCCTCAGGGACGTGAGGCCGGGAACGGCGATTTTACCGGTAACCTGACACTGGTAAAGAACACTGTTGAGAGTGCACAGGTGGATTACACCATGGACCGCATCAAGACAGCCCATGTAAACCATGCCTATAATGCTGCAGTGATTGAGTTGCAGAATGCAGCCCGCCAGAACATAGAGTTTGAGTTCCGCGTAAGCGACAATGACATAGCCATCCGCTATAACATCCCCAAACCCCGCCAGCGCGCAAGCACCCGCGTTCTCTTTGAGAATACCGGATTCCGTTTCCCTGACGGCACCACCACATTCCTCACTCCGCAGAGTGACGCCATGATTGGCTGGCAGCGCAGTAAGCCCAGTTATGAGGAGGGTTACTCCAATGACGGACAGATGAACGTACGCTCACAGTACGGTCACGGTTACACATTCCCCGGACTGTTCCACGTAGGTGAGAACGGTTGGGTACTGCTGTGCGAGACCGGTGTAAGCAGCAGTTACTGCGCATCACGTCTGGGTGACTGCAAGGATAATACTTATAAGATTGAGTTCCCCATGCCCGATGAGAACAACGGCATCGGCACCGTATGCCCTGCATTCCGTCTTCCCGCTTCAACACCCTGGCGTACCATCACAGTGGGTGCCGACCTGAAGCCGATCGTTGAGACAACCGTCATGTGGGATTATGTTGAGCCTCTCTATGCTCCTTCACGCGAGTATGTATACGGCCGCAGCACATGGAGCTGGATAGTATGGCAGGATGCATCCTGCAACTGGGATGACCAGATAAAGTTCATAGACCTGGCCAGCGAGATGGGCTGGGAGTATATCCTGGTCGATGCAGGTTGGGATGAGAATATAGGCTATGACCGCATGGAGCAGCTCATCAAGTATGCCAACTCCAAGAAGGTCGATGTATTCCTGTGGTACAGCTCGAGCGGCTACTGGAACGATATAGTACAGAGCCCCATCTGCAAGATGGACAACTCGATTATCCGCAAGCAGGAGATGGCCTGGTTGGAGAAAGTGGGCTGCAAGGGAATCAAGGTCGATTTCTGGGGCGGCGACAAGCAGGAGACCATCCGTCTTTATGAGGAGGTGCTGTCCGATGCCAACGACCACGGAATCATGTGCATATTCCACGGCTGCACACTGCCACGCGGATGGGAGAGAATGTATCCCAACTACGTAGGATCCGAGGCTGTACTGGCATCGGAGAATATGTACTTTGGCCAGGGCGCATGTGATGAGGAGGCTTTCAAGGCCACCCTGCATCCGTTTGTACGCAACACCGTGGGCTGCATGGAGTTCGGCGGCTGCTTCATGAACCGCATCCTCAACAAGCAGAACAGCGGACGCGGATCACAGCTTAAGACCACTCCCATATTCCAGATTGCAACCGAGGTCATTTTCCAGAACCCCATCCAGAATATAGCCATCTGCCCCAACAATCTGGAGGATGCCCCCAAGATCTGCATGGACTGGTTGCGTGACGCTCCCACCACATGGACCGAGACACGTTTCCTTGACGGCTATCCCGGCAAGTACGTGATATTGGCACGCAAGAGTACTGACGGCCGCTGGTTCGTAGCAGGACTGAATGCCACCAAGGAGGTTATCAAATCCAAGATAGACCTTTCATTCCTTGGAGACGGAGAGGTGCAGTTCTACACTGATGACAAGAAGACTCTGGAGCCTTCACTGAGCACACTCAAACTCAAGACAAAGAAGCCTTATGAGTTTGTGATGCAGCCCAGCGGCGCCACCATGATAATGAAGTGACTTTAAAAATGATATTTATGAAAAAGTTTTTTGGATTAGCAGTTTGTTTTGCAGTATGCCTTATGACATCGTCATGCGGCATATTGGGTGTAGGAACAAAGAACGGCAGCGCATCAGTCAGCGGACAGGCATCGGGCGCAGCTCTTAAGAGCCTTTATTCCCAGTATCAGACCGACGGTCAGATTGATGTGACCAATCTGAGCAACATCATTATGCTTGCCCAGTTGACCAACGGTATCCAGGGCCTTAAGGGCGTAGATGACAAGAGTGAGTTTTACAATGACTTTGCTAAGGGTCTCATCCTGGGCTCTGATCATCTGGTAACCAAGAACACCGCAAGCACAGTAACCAACACTCTCCAGACTTTGGCCAGCGGTACTGACCTGTCAACAATAGCCGCTGCAGGCGTACTTGCCAAAGCAGGTGCTGAGGAGACCGGTCAGCAGGCTACCCAGACGGCCAAGCAGACTGTACAGGAGACAACCACACAGGTAAAGACTGCCGCTCAGGAGACAGTTTCGGAGGCAGTTGAGATGATTGAGGATGCCTCGGATGAGGTGTCGAGCACAATCTCGTCCCTGACAAGCATTTTCGGCCTTCTGGGCAAGTGATTATTACTGACTCCGAAGGAGTTAAGATTATGTAATAGTGGCGCGTAACGCGCCATTATTATTTTATTTTACTACCTTTGCAGTCCGTATATAAGTAGTATTCAGGAAACAATGGAATTAAGCGATCAGGAACAATTCAGAAGAGAGAGTCTTAAGGAACTGCGTGCCATGGGTATCGATCCCTATCCCGCAGCAATGTATCCCACAAACGCTTTCGCTGCCGAGATAAAAGAGAACTTCAAGGATGAGGATGAGCCCCGCCAGGTATGCGTGGCAGGTCGTATGATGAGCCGCCGTATCATGGGTAAGGCTTCATTCATAGAACTGATGGATTCAACAGGCCGTATCCAGGTCTACATAACCCGTGATGACATCTGTCCCGATGAGGAGGACAAAGAGATGTACAACAAGGTGTTTAAGAAACTCCTTGACATAGGTGATTTCATCGGCATCGAGGGATTCGTATTCCGTACTCAGATGGGTGAGATTACAATCCACGCCAAGAAACTCACGGTGCTGAGCAAGTCACTGCGTCCGCTGCCTATAGTAAAGTACAAGGACGGAGTCGCATATGACAAGTTCGATGACCCCGACCTGCGTTACCGTATGCGTTACGTTGACCTGGTGGTTAACGAGGGCGTCAAGGAGACATTCCTCAAGCGCACCAAGGTTATCCGCACCCTGCGTTCAGTCCTGGACAATGCCGGTTATACTGAGGTTGAGACTCCTATACTGCAGTCAATTCCCGGTGGTGCAAGCGCACGTCCGTTCATCACACACCATAACACCCTTGATATAGACCTTTATTGCCGTATAGCAACAGAGCTCTATCTGAAGCGTCTTATCGTTGGCGGTTTTGAGGGTGTTTATGAGATTGGCAAGAACTTCCGTAACGAGGGCATGGACCGTACCCATAATCCCGAGTTCACCTGCATGGAACTATATGTGGCCTATAAGGACTACAACTGGATGATGGACTTTACCGAGAAACTGCTTGAGAAGATTGCCATTGAGACCAACGGCACCACCAAGGTTATGGTAGGTGAGAACGAAGTTGACTTCAAGGCTCCCTACCGTCGTCTGCCTATCCTGGACGCCATCAAGGAGAAGACAGGCTATGACCTGAACGGTATGTCGGAGGATGAGATGCGTGAGGTTGCCAAGAAGTGCGGCGTGGAGGTTACTCCCTCCATGGGCAAGGGCAAACTCATTGACGAGATATTCGGCGAGACCTGCGAGGGTACATTCATACAGCCCACATTTATCACAGACTATCCCGTTGAGATGTCACCCCTTACCAAGATGCACCGCAGCAAGCCCGGTCTTACCGAGCGTTTTGAGCTGATGGTCAACGGCAAGGAACTGGCTAATGCTTACAGTGAGCTGAACGATCCCATAGATCAGTACGAGCGTTTCCAGGATCAGCTGCGCCTGAGCCAGAAGGGTGATGACGAGGCTATGTTCATAGATCAGGATTTCGTACGCGCTCTGGAGTACGGTATGCCTCCCACAAGCGGTATCGGCATCGGCATAGACCGTCTGGTTATGCTCATGACCGGACAGCAGGCTATCCAGGAGGTTCTGTTCTTCCCGCAGATGAAACCTGAAAGTAAGGATTAAAACAATCGTGTTATGGCAATTCCACAGGGAAAACTGGCAATAATGGGTGGCGGCAGCTGGGCTACAGCAATAGCCAAGATCCTGCTCTCCACCGAGGATTCCATAAATTGGTACATCCGTCGTGATGACCGCATAGAGGATTTCAAGCGTCTGGGTCACAACCCCGCATACCTTACCGGTGTGCAGTTTGATGTGAACCGGATAAACTTCTCGTCCGATATCAACAAGATTGTCGAAGAGTCTGACGTACTGGTGTTCGTAACTCCGTCACCGTACTTCAAGAGTCACATGAAGAAACTCAAGGTGAAACTCCGTGACAAGTTCGTGGTATCGGCCATTAAGGGTATTGTGCCCGATGACAATCTGCTCATGTCGGACTATTTCCACCGCTACTACGGCGTTCCCATGGAGAATATCGCAGTGGTGGCAGGCCCCTGCCATGCTGAGGAGGTTGCGCTGGAGCGTCTTTCATATCTGACTGTAGGCTGTCAGGAACTGGAGAACGCTCAGGATATAGCACGCAAACTCACCAACTCATACGTTAAGACATCGGTATCGGAGGATGTGGCCGGTATTGAGTTCAGTTCAGTACTCAAGAACGTTTACGCTATTGCCGCCGGTATCTGCAGCGGACTCAAGTACGGTGACAACTTCCAGGCCGTGCTTATGTCAAACGCAATCCAGGAGATGAACAATTTCCTGGCCACCGCACGCCCCATGCCTAACCGCGCCGTCAATGACTCGGTTTACCTGGGAGACCTGCTGGTAACCGGTTACTCAAATTTCAGCCGTAACCGCGTGTTCGGTACCATGGTGGGTAAGGGCTACTCGGTAAAGGCCGCACAGTTGGAGATGGAGATGATTGCCGAGGGTTACTACGGCACCAAATGCATGAAGGAGATAAATGAGCATTATCGTGTAAACATGCCCATACTTGACGCCATGTACAACATTCTATACGAACATATTTCGCCGGTAATTGAGATAAAACTCCTTACCGACTCATTCAAATAAGGGACTATGATTAAGATTGACATTTCACAGATTCAGAAATTCATTCCTCAAAGCGCAATCAAGACGCTTGAGCCTGAAGTAACGGATGCCATCCGCAAACTCGAGAACGGCAGCGGAGCAGGTAATGATTTTATCGGCTGGATGGATCTTGCATCAAAGACAGAAAAGGGTCTTCTGGATGCTATTGAGGAGACAGCCCGCATTCTGCGTGATAACTGTGAGGTGGTAATAGTTGCCGGTATAGGCGGCAGTTATCTTGGGTCACGTGCAGTCATTGAGGCGCTCAGCAACAGTTTTGTACAATCTGTCCGTGACGGAAAGAATCCGCAGATACTGTTTGCCGGTCACAATATCAGTGAGGATTATCTCTATGAACTCACCGAGTACATCAAGGACAAGAAGTTCGGAATAATCAACATATCCAAGTCCGGTACAACCACCGAGACCGCTCTGGCTTTTCGTCTGCTCAAGAAACAGTGTGAGGATCAGCGCGGCAAGGAGACGGCCCGTAAGGTTATCGTTGCAATCACCGATGCCAGGCGCGGTGCCGCACGCGTATGTGCCGACAAGGAGGGCTACCGCAGTTTCATAATCCCCGACAATGTGGGCGGCCGATTCTCAGTACTTACCCCGGTTGGACTTCTGCCCATCGCTGTTGCCGGATACGATATCCGTCAACTGGTTAAGGGTGCAGCCGATATGGAAGGACAGACAACCTCAACCGTCAGGTTGGAGGATAACCCCGCAGCCATGTATGCGGCAGCACGCAATGCACTTTACCGCGGTGGCAAGAAGATAGAGATCCTGGTCAACTTCCAGCCCAAACTGCACTACCTGAGCGAATGGTGGAAGCAGCTTTACGGAGAGTCAGAGGGTAAGGATGGCAAGGGCATATTCCCCGCATCGGTTGATTTCTCAACAGACCTGCACTCCATGGGTCAGTGGATTCAGGAGGGTGAGCGTACTATTTTCGAGACGGTGATATCGGTCGATAAGGTACAGCACTCAGTTTTGGTACCTGCTGATGACGAGAATCTGGACGGTCTGAATTTCCTGGCCGGAAAGCACGTGGATGAGGTCAACAAGATGGCCGAACTGGGTACCCAGCTGGCACATGTGGACGGAGGTGTTCCCAATATCCGCATCACCGTTCCCCAGCTCAATGAGTACTGGATTGGACAACTCATCTATATGTTTGAGAAGGGTTGCGGCATAAGCGGTTACGTGCTTGGCGTGAACCCGTTCAACCAGCCGGGCGTGGAGGCCTACAAGAAGAACATGTTCGCTCTTCTGGGTAAACCCGGATATGAGGAGGAGTCAAAGAAGATTCTCTCAAGGATAAAGAAGTAATCTTAAGAAATGGCATTTACTTTCCATAACAAAAGCGCCATCCTGTTTGACATGGATGGCGTTTTGTATGATTCCATGCCCAACCACTCCAAAGCTTGGAGTCAGGCTATGGAAAAGTATGGTATGCATATGACTCCCCATGACGTCTACCTGAACGAGGGCGCCACAGGACATGACACGGTGGTACGTATCAGTCTGCGCGACAGGGGTTATGAGGCATCCGAGCAGGAGATAGATGAAATATACGGATACAAGGCTCAGCTTTTCCGTTCCATGCCCGAGGCTTGCATCATGCCGGGTTCCCAGGAGGTGTTCCGCAAGGCCAAGGCATTGGGACTCAAGATTCTTATTGTGACCGGCTCGGGACAGAAGAACCTGATAGAGCGTGTACAGAGGGATTATGAGGGTTACATAACCCGTGACCTTATGGTGACCGCCTTTGAGGTAAAGCGCGGCAAGCCCTATCCCGATCCCTATCTGAAAGGCCTTCAGATAGCAGGCGTGCCCGCCGGTGAGGCTGTGGTTGTTGAGAATGCACCGCTTGGAATACGTGCCTCCGTGGCTGCAGGAATAGATACCATAGCAGTCAATACCGGCCCGCTTGAGGATGAGATCCTGCTGGCCGAAAAACCCGTACTGCTGCTTCACTCCATGCAGGAGTTGGCAGACAATCTTGAAAACTTATTTGCTTGAGAGGTATTGGTCAAGAATGACCAGTGCCGTAAGTGATTCCACAACCGGAACCGCACGCGGAACCACGCACGGATCGTGACGCCCCTTGGCTGCGATTGTGGTCTCGCGGCCGTCAACTGTCACGGTGTTCTGCTCCTGACCGATGGTGGGGGTGGGTTTGAAAGCCACACGGAACCTTATGGGCTGACCGTTGCTTATGCCGCCCTGGATACCGCCACTGTGGTTGGTTGCAGTTGTGATGTTGCCGCCCTCCATGCGGAATGCGTCGTTATGCTCTGATGCGCGCTGTGAGGCTGACAGGAATCCGTCTCCGTATTCAAAACCCTTGCAGGCGTTGATACCCAGCATGGCTTTGGCCAGTGATGCCTCAAGTTTGTCAAATACGGGGTTGCCTATGCCGGCGGGCAGACCCTCTACGATGCATGTAACGCAACCGCCGGTTGAATCCTGCTCTTTGCGCAGATCCTTGATATAGTCCTCCATCTTGGAGGCCAGTTGTTCATCGGGACATCTTACGGCATTGGTCTCTACATTTGCGCCTGCGTACTCCATATCCTTGGCGGAATCAGTGGAGTAGGGACCTATCTGTGATGTGAAAGCCTTTATCTTAAGGCCGGGCAGCATTTTGCGGAAAGCCAGTGAGGCCAGAGCGCCTGCCACGCAGATGGGGGCTGTAACGCGGGCCGATGAACGTCCGCCGCCGCGCCAGTCACGGATACCGTAACGCTGAAGCCATGCATAATCTGCATGTGACGGACGGAACAGGTCCTTGAGCTCATCGTAGTCTGATGAGTGCTGGTCAGTGTTCCTTATTATAAATGCTATGGGCGCTCCTGTGCTCACTCCTTCAAGAAGTCCTGACAGGAACTCCACCTCATCCTGCTCCTGACGGCCGGTGGTCACGGTGCTCTGTCCGGGACGGCGGCGCTGCATGCACTGACGTACATATTCCATATCTACGGTTATTCCGGAAGGAAATCCGTCAAGCACACCACCTATGGCGGGGCCGTGGCTCTCGCCGAAAGTGGTCAGGGTAAGGTTTTGGCCCAGAGTATTCATATATGTTTATTTTTTGCAGTCGCCGTCGCAGTTGCAGTCACCGCCATTGCAGTCGCCGTTATTGCAACCGCCGCCGCAACCCTTGCATTTGGGGTGCAGGATAGCGTCAATCTCCTCCTGTGTGGCAGGACGTGACTCAAGTATGACACCCTTGAAGGTGAGGTTTTCACCGGCCAGGGGGTGGTTCAGGTCAACGGTGACCTTATCGTCTGTGATATTCGTTACTGTAGCGTTGAATGTCTGCTGGCCGTCGCTCAGGGGAATGATGGCGCCAATCTTTACATGCTCGTCATCAAATACGCCGTCGCGCAGGAATATGCCTTTGTCCAGTTCAAGTACGTTCTCCTTGCTGTACTCGCCGTATGCCTTGTCTGACGGTATCTCAAATTCAAAAGAGTCACCTACGTTGAGAGAACCTACGTTGCTCTCAAAGAGATCCAGGGCGTAACCTATTCCGGTAATGAACTTGAAGGGTCTCTCACGGGTAGCGCTCTCGTACTTGTACAACTGACCGTCTGCGTCTTTCAGCATCAGATCATAGGTAAGGCTGATATATTTCTTATCCATTTCTTGAAAATTTGTGCAAAGGTAGTAAAATTACTTCAGATTCTTGAGGGGTACCGCAGAGCAGGCGTTGGGTGGGTCGTTGCGGGTTATCAGGGAGATAGTGGGCGCAAGGACGCTTACGGATATGGGTTCGTGGTTTACCTCGGCACGGATTCCGTTGCCGTACAGTATAAAGGGAACCGGTTTGGCTACGGGCTTGCGGTAAATTACCGTTCCGGCTTTCTCATCGGAAATACCCCAACCGGGTATGGCGTCGATGATTATGTCACCGGACCAGGATGCGTTCAGACCGTTACGCTTGCGGACCGCCTCCATGTCGGGAACGGTTGACATAAGGTCACGCATAAGCAGGACGCTGCGGATTCCGGTAACCTGTACCAGAAGGTCCACGCAACTTTCAAGCACCTCGTGCAGTGCCAGCCCTTTGTCTTCTATAAGGTCGTGGTTGAGATATATATGGTTGCGGTAAAATGTTCTTACCCAGGTGCCGCTTCCGTATTTGGCCGACAGGTAGAGACTGAGCAGGGCTGTGGCGCGCTCCATGCTCACCTGTCCGGTGGGGATACGGGTACCTCCAAGTTCCGGAGCGGCATTCTCCACATATCCTGTTGATGTAAGGAAAAAGAGCACGTTATCCAGTCCTATCCTGGACGTGATGGTGCTGATGAGTTGCTCCAGCGTCTGGTCCAGCCGGACATAGATATCCTGCTGCTCGAGTGACCAGACGGTATTGGGGGTGTGACGGAAATTACCTGCGTAATATGTAAGGGTAAGCAGGTCCGGGGTGTCATCGTCTCCCAACTCCATACCCTCAATACCTGCAAGTGCCATCTCTGTGACCTTGTCATTTGCATAAGGGGTGGTGAGATAGTCGCTTATCTCACCCTTGCGGAGCAGGTAAAAAAAAGGGCGGAAACGGTCGTGGTCCGAAATGGGTACGTATGAACTTGTGGCCAGAGCCGGCCTCCACTCCTTAAGGAACCAGGTGCTGTCGTTGATTGCATCGGCCCATTCGGGGAGTTTTCCGTAGTAGTCCGATGAACTCCATCGGCCGTCATCGGTGTTCATCCACATGACCACGTCCGGATCATGGCCGCCCGCAAGGATGGCGGCGTCTCTGTCTATGGCGATGGAACAGACCTTGGAACGGCTGCCTGAACCCAGTTTCATCTCATCGGCCAGATTGGTTGCCAGGAGTTTGCGGGGCGATGATTTCTCTATCGTGTTGATACCTTTGCTGTCGCTGTCGTCGACCGGAGAAGCTGATACCAGAGTCTTGGGGTTCATCCATCGGCTGGCCACTATTCCATGCTGAAACGGAGACGCTCCGGTATGAATGGAGGCTACGGCCGATGCACGGTCCATGTCGTCATAGTCAAAGGTGGCGTTGGTGCGGTTGTAACCGTCGGTCCACAAACGTTTAAGTCCGCCCGTACCCATTATGGGCATCAGTTTCTCCAGGCACTCCTCGTCAAGTTGGTCAATAACTATACCCACTACCAGCCTGGGGCTTTTCTCGGGCTTGGCCTGGAGCGTGGCCGACAATGAGAGGGCTGCAATCAGCGCCACCGGAAACCTGCCATGAAAGGTCTTGCCGGATGTGTCATCGCGTAGTCTTGCCGACAACTGGAATATGGATGTGCTCAATGCCCTGAGCGCAAAAGTTGCAATCAGAATCTTTATGGATGGCTCTATGACCTGCGGAATGGCAGGTGAGAAGAGCAGGAAGGCTATGCAGGTTACTGCCTCAATTATTATGAATACCGATACCTTGCCGCGACGGCTCTTGCGTATAAAGAAAGGTATGAAAACCAGCGGCAACGGGTTGAGGCAGATGACCAGCCAGTTGGTATCCAGGGTGGGGTGTTCCGAGAAGAAATACATCAGTGCTATGATTATTCCTCCCAATCCCTGTATTCCGAACAGTATGGTGTCTATCATCCAATATGGTTTGTTCCTGTACCATCCTATCAGGGAAAGGAACAGTACCAGCATAAAGACTATCCACATTACCTGTATCGGAGTAAGGACCGGTTTCCCGAAATCCACTCCATGGTCCGGGTTGACAAGTCCGGTTGCGGGGAATACCAGAGGCCTTTTCGCCCCGGCGGTATCGGTGATTTCAGCCGTGGCGGCCATCTCTTTCATGTAAAGGGGTGCAAATGCCTCTCTCCTGTAACCTGTAGGTACGTCTCCTCCGGCTCCTATTATCAGGTCAACGGCAAATTCACTCCAGGGACGGACCCTGGTGTGTGCGGTAAGTATGTCGCGGAATGTCTGTGTGGTATCCGGGCTGTTATAGGTAACGGTACCGTCAATGCTCTCCTCAATCTTGTCCAATGCCATTGTGGCGCAGTTGTTGAACAGAAAGTTGTAACGGTATACCCGGTTTTCTGCCCGGCTGTTATCCACGAGTGACTGATATAGCCTGCGGGACTCCTTAGGCGTCAGGTTGAGCCGTTGGGCAAAAACCTCCGATCCGCGCTCCCTGTATTCTCTCAGAAAAGAATTGAGTCGGGTATAGCCCAGAATGTAATCGGTTTTGCCAAGAGTGAAACGCCATACGAAATTGGGAGTGTTGAAATCAAAAAGACCGTAGTTGAATACAACGTCTGTACCATTGCCTACATCCTCAATCCAAATGGCCGTGTGGCCGTACAACTCATATATGGCCTTGCCGGGCTCACAAGTCAGCAGGTATGCGTTTATGCTGTCATTCTGAGCCTTGGCTCCGGGAACAAGGAACAGCAAGGTGGCCAGAATGGATAAGAGTTTCTTATGCATGTTTTGATTATTATGGTGCAAAGTTAGTATTTTTGCGGTCATTATGATACTGTTGGCCGATTTTGGTAATACAAGGGTAAAAGCCGCCGTTCTGGAAAACGGCCGTCTCCGTCATGTGGATGACATGATGAAGGTGGAAGTTGACGGAGGTATGTGGTGCTCGGTTCATCCGTTGGCTCCGGATGTTGAGGAGTGGATGACCGCGCATGGCATGAAAAGGCTGACTGCCGATACTCCTATACCGGTGACCAATGCATATTCATCACCCCGCTCGTTGGGGATGGACCGTCTAGCCGCCGCTGTCGGAGCCTGGTCCATGAAACCCGGACAAGACCTGCTTGTGGTGGATGCCGGTACCGCTGTCACGTTTGATTTCGTATCGGCCGACGGTATATATAAAGGAGGTAACATAGCTCCCGGAATAGAATTGAGGTTCAGGGCGCTTCATGAACATACAGGCGCTCTGCCACTGGTCCAGTCTCAAGGTGACGTGCCTATGTTCGGTTACGATACCCCGACCGCAATCCGGAGCGGAGTGATAAACGGAATCCGCAAGGAACTGGAGGGATATGTCAATGAATTGCGCTCCATATATCCTTCTCTTTTGGTTTTTTTAACCGGAGGCGATGCTGAATTCTTTGATATAAAAGCCAAAAGCACTACTTTTGCAGTTCCGGATCTGGTTCTTCGCGGACTGGCCCGGATTACAGAATTCAATGAGAAGGGTATTTGAGAACATAACAGCCGTCTTGGTTTTCTCTCTGCTATGCCTTACCGGTTTTAGTCCGGCAAAGGCTCAAACAGGTGTCAATTCACCATATTCCAGATATGGAATGGGTCTGCTGTCAGACCCCTCGTCGGGTATGGCCAAAGCCATGGGCGGTATAGGTGCAGGCTTACGTTATCCCAATACCCTGAATGTCAAGAACCCCGCTTCATATTCAACGGTTGACACCCTTACTTTCATAGCCGATCTGGGTTTTGCACTGCAGAACGGTAATTTCAATGAGAACGGAGTAAGCGTGAACGCCCGCAATGCCTTCATTGACCATATGGCTATGCAGTTCAGAATTTTGCCCAAGGTGGGAATGACTGTGGGTTTCATGCCTTTTGCAAATGTGGGCTACGGCTTTTCCAAAACTGAACCGGTACGCCGTGATGAGGACGGTGAGATAACGTCAACCATTACCAATTCGGGTTCCGGCGGAGTCCGCCAGTTCCTTGGAGGATTGGGATGGAGACCCACCAAATGGCTCTCCGTGGGTGTTAACGCAGCTTATCTGAGCGGAGACATAAACCATTACATCAGCAACACATACTCGTCATCCGAGGTTCAGTCCAGAGAAAAGACATACAACACGGAGATGTCCGCTTTCAGATATGAATTCGGTGCGCAGGGTACAATGTCTTTCTCACCGGACAGGAGTCTGGTCCTGGGCGCCACATTCGCTCCTGCACAGACGCTCAAAAGCGATACTTACGTTACAGACAGGCATTCGGTAAGTGATACTGTCATCATAGCCGATGCATTCTCAATGCCTGATCTCATGTCGGCCGGCTTTACATATCATTGGAAAAAAGGCATAATCGGTGCCGATGTCTCATATCAGACATGGTCCAAGGCCAGTTTCTTTGGCCAGAAGACAGGCAGTGACAAAGTATCGGCCGCAGTCGGATACATGAAAAAACCCGACGCCGTGAGCCGCAACCTGCTTTTGCGTACCTCTTATCAGGTGGGTCTGAATTTCTCGCAATCCTATTTCAAGGTGGGCGACTCCATGGGTCCGATGCAGTTCGGAGTGAGCGCAGGTTTTACCCTGCCGTTCAACACCTCATACAACAGTATCTCCAATCTGCATGTGTCGGGTGAGTACATAAGGGTCCAGCCGATGTCCAAAGGAATGATATCCGAGAACTATATAAGGATCAACATAGGAGTGACATTTATGGAACGCTGGTTCATGAAACTGATGGTAGACTGACAGTTGCGTTGATTTAACTTATTTGTATCTTTGCATATCTTATTAATGAAAGTACTAAACTAAACGATATGAAAAAAATTGGATTGATTGCTCTGGCACTTGTTACGGTTACAGGTGTATATGCACAGAAGGGCGTGGAAGACGGTTCGCGTTACGGACACGGACAGGATAGTATCAACACTTTAAAGAACATCAGCATCTATACTGAATATGTCAAGACCAAGAACTACAAGGAGGCTTACGAGTCAGGTTGGAAGGATGTATTCCACGATGCTCCTCTTGCTTCCGTAAACACTTATACATATGGTATAAGAATACTTCAGTCACTTTACAATGACGCCAAGAAGGAGAAGAACACCGATCTTATGACTCAGTATTCAAATGAACTGTTCGAGGTGTTCGAGCAGCGCCTCAAGTATCTGGATCAGTTGAATGCAATGGCCAAGAACAAGGTGACTGAGGCTGAAATCTACGGACAGTACGGTCATGCTTACAGGGTATACAACCCCAGAGTATCAGTAAGCAGGGCTTATGAACTCCTTCGTAAGGCTGTTGATCTGGGTCAGGGTGAGACTCAGTATTATGTACTGGATGACCTGATGACAGTTTCCGCACAGCGTTATACAAACAAGAAGGATAATGAAGAGTACCGCGATGCTCTGATTCAGGATTATCTTGATTGCGCCGGTTTCATTGACGTATTCATTGCAAACCATCAGGATGACGAGGATGTCCTTAAGAACGCTACCACAGTTAAGGAGAATATCGACGGCCACTTTGTAAAGAGCGGTGCCGCTGACTGCGAGTCTCTGCAGGCTATCTACGGTCCCAAGATCGAGGCCAACAAGGATAACCTGGAGTATCTGACTAAGGTAGTTAAGATCATGCAGATGTTTGAGTGCAACACAAGCGACGCTTATTTTGCTGCATCAGAGTATGCTCACGCCATCCAGCCTTCTGCCAGAACAGCAAAGGCTCTGGGTGCTCTCTACTACAAGCAGCGTGATGATACGGACAAGGCTATCGAGTATTACAATCAGGCCATTGAACTGGATGATGACAAGACCAGCATAGCCGGAACCTACTACCTCATGGCTTCACTGTACTTTGCAAAGGATAACTATGACCGCAGCCGTTCATGCCTGCAGAAGTGCCTGCAGAACAACCCCAACAGAGGTGATGCATACATCCTTATGGCTCAGCTCTATGCCGTAAAGCATGACTGGTCAAGCGAGCCCGCTCTGAACCGTTGCGCATACTTTGCAGTGATTGACAAGCTGGAGCAGGCCAAGAAGGTTGATTCTTCTGTTGCTGCCAAGGCCAATGAGCTTATCAGCTCTTACAAGAAACAGTGCCCGCAGCCCGATGACCTGTTCATGCTCGGATACAAGGTGGGTGATCAGGTAGAGATCAAGGGCTGGATAAACGAGACTACCACTATCAGATAAATGATACAAACCACCGGTTTTGAACCGATGATAAAGAAAACGTACCTGGCAACCGTCATACTGGCGGTTGTCTCGTCGTTTTTCTGCCTCTCCTGTTCCAACAAGGACAAACAATTGGGACCGGCGGTGACCAGCCGTGACTCCACATCGGTCATAACCACCCGCGGAGTGGATATGCTGATATCCGAGAACGGCATGATACGATATCATGTGATAGCCGAGGAGTGGAAGATATTTGACAAGATGAAGCCGCCTTTCTACAGTATGGAGGAGGGGGTTATGCTTGAAATATTGGACTCTCTTATGCAGGTGGAGTCAAAACTCGTAGCCGATACGGCATACTATATGATTGATGATGAGATATGGCATCTGATAAGCAACGTTCACGCCGAAAACATAAGGAATGAGGAGTTTGACACTCCCGAACTTTTCGTGAACAACCATACCAACAGGATGTACTCCGACAGCGTGATACATATCAGACAGGAAAAGCAGATAATAGTAGGCCATGGTTTTGAGTCCAACGGCAACCTGACGGAGTATACCATACGCAAGACCGAAGGGGTGTTCCCAATTACCGATACCAAATGAGCCACACTCTCATCATAATGCTGGTGGCGCTGTTCTTTTCGGCGCTCTTCTCGGGACTTGAGATTGCGTTCGTATCGGCCGACCGTCTCAGATTTGAGATGGATGTGGAACGTCATACATTCAGTTCCCGTCTTCTGGAGCGGTTCTTCCGCAATCCCAATATCTATATCTCAACTATGCTGGTGGGCAATAACATCGCGCTTGTACTCTATAGCACGATGATGGCTCATCTGATAGAGATGCTGATGCCGGACGGACTGATATCCAATGAGTTCCTGCTCATTGTAATAGAGACGCTCATATCAACCGCCATAGTCATCGTGGTGGGCGAATTCGTGCCCAAGACCATTTTCCGGTTCAATCCCAACGGCAAACTGAATTTCCTGGCATTCCCCGTCTATCTGATCTATATCATCCTGTATCCCATTTCCCTTTTTACCACATGGCTCTCAAGGATGCTGCTCAGGATGCTGGGCATACGGATCGATAAGGAGAATACGGCCAAGGCTTTCTCAAAAGTGGACCTGGATTACTTTGTGCAGTCCGCGCTTTCCGGAAAAGAGGAGGATAGTCAACCGGATCAGGAAGTGCGCATATTCCAAAACGTGCTTGATTTCTCAAACGTAAAGACCCGTGACTGCATGGTTCCCCGTAATGAGATATGCGCTGTGGAGAAAGGGGTTTCATGGAATGCTCTGAGGGAGATGTTCATTGAGACAGGTTATTCCAAAATTCTGGTCTATGAGGAGGATATGGACCATATTATCGGCTATATCCATTCGTCCGAACTGTTCCGTCACAAGGATGATTGGCGCGACCATATACAGACGGTGCCGTTTGTGCCCGAAACTCTTGCAGCCCAGAAACTTATGAAACAACTCATGGCGCGTAAGAAGAGTCTTGCCGTGGTGGTTGACGAGTTTGGCGGCACATCGGGCATAGTATCCCTGGAGGATATTATCGAGGAGATCCTTGGAGAGATAGAGGATGAACATGATGTCCAGAACCTTATTGCAAAGAAGACCGACGAGGGGTACCTGCTGTCCGGACGCATGGAGATAGACAGGGTTAACTCCATGTTCGGATTGGATATACCGGAGTCCGATGAATATATGACCGTTGGAGGTCTGATACTGACCAGGACCAAGGGATTCCCCAAGGTGAATGAGAAGGTGAATGTGGGCGATTATTCATTCAGGATACTCAAACGCGGAGAGACTAAGATTGAACTGGTTGAACTGACACTAAATAAATAAGCGCTTATTGGAGTTTTAGAACATTTTTTAGTAATTTTGTGCGCTTTTACCCGCTTTGGCGGTTTTTTTACAGGCAAAAACGAATAAAAACAACAATAGAAATGGCAACATTACAGAAAATCAGAAGCAAAGGACCACTGCTTCTTATCGTTATCGGTCTTGCTATGCTGGCCTTCATTCTTGGTGATGCATGGAAGATTATCCGTCCCAATCAGGGAGTCCAGTATGTAGGTACTATAGCAGGTGAGGATATCACTGCAATGGATTTCCAGGATGAACTTGAGGTCTATACTGACGTAGTCAAGTTTGCCAACCAGATCCAGGACTTTACCGAAGATGACCAGAACTCACTCAAGGATGAGGTGTGGGCTACCATGGTACGTAACCGTATTCTTGAAAAAGAGGCAAAGGGTATAGGTCTGACTGTTACTGATGCAGAGGTAAGGGACGTTATCGATCGCGGTGCAGATCCTGTTCTTTCACAGACTCCTTTCAGCAATGAGGAGGGTGTTTTTGATTCTGACAAGCTCAAGGATTTCCTGGCTTTCTTCAACGAGTTGAATCCCGAACTGGTTTCGGCACAGGAGTATGAGTATTACAGAAGCGTATACAACTACTGGCTTTTCATCGAGAAGAATATTAAGAGCAATCTGCTTTACAGAAAGTATTCCGCTTTGGTTAACGGTGCAATTCTCTCCAACCCCGCTGCTGCTGAGAACGCATTCAAGAACCGTATCATGAGAACAGATGTTCTGGTTGCCTGCCTGCCTTACACAACAATTGCCGATGCAGACGCCAATGTCAACTCATCGGATATAAAGAACGTTTACAATGAACTCAAGCCGGCTCTGTACAATTACTCTGAGAGCCGTGATATCGTATACATCGACTACGAGATACTTCCTTCAGAGGCTGACCGTGAGGCTCTGCTTGCCGAGGTTAACGAACTCGTTGACCAGATGGAGGGTGATATTGATGACTATGCCGCATTCCTGCGCCGTTCAGGTTCTGCTGTTGCGTTCAGTGAGGTGGCCCGTTCTGCAAAGAACCTTCCCGAGGATGTAGCTGAAAGAATTGATTCAGTAAAGGCAGGCGGTGTATTCGGCCCGTATTACAATGCCGATGACGATACCTACAACGCATTCAAGTACATTTCTGACGTCAACGGTTATGACTCTATCCAGTATGCCATGATCCAGGTGGTTATGGACGATGAGGAGGCTGCCGCAAAGCGTGCTGACAGTATTATGACTGCTGCCGGTAAGAGGGGTGCTGATTTTGCAGCGATAGCAGGTAACTACGGACAGGCTGCCGCTGAGTTGTGGCTTGCCGCCGATTCTTATGAACCGGCTGCCATCAGCGGTGAGAACGCATTGTTCCTGAACACCCTTAACGGTATGAAGAAGGGTGAGATTTCAAAGATTGAGATACCCGGAGCAATCCTTATCATCAAGGTTACTGATGTAAGGACTCCAGTCAGGAAGTATAATCTTGCTGTACTTAAGCGTCCTGTTGAATTCAGCGAGGAGACCAGCAATGCCGCTTACAACAAACTCAGTTCATTCCTGTCACAGAACACCACTGTTGATGATCTGAAGAACAATGCCGAAAATTCAGATTTCGGTCTTCTCTTCTATCCCAACTATGAGAACTACACTCATACAATAGGTGGCGTGGCCAAGTCACATGAGGCACTGCGCTGGGCTTTTGAGGCTCAGGAAGGTGAAGTGTCACGTATATATGAGGTTGGTAACGCCAACGATCATCTGCTTGCAGTAGGTGTTGAGAAGATTCATCCGCGCGGCGTACGTAGCATAGCCGATGCCACTCCCGCCCTGACACTCAGAGCACTTAAAAACAAGAAGTTTGATATGCTTAAAGGTCAGTTGGCCGGAAAGAGCCTTGATGAGGTAAAGGCTATTGACGGTGTGGTTATGGATACCATCAGAATGGTCAACTTCAACAATGACGCCTTCATCAGTGCTATTTATGCAAACGAGCCCACTATCGGTGCAAGCGTATTCAACCTGCAGGAGAATGAACTTACAGCTCCCATGAAGGGCGAGAATTGCGTATTCGTAGCAGAGAAAATCACTCCAGATTCATATTCGGCCGAGTTGGATGACAAGTCTGAGCAACTGCGTACACGCAGCATAGCCTCAAGCCGTATCATGAATGCTCTGATAGAGGAACTCTACTATCAGGCAAAGGTTGTTGACAACCGCTACAAGATATTCTGATTGATACAGATATAAAAAAGAATCCCTCGGAAACAATTCCGAGGGATTCTTTTTTGTGTTTGCTGATCAGGATCAGTTGTTCTCGGGACGGAGCTTGCGTACAACTGCACCGGTCTGCCACATCTCGCTGTCGCGCAGGGCGGCCAGTTCTTTCTCAAGACCCTCACGATATCCGGGCTTTGAGTTGCTGTCGATAGAGATCTGAGCCTCGTTACCGCACTTTACGCTGGCATAGAGCTTCTGTACAACGGGCTTGATGGCATCGTGGAACGGGCCCATCCAGTCAAGAGCACCGCGCTGTGCAGTTGTTGAGCAGTTGGCGTACATCCAGTCCATACCCTTCTGTGCAAAGAGAGGCATAAGTGACTGAGTGAGCTCCTCAACTGTCTCGTTGAAAGCCTCAGAGGGAGTGTGGCCGTTCTCACGCAGAACCTCATACTGAGCCAGGAGCAGACCCTGGATGGCACCCATCAGTGAACCGCGCTCACCGGTAAGGTCTGAAGTGGCCTCACGTACGAATGTGGTCTCAAACAGGTAACCTGAACCGATACCGATACCGAAAGCCAGAACCTTGTCAAGAGCATGGCCTGATGCATCCTGATAAACAGCGTATGAGCTGTTCAGGCCGCGGCCCTCAAGGAACATTGTACGCAGTGATGTACCTGAACCCTTGGGAGCAACCATGATAACATCGATATCCTTGGGAGGAACAACGCCTGTGCGGTCATTCCATGTGATTGCGAAACCGTGTGAGAAATAGAGGGTCTTGCCTGCGGTCAGGTAAGGCTTGATGTTGGGCCACTGCTGCATCTGAGCTGCATCGGACAGAAGCATGCAGATGATTGTACCCTTCTGGGCAGCCTCCTCGATTGAGAACAGAGTCTTGCCGGGAACCCAACCATCAGCAACAGCCTTCTCATAGGTCTTGCCCTGACGCTGGCCAACGATTACGTTGAAACCGTTGTCGCGAAGGTTGCAAGCCTGGCCGGGGCCCTGAACGCCGTAACCGATAACTGCAATTGTCTCATTCTTGAGTATCTCGCGGGCTTTCTCCAGCGGGAACTCCTCACGTGTCATTACCTCTTCAATGACACCGCCGAAATTCATTTTCATAGTTTTGTTAGTTTATGTAGTTAAATACTCTATTTACTTCTTGCCGTATCTGGCCTCCATCTTGTCCAGATACTCGTTTACATGCTCAATACGGGCGCGGGTGATGGCTACGCGGCCTGAACTTACAAACTGCAGCATTCCGCCTTGTGCGGAGAGCTCATGGTTCAGGGCTGTGATATCCTCGGTACGACCTGTTTTCTCTATGACAGAGAAGGTTGAGTTGACCTCAATCAGCTTGGCGCCGTAACGGCGTATGATTTTGGACATCTCGGGGTTCTCGGTCAGCACGGAGGTTACCACCTTATATAATGCCACCTCCTGCATGAATATCTCATCATCGGTAAAGTACTGGCACTGCAGCACATCCACCTTCTTCTCAATCTGGTCCACAATCTTTACGATTGTCTCCTTATCGGCCATGGCGGTTATGGTGTAGCGGTGAACGCCCGGTATTGACGATGCCGATACGTTCAGACTCTCAATGTTTACCTGACGGCGTGTGAACACTGCGGTAACCTGGTTCAGGATACCGGCTATGTTCTCAGAGTGAACTATCAGTGTGTATAACTTCTTTTCGTTCTCCATATTTTAGTCTATGCTAAAAATCATCTTATCCACCGGACTGCCCGGCTTGATCATGGGCATTACGTTCTCCTCGTCCATAACGGCTGTCTCCAGAAGGAATGCACCTTTGGTCTTGATCATATCGGCCACGGCATCCTTAAGCTCCTTGCGGTCTGTTACCAGACGGTAGGGGATTCCGTATGCGGCTGCTATCTTGCTGTAGTCCGGATTCATCATGTGGGTGCATGAGTATCGGCTATTGAACATCATCTGCTGCCACTGACGAACGTTACCCAGGTAGGTGTTGTTCATCAGGATCATCTTGACCGGAGCCTGTGTCTGCATGATGGTTCCAAGTTCCTGGATGTTCATCTGGAAACCTCCGTCACCCATAAAGGCCAGAACGGTACGATCAGGTGCTCCGAAAGTGGCGCCTATGGCTGCGGGCATGCAGAATCCCATCGTGCCCAGACCGCCCGATGTCACTATGCTGCGGGGGCTGCGATACTTGAAATATCGTGATGAGAACATCTGGTTAAGGCCTACGTCATTTACCAGAACGGCGTTCTGAGGTGCGGCATCGCTTACGGCAGTCACAACCTCACCCATCTTGAGCGGGCCGCCTGTGGGATGTATGGCGCTGTCAATGACCTTGTCATACTCTTCCTTGTCAAGAGCCTTGAAACTCTCAATCCACTCCTTATGGTCAGCCTTGGCCATACGCTCGGTTATGAGCCTGAGTGTAAGGCGACAGTCTCCAAGTACGGTTACATCGGGCTTGACGTTCTTGCCGAACTCGGACTTGTCTATATCCAGGTGTATTATTTTGGCCTGTTTGGCATATGTATCCAATGTGCCGGTTACGCGGTCGTCAAAACGCATACCCACGGCAATAAGGACATCGCACTCGTTGGTCTTTACGTTGGGTGCCAGATTTCCGTGCATTCCCAGCATACCCATGTTGAGCGGGTGGTCAGTGGGCAGGGCAGCAAGACCCAGAAGGGTGCGGGCTGCCGGTAGGTTACCTTTTTCTATGAATGCGGCAAGTTCTTTCTCTGCATTACCCAGTTCTACGCCGTGGCCTACCAGTACAAGCGGCTTCTTGGCACTGTCAATAAGACGTACCGCATCGTTAATCTGGCTCTCAATGGGATCGGGAGCGGGGATATAACTGCGAACATAATCTATTTTGGCGGGCTTGAAGTCAATCTGCTGCATCTGGGCATACAAGCTTTCGATATCCTCTACTTGTACATCACGACCGGACAAACCGTATAATACATTGAATGCTTCTGCCTGATTCTTGGCTCTGTATAATGCTGCCATCACATCTGCTGCCAGAGGACCTCCCTGTGCGCTGTAACCTGCACAACGATCCATGATGGCGATGACTTTTGCATTCTGCAATGCAATTGCAATCTCTTCTGCCGGTACTGTTGTTCCCATGTACTGATTTACAGGACCGGTTACAAATGCTGTGAGCTTATCCTTGCTTGCGCCTTCCCATGAAGCTGTCGCTGCCGCGAAATCCGACTGGAATTTATCTGCCGCTGCTTTATATCTTGCAGAAATATCTGCGATCTGTGCTACTGCTGTTCTCATCTCATCATATTTAAAAACAATATCTGCCATAGTAGTGTACTCCTAATCTTTAATATTTTTAATTTGAAGCTCCGGGATCCTGATTGAGTTTTCCAAGTCCCGGATCAACAGAGTCAAGAAGCTGCTGCTTGATCGTATCGAGCATTCCATTGATACCTGCCGTAAGCGAACCCTGCGGTTCTGTAAGACTGGTTACTATTGCCGGCGTAACCTTGGTGTTAA
>CACZMI010000003.1 GCA_902782245.1 uncultured Bacteroidales bacterium | reverse complement strand
GCGTAGGTATCGGGATTGGTCCAGGTAATTGTCCAATAGACCGGTATCTCGGACCAGACAAGTATGCCCATCTTTTCGGCTTCACGTACCATATACTCGTTGTGGGGGTAGTGGGCCAGACGTACGTAGTTGCAGCCCAGTTCCCTGGCCCAGGAGAGCAGGGTGCGGGCATCGTCAACGCTGTTGGTGCGGCCTCCGCCGTTGGGCTTCTCGTCATGGATGCTTATACCTTTCAGGAATATGGGCTTGCCGTTCAGCAGCAGCTGCTTGCCTTTGGTCTCGATGGTGCGGAATCCTATCCGGTCCTTGATGGTCTCATCGGCCAGCGTAATCTCCACATCATAGAGCTTGGGGTTATCGGGTGACCATAGTTGCAGCTTTTTGGCCTTGAACTGTACCTGTGCGGTTCCATTGTCATCGGTCACAAGTTTTTTGGTAATCTTGAGCTCGGGGATGCTCAGCGTTATTTGCCGGCCGGCCAGCTTCTCATTCAGATTGACGTTGAAACTGATCTGGTCCGGGGCCGATTTGTCCAGACTGAGTTTGTAGTTCTCAATATAGACGGGAGCCACATCGATCAGCAATACGTCGCGTGTTATGCCGCCGTAGTTCCACCAGTCAAATATCTGGGTGGGGACATTCTCGGCCTTGCGCTTGTTGTCCACCTTGACAATCACAAAGTTATCGCCATCGGCAAGCAGGTCCGTAATGTCCATGTTGAACGGGGTGAATCCGCCCACATGATAGCCTGCGTTCCTGCCGTTCACCCACACGCGGGCCTCGTAATTGATTGCACCAAAGTAGAGTATGGTCCTGTGGTCATCGGCCTTACTGTGCCACTCAAACGAGCGCTTGAACCAGACGGTCCCCTCATAGAAGAACAGCTGTTCATTCTGGGTGTTCCAGTCGCCGGGTATGTTCATGACTGCTGCCTTGTCAAAATCATATTCAATAAGGTCCTCGGGGCGCTGGGGCTTGGCGTTCCTGAAGAATCCCCATGCGGTGGGGTTCATTCGGTAGTCATAGTAGCCCTCCTCCTGCACATCGATTATGTAATTCCACTCTCCGTTGAGCGATGTAACGTTACGTGCCTGGACGTTGGCCAGTTGCGGCACCTCTACGGCCGCTGCGTTGGCGGCTGACAGGCAGATGGTCAGTAATGTGATAATTCCCTTTTTCATTTGATGAGCAAAATTTTTTTGCAAACTTACAAAATTTTGCCAAAGTGTCCCACATCGGCCCCGCTCACAACGCTTGTGGGGCGGGAGTGTCAAAAAATTGGACGATTTTGCTGCGTTTTTGCTGATTGAGCTCTTTTTTCTTGGAGAATGGCCCAGCGGAGAAGTAATTTTGGAGCAAAACAAAAGTCCTTATTATGTTTTTGCATTATATCAAGATTGCCCTGCGTAACTTACGCAAATATGCACTCCAGAACACAATCTGCATACTGGGGCTTGCTGTAGGCTTTGTAGCCTTCTCCCTGTCTGCTTACTGGTATTGGTTTGACAGCACATATGATAAGCAGTATAAGGACTGGAAACGAATGTTCGCCGTTTCCGGTACTTTGACTATGAATCAGGTCTATACTCCGGTAAATAAAATAGCACTGAGCATAATCGCCAATGATCCACAGGTCGAGATGGTGGGCACGGCTAATCTGTTCCTGGCCAATTGGATGAGTCTGGATGATAATTTTGTGAAGATGTTCGGAATAAGAGCAGTGGCAGGTGATTTTGAACAGACAAAGGAGAATGGCGTTGCAATTTCAGAAAGCGTAGCAAAAGAGCTGTTTGGCAATACTGATCCCATAGGCAGGTTGCTGACAGTAGGTCAGTATAACAGAATCCTAACCAATATAACAATGGTGGGTGATGATGACGATGAATCCGGTATGAGAGTGGTTGCCGTTTTCAGCGACATCAACCATTCATTTCTTAAAGTGTCCCGTAACACCAATAATAGAATATTCAGAATAAATAACCCTTTGGATGACATCGGCTTCACGCCAAAAGAATGGAGTGATGAATATGTGAATGACTATCGCATGTCAAATGACGGTCCAATGGGATTTATCAAGGTGCGCAAAGGTGTTGATTTAGATAAGTTCACGGCTGAGTTCCACGACAAATATGATCTGAATCTGACCAATGTGAGCAAGTTACACCTCAAGAATATAAAGGGTCCGATGGATATCAGACATATCAGGATCTTTATGCTCATAAGCCTGCTCCTTATATTATGTGCAGTGGTGAACTGTATCACTCTGACGGTGTCACGTATCACTGGCAGAAGAAAGGAGATGGGACTGCGCCTTTCATGCGGCTCGTCTTTCAGGAAACTGTTACAGATGATGTGTGTTGAACTGGCGGTGATGTTCCTGATAGCACTCTCCATTGCTATAGTTGTCATACTGTGGGTTAAGGATCCGTTCTCGGAGTATACCCTGATAGGAGGTCTGCCCGTCCGGATATTATGGGGGTGCGTGGCTGTCATGGCGGTGATATTTGCGCTTTCGATGATTGCAGGTGTCATTTCAATGACCTATATGCTGAAAGGATCGCTGAGCGCAGTTATGACAAAAGGAACTTCGCGCAGCAGGCGTTTCAGAATTACCGGTTTGACGGTGCAGTTAACCATCAGCCTGTTCTGCATACTTTTTACTGCAGTGATAATACATCAGCTCAATTTTGTACGCAGTGAATTCTGGGGAGTAGGGACCAATGGCGTGGCGGTATTGGATGTTGGAAGTGATGATGAAATCTATTGGACCAAAGTAAACTACATGGAGCCACCGGAATGGGATGAGGAGGTCCGTATAAAGCAGGAGATAGCACAGACACGTGAACAGTTCCTCAACCGGCTCAAGACAGAGTTGAATGCTTTGCCCATGGTTAATGAGTGCAGATTCCTGAACTATAGTTTATTGTCCCTTACCAAGTATACTCAAGGATATGATATAAAGTTAAGCCCTGATGATACTCTCAAGGTCAGCGTTATAGAGTTGCCCATAGACAACGTGGGCAATAATGCATACGGATTCAAGGTTATAGCAGGCAGTCTGCCGGATGTTATCGGAACCGATGAGATAGTAATATCAGAGAATGTGTGCCGTAAGCTGGGGCTTGAAGATCCTCTTGGAAAGACCGTTTATCATGCTGGGCGAGCTGGTTTCACGCAAACTGTAGTTGCGGTAATAGGGGATGTGTATCTGGATGGTCCGTTGTCCGATCCCATTCCGCTTGTGGTGAACAATATGCAGGAACACTGGATGGGCTTGTACCGTAGGGGAGAATACAATGGCAACCATGGAATGACCGTATCAATCAATCCCGATATGCGAAAGGAGTTCTCTACGGCATTGGACAGCCTTCTTAAGGATGCACCTTTAAATGTAAAATGCTCATATATGGACGATTGGCTGTCAGAATTCATTAAGCCGGCCGATAATCTGCTTAAGATAATGCTGATTCTGGCTGTTGCCTGTATGCTGATAGCTGTGTCCGGCGTTTATATGGTGGTTACGCTGTCCTGTCAGGAGCGCCGCCGTGAGATAGCCATACGTAAGGTGCATGGTGCCAAGATCGCAGAGATCTCTTATATCCTGCTCAAGGAGTATGGCGTGGCGCTTGCGGTGGCATCGGCCCTGGCATTCTCAACAGGCACTATCGCATTGAGACCCTGGCTGCAGCAGTTTGCCAAGACGGCTCCAGTGAGTTGGTGGATATATGCATCGGCCCTGATTGGTATGGCTGTGCTTATCCTGCTGACTGTGGGTCACCGCGTCATAGTCACCTCACGGACCAATCCGGCCGATGTAGTCAAGAGCGAATGATACAAAAGGGGACAGACCCCTTTTGTACTATTTTGATGGGCGGTGGAGGGACATGAAGAGGACGGCGGCAAGGCAGAGGGTTATGCCGATGACCATGCGTGGGGTGATGGGCTCCAGGAAGAGCAGTGTGCCGATGAGGATGGCTGTTATGGGCTCAAACACTCCCAGGATGGCAGTGCGGGTGGGGCCGATGATACGGGTGGCTATGGCCAGGGTGAGCAGGGAAATCATGGTGGGGAATATGGCCAGGCCGGTCAGGTTGAGTGCTGATTTCCAAGTGCTTACTCCATTCATAAATGGTACATGGCTGGTGTACTGATAGCACAGGAACAATACGGTTCCAACAGCTAATGCATAGAATGTTAGCGTGTGATTGGATATGTGGCGGATGCGTGTGGATCGGTTCACTATTACCAGATAGAAAGCGTAACTCAAGGCCGACAGGGCAGCCAGAATCATTCCACCTGCATGGAGTGACAGTTTGCCGGACGGCAGGCTAAGCAGAATCACGCCTACAAATGTTACGGCAATGGCAATCCAAGTTTGCCAGTTGGGGTAAGACTTGAGCACTACCATTATCAGCGCCACAAAGATGGGGTAGAGATAGACAAGTGTAGTGGCCAGCCCGGACGGTATGTATCTGTATGATTCAAACAGGAAAAGACTGCTCAGGGAGAACAGCAGGCCCAGCACCACCAGCAGCCTTAGCTCATTGGCCTTGACGCGGAAGGACTCGCCTTTAAGTTTCATCCACACCGCCATTATGATTACCGATATCGCGTATCGGAAAAAAAGCATTGTGGGTATGGAGACACCATCGGCCAGCAAGGGCTTGGCAAACAGCGGGTTCATTCCGTATGACACTCCGGCCGCTATTCCGGCAGCCATTCCTATTGCGATGTTGCTCTGTTTTTTCATTGCGGGTGCAAAGATACGATGGTTTTTGCCAAAGTGTCCCACAACGACCTCGCTCACAGCGCTTGTGGGGCGCATCGTTGTGTTACATCCCCTCTGTATGGGGGTGTGTCCCACAGTGAGGGGCGCCAGGAGGCTCACAAGGCCGATTAGCGTGGGACACTTTGGCGGATTTGGAAAGTTTCCCTAAGTTTGCGGTAAATTATATGCTTATGAGATGCATTCCGATATTGGCGATGGCTTTTGTGCTTACTGCCTGCTCTACACCGCGGCAAGGAGAGATGAAACTGCATTATGACAGGCCTGCCGCTTACTTTGAGGAGGCGCTGCCTATAGGGAACGGACGGCTGGGCGCGATGGTTTACGGCGGTACAGCCGCTGATAAGCTGTCATTGAACGATATAACCCTGTGGACCGGGGAGCCGGAAAGCAGGGCGGACCATGTGGATATGGAGTTGTATCCCGGTCTTACCCGATGGGGTGAGGCTGCCCGATACATTGACTCCATCCGTATGGCGCTTGATGCCGAGGATTACCGCAAGGCAGAGCGTCTGCAGCGCAAGGTCCAGGGGCATTACAGTGAGAATTACCAGCCGCTGGGTACGCTCACTATCCGCTATCCTGAGGCTGAGATATCGGAATACAACAGGGAACTGGACATATCGGAGGCAGTAGCCAGAGTCTCTTATCTTCGTGACGGAAAGAGTTTCAGCACGGAGTATTTTGCATCGGCTCCGGATTCTGTGATCGTGGTGAGGATCAAGAGCGCCCAACCTGTTGATGCAGAGCTGGTTCTGGATTATCCGCATCCGCATGAGGCGGTTTATGACGATGGCCGCATTACGGTTGACGGCTATGTGGCATACCATTCTTATCCCAACTATTTCCGGACCAGGCATGAGCGCTTCATGTATTCTCCAGACAGGGGAATCCATTACCGCACCATACTGCTTGCGGAGTGTGACGGCCGGACTGAGACCGATGGTAAGTCACTGTCCCTTAAAGGTGTAAAGGAGGCGGTCATCAAGATAGTAAACTCCACATCGTTCAACGGTTTTGACCATGATCCGGTGAAAGAAGGGCTGCCTTACCGGGAACTGGCCGATGCCAACGCGGCGCGTGTATGCGGCAAAAACTTCGATAAAATCCGGAAAAATCATGCTGCTGACTACAAAAGTTTCTTTGACCGTCTGACAATAAACCTTGGCAAGACCGATCCCGGAATAAAGGCATTGCCTACCGATGAGCAACTCAAGCTCTACTCGGATGAGAATCAGGCCAATCCGGAGCTGGAGGCTCTTTATTTCCAGTATGGCAGGTATCTGCTCATATCATCGTCTCGAACACCCGGCGTTCCCGCCAACCTGCAGGGACTCTGGAACGAGAGCATGGAACCGCCCTGGAGCGGAAACTACACCATAAACATCAACCTGCAGGAAAACTACTGGCCGGCCGAGCCTGCAGCACTGCCCGAGATGCATGAGGTGATGCTGGACTATGTGAACAATATGTCCATATCGGGCATTGAAACGGCCCGTAATTACCTCGGTGTGGATAAGGGCTGGGCATCGGGCCACAACAGCGATATCTGGGCGACAGCCAATCCGGTGGGCTTGGGGTCAGGTGATCCCAACTGGGCAAACTGGTATATGTCCAGTCCGTGGCTGGCTACGCATATCTGGGAACATTATCTGTTTACCCGTGATCTGGAGCGCCTTAAGAAGGATTATTCTGCATTGAAAGGTGCTGCTGAATTCTGTATGGCCTGGCTGGTTGAGAAAGACGGAGAGCTGATAACATCGCCCTCTACATCGCCCGAGAACAAATACATTACCGACAAGGGATTTCATGGCGCGACACTTTATGGCGGAACTGCTGATATCGCGATGATACGGGAATGCCTCATGGATGCTGCCGATGCCTCACAAGTACTCTCTGATAGTGCCTTCAACCGCAAGGTCCGCTCATGTTTAAGCCGATTGCGCGGGTATCATATAGGGTCCGACGGCCATCTTATGGAGTGGTACTATGACTGGGCCGATGAGGATCCGCAACACCGCCACCAGTCACATTTGTTCGGAGTATATCCGGGTCATCAGATAAGTGGAGGAGAATATGCCGATGCCGCACTCAAGTCTCTTGAAATAAAGGGGTTTGAGACTACCGGCTGGAGCTGCGGCTGGCGCATAAACCTCTATGCCCGACTCAGGGACGCCGACAACGCATACCGTATGTATAGGCGCCTGTTACGCTATATCAGCCCCGACAATTACCGCGGTCCCGATGCCCGCCGTGGAGGCGGCACTTACCCCAATCTGCTGGATGCCCATTCGCCGTTCCAGATAGACGGCAATTTTGGAGGCTGTGCCGGAGTGATGGAGATGCTGTTGCGCTCTGAGGACCATCTGGTTGACCCATTGCCTGCACTGCCTTCAGCCTGGCCCGACGGCTACATCCGCGGCATCCGCACCCGCACCGGCCAGGCCGTTGACCTAGTCTGGAAGAACGGCAAAGTCAGGAAACTTAAAGTAAAATGATACAAAAGGGGTCAGACCCCAATTGTATCATTTTGTGAGATCCAGGAGGACGCGGCGGGAGTCGCTGAGGGTGGTGGCTATGAGGTAGCGGGGGCCTCCGTCACGGAGTTTGAGACGGCGCTGGAGTGCAGGGGCTGATTCTGGGAAGTTCCTTACTGAGAGATTGGCTTGGGTTTTGACCAATGCAGACAGGGACCTTTTGTCAAAGGGGATAATTCCTACTAGTTGGAATGTGCGGCCGGGGAATTTCTCCGGTTTTTCTTTGCTCCAGAAGAGGTGGGTGTCCGGATGGAGCAGGGCGGTGCCTGTGCTGGCAGCGATGGTGCGGAAGAGGGCGCTTTTCATGTAGGGGGCCGATGGCTCCGAGATGAATGTGCCGAGCTGCAACTGCTCCGGTTTTGCAATGGGCAGAGGCAGGGCGCTATCGGTGCTTTTGGCCGATGAAACCGCACTTTCGGGAGTTCCGTCGGATTTTATGTCCACTGCGGTGATGGTGGGCTCGGCTTTAAAACCGCGCAGCATGAGCAGGGTAATCTCTTTGCATTCTCCCTCCAATCCTATGATGAAAACGTGACTTACATGTTTGAGTTCCGTAAGCGCACGGCTAATGTCAAGCATGGGGGACAACTTGACCATTACGTTGGGTGCAATGCGGAGCAGGTCATTCTGCAGGGCTACGGTATCAGGTTGGCAGTCGCTGATGGATACCAGTTTGCGGCCGGCATCACCGCGGCGGGCGGGATCCAGGTAGATAAGGTCAAGGCTGTCAGGGGTCAGGCTTGCAATATAATCCTCTGCTGTACTGCAACTTATCTCAATCTCCGGTCGTCCCAGAGCCTTGAAGTTTGCACGGGCGCAGTCGCAGAGTTCGGCCGACATTTCATTGTAGTAAACCTGTGATGCAGAACGGGAAATAAAGAAACAATCTACACCCATTCCACCGGTGATATCGGCCATCTTGAATCCGGAGCCAAGAAGGCTCTCTATGAATGATGCCTTATACTGAGCGATGTACTGTGATGTGCACTGCTCAAGCGATAGATGCTTGGGATAGACAATACCCTCAGTGGCAGCCCAAAGCGGTACTTTCAAGCGTGCTGCCTGCCATCCTGATATCTGAGTGAGGGCATACTGCATGTCCACTCCGTCGGGGCGGGCGGATAGCGCAAGGGTGCGGACATCGGCCGTAAGATGTTCACGTATAAACTGCTCAGTGAGGTTGTTTGCCATATTCAGTTCAAAATTAGAAAGTTTTTATTACTTTCACGGCATCAAACCAAAGTGCTTTATGAAGAAACTGTTTTTTGCTTTGGCTGGCATGCTGGCTCTTGTGGCATGCGGCACTCAGGACGGCGGCCCTATCCTGACCATTGAGGGTGGACAGATACAGGGCGTTCCCGCCGATATCAAGGGAGTAACCGTTTATCGCGGCATTCCTTTTGCAGCACCTCCTACAGGTCAGAACCGCTGGAAGGCTCCGCAGCCTGTCATTCCATGGGAAGGTGTAAAACTCTGTGACAAATTCGGTCATCCGCCATTCCAGGCAGCCCATTATCCCGGCGGCTACACAACCGAGTGGGGTTACGGTGATGAGGCTCCCTACAGCGAGGACTGCCTCTACCTGAACGTTTGGACCAAGAAACCGGGTCAGACCGATGCCAAGCTGCCCGTTGCCATCTGGATATTCGGCGGCGGCATGCGCGAGGGCTGGGGATCGGAGCCTGAGTTTGACGGCCAGGAGTGGGCTAACAAGGATGTTGTGCTGGTATCGTTCAACTACCGTGTAGGTCCGTTCGGATTCTTTGCACATCCCGAGCTTTCGGCCGAGGATCCCGAGCATGCAACCGGCAACTGGGGTACTCTTGACCAGATTGAGGCTATGAAGTGGGTTAAGAAGAATATCGCCCAGTTTGGCGGTGACCCCGATAACGTGATGATATTCGGACAGAGCGCCGGATCACGCAGCGTCAAGTTCCTGAGCGCATCACCTCTGACCAAGGGCCTGTTCAACAAGGCCGTCATAATGAGCGGAAGCGGACTCGTAAAACCGCGCCCGCAGGCAACTACTCCTCCTACAGGCCGCGCAATGGGTATGGGCATGGGTATGCCCCAGCAGGGTATGACCACACTGGCCGAGGCCGAGGCATCGACCAAGGAGGTATGCGACTGGGCCAACCTTACCACACTGCGTCAGCTGCGCGGTGCCAGCACCGAGACCATATTCGCACTGGGCGGACTCTATACCAACGTTACAGGCAAGCGCAGCGTACTCACCGCATCACCCATATCACCTTATATAGACGGATATGTACTGACCGAATCATTTGACGATGCTTGTCTGGACGGATCGCTGGCTCAGGTTCCGTACCTGATAGGTTACACACTGAACGATGCCGGTAACATGGGCACCCAGATTGCAGACTTCTGCGTCAACCGCTATGAGATGGGCGGCAAGGCATACGCATATCAGTTTGCCCGTCCGCTGCCCGATGACGGCAAGCATCCTGAGGTGACACAGCGTCTGCGTGGTGCGTTCCACTCATCGGACCTGTGGTTTGTGTTCAAGTCACTGAAACACTGCTGGCGTCCCTGGACCCAGGGTGACTGGGACCTGTCTGAGAAAATGCTCACCGCATGGTCCAACTTTGCCAAGTACGGCGACCCCAACGGTCCTGACGGCGGTGACTGGAAGCCGTTCACTCGCGAGAACCAGCAGTTCATGATATTCAAGCTGGACGAGAATGACGTAGAGGCATCGGAACTTGGAAATCCTCTGGTCAGATAAGTTTAACCAAACAATAGGATAAAATGAAAAAGTTTTTGTTTTTTGCCATTGCTACAGCTATGCTGGGCATGACTTTTACATCGTGTGACAAAGAGAATGAAGATGAGAATGACTCAACTGTGAAGGCGTCTCTTGAAGGACGCTGGGACGGTGCTCCTGCAGGGTTCCCTTACGAGCATCAGAATATGACCCTTATCTTTAAAGGTAATGATGTAGATGTTTATATCATTCCTTGGGGTGACCATTTAAAAGGTACATACAAATATGAGAATGACTCGCTGTATTTCTCTTTCGATATGAAGAACGCCTTTGATGCCCGTATGTACACCGGTGAAGATGCATGGAGTTGGAATTTTGGTGACGGAGCATTTAACTCCGAGACATTGGAACTTTCATACACTGAAGCTATGCCATATCAATGGTATCCGATGGACGAGAGTGATTTTGAGATGGATATTGAATTCCTCAGATCTTTTTCATTCAAGTTGACTGATGAAAAGACAGCTATAGGTGGAGCTGCAGGTTCCCATATGGAACTGGAGTTCCATAAGAAATAAGACAGAATAATAATCTTACCTCATGACCTGTCGCACAGTTGACTGAAGTCACAGTTGCGGCAGGTTTCTTTATCGTCGGTGGCTGCGAACGGGATATCGGGATTGAATATCTCGGATATCAGTCCAATCAGTTTCTCCCCGAACTCCTGGCCGCACTGGGCGTTGAAATCAGTCAGAACATCCTTTCCTATATGGTAGTAGATGTCATCGGCCGTGGGTTTGGACGATGAACGGGTGTAGAGCAGAGTGGGCGCCAGACGGTACCGGTTGAACTGCGGCTGCATGCTCACGATGTATGCGTAGTAGAATATCTGGAAGGCCTGGCTCTTGCGCTTCTTGCTGTCGGTGGGCGGGAACAGTTGATCAATCGTGTCCGGTGCGCCTTTGTCCGATCCGGTCTTGTAGTCCACAATGCGCAGTATTCCGTCCTTGCTGTCCAGACGGTCAATGATACCCTTAAGGCGTATCTGTTTCATTGAACCTTTGTGCAACGGGTCCGGGACCTCTATGACATGCTGATAACCCTTATCCTCACTGCCTACATAATTGAACGGGGCATACAGTTCCATATCCATGCGCAGGATCTGGCGCAGGTATTTGAGTATCACGTCAAAGTTTATGGACTGGGTGCCGCTGTAATCGGCCTTGTCAACGGCCTTTCGGGCAAAATAATCGTCGTTGAATGCCTGCTGCACGAATCCTTCAAGGCGCTTGGTGTCCTTAAGCAGTGAGTCGATGGCGGCGGCGGTTATGGTCTGACCAGCCGATGACAGATAGTTGTAAGCCAACTCCGCACTCTTGTGGAACAGTGTTCCAAACATGGCGAAGTCTATCTCGGTGTCGGTGTCATCGGGTTTCTTAAGGCCTGCTATCTGCGCCAGATAGAACTGGAGCGGGCAGTTCATGTATCTGTTCAGGGCCGATGGTGACAGATATGTCTTGGGATTAGTGTAGTCATACCTGCTGCACAACTCCTCCAGTACGGCCGGTGTCTTGTCTACGCTAAATGGCTCTACGTCAGTTTCCTGGCGGTCTGTCTTGAGCGTGATGCGGTTTATGTCGGCACCGCTCACTATGAGCTGAAGCAGATAACGCGATATCTGTCCTTTTCCTATTCCGCTTGCATCGGCATTGCCGTTATAGACCATGGTCACATTTTCTGCCCTCTGGAGCAGATGGTGGAAATTGTACGATGAAACGGCACTTTTGTCCTGCATGGTGGTCAGTCCGAACGCCACGCGTATGTTATACGGAATGAATGATGCGCTCTGGCCGGATTTGGGCAAGGCACCCTCCTGTGCCGACAGCAGCAGCACGTTTTTGAAATCAAGGTTACGGGTCTCAATAAGTCCCATTATCTGCATTCCTACGGCGGGCTCGCCGTGGAAGGGTACGGTTGTCGTTGACAGTATGGAGCGTATCAGACGGCACAGAGTATCGGTGCTTAAGTCCAGACTACCGGATTCCATTAGGGAGTTGAGGCGGTTGATCTGGGTATATATGCGGTAGAGTGACTCCTGGTTCAGGGGCTGGAACAGGGTGTCGTCAGCACGCTCACGGATAACCGGTACCAGTGCCTTGAGCACATCCAGAAGATACTGTAGCAATGACTGGTTATCGGTTACAGTGATAAACATTACGGCCAGTTCCTTGCTTGCTGTAAGGGCGGTGATGTCCGGGAACATACGGCGGCTGGCGCGCAGATTATCCAGTATCTTGGAGGCATCGGCACACAGAGCTGCCGTCATGGGGTTGCCCAGCACACGGCTAAGTGACTGTATGCTCAGCCGGCCTTTGTTCCTGGCGGCCAGACGCTGCATATCTATCAGGGCGTTTACAAGGCTGTAGAGCGATGTTTCTGACAGTTTGTAGCCCATGGTTATGTTCACATTGTTTATGCGCTCCTGCGGTATGCTGTGCAGCACGGGCTGCAGCAGGTTTTCATCGGCCAGTACTATGGCGGTCTCCTTGCCGGCTTTTTCAACGTTCAGCGAGTTGAGCCACTGGGGTATGAAACGGGCCTGGGCGTTATCGGTCGATGCCTCCACGATTGTAAGACGGGCCTTGTGCATGCCGTCAAACCGTTCCCGCGGCAGCTCGTTGGGGAACTCCCTGAGGTTGTCACGCAGGAAACGTCCTGCCTCATGCAGCAGGCTGCTCTCGGTGTATGCTGGGTCGTAATCCCAGTAGAAGAGTGCCTTGCCGGCCTTCTGTATGGCGCGGAACAGCTCCTTCTCGGCTCCGTCCAGGCTATTGAATCCTATAAAGGCGTAACGGCGGGCAGTTAAGCGTTCCGTGTCAAGGTTGGCAATGACGCGGCGCTGAATCATGCCGTTATAGCCTATGTCTTTGTCGTTTAGCAGTTTGCCGAAACGCTCATAGATGGTGCCCAGTACGCTCCATACGGCCTGGTAACGTTCGCGCAGTTGGGTGGGCTGGGCGTCTTTCATCTCGCCGAAGAACTGCTCAAGGGCCTTTCTCTGCTCATCGGTAAGGAAAGATGTATCAGAGAGTTCACGCTGCTCACGCAGCAGGCTGAACAGTTGGTCGGCGGGTGCCAGGTTTCGGTCCACATCATCAAAATCGGCCAGCATAAGCTCACCCCATGACCAGAAACTGTCAAGCGACTCATCGGTATGGAGCACCTCCTGATATATCTTGTGGAGCAGGGTGACCATCTCAATGCGGTCGGCCGGCCTAAGGTCAGACTGAGACTGGAACAGTTCCTCAATGGTTGTGTACTGCGGTGACCATACAGGCTGTGTAGAGCAGGCTGACAGCCAGTCATCAAAGAACAGCCTGGCGCGGCGGTTAGGGAAAACCACCGTGATATCGGCCAGCCCGCCGCCCTGAGCGCCGTACTTGCCGTACAGATCCTCTGCTACTGTCTTAAGGAACGGTTCCATAGTCTTTACAATTTTACGGCATCCCAGCCGAAGTCTTTGTAATAATATACGCTCAAGTCATGAAATCTTACATACTCGCCCAGTTGCTCGCGGCGAACGGCCTCACGGACATCCTGGCTGGAGTGCATGTTCTGATAGATATCGTAGTGAGAGCCGAAAAGATTGCGTGCGCTGGCGTCATTGCCTGCACCATCCACGGTCTGAACGAATGCTGTTACAACGGGCTTTCCGTCTTGCATGACTATGCCCATTAAACCTGAATGATTTCCGCCCGATACGGTCATGAGCGTATCTCCTGACTGATTGTACCACCAAACCCAGAAATCACCCCATACACGAGCCCGATTTGTGTCTGTTTCCTCTGCCGCAACGATCATCAGGGTGGGGATACAGAACTCCCCCTGTTTGTACTGCGGCCCGATTTCCTTTACCAGATAATCGCTTATGGCATCGCGCAGAGCCTGCTCCTTGCGGTTATTGGATATGTAGTTGATGCAGTCCTGCTTGTGACCATCAAAATCACTCATCAGCCACACTCCGTCAACCTTTTCCATAGAGAGCAGATGCTCCTCAATGTCACTGTCCGGGTCAAATGATCCGTCCTCCCACTTCTGGCGGACACTTACGGTTGCAGTGGCATGCGTCTTATCTATTTTGGTTACACCGGTTACCGTGAAATCTGCAATGGTGCCGCCGTTTCCGGTAACAAAGTAATAGAGCCACTCGTGGTCCATGGCCTCATGCGCCGGCAGCCGGTAGAACATGGTGTCCAGTACGGCGTAGAAATCGGCCGTCATAAAGTCCCTGGACTTTTCCAGCAACTCATGGTCGGGGATGTAACGGCACAGCTCATCGGCCCGCTTGATTAGTTGCTTGGGGCTGTCGGCGCAGGCCGCCAGTAGCATAACGGACAGGATTATGACAAGTGACTTTTTCATATCTCAAAATCCAGACAACTGCGCTGAACGGTGTAGGGACGTACCTTGGTGTCGGCCACAGCCACGTGTGCGGGGTGCTTGGCATAAGCCTTGAGCGCTTCCTCGCTTTCCAATGTGCTGTCCAGCATGACATCGGCATTTGACGATGCCAGCCGTCCGCTAATGTTCACCTTTACGTCAATCAGTCCCGGAACCTTACCGACCAAGCCTTCCAGTCCCTCCTTGATACCGGCCTTTACGGCCTCTTTCTCACTCTCGCTCAGCTCCGGATTTAGTGTCCAGAGAATAATGTGCTTTACCATATTGTTGTTTTGTTTATCAGTAACAAAAATAAGAAAAAGAGTGCATTCACGGTTTATGTCGTTTCTTTTTCGTCGGTTTTTTGCCAAAGTGTCCCACAACGAAAGGCCTCAGGAGCCTTGTGAGGCAGGTGAGTGTGTTACATACCCCCATTTTAGGGGGTGTGTCCCACACGCACTGCGCTGAGAGCATGCTCTGAGTCCGATTGTTGTGGGACACTTTGGCGGAGTATAAATTCAAACATATTTTACTACCTTAGCACCAATAAAAAAGGCAATACAATGACACTACAGGATGCAATTGAGGCCCGTCACAGCGTGAGGGCATATAAGGACCAGCCGTTGGCCGATGATGTTGTAAAGGTTCTTGAGAAGCGGATATCGGACATAAACCGTGATGGCCGATTACATATCCAGCTCATCCTGAATGAAAAGAAGGCCTTTCAGGGCACGATAGCCAAATACGGCAGATTCCGTAATGTCAGCAGCTATTTTGTGATGGCCGGAAAGAAGGCCGATGACCTGGACGAACTGGTAGGCTACTACGGCGAGCATCTGGTCCTGCTGGCGCAGACGCTGGGGCTAAATACCTGCTGGGTAGGCCTCTCTTACTCCAAGATTCCCGGAACCTATGTTCTTGAAGCTGATGAAAAGATATGCTGTTACATAGCGCTCGGCTACGGTGAGACTCAGGGAGTGGGCCATAAGATCAAGACCGTAGAGCAGGTGAGCAACGCCACCGACAGCACGCCTTTTCAAGAAGGGAGTTCAGGCCGCCTTGCTTGCACCGACTGCCGTAAACCAGCAGAAATTTTCGTTTGAGTATCTGGGCGTAGAGAACAACACGCATAAAGTGCGTGCCAATAAAGGATTCTCCATGATGGGATATACCAAGATAGACCTGGGCATAGCCAAGTACCATTTTGAGATTGGCGCCGGCCGGGAGAACTTTGCTTGGGTATAGTTTCAGTAATACTCTATCTTTAGCTGGTCGCTGACCTGGAGATCTTCATGGAAATCATCGTCGTATTTGTAGACGATGCTCAGCCCACGATATACCGCCGGAACCTTCAGCGAATCTATTAAATGCCATCGCGGAATTCCAAAGTCATACGATGCCCGATCCAGTATCATGCGGTTGCAGGTAAAGTCAAACTGGTAATACCCGCCTCCGATGCAATCGTCCTCGGGTTGCAGCAGGTCCTTGTGCTGACGTACCATCCCTAAGCGCAGTACTCCGGCTCTGGTTATTATGAATTTGGGTTGTGACATTTATAGATCACTTGTTTTTGCGAATGTACTCATTTTGATTGAATAACGGATTGGCGGCAAATCTTTTCTTTTGGGCCCGATGTCCGGGTCCTGCAAAATGTGAAATTGGGTCAGACCATTTTTGCATCATTCAAAAATAACAATTATCTTTGCGCCAGTTAAGTAAGTCGTGGGCTGACGATGTATATGGGTAGTGCAAAGTCCCCGCCAGCATAGCATCACACCGAAAGGCGTAAACCTCGCTCACGCATTAAGGGGCAAATCTAAGCATCTCCTACAAACGGAGATGCTTTTTATTTGCTGTCAATGGCTGTTATACAGTATTGAACTTTCTCGCGTGTACGTTTTCTAACCCCAACAGTCATCTTTACAGTTCCGATGCCGGTAAGTTTATATTCCATTATCAATATCCTCTCAAATGGTTTCTGGTTTTTGTTGCCTGGTTTAGTCTTTTTGATTGAGACCTTTTTTGCTCCAACAAGAATAGAATCAAGTTGAAGTACGGCAAGAGTTGATAAATAACTCTTGGATGCATGCTCGCTTGTTTCTATGATAGAAACCATACGAATGTTGATAAACTCTTTCAGTGAAAGATTGAACTTTCTTTGTGAAGGATTGCGCTCTTTCCATTCACGATAATAATCACGAATGATTTTTTCTCTGGTCTTAATCTCTTCTAACGAATTACCTTGTGGAATCATAATGCATAGTATTAATAGTTAGTATAATCTGCAAACAACAAGGGGCATCCCAACTGACACCCTTATGCCTAGCGGAATACCCCTGGTATCAGATACAGCAAAGATAGCGAATTAATCAAAAACGTGCAAAAGGGGTCTGACCCCATGTGTCATTTTTCAATGAACTCTCCTTGAGTTATTCCGTATCTTTCATACTTTGAGAATTTTTTATAGTTCACAGTCTCATCGTGTGAATGTTTGATTATCGTGTTTTCTCTTTTTGAAAAAGCCCATTGGTTATCGTCTAGTTTAATTTCATTGTTCTCTATCTTTTTCTTTCCATCTTCATTTAGCACAAACACATTTTTTCTGTGTCCTCTATAAATCTGCTTGGTATCGTATGAAACATCTTTATTTGGCTCCCATCTTATTTCATTTCCGTTCCCGTTTAATTCAAAACCATTTAAATAATAATAGAGGTTTTGAGAACGGTCATCATATAAAGGGTTGTCAGATGGCTCCTCATTATAACCATCTCCTTTATCCTTGGGGTTCCATTTTATATATTTGCCCGTATGGCAATTCTTTACGGCATATTCCCTAATAAGGGCCGATGCCCGATATCCACCTTTGGGATCTTCAAATGTAATATCATATCCGGAAGTATGGGCATGAAGTGACATAGTCTGGAATGGAGGTACGGGGTTACCTGGATACCTGCCATTTCTATGATAAACGATGTAGTCATAGATTCCGTTTTTATTATCTTTCTTCTCTTCGTGGTAATAGAACTCAACAATTGAAATATCTATCCTGTAATCATTACCAACCATTAGATAACCTCCGTACAGGAACTTCTTGGCTAATAATCCAAACTCCTCAGTAACGCACTCAAGCCTACTTTTTCCATTATAGCTCTGAGCACCCTTAAATTCCTGCAAACACTCCAAAAGAGAGTGTTCTTTAATAAAATCATCATTAATCATAATCCAATCTTTTTAGAATGTAAATGTAATCAACTTAACTGATTTTGTTGGATAAATCAGCCTGAATATTCCACGTTACGCAATTCAAAGCTCCGCCATCACGGACCAGGTCTTGGCATCCGTCTATCTTAATAACCTTGCAGTTAGGATAGATGGATTGAATTTTTTCTACGGCCAGCAGGTCTTCATCAATCCCAAGTCCCGGGACAAAAATGGTTGAACCTACCTGCAGAAAGTTTATGTAGGCCCAGGAGTATTGGCTGTGGCGGGGAGTATAGTAGAAGAACTCCTCAACCTTAAAGTGGGGGATTAAAGCACTAATGAGTTTATCCCTGAATAGAGGGTCAAATTTGGCGTAATTGTTCATGAGCACGCGGTTGCCCTCAATGTAGCGCACCATACCGTCGGCGTGACCAAACTCCTCTTCGCGGTCCCAGGGAATAAGTACTATTTCGGCCTCAAGCAAGTCCTCCAGTTTGCTTATCAGTTTTTTCTTGTGGCGGTATCGGTTTTCCTTCAGGATCTTATCAGTCATAATCACCTTGTCAGCACACTTAATAACATTTCCGCCGTCCAGAATGATGTCGGTGCTTTTGCAATTCAGGTTCAGGTCCTTGTCTATGGCGCGGTACTGGGGGATGTAAGATTCAAACCCCCACAGATAATCGGGCTCATACCAATACCTTAAGAATTTGTCTTTCTGAATCTGAATAGGCATATAGTCCCGCACCCAAACATGCTTATCAGATTCCGTTCTGGGCAGAAAACGGAACGCGATATCTTCTCCCTCAAGCTCACTGACAAGGTTAGTAAACAGCGGCCGATAATGCTTCAGACCGTTGGCCAAATACACCAAATTTGTTTCATAATCCTGAATCATAACAATTCTGTTTTTAATGGAATAATAATTTATATAAATATTTAATAATCAGAGTGTTAACTCCGATGCAAACGTACTGCGTTTATCTGGTAAGATTGCAAGGAAATTTGTTAAGTTCGGTTAAGACTTTTGAAACAGTTATTTACTATAAATACATGATTATTAGATATTTAAATTATAGTTTCTTATTGCCTTATAATAACCTTTCCTTCCGCCTCTCCTTGATAATCCGAATCAGCTCATTCACTCCCGCCTCATCTAGTTCCGGAACATTTGCAGTAAGCGCAGGCTTGATAGTTTCAATCAACTCATTATCATCCCCATCAAGCTCCTCTCCCAATAAGGTGAGGAGCTTTTGAATCTTCTTTACAGGTGCATTGATAATCATAACACATCATTTAGTCTTCCATCATGTATAAATAGGCATCGGCAGGATGAAGTTCTGCCAGAAGAACCAGGCACTCCTTTCCCAGATAATCTCTTTCTTCCTGATTGTAGAACATATGCCCTGTAGCATCCTTGCTCCGCCTCTTCTGGTTCATCAGCTTAATGAAACGCTCGGAAAGAGGTTTCAGGGGAACGTTAACATTATACACTTTCCGCCCATGCGGATCCAGTCTCTTGTAAAAGTCCGGTTTTTTCATGACAATGTTTTTTTTTCACCATAGGCCGATGCCAAACCACACCGCTGTCCCGCGCGCGAGCAGCCGTCTGTTTGGCCCCGCCGTCAGGTAGTTAATAAATAGAATTTGATTTCTTGGTGGGGAGGAGAACCCTCCCTCAAAAGACAGAACTAAGATAGCAAAAAAATCCGGAAATGCAAACGATTCCCGGATTATATTCTGAATAATAATATGGTTACATTAATGTCGACAGATTCTTTTCAATTTCTGTTATTTTATCAATGATCGGTTGCATATCCTTGTAAAACTGATATGGAACCGTTTCAGGTAAACAAATACCATCTTTAATTGTATTGTCTGATATTTGAAAAACTCTTTCCAAATCTATGACAGATGGGCCATAGATATAATACACCACTTGTTTGTATTCGTTAAAGTATAGATGTAAATAGTATTCTTTATTATTGTATTTCAATTGCTTATAAATGTCAACACCCCAAGCCCAATAGTCGTTGAGAGGACTGTTTATCTGTTCTTTTTGTTTGTCATCATCGTATTCGAAAGAGTGGTTTTTGATAAGATAAGGAATAATAATATGACGCTCTGTATCCAACACTAATTGATCATACCATTTACTTGGAATCATAATGACATAGCTGCGATTATTTTTAATACAGAAACAGCCTTTTGAGGATTCTCTGATGCTAACCTCATCAAATATTGCACTTGCATTTGTGTCCTTAATTAGACGTTTATATAACAGCATGAAAGATATGTTACTTTCTTTTGGATCGCAAGAGGAATTATTCACAATGTTATGCAAGTAATCAGAAATTGATATACTTGTGTCTTTGAAATAATTACAAAACATTGTTCTTACCTCGGGACAGCCAGTAACGATGGTCTTAAGATGCTTGTCTTTGTTGTCTGCTTTTTCTGTAAAATATCTATCCTGTAGACCCGCTTTATCCCAATGGTTGAGACAACTAAGCATGGCTCTAATCAATATATGTTCATCCTTCTTATACCTATCCGTTATTCCATTCTCATCGAAAAGTTCTTTAATTATATCGAATCGTGATTTAAAATCAATACTTGTACCTACATGTGGAGTAAAGAAAAACGAAACGGAGCCTTTGAAGAAAGGATGTTTTTCTGCCTCAATGAATGCATCTTCCCAAGTTTTGTCATACTTGTTTTCATTGTCAAACATCTCTTTAGCTTTCTCTCTCTCATCCTTAAGTTGTTCGTTTCGACTCTTCAACTCATTTGTGGCTAGACTATAATAGAAATTATCAGTAGTTGCACCTTTAAAATGAATTATTTCACTTAGTGAATTTATGACACCAACAGCAGGCACATCACTTTCGATGGTTGTGTTCTCTATTACATTATGTGCGACTCTCAACATTCGTTTATAGTTCTCTCTGACGATGTTGGAACTAAAATCATATCCGTCAGGTATAGATTCTATGAATTCAGTTGTAGCCGCAAATATAATTTTATCAGGCAAATAATATTTTTCTTTTCTTAATACGTCAAAATCAGACGTGTTGCCAAATGGATCTTCATGAATACATTTTAGAATAAAATCTTGATGAGAATAAAAAGTCTCCAATATTTTCTCAATTGCAGAGAATACTGGGTATTTTGCAGATGGCAAGGAGTTTTTTTGCTGGCTATTCGCAATTAAACTGAACAATTCAAGATAATTACTCCATTTCCTAAGTCTTTTTTCATTTTCTGGTTTTTCGCATTCGTTAGTAAAGAAATCTGGTAAATAATGAAGTTTTTTATCTTCAACTCCATTCAAGATCGCAGATTTGGTAAAAAAGTAGCGATTAAAAAAAAGGAAATAACGATTGCCAATTTCGAAATCGTTAATCATTATTTCTTCGTTTATTATATTGTTGTTATTGTTGTTGGACATCGGATTTTGCCAGAATATGTCAATCCATCGTGCATCAATGTTGGATATGAACTTTAACCAATAAGGACTCTCTCCGGCTTCTGGCTTATCTTTACCATATATCGCCTTGGGATGCTTTTTCATATATCGAACTATTGATGCTTTGAAGTTTTCAAAGGGTATTAATGACAATCCGCGAGAATTCATCTTGATGTATAGTTCATCGTTCATGTCAAACTTCTCTAACAATAGGACATAGAATTGCAGACGTTCCAATCTTGTTGATATATTTGATATTTTAAGACTATTATATCTAGAATGGATGTCGTCTAACATATTTAGCATCGCACAAACTGTCGGGTCGCAATTAAAATCATCAGTAAACCAGATTTTGGCTTTTAGGATTTCAGATGGCTTCTTATAATCGAAACAATACTTTTGTTTAGAAATATTTGTCAAAAAATCAGTAGATGTATCTCGTGTCTCGTATGTGAATCTTCTTAAAAAGTCTGGCAATATTTCTTCTTCTCGATTATTTACATACCAATATAGTAAGAATAGAGTGGTTGCGCGCTGTTGTCCATCAAGAAGCTCAAATCCATCTGTTAATCCATTGATTAATACCTGCTTCGATCCCAAAAGAAAACTTAATTCCAAAGGAGAATCATTATCAGAAGTTAGTATCGAAAAAATGTCGTCAAGAAAATCCGTTCTTATGTCATTTTCTGATTTTCTTCCTTGGGCATAGGAGCGCTGAATCTTCGGTATGAAAAAACAAGAAACCTTAATTGGTTCTTCTAGTTCATCAACGGTGATGCCTTTTGTAAGAACTTCTTTAAATGTATGGAGCTTAGTTGTTTTCATATTCATTTATTTGTTGGAATCCTGTTTCAGTTTTCGATTGTATCATCAGCGAATTCATCCTTGAATTCTTTGATTTCTTTCAGTAAATACGCATGATATGCTTTCTTATCCTTATGAGACCATTTCCAATCATATGGAGTCACATTTGGAATAGACTTATTAAAGATATTTTGGGTACAAATGGGGACGAATACCCCTGATCTTATTCTATCTTGTAAAATTTCTTTTTTCCAGGCAAATATCTTATTCTTGTATGATCTGTTTGTGCCACAATCCAACAACGTGAGATTTCCTATCCAGTTTTTTCTCATAACAGAACTGTCCTCTTCAACAACGTCGTATACGCGGTTCACCATTGCTGTGAGTATTTCTTTTTTCGTTTCGTCATCTGCGACTTCTTTATTATCTCTTAGCTTTATGTAATAATCATCCTTTAAGATCTTATCTCCCAGTGATTGTTCTGCACCTAACAACCATTCTTCTTGATCCTTAGGTTTAGTTAGGCTATTGGTTGTTGCTGAATCAATATGTTCTATATCCCAATTGAATACGTCAAGAGCCTCAAAGGGGAATCGATAAATATGGCTGATAACATCGCGAGCTCCTCGCAAAAGGTCAGATTTCTTTTTTTCGTCATCTTCCTTATCAATATCAGACAAAGCCAGGTCTATGGTCTTATTCATTTCTCTAATGTTGATGAATCGAAGAAGATCTGGCATCATTGCCTTTTCTTTAGAATGGTCAAAGAATAAATCTATGTATTCTTCATCTTCCTGTATTTCTAATTCTGAATTTCCCATTCTAATTGGTATTGGATCTATTATTTGAGTTCGTATCTCTTTGTTGAGATTAAAAATGAAATCATCATGAGTGTTTACATCATCACGATTATAGATGTCTGATATCTCTTTTATGGAGTAACCATGTTTTACAAGAAGTCCCACAAGATTGTATATTTTGGGATTGTAGTACCAATTTTGTAACATGCGAAAACAATCCATAACTTGCTTCCAAAGGACCTCTACCTCGTTAACGACTACAGAACCTTTATCAGTCTTTTCTTTTTTTGTTAGGTGGTGATAAAAGAATCTATATAGATAATCACCCTCCTGGATGATGTCTTTTGTTTCGAGACGATTATCGAATATATATTTGAATATTATGTTGATACGCCCATCCTCTAGTGATATATCATTGCTTATAAAAGACCAGAAATCATTTCTATGAAGAGTGTTTTCAACAAGTTCCCAATCCTTTGCAATACTCAATTGCTTCAGATTTCGTATATCGTTTTCAAAGTTGCTTCTTTGCATGAAAAGAGCACGAATCTTCTCTGTGTCAGTAAGTCCAATCTTACCTTTATTTTCAGAAAGGAACTCCCTAATGGCATCTTTGGCGGGGCCAATCTCATACCAGATAAATTGAACACTACCAAGTTGCTTGTTCTCATCATTGAGAAGTTCAAATAATTTCTGTTGAACAGTACTTTTATTATACTCAATTCCATACAAACCACACAAAGCTTGAGCACAATCAGGATCATCATCCTTGGAATTTTCCAACCATGTGTTCATATAGTGCAATGCATTTGCAATGTGAGCTATGTCAATATCTTTAATGTCGCCATTCGTTAATTGCTCAAATCCGGTTTTCTCAATTATAGAAAAGTCATTCGGCCTAGTCTCATAATAAATATGATATAGTTTCTTGTTTCCATGATCATTGGAAACATCATCCATATTCGTATATCTTAGTTTTTTTGCTAAAAATCTATACAGCAAGAATATTGTAGTCAATCTTTGTTGACCATCAATAACCTCATAGGCTTCACGACGTTTTCCATTTATTTCGAAGAATCCATACCTAACAATCAATGGTTGAAGGCTGTAAAAGGATTGAGGAGTTTTGCCTTCTTTGAAGGCATATTCAAGAAGGTCATTACACAAGTCATATACCTGTTGCTTTGTCCATCTATAACCTCTTTGGTAAGAAGGGATATAAAAATAATAACCTTTGAGAAGATCCTTTACAGTTACTTGTTTAATAATATTATTATCGTTATCCATATTATGAGTAATAGTTTGCATACTATTTGGTGATACTGTCATTGGGAGAACAGTTTTAGAAATACTTCTGTAAATAACTATATTCTATTTCAATTAATAATACATCTCAATATACTGATATGCCTTCTCAAAAACATCGTTGTCTTTAATCTGGTACTTAACCCAGAGAATAGAGCGCAGCTTTTTCTTTATCTCTCGTTTTGCGGTGACACTTTGAAAAGCATCGTTGAATTGGCGGATGATGTTGACTACTTCATTATCAATATCATTGACCACTTTCTCTACAATAAACGGTGTTTCTTCTGTCTTAATGCTCTCAAATAGATCGGTCAGTGCAGCTCTAGCTTGAGCACGTTTATCCTGGGGCTGATCAATCTTCTTTTCCTCCTCAAGCAGTTCTTTAGCCAGCTGTAGCAGTTGCTTCAAGAAATCAATACTTGATATCAGGCTTTGCTCCATTCGTTCACGTAACTCATCCAGCTTCTCAGCAAACTTTTTGAACTTAGGATCTCCCTTATGCTCGCCCAGACGAATCTTCAGCATCTTCTCCACCTCCACAATTTTCTTCTGTCGTTTCTTTTCATCATCCAGTACAGAGTTGATAATATCGGCATCAATTACTAGATCCTCTAAGGCTTCACCTATGTCAATTGTATCAATGTTATTATGGATAATCTCAATGGTCTTGGCACCCAACAGCTTCCATATCAGATTTCCGCCGCTTACCGGGCGTACGCTCTGATATACCTGTGCAAGCCAGGTGTAATCGTTAGAGTAGGGCGCCAGATACTCATCAGGTGATATTATCTCCCAGGCTTTGGCTAGTCTTGCAAAATGGCGGGCAAAGTTGGTCTTCACGCCTTCATCCTTCAGACATTGCTGTGCAGCGGTAAGGCCTTCCCAGCCACCAATGGTGCGGTCAACTCCAGGGAAGAATTCTATGCACTCTTGCATAAATGTGGGGATAAGAGTCTTAATTTCATCCATATTCTTAATGACGGTCTTAACGCTCTCCTCATCAAATGCTAGACTCTTAGCCACATCCTCAAACACGCCCACAAAGTCAACAATTAATCCGCATTTCTTGTTCTCATTGTATGTGCGGTTTGTACGGCAAATGGCCTGGAGTAGCGTATGATTCTTCATGGGCTTATCCAAATACATACACTGTAGTATAGGTGCATCAAAGCCGGTTAGAAGTTTACTGGTTACAATTACAAACTTCAAAGGTGATAGTGGGTCGCGGAACTGGTCTAGAAGTTTCTTTTCCTCATCACGACTACGCTTGTATTCTTTATAGTCATCTGCTTTATCTCCGGAAGTATGCATTACAATAGTAGTCTGGTCATCTGTACCCAATAAAGCATCAAGTGCTTTCTTATACTTCACGCAGCAATGACGGTTATATACTACAACCTGTGCTTTCAGGCCTGTGGGCTCTATGTATTCACGGAAATGGCTTACAATAAACTTGCAGACATCATTGATACGTTTCTCGGAAGTAAAGAAGGCTTCAACAGTTGTTCTACGTACCAATTCCTGCTTATCCTCTTCGCTAATCTGGTCCGTAAGAGCATCAAATTCAGCCTGTAGTTTCTCTTCATCAAGATGCATTTCAACAGGTACCGTCTTGAAATTGAGCTCAAGGGTGGCTCCATCATCAACAGAGTTCTGGAACGTGTACTTGGAGATATAACCATACTCATCTTCTTCACTACCAAAACAAGCAAATGTGTTATGGTCATTACGGTTTATAGGTGTACCGGTCAAACCAAAGAAGAAAGCATTAGGTAGGGCAGTACGCATCCTCTTACCAAGGTCACCCTCCTGGGTGCGGTGGGCCTCATCCATAAGAAGGATTATGTTATCACGCTCATCAATGACTTCACCTTCATTCAGGTCACCAAATTTAAAGATTGTTGTGATAAGTATCTTACGTTGGTGAATCTTGGTCTCAAGCTCTTCTTTAGTGGTTATGTTGTCCACGTTTGGAATCTCCGCACGTGTAAAATCGCCGGTAATCTGGTCTTCCAAATCTATTCTGTCATCAACAATAACAACAGTAGGGGCTTTAAGGTCATTTTGACGGCGCAGTTTCTGGGCGGCAAAAACCATAAGCCATGATTTGCCAGAACCTTGAAAATGCCAAATCAAGCCCTTTCTAGGACCTTTACCGTTCCGGTATGTATTCAGCACACGCTGTACAATAGCTTCACCTCCCAGGTATTGCTGGTAACGGCATACTATCTTTACTTTACGTCCACTGTCACCGCCAGTAAATACTGTATAGAAGCGGTAAATGTCAAGAACACGCTCCGGGGTCAGTAAAGAAATGTAATTGTGCTCTACATCCTCAAGTGTTCCGTGGTGACGGTCCTCATCGGCAAACCAAGGGCCCCATTTATCTACTGGGCAGCCTACACTTGCATATTGCAGTTCCTTTCCTTCACTTGCAAAGCACAGTATGTTTGGCACAAACATTTCCGGAATACTCTTCTGGTAGTGCAGTATGTCTGTAGCACCATCAGCCCATGTCACAGATGACTTAACTGGCGTTTTTGCCTCACCAATTATCATTGGTATGCCGTTGATTATGTAAACCAAGTCAAGACGCTTACCGCCTTCTTTGCTCTTCCTGGGGAATTCCCATTGGTTTGTTAATACACAACGATCAGGTATGGCTGGGTCGTCACTAAAGAACCGTATGTTTATGTTCTCACCGTCCTCACCAAAGGGATAAGAGTTCTCCTCAAACAGCAGGCGGCGGAATCGGTCGTTTGCATTTATCAGCTCCTCATAGTTGTTCCCTATGGTGCATGCTGCTCTTAACCGATAGATGACCTGCTCTGCTTGGTCTGCAGTAATAGGATTCAACTTCATCAAAGCTGTAACCAACCATTCCGTTACAAATACCTCGTCAGGTAGTCTTGGCACATTCTGTGGCTCTACATAAATCCAGCCGCACTTGCCTGCAGCATTGATGAGCATCTGCTCTACAGTGTTCTCTTCGTTAAAGTATGCCATATATATTGTCGTTTTATTTCTTGTGGTTGTTAGCTTGCCATCTTATGATGCCATACAGATTCTGATTTATCGGCCTGTTCTATGATGCTTACAAATCTCGTTTGGAGTCCCATAGGTGGTATAGGCATTTCTATTTTCAATAGGTCGTTTTTGGTAAGGCTGGGCAACACTCCCTGCTTATTGTAGCGGGTAAAATCATATAACTTGCACCAGTAATAGAAATACTTCGGCTGTAGTTTAGTTCTATCTACATCAAGACAAAAAGCTGTATCTACTATCCAATATTCAGTCTCCATGTAGATAGGTGTATTAATGTTTCCTTTCCTACCTAAGATAACGGTGTCTTTTGGACAAAGGCATCGCTCTCCATAACCCATTATACCACCGCTCCCACATATAGGGTAAGTACCAGACTCATGATAGTCATCATCATACTTTTTGCCATTAGTAATGGTTAAGCACTTATCCCAACTCAGCTTAGAAAAGTTTCCTTTGAACATCTCGATAAATTGCGATTTGAACCCGTCAAATTCTGATTTATAGGCCTGTCTATATATTGATTCAAACATCCTCTGTCGTTCTAGTGGAGGTATTGCAATCTTCAAAGATTCAACTGTCTTTTTAGATAGTTCTTTGAAAGTTGTTCCAGTACCTAATGAACATAAATAGTCCTTTTTGTATTTGAGAGTATAGAACAGAAATATGTTGTTGATTTTGTCGGAACATACAAAGTTCTTAAAACCTTGATTACAGCACATTTCATTACCAACTATTCCTATTTTGCCTATAGGTGCTCTCGTCGAGAATAGTACTGCCCCTTTGGGTAATAAAGTTAGATTGGCGGAATTCCTTCCATCCTCAGTTATGTGTCTCTCGGTATCATAAATATAAAAAGAATCTTCAGTCATCTCAGCCGGTGTAATCCACCTAACATCTCCATCCCAGTATGCTGGGTTCTTAGAGTTAGGTGTACTACCAAGAACAATACGTGTGACCTCATTCATATTCTTGTAATCAGGCCAATGTTTGTCATTAGTCATGGGATCACCAAACATCTCGATAAATTGCGACATACTATCCAATGAATTTGTGGTGAGACATTTTTACATTGTTCTGATTCACCATTGCGTATTGCAATGTTGTATCGAGACTTTGATGGCCTAAAAGATGCTGAACCTGTTCTATTGGCATACCCTTATCAATGGCCATAGTCGCAAGCGTACGGCGGAACTTGTGGGGATGAACCTTAGGTATATTCAGTTCATGCCCAAGTTGTCGTAATCGTATTTCAACTCCACTAATCAGGAGTCGATTATAGGGGGCCAGTAATGACACAAACAATGCTTCATTTGTGTCTGTGCGGCTATTTATGTAGTTCTGGAGATGAATTTTTGTCCTGGCATCAAAATAAACTTTGCGCTGTTTATCTCCTTTTCCTGTGACAATGCATTCCCGGTTTTGGTAATCGATATCATTTTTATTGAGTTTGACTAGTTCGCCAACTCTCATACCGGTTGAGGCAAGTAAGTCTATTAGAGCAAGGTCACGTGCGTTTGAGCAATGATCACGCATCTGTTCCAGAGCTTCATCGGTATAGGTTTCCTTTACTGTCTTTCCAACCTTCACCTTGTGAATCCTGCGAACAGGACTTTTTACTATGTAATTCTCTTCTTCAAGCCAAGAGAAGAAACTGGAAAGGATACGTCTAATGTTATCAACTGTAACCTTACTGGCACCACTCACAGCTTGGTATTCATTCAGATAACAGCGAAGGTCATCTGTCGTAACATGAACAATCTCTTTTTCAATCCTTGATATAGCATTATTGATGGTGCTCTTATAATATGATATTGATTTGTCAGAACAACCTTCAACTTTCTTAGCTGCTACAAAGCTTTCAATAAGAGCTTGGTTATTACCCTCTGTATGTACAGAATCTCTTTCAGTCACAATAATATTCCGGAAGGTGTATTCCAGCACCTTTCGTAACTGACCAAGTTGCTCGTTGTCTAGTACTTCGAGCATTGCCAGTTCTATTTCATTAATTAAATTGTCAGTCATATACTTATATGCTTTGGTTATTTAATTAACGTGTGACCTTTATTTAGAAATAAATAAAAACGAAATCAATTCTTATCTAAATACTTTATTATTAAAGAAAGAAGATAAGGATCTATTTCTGCCGTAATTGTATCTGTATATGTTCTAATCCAGATGCATTTTTTACCATCATCTAAAGAAGTTCTGTAAATCAAACTTATTGATGAAGCATGTTGTGCCATTAAAGATTCTTCTGAATAACGATCATAATGAAACACATTATCAACGAATTGGTCTTTTCTTCCTTTTAGAACAACACAAGCTAAACAGTCTTTATTGTTATCAGAGAGGCCGTTAAACATACGGGAAATTTCTATTTCTCTATCTTTTTGTATTTGTTCATTCTTTCTTTTATACTCAATTACCTCTTGGGCTTTGATTTTTGCTCTTTCTCTTTTAATTTGGATATTATTATATAGATAGGCTATCAGTCTGATAATACAGTAAGCGGTAGACGCTATAGCAATTCCCCAAATAAAGACATTGTTAGGCAGCACATAAAAGTTTAACACCCATGCAGCTATAGCAATAGAAATCATTAGGGTGTTGAACTCTGCCTTTTTGATTATTTCTGAAAAATCTAGGTTCATAGGTCCGGCTAATTTAATTGATAAGTGATTTTATGACATTATCAATTGCTTCAATTGATTTACGTAATTCAAATTCTGATTTATCGGCCAGTTTGGCAATGGTAACAAACTTCATCTGTTCCTCCAATGGGGGTACAATAACCCGTATACTTTGAATATGTTTTAAGTTTAAACCACCTCTTCCGTCAACATCACCAGACATAGAGCGCAATTCCCTATAACGTCCTCTCAGGTTATGATAAAGGTATTCATAGTTAACCTCTTTATTCGGGACAATTGCACATAAAGATTGATTTGTACAAAGCTCTATATTGTTGATAGCGACCGTCCCACGCGTTTTTCCTTGGCCAGCTAGAGCAATTACGACAGAATGGATCGGAACCATCTTAGTACTACAACCATCATAACCTTGTTGTGTAATCTTTACATCAGTATCTTGTACCCTTCCTTTGTGTACTTCACCAGAACTCATCCAGGGTATATTGCCATTTTCCCAATATGAAGGGTTTTTAGTGCTGGGGGTAGCTCCAGCGAAGCATTCGGCAAAATCACCAACCTTTTTTATGTTGTATGAATTAGTGTTATGTTCTACACTTCCAAACATCTCGATAAATTGCGATTTCACCATTTCTTCTGTTACGGAGAGCATCTTTTTGTATGACTCCTTTAGACGATAAGCGGACCATAGTTTATCTACAGCATCTTTTTGCTCTTCTATAGTAGGTAAATTGAATTCGTAATTAGATAGTGTGCCCCAATTAATGAAATAATTTACGCCACCACTCTTGTGTTCTTCTAAATATGTCCAAAAACGATCACTTTGCATTTCAATTAGTAGGTAATCCTGTAATAATACAGATTCGTCGTTGGTATGAATTACAAAAGTTGCAATAGAGCAAAGGCCATCAAAATCAACCATTGAGGCTTTTCTCAAGTGTGGGTTTTTTGTCATGAACAGAATATCTCCCTTTCTGAATCCAAATTGAAATTGGTAGCCAATGGTTGAACCTTTTATTAGAGCTTTATTGTGAATCATAAACTCACAGCTTTCAATATGCTCCCCACCGATATAATACTCTAAATCGGTTGTTGCTTGATCTACATGTATGTTTAGCCTACTGGCTACATCGCCAAATTTCACTATATTCATTGAAGTAATTCATTTAATAGGTTAAATTGGTAGTGGAATGAATCAGAAGATGATTTCCATGCTGTAATCAAGCTATCAATGTCTTCATAGACCTCTTCGCTCTTGTTTTTTACGTATAAACTGACTGACAGGGAACAATCTTTACTTTGGGGTATAACAGTATTATCAACAATTGCGGTTCGTCCCTCTATAATCTTATAATCATTATATAGCTTCGCGATAGTCTTTATATGATCATCAGATAGGTAACTGTTAGCAGTCTCTCTAATCACAAGATCCCTTGCATTTATAAAAATGATTTTTCCTTTTCTTTCAGATGGTTTGTTTTTTCTGCAAACTATTACGCATGCTTCCATGGGAGAATTAAAGAAAAGATTCTTACCAATACTGATTATGGCGTCAAGTGTATCAGTCTTAACCCATTCTTCTCTAATATTAGTCTCAACAATCCTATTTAAAATGCCATGAGGTAATAGAATTGCACAACGTCCATTGTTATCATTCATAGATGATACAATATGTTGTATGAAAGCATAATCGGCATAACCTTGTGGCGGCGTTCCTAAAATATTTCTTCCCCATTTGTCATTCATAAATGCCTCACGGTTCCATGTCTTTATTGAGTAGGGTGGATTGGCCAACACAATATCAAACTTCCTTAACTGGCTACCATCTACAAAAGCTGGGTGTGATAAAGTATCTTCACGTACTATACTGAAATCCTCTACGCCGTTCAAGTATAGGTTCATTCTAGCTATGGAAGCTGTAAGTGAATTGATTTCTTGACCAAACACTTTTACTCCTTGCCAAGGCTGTCCTTTTTGACGAAGGTAATCAAGACACTTTACAAGCATTCCACCACTACCGCAGGTGGGGTCATAAATGCTCTCGTTTGGCTTTGGCTGGAGTATCTCTGCCATTAAAGTAACTACTGTACGGTTGGTGTAGAACTCCTGTGCTGTGTTGCCAGCATCATCGGCAAACTTGCCAATAAGGTATTCATATGCTTGGCCCATCTCATCTGCAGGACAGGATGCTAAGCTTAGATTGTATCTTGAAAAGTCTTCTATTAGCGAGGTTATGATGTGATCGGGCATCTTGGCTTTATTGGTCCATCCGTCCTTAGGGCCAAATATGCCATCTAATCCGCCTACAATACGGCCGTCAGCTTCTTCACCTGGATTAGCTTGCTCAATAGCTATGAATGCTTCTACTAGCCGTTGGCCTACATTCTCTGTTACTTCACGAACATCTTTCCAGTGGGCTCCATCGGGAATCCGGATTGCAAGATCTTCTGCTTGCATACCAGCATATTCAATCCCGCCCTCGTGCACAAATCCTTCAAACTGCTCATCATAAACGTCACTAATGCGCTTAAAGAACAGTAGCGGGAATATGTATTCCTTATATCCGGCGGCATCAATCTGGCCACGCAAGCGTGTGGCTGCTCCCCAGAGGAACGTTTTTAGTTCATCCAGTGATATCTGGACACCTTTCTGGTGGTAATATGTCAAATGCTCTTCGCTCATAGTCATGCGTTAATGATTCTTCTAAACTCAATCTCACGCTCTCTTACTTTCTGGTATGCGGCTTTGAATTCAGCAAGCACCTCGGCATACGGCTTAATTTCCTCCTTGTGATACTTGACGTATTTGTTTGGAGATAGGTCATATCCCTTCTTGGCTATTTCATCAATAGTCACAACCTGGGAATAATCTTCTACATCCTCATAGTTGAGATATAGCTCATACAGTCTATCTACGTCCTCGGGGGAGAGGATGTTTTGGGCTCGTTTCTGAGTAAGGATCTTGGTGCCATCAATCATCAGCACACGAGCGCTATGTTCGGCCGGTTTCAGTTTGCGCAGAATCAGGAAACACGGTGAAAGGCCGGTACCATAGAACAGCTTGTCACCAAGGGTAACAACCGCTTCCACCATATCACTCTTGACCATTTTTTCACGGATTCTGCCTTCTTCATTTCCCCTAAACAGAACACCTTGAGGCATTACTACAGCCATGCGGCCACTACCGGTGGCCATTGACTTAATCATGTGCTGTATCCAGGCGTAATCGCCACAGGAATCACTCGGTGTACCCCAAATGTTGCGGCCATATCTGTCATTTGACCATTCTGTTGAGCCCCATTTGTCAAGTGAGAAGGGAGGATTGGCTATAACACAATCAAACTTCGCCACCTCACCGCCTTGCAAAATCTTTGGTGAACGCAGGGTATCACCCTGCATGATATTGAAGTCACTGGCTCCGTGCAGAAATAGGTTCATTTTGGCAATAGCAGAGTTGACCACATTCTTCTCTTGACCAAATATGCTACCACAGCACAAGCTGCTGTGATTCATATGCTGTACTGCCTCAATGAGCATACCTCCGCTACCACAAGCAGGGTCATAAACAGTGTCACCTGGCTTTGGATCAAGAATACGTATGAGCAGTTGCACAACTGGGCGCGGAGTATAGAATTCTCCAGCTTGAGCCTTGGAGTCATCGGCAAACTTCTTCAGCAGGATTTCGTATGCATCACCCATCAAATCGGTAGGATAATCCTTGTTGCCAAGTCTCTTGGTGCTGAGATGCTCAATAAGGTCACGAATCTTACCATCAGATAGGTTCTTCTTGTCGGTCCATTTTTGGGCGCTGAACATACTTAGCACTCCATACAGAGTATCGGGATTGGCTAATTCAATGCCGCGCATAGCGCCTACTATAGCAGAGCCCAAGTTTTCAGTACGTTCACGTACATCCTTCCAGTGGCATCCCTCAGGTATCACAAACCTATGCTGTTCCGGCAGGTTTGCATACTCCTCATCGCCATCGCTTTCAATCAGAGCTTCCTCAAACTCTTCATCATATACATCAGATATGCGCTTGTAGTAGAGGATTGGGGTTATATAGTCTTTGAAGTTATCTTGACTAACAGGGCCGCGCAGAATATTACATGCCTCAAACAAGAAATTGTATAGGTTTTGTACACCTTCCATTCTCTTTTCTTGCGCTGTTTGGGGCTTATCTGACTGTCCCTGGGTAATATCTTTCTTTCCTTTGACCATGTTCTATAACTTGCAAAAATGCAGGTGGTTAGGTTGGATTTCGATTCCTTTGCTTTTTGTTGGGCATAAAGATATTAAAAAGCACGAAAAAGGCCCTAGTCCTAGTGCCTAAGTTTTTATTATCCCTCTTATATTTCAATGATTGAGCCTAAGCATTAACTCTCCATCTTTTGCTTCTTTCATGAAACTAATATAAATGCTATGCCATTTTTCCCAATGTTCCTTTTCAATAGCAAGGCGTTGCTTGTCTGTCATTTGGAATTCTGGAACAAAAGTGGTCATAACAAATACCATGGCATCTATAATATCTTTGCTTTTATTACCATCATTATAGAACAGACCTTCAAGCCATGATTCAGAAAAACACATTCCGTCTTTAACTCTAAACGCTCGTTTACCCTCATCTCCGTATTTTTCAACATTCTCATTTATATCCTCTGTCACTTCAATGGGCATAAGTATGTCATTTCTTGCAAAGAATCTACATGCTGTATCATAGAAATCAAAGGGCTTGTTTTTTAGGAACCTTTGATTGTATCGTTTCATAAAATGTTTGGTGTATATGAAAATTTGTCTTACGCCTTCTATGTTACGGTCTTTAGAATGCTTGTAGCCATCCCACCACCATTTAAGGAAAATAGGTTTGTTTTCTATTTTGACATCAAGGAAACAACCCTTTCTTGGAACGCTTATTTGATTTTTGTTTTCTGAGTAAAAGAAAATGATGTATTTGTTTTTTGACTTAGGACATTCATATTCATACCATTTACACGCAGGAAATGTTGTCGCTTTTTGAAATTCCTTGATTGCTTTAGGCAAATAGTAGTCAACTCTATACTTGATTTTTTCATGGTCTTTTTCTAGATGATCATATACTTCTTTGTATGTCTCAAAGTCGGTAATCATAAGGGCTAGTATAAAAGGTTGTAATTCTACTAGTGTAACAAACAAAAAATGTGCCAATCCATTTAGGAACAGCGCAGGATAACAACTGCCGTAGCCCTAAGGCACATGGTACATTAGGAATGTCCCCCGTGTGCCACTTATTGCTTAAATAGTTTTCGATTCCCGGTTTCTTCAAGTACTTGCATTTGATGGATCGCAATCTGATTAAGTTTAACCAGCCGTTTTCCTTGTGGAATGCCATCGTTTATAAGAACGGCATTGATGTTCTCCATGTTTGATAGGCAAATTAGTTCGTTTATAGTGGCATAATCGCGTATATTACCCTTTAGATCAGGATTCGCATCACGCCATTGTTTGGCAGTCATTCCAAACATAGCCACATTGAGGACATCGGCTTCTTCTGCGTAGATGATGTTTGACTGAGTTGGAGTTACCTCTTCTGGAATCAAATGATGTTTGATGGCATCGGTATGAATCCGATAATTGATTTTTGAGAGCTCACGTTTGGCCGTCCAACCCAACAATTCTTGCTCATTGGCTTTAAGACGCTGGAATTCCATCACTAAATAGAGACGGAATTCAACTGAAATCCAAGAAGCGAATTCAAAAGCAATATCGGTTTGGGCAAATGTACCTCCATAACGTCCAGCCTGTGTGATAATACCTATGGCATTAGTTGATTCAATCCAACGTGTTGGGGATAATGTGAAAGCATTTAGACCTGCTTCTTTTCTAAACCCCTCGAATTCGAGGGGGTTAAAAGATGAATTATGTAATGATTCCCATATACCGAGGAACTCTACTGTATTGCGGTTGCGCATCCAATTTCCAATGACTCCGTTAGGATCAATATGTACCAAAGGGGTCTGTCCCCAATGGTATCATTTTTGATAGACGCGGACGTAATCAACCTCCATGGTGACGGGTAGGGCGCTCTCATCGACGCCTTCCTGGCCGCCCCAGTCGCCGCCCCAGGCTAGGTTCAGGATGATGTGGAAGGGGTAGTGGAAGGGCCATTGGTCGTGGGTGTCACCCAGGACGGATTTTTCAAGATGGAGCAGTTCCTTGCCGTCGACGTAGGTTATGATTTTGTCATCGGTCCATAGGAGGGAGTAGATGTGGAAATCGCCCTCGGCTTTCTTTATGGTGACGGCTTGGGTTTTGTGGGTCTTGTTGGTGTGGTTGTAGGCTTGGGTGTGGATGGATGATGAGACCTCGTTGGGCGTGAATCCAACCTCTTCCATTATGTCTATCTCACCGCAGCGGGGCCAGCCGTTATTGGGCATTCGGTTGGCGGCTGGCATCATCCAGAAGGCGGGCCAGGTGCCTTTGCCTTCCGGTAGTTTGATGCGGGCCTCAAAGTAGCCGTTCTGCCAGCCGGTGCGGGCGTTTCCGTTCAGGCGGCCGGAGTAGATCTTGCCATCCTCCTTGAAGCAGTTTATGCGCAGGGTTCCGTCCTTGATCTGGGTTACGGGGGTGCCGGCTGGAGTGACGTGGTTTACGTAGTTCTGGAGTTCGTGGTTGACCATTCCCTGACGCATTACCACGTGGGTCCACTTGGCGGCATCGGGCTCGGTTCCCTCGTTGAACTCATCCTGCCAGACAAGTTCATAACCCTTGGGCGCATAACTCTTGGTGCGTTTGCATTGTGCTGTAACCAACGGGAGGCATGCTATTGCTGCAAATAAAAGGATCCTTCTCATACTGTTTGGATTTTATTAGTGTAAACGTACCAGATGTGGCCCTCAATGCGGGGGTAGCCCATTTTGCGAAGTAGGTCCATGTACTCGCGGACCTGGTGGAGGTAATCCTCGCGCTCGCGGCCGAACTTGAAATCCACTATTACCGCACTGCCGTCGGGTTTTATCATGACGCGGTCGGGACGGCGGGTTTGCAGTATTCCTCCGTCACGATATATGATGGATGCCTCGTTGAAAAGGGAATAATTGCCGCTGAACCAGTCATGTACACCCGATTTCTCTATATGATCGGTAATCTGATGTTTGAGGCTCTCTGCCTTGGAACGGGATTCTATGAGACCGTCGCTGAGCATCTTGTCAACGGCGGCGTATATATCGGCCTCCGTACGGATGGTCGCAAAGAGGCTGTGAAGTAGCTTGCCGGTCTGTATATATTCCTCCTGCCGGTCGTCGGAATCATCGGTGGAATGGACAAAACGTGTGGATTCGCCCGATTGGCGGAACCTGGCGTTTATGGGGTAGGAGCGCATTGTCAGCGCCTGGGGAGTGGGCTGGAGTTCAAACGGGTTGTCCGATGCCTTATCCTGTTTCTCCGTATGCGGCATGATCTGTCCGTTCTCATAGGTGTAGATGTCCTGTTCATCGGGCTGGCAACTGAAAGCGGCCGATAGGGCGTAAACCAATACATCGGACATGGTGGTTCCCCGGCCTTTCGGGCTCAGAACTATCAGGTTGCTTACGGCCCTGGTCAGAGCAACGTACAGAAGGTTGAGATTATCAACTGTCTGCAGACCGGCTTCCTGCTTGTATTCGTCGTTGAATACGGAGTTTGCCAGCTTGCCGCTGAATCCTATGGGCAGCAGAGGCATGCCTTTGAAGGGGTCGGTGACGGGGTTGGTCCAGATGCGCTCGTTGTGGTGGGTGTCTATGACTTCCCAGTTGCAGTAGGGTACAATTACGGTGTGGAACTCCAGTCCCTTTGACTTGTGTATGGTGAGCAGGCGTATGCCGTTGGCATCGGTTGCCGGAATGGGTGTTTTGAACAGTTTGTCATCCCAATCCTTGAGGAAAGCCGATGGCTCACCGGGATTGCGGCTCAGCCATTGGCAGATGGTATCGAACAGGGTCATTACGTACTGGTCCTGCCCGGGTATGCGGTCAAGTTCCAGGATGGAGTAGAGTTTCTCAGTAAGTTCGTAGAGCGGCAGATTACGCAGTGAATCCTGCCCGTTGCGGAAGGACGGCGGCAGGGCGTTCTCAAGCCCCTGGGCCATAAAGCGGTCAAACGATAGTCCGGACTTTACTATGTTGCACTCTCGTTCCCATACAATCTGTGCCAGGGACACATTATCAGTGCTGTTCGTGAGCCAGCGCAGTGCGTTTATTAGAATGCGGACCGATGCCGATGAATCCAGCTGGAACGCCTCGCTTGATATCATCCGGTATTCCGGGCGGTTTGCGGCAAACCACTCGGCTATATCTGTTATCTGATTGCTATATCGGCACAGGATAGCGATATCGGTCTGCTGCACTCCGGCGGCGGTCAATTTGTCAAGTTGCTGCTCAATCTGTTGGAATATAGTATCATCGGAATTGGCCTGTACAAAGACATAACCTTGGCCGTCGGCTTTGGAACTGACCTGTTTTACATCTTTGTAGGCGGTCTCAATGGCGGGGTAGTTTGCGCCGGTCTGACCGTTGTAGTGCATCTGCATCATCTCCACGGCCTTGGGGAACAGGGCGTTGTTGAAGTCAATCACGTTCTGGTGACTGCGGAAATTATGCTCCATGGGTATGACCTGCGGATTGTAAATGGACAGTTCCTTCTCCATCCTGGAGTTGAGGATATCCCAGTCGCTGTTGCGCCAGCGGTAGATGGATTGCTTGACATCGCCCACCACAAGGCAGTCCTTGCCTATGGCCAGACATTCCCAGAGCAGCAGACGCAGGTTACCCCACTGCAGGCGCGATGTGTCCTGGAACTCATCTATCATAAGGTGCTCTATGAAACTACCGGTCTTTTCATATACGAATGATGTGTCGCTGCCGGACAGACGGCTCAGCAGCTGGGGCGTATCGGCCAGTATGAATCGGCCCTGCTCCTGGCTCTGACGGTCTATCTCGGCGCGTATTCCAAGCAGCAGGCTCAGCTCATGGATGTATTGCAGAGCGGCGTTATATGAGTTGCGGTTGTAGTTATACTCGTCGTAAAGCTCCTTGGCATAGGCAAGAAGGGGCGAGAGGGATTCTCTGGCAAGATTTGAGAGATAAGGTAATTTGTCGAGTTTTCCCTTGTCATAGAACTTGTCGGGGTTTTCCAGACAATTGCCCAGGGTTTTGCCCTTGCTCAGGTCTGCATCTACAAAAGTGCCGTCGGCAATCTTGTTTACCAGCGGCTTGACGTATCTGTTCAGGTCCTCAACCGTTGAACCTGCCGATGAAATGGCATCCAGCATTTTCTGACCGGTAGCCTTGACTTTCTCAACGATGCCAGGCAGGACAGCGTCGCGGGCCGATGTCAGATTGCGTTTGTAATCGGCCACGGCGTCGGGCTGGGAGAGTATTTGGCGCAACTCGTCACCTTTTTCCATGAATATCTCGCGGAACAGTTCCCTTGAGAACTTTTTGAGCGTGCCGTCTATAGACCAGCTCTTGTCATTCTCGATGTTGTTCTCAACAAATTCCATGACGTTGCGTCGGTCATCGGACCCCTGTTCAATACTGGTCAGAAACGAATCTACAGCCTCGTCAATGACCAGTTCGGTGTCAAGTTCAAGGGTCAGGTTGGCGCCTATATGGAGCTCACGGGCCAGGCTGCGCAACACGGTTTGGAAGAAGCTGTCTATTGTCTCCACACGGAATCGGCCGTAATCCTGCAGTATCATATCCAGTGCCAGCAGGGCGTTGTGGCGGATGGTCTGCTCATTCAGCGTGACGGCTTTTTTTACCTCGCTGTAATAGCCATCGGACTCTCTCAGGTTATGCCCGATGCCGTACAACTGCGACAGGATACGCTGTTTCATCTCAGCCGTAGCCTTGTTTGTAAAGGTCACGGCAAGGATATGACGGTAATCCTCAGGCTGCTTGACCAGCATGGTGATATACTGCACCGCGAGCCGGAACGTCTTGCCCGATCCGGCCGATGCCTTGTACACAGTCAGGTGCGAATTGTTACCCATGGGAGTTTAAACTATTCAAATTTAGTAATAACTCTTGATAATAGTGCTAACTTTGCGGTCCTAATTTATATACGCTCATGGCGTAAAAAACTTTCAAAAATGGGATACATTACTGAAGACAAACGTAAGGTTACCACACAGCGTCTCAGAGAGATGAAACAGCGTGGCGAGAAGATTGCAATGCTCACAGCCTATGACTACACAATGGCCAAGATGGTTGACAGCGCCGGCATTGACGTAATTCTGGTAGGTGATTCGGCATCGAACGTGATGGCCGGCAACCAGACCACTCTGCCCATTACACTGGATCAGATGATCTACCACGCCAAGTCAGTGGTTCGCGGCGTTCAGCGCGCCCTGGTAGTTGTGGATATGCCTTTCGGCACATATCAGATCAATGACTCCGAGGCAGTTACCAACGCCATCAAGATAATGAAGGTCTCTCATGCCGATGCCCTTAAACTGGAGGGAGGCGAAGAGATACTGCCTCAGGTGCGTCACTTGATAGAAATAGGTATTCCCGTCATGGGACATCTGGGCTTGACACCCCAGTCAATCAATAAGTTCGGCACATATGCCGTCCGCGCCAAGGAGGAGGCCGAGGCCGAGAAACTCATATCCGATGCCCACAAACTTGAGGAGGTAGGCTGCTTCTCGATAGTACTTGAAAAGATTCCCGCAAAGCTGGCCGAGCGCGTAGCCAAGGAGGTATCGGTCCCCATCATCGGCATAGGTGCCGGCGGCGGAGTGGACGGTCAGGTGCTGGTATGCGCCGATATGCTGGGCATGAACAACGATTTCAGCCCCCGATTCCTGCGTCGTTACGCCAACCTCTACGAGACCATCACCAGCGCGGTAGGTCACTACGTTGAAGACGTCAAGAACTCTGACTTCCCCAACGAGAAGGAGCAGTACTGATACAAAAGGGGACAGTCCCCTTTTGTATCATTTTTGAAAAAAGTACCATTGGGGTCTGACCCCTTTGGTACTATTTTTTAGATGAACTGCACTGATTTGAGGTCATCGGCAAAAGCGTGGATGGCGTTCTCCATCTTTTGCACGGTCTTACGAGTGGGCACGCTTCGGCCAGTGACATAATGGGATAATTGTCCCTGATTGATGCCTGTTATACGCGAGAGGCCAGCCAGCGTGAATGAACTGGCGTAGTAGGAGAGGAACGATGCCATATCGTATTTGTACACCATCTCAACCTCGGTGAAGGGCTCATTGTGCTTGGCGAATGATCTTTTTATGTCATTATAACCTCCTTCGAAGTATTTCTTGGCCTCTTGAACGGTTGATCCCGTGCCTGTTACCAGATAATTCAAATCATCGGCATCACTGTAGATGCTGTAGGATCCATCACTGGCACGTTCAATTATTGCATTTACTTTTCTCATAATTGTATTCTTTATAGTTTTTGAGATTGGTGCTCATTTGATTCCTGCCGCTCTCAAAATGTTTTTTAATGTTCCAGCTGCTACCTCCTGTGAATGGTGATGGCTCACCGGAAATCTAGCTCTTGTTTTTGGATTAATCCATAGTGGATGTCCTGCTTCAGTCTCGCCTGTGTCATAGCATCCGGCTTTCTTTAAAAGCCGTTCCAGTTCGCTGTATTTCATGTTTAGCGTTTTCAAAAGTACGAATATTAATATTACTCACAAAGAAATAATGTAGAAAAAGTATGATAATTAATACTTTTTTACAGGTGGGCTATGTCTTTTTCATACGCAAACAAGGTTTTAGGTTAAACAATTAATAGGTACTAAATAACAAAGGGTATTCCATCTGACACCATTGCCTTGTGGAATACCCTTTGGTATCAGATTATACAAATATACATTGTTTTATTTTTCAGCGCAAAAATATTGGCCAATTGATTGTCAGAATGAATATCCCAGGCCGATGGATGGGAGGAGGTAGTTGGTGGATGGCATATAGATGAGGCTGGGGGATAGTGCAACATGATTGAAACGGAATGCTGCGGCAGCCTGAATGACTATTCCGCGACCGGAGAGGTCAGATACGACGGCCCATTTTCCGCTTATGTCACGCCATAGATGCTCGTTGATCCCGTAACCGGTTCCCAGATAAACGGATACAATTCCGGAACGGTTGCTCCATACGGATAATCCACCGGTTATAAATAATTCATTGTCGGTTACACTTCCTTCTCCCCAGAAAACCCCACCTCCTTGGATGTTTCCGTTGCTTAGACAGGAATAATCAGAACTTTTTAGTGAACCGTTAGTAAGTATAGAAATGAAACCTGACCTGAATGGCTTGCGGCCAACTGCAATCATTCCTCCAAATACCAGATTCCTGTTATATCCGGCTGTGATATATGCCTCCAACTCAAAATCATGACTGACTGTGGATTCAGTCACTAACGGATTATTGGTTATTTTATGATCAGTTCCAATTTTTGAAGGAACTATGATTTGTTGTTCTGATGTTGTGGGGGTAGTTATCTCCAATCCGGAAAGGTCTGGTGATTGGACTGTCTTTTGGATAATAGGCTGTTGATGCTCTTGTGACTTGACGGTCGTTGTTTTTGCGGGATTGGTGTCAGTTTCTGCGGTTGATTCCTGACTCGAAGTTGTTCTGGAATAACTGTCACGGATGGCCGCAAACCGCTTTTTCTGCTCATCGGTCATGGACCCCGATGCGTTCTGGAGCGTGCTGCGCAGTTGACTTAGTTCCTGAAGCAATGATGTGACGGCTCTGTCAGAAACGGGTTCGCCTGACACGATCCTGTCTCTGAGTGTAATGCACTGCCCGCAAATATCCTCATACCGGTCCAGTACCTTGTCCCAGTCGGTATTCTGGGCCATTACGTAGGCTGGACTGATTAGTAACAGTGCAATTAGTGATAATACCGCTCTTTTCATTATCCGCTCACAAAAATAGAGAATTAATTCTTACCTTTACTTTTGGAATGAATGATGACTCGGCATTCTTTGTTAATGCCCCATTGGAGAATACTGATCATGCCGGTTTCAGGGAACTGATTCATAGTTCTGACGGCGGATGGACGGAGCTGTATCGCATAGACAGGTCCGGAAAGTTCCGTGTGCTCAAGGCTCTCAAGGCTCAGTATCGTGGGGAACCTATGTATGAGATGCTTCTGCGTAAGGAGTTTGAGATAGGCTATAATCTGCAGCATCCCGGAATATGTGAGGTCTACGGTTATAGTCAGATTCCTGACCTTGGCAACTGCATAGAAATGGAGTGGATAGACGGCATAACACTGTCGGATTTGATACAAAGCGGTCGTCTGTCGTCCGGACTTTCCCGCAAAATTGCACTTCAGTTATGTGATGTGCTGTCATATCTGCATTCCAAGCAGGTCATTCACCGTGACCTTAAGCCGTCAAACATAATGGTCACCCATAACGGCAGGAATGTAAAACTTATAGATTTTGGATTGTCCGATACCGACAGCTCAAGTATCCTAAAATCTCCCGCGGGTACCGCATCGTACGCTGCTCCGGAGTTGGCAAACGGGAGTACTGTCGATGCCAGGACCGATATTTACTCTCTGGGTAAGATCCTGTTGTTGCTCAAAGGCGGTTTTGCCCGCATTGCAAGAAAATGCACCAAAACAAGTCCCGATGACAGGTATCCTGATATTGAATCAGTCAAGGAAGCAATACGTATAAAACCTTGGCTCAGATCAGTCCCGTATGTATTAGTCACTGTTGCCGCAGTGATTGTTTGGGGATTAATGAATTATACCGATAATAATCCCATTCCACCGGTAATTCCGGAAACCATAGATCAACCTGCGGAAGTATCAACCGATACGACCATATCGGACCCGTCGGTAATAGACGAACTGTTCCGTCAGGCAACCGACATGGTGAATTCGGGAAATATCAGATAATCAGTTTACAGACAGTTTGGTAAGCCCTTTGCTCTTTCCTGCTACGTAAGACTGTAGCTGCTGCCCGTCACGTAAGACACTGCCAATGAACAAAGGCTGGCCTTTTATGAACTGTGAAGTCTCAATAATGTCACCTTCTTTGAGTTTTGAGTTCACAGACTCGTTTACAATAAACCTGTTTTCACCCATGTATTCCAGCCGTACTGTACGGTCAGGCATCCAGCCCAGTTCAATGACTGCGCCTTTTTTTAGATCGGATGATAAGACTCTGTCCGCCTCAAAGAATGATGATGTCTGCTGCAACTCAAGACAAAGGGACCTGAAGTCAGCGCGTCCCACATATCGGGACAATATATCGAGTGTTGAATTACGCGGGTCCGAACCATACGTGACATATCCCCACAGCCTTTTTAGGGTGGATACGGAAACGGGCTGAGCCAGAGTGTTTTCTATGGCCGATGCAAGTCCTTCAAAATCAGACGGATTCTTGACGGGTTTGCCATAAACACGGCATATTTCATCCTTGAGGAAATCAAATTCAACGGAGTTATTCATATATGAATTCAATGTTACTATCTGGTTCGGTCCTTATGTTCCCGATCGCCTGGTCACGGGACATAATGACTTTCTTCAGGTTCTTGCATCCCCAGAAATCAACGCCGTTGAGCAGGGGACATTTGGATATGTCAATCTCGGTCAGAGCCTCGTCATCGGCGCAGTCAAGACTCTCCAAAACCTTATTGTCTAATGTTATGGAGGTCAGGTTGGGGCAGTGACCCACATGCAGTTCCTTAAGCTTGTCCAGTCCGCTGCAGTCAAATGTACTGATCTGGTTGTATTCAACAGACAACAAATCGACCTCTTTGAGCATGGAGACATCAATCTGAGTAATTCTGTTCAGATTAAGCTCTACAAAGGTCAGTTTGGCGTTGTGACTGAAATCTATATTCTTAATAACGTTGTGCTCAACATGCAGCTCTAATAAATTAGGATTGCCGGAAAGGTCTATGTGTTCAAGTTTGCCGCACACGGAATCTCCTATGCGTGTGCCGTGAGCGGTAATCTTGGTTAATGAATGCAGCCTGTCAATACCTTTCAGCGTAGATATGTTGTCGGTGTTAATCTCAATTGTATTGATGCTCTTGGCCTCAATAGTGTCAATTTTGTCATCGTTGTTTGAGTCATACCTCAACACAATCCATTTGCGTAGATTATCGTCTTCAAACAAAATTGTGCCTGAAGTGTCCACAGGAACTGACAAGGTCTCAAAAGAAACGGTGTCACTGCTGATTGTTATTCCGCCACCGTTATCGGCCTTAGCCCAGAATAGATACCTGGTGTTAGGTTTGAGATTATCAGCCCATGTCCGTATTGTGTCATTGTCTGTTTGGGCATTGAGCGTGATACCTTGAGTGCTACTGTCCGCCTGGATTACGAATCCGAATGATGTGAGCATTCCCGGATTAGATACCAATGCATTAAGACGGACGCTGTTCAGATTAATGCTGTCTGCATACACCGCCTCAAACTTGGGCACAGCAATAGGAGGTTGCGGCAGATCGCTTTTATCGCAGGCTCCAATAGCCATTAAAGCAATTATGCAGCCTGTAACTACACTTCCTGTTTTCCGGAAAACACTGTACATCAGTATCTAATAAAATAAGTGAACGGGTTACGTTCTATCAACTCCCACAAATATACAACTATTCCGTTTCAATGTCATGAACCGATAGATTGAGAACTGATTTTGAACCAAACTTGAACCAATTGTGAACCAAAGAATTATTCTTTGCTAACATATCTTTGAAAAACTACAACTTTTATATATGTAATCAACATGAAGAAATTCTATTCAGTTTTGTTACTCATTTTAATGGTCTCATGTAAACAATCTACAAATCCTAGTAAGAATACAGTGATTCAAGACTCTGAGGTCACACCTTTTGTTTCGACTGCTTGTCATATGGATACACCAAACGAATTGTATGACTTTCTAACAAAAGAAGGATACAAGGTGTATGATGAAATTGATATAAAATCTTTGTTTGATGTAAAAGAATTGATTTTTTGGAAGGGACTTACTTCGGATGGAAAAATAGCTTCTACTACCAGTTGTTATGAATTCAAGAATACATCTTTACCTACTCTTAAGCTTGCGGTTTGGGATGAGGATGTTTATGAGCAGTTGTTAACTCGTCTTTTTAAATACGGGAATTTTATTTATATAAAAAACTATAATGATGATTTCAGAGACTGGTTTTATTATTTGGGTTCTTTATTTAATGGTAGCATTAGTATAGATTTGTTGGTTGGTGAAAATGGTTATAATTTATATTACAGACGAGTTGATAATGATATAGTACACGAAATGATCTCATATATGGATCTCGCTACTTTACACCGGGAGGCAAGTAATGCTGTATCTTTTCTTAATAAATATCGAAACAGATATTTAAAGATAACAGGAAAGTTATCATCAATTAGAAATTATAGTCTTGGTCCTTCCATTACATTGATAGAAGAAGATATTGTTAACATAGACTATACAATTAATCCATTATTTAAGAAATATTTAAATGACATAAAAAGTGGAGATATAGTAAATATTTGTGGCTATTTAACTGATTGCAGAACCGGCTCTGATATGACTATGAAATCAGTGATCATAATGCCAAAGAATGGTGATCCATCAGCTGTAGAAGATATCAAAGAAATACTTGATGAAGCAAAAGTGAAAAAATCACAATTAAAGTATGAAAAGATGTTGAAAGAGGCTGGTCGTACTGATGAGTTTATACTTGCTAAGGATTCTGAACCATCTAATTTCTATGGTCGTTGGAAAATCGATTCAACAGTTCCTGGTGTTATATGTGAAGTGCTTATTACTCCTGATTATGCGAAATACACAGATGAACCAAACGTAAATATAAATAATCTAAGGCGTGAAGAATGGGAATCTCGTTTTGGAAAACTATACATATTCTATCGTGATATCACTGAAGCATCATTTGAGATTGATGAAACATATACGAGAATGCGAATGAAAAAGTATGACGGTACAGTTGTGTATTATCATAAAGTGAATTGATATTGATTACGTAACTAATAAATATAAAATGATTATGGAAAATGAAAAGAAGGGTTTGACAATTCTGTCAATTGTGTTTTTTGTTCTGGGAGTTTTTTTCTTACAGTGGCTGGCAACTTTTTTGATAGATTATGCTAACGCATTCTATAATGAGTTGTTTTTCTTACCTGTAATGTCATTAAAAGTGAAATATGTTTTATTATGTGTACTGTTTCTTGGTTTGGTAGTAGTTGTTGGTATTACGATGACTGTTATTAATAAAAGAATCGAAAACTATTGGCCGTCGCTTTTGGAAATATGTGCAGGTTTATATCTCGCTATTAGATCTGGAATTGATTTAGATTGGATTATAATAGACCTTGATGAAGATATGTCGTTGATATATTACATATACAACATTGGATTCGAATTATTGGTGTTGTTGGGTGGCTTAACGTTAATTGTTTTAGGATGTGTGCGATTTCGTAAATACCCTATTAGGATTAAAGAAGGCGTTCGTTTTAGTGTTATTATCATTTATTTTTTTGTCATAATAGGTGTGGTCACTTTAGTGATGATGCCAATATTATTTTATGATTTATATGGCCCTGTCCTTATAACCATAGGTGCAAGTGTGTTAGTTATTGCAGGTATTCTTTTTCATATTGCAATGATTTTAAAAGATAAGAAGTGTTCAAATGAAATATCAGAATAAGCAATGGTCTCTGATTAGGTGCTTTTTGCAAACACTTTTGTGTTCAAGATAATAATATCCAGCAAGCAAAACAAAAATGGCCTATCTTACGATTGGCCATTTTTGTTTTGCTTGTGGCGGAAGGGTTTCTTCCCTTTGTGGAAATTGTTTCTTTTGGGGGATTCGGATTTGTATTCCGGAGCTTCGCCAAGCTCGGCGGGGATGGGGACTTTGTAGACGTCTTTGCCCAGGAAGCGCTCTATCTGGCGGAACTTGGGCTGGTCGTCCAGGCTGATGAAGGTGATGGCGCAGCCCTCGGCGCCGGCGCGGGCGGTTCGGCCTATGCGGTGGACGTAGTCTTCGGGGTCGTGGGGGACGTCAAAGTTGATTACCAGGTCTATATCGTCTATGTCTATTCCGCGGGATACTATATCGGTGGCTACAAGGATGTTGATGTGACCGTTGCGGAACTTGTGCATGATGTCGTCACGCTCTGATTGGGCCAGGTCGGAGTGCATCTCGCCAACGTTCAGGCCAAGGCGACGCAGTGATTTGGTTATCTCCTTGACTTTCAGTTTGGACGATGCAAACGCAATGACCCTCTTGGGGGCGTTGACGCTGAACAGGCTCTGTATGATGGGCAGTTTCTGGGCCTCGTAGCATACGTAGGCGGCCTGCAGGATCTTGTCGGCTGGTTTGGAGACGGCCAGTTTGACCTCGACGGGGTTGTGAAGTATGGTGCGGGCCATGCGCTGGATCTCATCGGGCATGGTGGCAGAAAAGAGCATGTTCTGGCGTTTGGCGGGCAGTTGCTTTACAATCTGCATTATGTCATCATAGAATCCCATGTCAAGCATGCGGTCAGCCTCGTCAAGAATAAAGAACGATACCTTGGATAAATCTATATTGCCCAGGCTGATATGGCTGATAAGGCGGCCGGGGGTGGCTACGACTATATCGGTACCCATGGCAAAACCACGTTTCTCCTGCTCAAAGCGGATGCCGTCATTGCCTCCGTAGACTGCGGTTCCGGATATGTTGGTAAAGTATGAGAATCCTTCAATCTGCTGGTCAATCTGCTGTGCCAGCTCGCGGGTGGGTACCATTATGAGGCAGTTGACCGCGTCCTGGGGGTAGTCTCCGCTGGACAGCTTGTCCAAAACAGGCAGCAGATAGGCCGCGGTCTTGCCAGTTCCGGTCTGTGCTATGCCTATAAGGTCATGGCCTTCAAGCAGTACGGGTATTGCTTTTTCCTGAATGGGAGTGCACTCCCTGAAGTTCATTGAATCTATCGCGTCCAGCAGATCGGGCTGGAAATCAAACTCGTCAAATCTCACGGTGAAATGGTTATTTTGGTGCTTTTATATAAAGGAATATTGCTATCGGTACATATATCACGTTTGGCAGCCACTCGGCCCAGAATGCTGACATTGAGCCTGTAATGGCGAATGTCTGGGATACTTCCTGGAACAATATGTAGCCGAAACTCAAGCCCAGGCCGATGCTCAGCGAGAGTCCCATTCCGCCCTTGCGCTTGCGGCTGGAGAGCGAGGCGCCAATGATGGTGAGTATAAACGATGCAAATGACATCGCGTAACGCTTGTTGTACTCTACATCAAAGTCCTGTATGTTACCCATTCCGCGCTGTTTCTGCTTTTTGATATACTCTCTGAGTTCGGCCGATGACATGGTCTCCTGCTGACCTTTCTTGACCAGGAAATCGCCTGGCTCAAAGCGGATTACGGTATCCATCTCATTGCCCTGACTGATGGTCTCTACCGTGCCGGAGAGGTCGCGGATCATGTAATTGCGGATTTTCCAATGGTACTTCTCTGATGAGAGCGTATCATATGCTGCGGTTCGGGCGGTCAGGTGCGATACCAGTTTCTTGCCTTCAAACTTGTCAAGTGCAAAGCGGTATCCGGTCATGTTGTACGTCTGGAAACTCTCAATGTAGGCTATCACGCCGTCCTCCACCTCCAGCTGGATATTGTATGATCCGTCAGAGTTGTCACGTGACGTATGGCTCATGTTATATCTCTGCTCAAAGTCAAGCCTTATGACATTGCCCTTAGGTATCACATTGGATCCCAGATAAAGCGTGAACAGCGATATGAAAGCGGCCGATATCAGATACGGCACCATCATACGGCGGAAGCTCATTCCGGTTGAGAACATGGCGATGATCTCAGAGTTCTCGGCCAGTTTTGAGGTGAAGAAAATTACCGCAATGAACACAAACAGCGGGCTGAACATATTGGCAAAGTAGGGGATGGAGTTGAGATAATACTCAAACAGAATCTCGTGGGTGGTGGCCTTGCTCAGCTTGTCAATGTGCTCGTTGTAGTCAAATACCACGGCGATGACCACAATAAGCAGTATGGAGAAGAAATATGTGCCCAGGAATTTCTTGATGATATACCAGTCAAGGCGGGACAGCAGTCTATGTCTGAACAGGTTCCTCTTCATATTACAGGCGCTGCATTACTCGTTTAACCATAATATCCTTCCAGGTGTGGTAGTCATCGGCCAGGATATGCTTGCGTGCTTCACACACCAGCCACAGGTAGAATGCCAGGTTGTGGATGGAGGCTATCATCAGGGCCAGATACTCCTGCGCCTTGAACAGGTGGTGCAGGTATGCCTTGGTGTACAGGGTATCCACACGTGATGCGCCATCGGCCTCAATGGGGTCGAATACATCCTCCCATTTCTTGTTGCGGATGTTGATGATGCCGTCCTTGGTGAACAGCATGGCGTTGCGGCCGTTGCGGGTGGGCATCACGCAGTCAAACATATCCACGCCCAATGCAATGGCTTCCAGTATGTTGGCGGGGGTGCCAACGCCCATCAGGTAACGCGGCTTGTCCTGCGGCAGGATGCCGTGCACCAGGTCTATCATCTCATACATTACCTCAGTTGGCTCACCTACGGCAAGTCCGCCTATGGCATTGCCTTCGGCCCCCTTGGATGCTATGTATTCGGCCGATTTGGCCCTGAGATCCTTGTAAACGCAACCCTGGACTATGGGGAACAGCGCCTGGTGGTAGCCGTACTTGGGCTCAGTCTCATCAAAGCGGCTGATGCAGCGGTCCAGCCAGCGGTGTGTGCGCTCCATGGACTGCTTGGCGTACTTGAACTCGGCGGTTCCGGGGCAGCACTCATCGAATGCCATTATTATATCGGCACCAATGGTACGTTCTATGTCCATTACACGCTCGGGGGTGAAGAGGTGACGTGAGCCGTCTATGTGTGACTGGAATGTCACGCCCTCCTCGGTCATCTTGCGGAGACCGGTCAGCGAGAATACCTGGAAGCCGCCGCTGTCAGTGAGCATGGGGCGGTCAAATCCGTTGAATTTGTGCAATCCACCGGCTTTTTCCAGGACATCCAGTCCGGGACGCAGATACAGATGGTATGTGTTTCCCAATATGATCTGGGCTTTTATGTCATCCTTGAGTTCATTTACGTGCACTGCCTTGACCGAGCCTACAGTACCCACCGGCATGAATATGGGAGTCTGGATAACTCCGTGGTCTGTGGTTATCTGTCCGGCGCGGGCGTGGCTGGTGGCGTCAGTGTGCTCAAGCTTGAATGTCAATGCTTTGTTGGACAAGGCTTTACTTTTGGGGTTCTGTAATAGGGACTATTTCCTGTGCGTTACTTACCTTCTCGTCAAGCAGCGCAATGTTCCATACTTCACTTATCTCACTGACGTAGTGGAATTCCAATCCTTTCAGGTACTCGGCAGGAATCTCCTCAATGTCGCGACGGTTCTCGGCGCACAGTATGATATCGGTTATGCCGGCGCGTTTGGCGGCCAGGATTTTCTCGCGGATACCGCCTACGGGCAGAACCTTGCCGCGCAGCGTTATCTCACCGGTCATGGCCAGGTTTGCGCGGACCTTACGCTGTGTAAAGGCCGATGCAATTGACGTTGCCATGGTGATACCTGCTGACGGGCCGTCCTTGGGAATGGCACCCTCGGGTACGTGGATATGTACGTTCCATGAGTTGAATACGGCGGGATCAAGGCTGAGCAGGCCTGCGTGCGATCGTATGTACTCCATTGCAAGCATGGCCGACTCCTTCATCACGTCGCCAAGGTTACCTGTAAGGGTCAGCTTTCCCTCCTTGCCGCGGCTCAGGCTGGTCTCCACAAAGAGTATCTCACCGCCTACGGCTGTCCAGGCAAGTCCGGTTACCACACCGGCGTATTCATTGCCCTGATACTTGTCGCGGGAGTAGGGTTTGGTGCCCAGCAGTTCCTTGAGATCGGCCGGTTTCACCGTCATTTTGGCCTGATCGGCGTTATCGGCATAACGGCAGGCTGCCTTGCGGCATATCTTGCCTATCTTCTTTTCCAGTTCACGTACGCCCGATTCACGGGTGTAGTTTTCTATGACAGACTCAATGGCAGGCTTGGTGATGGCCAGTGAGCCTTTCTTGAGACCGTTGGCCTCCATCTCCTTGGGAATGAGGTGGCGGCGGGCAATCTCAATCTTCTCTTCGGTGATATAACCGCTTACCTCAATTATCTCCATACGGTCCAGCAGGGGAGCGGGTATGGTATTCAGGTTATTGGCGGTGGCTATGAACATAACCTTTGACAGGTCATAGTCTATATCCAGATAGTTGTCATGGAAGGCGTTGTTCTGCTCCGGGTCAAGCACCTCAAGCAGGGCCGATGAGGGATCACCCTGGTTGGTCATCTGGCTTACCTTGTCAATCTCATCGAGTATGAAGACGGGGTTGGATGAACCGGCCTTGGCCAGACCCTTGATGATACGTCCGGGCATGGCGCCTATGTATGTCTTGCGGTGTCCGCGGATTTCGGCCTCATCGTGCAGACCGCCCAGTGATATGCGTACGTATTTGCGCTTGAGGGCGTTGGCGATAGAGAGACCCAGAGATGTTTTACCTACTCCGGGAGGGCCGTAAAGGCACAGTATGGGTGACTTGAAATCACCGCGCAATTTCATGACTGCCAGATGTTCCAGGATACGCTCCTTGACCTTCTCCAGTCCGTAGTGGTCCTTGTCAAGGGCCTTACGGGCGTTGTTCATGTCAAGGTTATCCTTGGTGTACTCTCCCCATGGCAGACTCAGAACGGTCTGCAGGTATGAAAGCTGTACGTTATAGTCAGGTGACTGGGAGTTGGTCCGCTCCAGCTTGAGCAACTCCTTGTCAAAGATCTTGCGTACATCGTCGCTCCATTTTTTCTGGTTGGCCTTGAGGCGCATCTCCTCAATATCCTGGTCCTGGACGCTTCCGCCCAGTTCATCCTGAATATTCTTGAGCTCCTGCTGCAGGAAATACTCTTTCTGCTGCTTGTCAATGTCCTCATGGGTGCGGCGCTGGATGCTCATCTTGAGCTCGGCCAGCTGTATCTCGCGGTTAAGCAGCGAGAGCAGTGTCAGGGCGCGGCTCGAGCAGGTGCCCTCACGCAGCAGACGTGCCTTATCCTTGATGTCGAACGGCAGGTTGGCGCAGATGAAGTTTATCAGGAACAGGCCGTTGGATATGTTCTTGAGGGCGAATGCTGCATCGGGTTGAACGTTTTCAGATAACTTGACGTATTTGATTGCGGCATCCTTGCATGAATCAACTATCGCTTTGAACTCCTTGCTGCGGGTAGGGGGCAGAACCTCGGGGAAGAGTTCGGCTACACCCATCAGGTATGGGTCAAAATCCACTATGTGCTTGAGCTTGATTCTCTGCATTCCCTGCAGGACAACCGTAGTGGTCTGGTCCGGCATATCGAATATGCGTATCACCTTGGCCAGCACGCCTACTGAATACAGGTCATTCAGGTCGGGTTCTTCAATGTCAGGGTCTTTCTGGCAAAAGACGGCAATCTGTCTGCCATCGGCTGATGCGTTTTGTATTAGTTTCAGTGACGATTTGCGGCCTACGGTTACGGGCATGACCACAGTGGGGAACAGCACCATGTTCCTGAGCGGAAGCACGGGTACCACCTCATCCAGCTGGGAGTCAAAAAGCCCGTTCTCATTACCGTCAAAATCGGCAATCATTGAGAATGCCGGATTCGACTCGTCAAAAGATTCTTCAGATTTTTTCTTCGTCCACATAAATCATTCTGCAAATAATCTGCAAATTTAGATAATTGCGCGCACGTAACAGCTATTTGTGCTGTCAAAAGGGGTGAATAAAACAAAAAAAGTAATTTTGCAGTGTAAAACGCCATCCGCTATGTCCAATCAGTACTTTGATTTCAAACGTTTCAGGATAGAACAGGACCGTTGCTCCATGAAGGTGGGGACCGATGGGGTCCTGCTGGGTGCGTGGTTTCCGATGGAATGGGGGAAAACCGTGCTGGATGTGGGATGCGGCACCGGACTGGTGGCAATCATGGCGGCTCAACGCGGCGCCGCAAGCGTAACGGCGGTCGAAATAGATCCACAGGCCGCACAGCAGGCATCCGGAAATGCGGCGAATTCCCCATGGAAGGACCGGATTTCTGTTCAATGCGCGGATTTTGCCCATTTCACCGCAGAATTCAGGTTTGACCGTATCGTCTGCAATCCTCCTTACTTCCGTGACTCTCTGCGCTGTCCCGATGAGGGCCGGAATACAGCCCGTCATAACGATTCCCTCAGTTACGAGACTCTGGCCCGATGCTCAGCCGCTCTGCTGGCGCCGGACGGACTGCTGTGTGTAGTGCTCCCGTTTGATGCGGCGGGCGATTTTACCAGATGCGCACAGACGTTTGGCCTTAACCTTTATCATGAGACCGATGTCATAACCGCTCCGGGCAAGCAGCCCAAGCGTTCATTGCTTGCGTACGGTTTGGGGTATTCGGAACTCAGAAAGGACGTTCTGGCTATTTGCGGATCCGATGGGAAAGAGACATCGGACTACATTGAACTTGTAAGGGATTTTTACCTAAAATACTAGATCCTGCAGCGCTTGTCGGGGATGAGTACTTTAAGACCTCCCTTGATCATCTTTACATGGATTTCCTTACCTAGGGTTACGGGCTCGCCGTCGTAGTGGGCGGGGCCTTGGGAGTCACGCGTTATTGTCATTTCGGAGCACTTGCGAACCGTCACCTTAGGGTTGCGGTCAATCATTTTGTTGAACAGTTGGAAGGCCATGAGCGGTGCATCCAGGGGTGTGAACGGATGTATTACGACTACGTCCATCAGACCGTCCTGCATGGATGCTGTGGGTGCGATGAAGGCATTGTTGCCCCACTGGTCAGCATTGGCGCAGGTTACTATGAAACAGTCAAATGTCTCGCTTGAGTTGTCAAATGAGAGCTTGTAGGTCTTGTCCTTGTAGGTTGCAATCTCCCTGAGAATACTCTCCATGTAGGTGAGCACTCCGCGGGTTCCGGCTTTTGAGAACGTATCGGTTACTTTGGCATCGAACCCGACTCCGCAGGTGCAGAAGAATGGGTGGTCCTCAATCATTCCGTAATCGATTTCAGAGAAGATGGATTTGTCAAGCCATTTTACTGCCTTGAAGGGGTCCATGGGGATTCCTAAATGACGTGCCAGACCATTGCCCGAACCGCATGGGATTATGCCCAAAGCGGTGTTTGTTTCAATCAGTCCGCGGCCAACTTCGTTGACTGTTCCGTCGCCTCCTACGGCTATAACGGCGTCGTAATTCTGTGCGGCAAACTGACGGGCCAGTTCTGTGGCGTGTCCGCGATACTGCGTGGAGACTATGCTGAAATCATAGAGGTCGCGGTTTACAAAACGCTCTATAATCGGAATGACAGGAATAAGCCTGTGGGTCCCGGAAATAGGGTTGTAAACGAATACTATTTTCCTCTTGGGATTCATGAATTCAGCATAATTATAAATAGCGATGCGAAGATAGCGAAAAAGATTGCAGCAATCGGCAAAATGACTAATTTTGCGCCGTTATGAGCAAACTTAGCGAAAGATGTGCACAATATACTCTCCCGCAGGAGGGTAAGGCACAGGGCATATATCCGTATCACAGGTGTATCTCAAGCCAGCAGGATACGGAGGTTATCATGGAGGGACGCAAGGTCCTGATGTTCGGTTCCAACTCTTATCTGGGACTGACCAATCATCCAAAAGTAATTGAGGCTGCAGTAGAGGCTGCAAAGAAATACGGTACCGGTTGCGCCGGTTCACGTTACCTGAACGGTACACTTGACCTGCACAAGGATTTTGAGGCCGAACTTGCCGAATTCGTGGGCAAGGAGGATGCCATGATATTCAGCACCGGATTCCAGACCAATCTGGGTACCATCTCATGCCTGATGGGGCGTGATGATTATGTGGTGTGTGATGACCTGGACCACGCGTCGATTGTGGACGGCCGACGCCTCTCATTTGCCAAGCCGCTCAAGTTCAAGCATAACGATATGGCATCGCTTGAGAAGACCCTGCAGCGCTGTGAGCCCGATTCACTCAAACTGGTAGTGGTGGACGGCGTGTTCAGCATGGAGGGTGATCTGGCCGACCTGCCCGGAATCGTAGCACTCAAGGACAAATACAACTGCGCCATAATGGTGGACGAGGCTCACGGACTGGGTGTTATGGGTGACCACGGACGCGGCGTCTGCAACCATTTCGGCCTTACCGATCAGGTGGATATCATCATGGGCACGTTCAGCAAGTCGCTGGCTGCCATCGGCGGTTTCATTGCGGCCGATGCCTCCATAATCAACTGGGTGCGTCACCACTCACGCTCATACATTTTCAGCGCCAGCAACACTCCGGCAGCAACCGCAGCCGCACGTGCCGCACTGCAGATTATGAAGAACGAGCCCGAGCGTATTGCTCATCTTTGGGACCTTACCAACTACGCTCTTAACAACTTCCGTCAGTTGGGATTTGAGATCGGTAACACATCGACCCCCATCATTCCGCTTTATATAAGGGATTTCTACAAGACATTCTTTATCACCAAGATGCTGTTTGAGGAGGGTGTGTTCGTGAATCCGGTCATCCCGCCGGCCTGCGCCCCCGAGGATACCCTGATCCGCTTCTCACTCATGGCTACCCACACCAAGGAGCAGATTGACATCGCGACCGAGAAGCTGGTTAAATGCTTCAAGGCTTACGAGATTCTGAAATAAAAAATTTGCTGATTCTGACTTAAAAGCGTACTTTTGCACCGCTTTTCAGGTTAGAGAGGCTCACGGGATGTAGTTCAGTCCGGTTAGAATGCCTGGTTTGGGACCAGGTGGTCGAAGGTTCGAATCCTTTCATCCCGACGTAAGAAACAGTAGCTCAACTAGTTACTGTTTCTTTTTTTGTATCTGTTCCTGGATTTGATACTGTCCCTGTCGGGATGAAAGGATTCGGTAAATTCCGCCAAAGTGTCCCACACTCATCGGCCCCAGGGAGCTTGTGGGGCGGGTTGGTGTGGGACATGCCCCCATTTTAGGGGGTGTGTCCCACGCTGACCCGCGTTAGAGCGTATTCTCGCGGGGGTGCTTGTGGGACACTTTGGCGAAATGAGCCGGGGTTTGCAAATTTTGTATTAATTAGGTTGGGGGGTAATAAAAAAGCAGTACCTTTGCGGTCAGGAAAGCAGAATGGATTGAATCAGAGTTTTCCTATTATTGAGTTGTGCGCATAACGCACATTGTGTACGGTAACGTACCCCTTTTTTTAAAGTTGGTTACTTTATAACCGCCCGACTTGGAAAACGGTCAATAAGAAGAGTAGTAAAAGTATTTGTTTACTATATAGACTCTGATTTGAAAGTACAAAAGGCATTACTGCCCGCGTACCGAAGACGTAAACAAGAGAGGTTTTATTGTTTATGTCTTTTTTTTGTCCCCTCACGCTGAGGGTCAGGAAAAAGGCTGGATGGTTGAACTTTTAAAACGTTTTTGAGTAGATGGATCAGCGAAAAGCTCCCGTTTATGAGGCTCTGCAGGAGTTCCGCAGGAACAGAGTGGTACCGTTTGATGTACCCGGTCACAAAAGAGGTAGGGGAAACCCCGAACTTGTTGCTCTGCTGGGAAAGCAGTGCGTTGAGTTGGATGTTAACTCAATGAAACCCCTGGACAATCTCTGTCACCCCATTTCAGTAATCAAGGAGGCCGAAGAACTGGCCGCCGAGGCATTCGGCGCCGCACACGCATTCCTGATGGTGGGCGGTACGACATCGGCCGTACAGACTATGGTGCTGACTGCCTGCAAGAGCGGCGAGAAGATCATCCTGCCGCGAAACGTGCACCGCAGCGTCATCAACGCCCTGGTTGTGAACGGCGCAACTCCCATCTATGTAAATCCCGATACCGACAGCCGTCTGGGTATAGCCTTGGGTATGAAGATATCGCAGGTGGAGCGCGCCATCGAGGAGAACCCCGAGGCAAAGGCCATCCTGGTGAACAATCCCACATACTACGGAATCTGCTCCAACCTCAAGAAGATAGTTGAGCTGGCTCACGAACACGGAATGCTGGTGCTGGTGGACGAGGCTCACGGAACCCATTTCTATTTTGGCGAGGATATGCCTCTTACCGCCATGGCAGCCGGGGCCGATATGTCATCGGTCTCAATGCATAAATCGGGCGGAAGCCTTACGCAGAGTTCGTTCCTGCTTACCGGGCCCGATGTCAGCGCCGGTTATGTGCGTCAGGTGATAAACCTTACGCAGACCACAAGCGCATCGTATCTGCTTATTTCAAGTCTTGACATATCACGCCGTAACCTGGCTCTGCGCGGCAAGGAGCTGTTCAGGGAGGTTATGCGCATTGCCAATTACGCCCGCACCGAGATCAACAAGATTGGCGGCTACTACGCTTACGGCAAGGAGCTGATAAACGGTGATAGCGTGTTTGATTTCGACCCCACAAAACTTACCGTTTACACCCTGGACATCGGCCTGGCAGGCATTGAGGTTTATGACCTACTGCGTGATGAGTATGACATCCAGCTGGAACTTGGTGATATGGGTAACGTACTGGCATACATATCGATAGGTGACCGCATGCGTGAGGTCGAGCGTCTGGTGAGCGCGCTGGTTGACGTTAAGCGCCGTTACTGTAAGGACCGTACCGGTCTGTTCGATCATGAGTACATCAATCCGTCGGTGGTCATGACTCCGCAGGAGGCTTTCTACGCTCCCAAGGAGGAGATGATTCCCATCCGTGAGACCAACGGACGTATATGTACGGAATTCGTCATGTGCTATCCTCCCGGAATTCCTATCCTGGCCCCGGGTGAGCGCATCACGCAGGAAATCATCGACTACATACTCTACGCAAAGGAGAAGGGCTGCCAGCTGACAGGTCCCGAGGATGAGAAGGTAGAGCGTCTTAATGTGATTAAGGAAAGTACAACATATTGATTCTTCAGGGCAATGGAATTTTGGTTTTCTGAGTTTCATACTCCAAACGTAAAGTTCTCGGTAAAGGTTGACAAGCACCTTTACACCGCCGAGAATGACCTGGGTAGGGTTGATATCTTTGAGTCACCCGAGTTTGGCCGGTTCCTGGCTGTTGACGGCTACATCATCTTTACCCAAAGAGATGAGTTCATCTACGATGAGATGCTGTCACACATACCTATGGCCGTTCATCCTACAGCCCAGAAGATTCTGGTGTTCGGTTCGGGTGACGGAGGCGTGGTACGCGAGCTCCTCAAATACAAGTCAATCCAGCAGATTGACCTGATTGAGATAAATGAGGGCGTGGTTCAGGCCTGCCGTGAGTATTTCCCCGAGATGGCTGAGTCACTGGATGACCCGCGCGTGACCATATACACCGAGAATGCCCTGCGTTACATCCGCCATATCGAGAATGAATATGACGTGATCGTGGTTGACTCGGCCGGATTCTACGGCCCGGGCGAGAGCCTGCTTACCCGTGAGTTCTACGGCAGCTGCTACAAGGCGCTCAAGGCCGATGGCATCATGGTAAACCAGCATCAGAGCCCCTTCTATGAGGAGGACCGCCTGGAGACCCAGAAGGCGCACATGCGTATCGTGAACAGGTTCCCCATAAGCCGCGTATATCAGGCCCACATACCCACATACCCTTCAGGTTACTGGCTCTTTGGATTCGCATCCAAGAAGTACCGCCCCGTGCTTGATCTGGATGCCGATGCATGGAACAAGCTGGGTATCAAGACCAACTATTACACAACAAACCTCCACAAGGGCTGTTTTGCCCTGCCTGCATACGTAGAGCGCATGCTGGCCGATGTGGAACAGATAAAGGACTGAGTTATGCTGCAGAGGAACGTTGAGACATTCATAGGCTGCGATGCCGATTATAAGGATGCCCGCATAGTGCTCTTTGGTGCACCGTTTGACTCCACCACGTCATTCCGCCCGGGCACAAGGTTTGCCCCGCACGCCATCCGCAGCGAGTCATTCGGCCTGGAGACCTACAGCCCCTGGCTGGACCGCGACCTGGAGGACATCAGCGTATTTGACAGCGGCGATATAGAGCTCTGCATAGGCAGTGCCGATAAGGCTCTTGACCAGATATCGGAGCGTACCGCCACGATACTTAAGGACGGCAAGATTCCCTTCATGATAGGAGGTGAGCATCTGGTAACCCTGGGTGCCTTCCGTGAGGTATTCAAAAAGTATCCTGACATTCATATCATCCATTTTGACGCTCACACAGACCTGCGTGACGACTATCTGGATGTAAAACTCTCACATGCATGCGTTCTGCGTCGCTGCCACGACCTTGTGGGCGACGGCCGCATCCACCAGTTCGGAATCCGCTCAGGCGAGCGCGCTGAGTGGCAGTGGGCACGTGCCGGTCACACTGACCTGCATCCCTTCAACTTTGACGGACTTGCAGAAACTGTTTCCGGATTGGCAGGTAAGCCTGTATATTTCACCATCGACCTGGATGTTATGGATCCGTCGGTATTCCCCGGCACAGGTACTCCTGAGTACGGTGGTGTTACTTTCATGCAGCTGTTTGAGGCACTCAAGACCGTTTGCATCGGCTCTAATATTGTGGGCCTGGACGTTAATGAATTATGTCCGCCTTATGACCAGACCGGAGCATCTACCGCTGCGGCCTGCAAAATCATTCGTGAATTACTTTTAAGCATTAAATAAAATGGGAAAGGTATTGGTTATTGGCTGCGGAGGTGTAGCCCAGGTAGCGATTCAGAAGTGCGCCCAGAACGACGCAGTTTTTGACGAGATTTGCATTGCAAGCCGTACGGTTAGCAAGTGTGACGACCTTAAGGAAAAGATTGAGGCCGAGGGTAAGAGCCGTTCCAAGATTACCACTGCTAAGGTGAACGCCGACAGCGTGGACGAACTGATTGCACTCATCAAGAGCGTTAAGCCCGATGTCGTGCTCAACCTTGCTCTGCCGTATCAGGATCTGACCATCATGGACGCCTGCCTGGCATGCGGCGTACATTACGTTGACTCAGCCAACTACGAGCCCGAGGATACTGAGGATCCCAAGTGGCGCGCCATCTACGAGAAGCGCTGCAAAGAGCTCGGTTTCACCGCCTATTTTGACTACTCGTGGCAGTGGGCTTATCAGGATAAGTACAAGAAGGCCGGCATTACCGCTATCCTGGGTACCGGTTTTGATCCGGGTGTTACCAGCGTATTCACTGCTTATGCCCTGAAGCACTATTTTGATCAGATTGATACTATCGATATCCTGGACTGCAACGGTGGTGACCACGGTTATCCCTTTGCAACCAACTTCAACCCCGAGATCAATCTGCGAGAGGTATCGGCCAACGGTTCATACTGGGAGAACGGCCACTGGGTTGAGACCAAGCCCATGGAGATAAAGCGCGAGTACAACTTTGAGCAGGTAGGCATGAAGGATATGTATCTGCTTCATCATGAGGAGATTGAGTCTCTTGCCAAGAACATCCCCGGCGTAAAGAGAATCCGCTTCTTCATGACATTCGGCCAGAGTTACCTGACTCACATGAAGTGTCTTGAGAACGTAGGCATGCTGCGCACCGACCCCGTTATGTTTGAGGGCCGTGAGATTGTTCCCATCCAGTTCCTCAAGGCTCTGCTGCCCGATCCCGCATCACTGGGCCCGCGCACAGTAGGCAAGACCAACATAGGCTGCATCTATACCGGCACCAAGGACGGCAAGAAGCGCGCCATCAAGATTTACAACGTGTGCGACCATCAGGAGTGCTACAAGGAGGTGGGCTCACAGGCCATCTCTTATACCACCGGCGTTCCCGCAATGATAGGCACCATGATGGTTATGACCGGCCAGTGGAAGGGCGCAGGCGTGTTCAACGTTGAGGAGTTTGATCCGGATCCCTACATGGAGGCCCTGAACAAGTGGGGTCTGCCTTGGGTTGTGGATGAGAACCCCGTAATGGTTGACTGATTTATTTAAGGCCGATGGACGCAGCGCAACTGCATACACCGTGTTACGTCATTGACCGCGACCGCCTGGAGTCTAATCTCAAGGTGCTGCGCGGTGTAATGGACCGTACAGGATGCCGAATCCTGCTGGCGCAGAAGGCGTTCAGTTGCTATGCCGTCTATCCGCTGATATCACAATATCTCTGTGGCGCAACAGCAAGCGGGCTCTTTGAGGCCCGCCTGTGCCACGAGGAGATGCCTGGGCGTGAGAACCACGTTTTTTCTCCTGCTTTCCGTGAGGAGGACTTTCAGGAGATTCTGAAAATCTGCGACCATATTGTTTTCAATTCCATACGTCAGCTGGAACTTTTTGGTGCGCGCGCCAAGGAGGCCGGCCTGCAGGTGGGATTGCGCATCAATCCGCAGATATCAACACAGCCCGCCGAGCATGCTATCTATGATCCTTGCGCTCCCGGCAGCAGGTTAGGGGTGACTCTGGATGAGTTCCGCAAGGCGCCTGCTAATTTGGTTACATTGCTGGACGGCCTACATTTCCATACTCTCTGCGAGCAGAACTCCGATGACCTGGAGACCACGCTGAACGGCTTTGAGGAGCAGTTCCGTGAGTGGCTGCCCAAGATGAAATGGGTAAACTTTGGCGGTGGTCATCACATTACCCGTGCTGATTACGATATACCGCGCTTAGAGCGCTGCATCGAGCGTATGTCTAAGGGCTACGGCCTTATGGTCTATCTGGAACCGGGTGAGGCTATAGCCCTCAACGCCGGTTATCTGCACACCCAGGTGCTTGAGGTCCAGCATCACGCAGGAGCAATGGATATCGCAATCCTTGATACATCGGCCGCCTGCCACATGCCCGATGTGATAGAGATGCCGTATCGGCCCCCGCTAAGAGACAGCGGCCAGCCCCAGGAAAAGAAATACACCTACCGTTTGGGCGGTCCCACATGCCTATCGGGCGATATAATAGGGGAGTACTCCTTTGATGAGCCATTAAAAGAATGCCAGACCCTCATATTCGAGGATATGGCCATCTACTCCATGGTCAAGAACAACACCTTCAACGGCATGCCCCTGCCCGCAATCTACCTCAAGCAGGGCTCCAACTACACCCTCCTCAAATCCTTCACCTACGCCGACTTCAAGTCAAGACTTTAAAAATGATACAAAAGGGGACAGTCCCCTTTTGTACTATTTTTCAAAAACGACCCCTTTGTGTCCAAATTTACTTATTTTTTATGATAATTTGTGGCGTTTTGGTAATCCCGCGTATCAGTAAAATTTCTTTACTTTGCATCGTTTAATCGTTGGGTCCCGACACAGTAAAATTAACTGATGAAATACAGTACCACCTATCCCATAACGGCCTCGCAGATGGACGGCAATTACCGTCTTACGGTTGACGGCATACTTTCATATCATGAAAATACAGTAGCCCGATATCTTACATCGCTGGGCTTGGCTGCATTTGACATGCAGAAACAGGACAAGACGTGGATAATATCCGAGATTAACGTTGAGATGCCGGGCGTACCGGCTATCTGGACAGAGGATGTTACTTTTACCGTGTGGATAAGTGAGATGTCATCCCTTAGGGTCTGGTTTGATTTTGTGGGCGTTGAGGCTCATACGGGCGTTGTGGCAGCCCGCGGCAACAGCTGCTGGTCACTCATATCAATGTCAGGACGCAAACCCGTGGCATGTGATGGTCTTATCCCGGAGCAGGAAGTTGTTGACGAACTTGTAATAGGTCCACATCGTCGCCGCAAGCCGGGTAATATGGCTGCCGAACCTGTGGAATCGATGGACCATACCATAAATCTGATAGACCTTGATTTTAACGGCCATACCAATAATCGCCGATACATCCAGATGGCGCTGGCCTGTTTCAAGCCCGGTTTTATTAAAGCATACCGCCCGGATATGCTGAACATAAGGTTCATTCATGAGTCCCTGATGGGTGATACCGTAAGGACCGCTACTTACCCATCTGATGATGACAATACGTTCATAGGCATTTCAACAAACGGTCAGGGACAGGAACTGTGCCGTGTTACAAGCCACTGGAGGGAACGGGAACCGCTGCCGGACATTTCGGATTTCAACTATATTAGGAATGAGTGATTTCTTTGTTTCACTGGCGGGTGTTACGGCCCAGATGAGCCCGTATCTGCTGCTGGGATTCCTGATAGCCGGAATCCTGCATGTTTATGTGCCGGGCAGGTTCTATACAAAATATCTGTCATCCGGCAACAGGTTATCTGTGCTGTATGCTGCCCTGCTTGGGGTTCCGCTGCCGCTCTGCTCGTGCGGCGTAATACCCACAGCCATTGGGCTCAAGAACGAACGGGCATCAAACGGTGCAGTGGCATCATTCCTTATTGCCACTCCTCAGACCGGCATTGACTCCATACTGGCCACATTCTCTGTCTTGGGATTAGGGTTTGCGCTCATGCGTCCGGCTGCAGCCCTTATAACAGGAGTATGCGGCGGTCTGATTGTAAACCGTTTAGTGCCCGGAAGACAGTATGACGATACTCCTTGTGCTGTGGCATCGGTCCAGACAGGAAACCGCCTGTTCAGGGTGTTCAGATATGCCTGTTTCGATATGATTCAGGATATTGGCGCCAGGCTGCTCATAGGTCTGATTATTGCGGCGCTGATAAATGTGGCCGTTCCGGATTCTTTCTTCCTGAGGTTCACTGACCGTCCGCTGCTGCAGATGCTGGTGATACTTGTGGTAGCCGTGCCCATGTACATCTGCTCTACAGGCAGCATTCCGGTGGCAGCTGCGCTTATCATGAAAGGTATGTCGCCCGGAGCCGCCATGGTGATGCTCATGGCTGGTCCGGCAGTCAACATGGCATCAATACTGGTAATCCGCAAATCTATGGGTGGTCGCTTTACCGCTGTCTATATCTCTACTATCGTGGTGTTCTCCATACTGTTCGGACTCCTGGTAAACACTCTTGGCATAGGGTCTGACCTGGCAGATGCATCAGAAATGGCATGTCATCATACACACGGCTCCAACATGCTGAGCCCGTGGAGGATAATCTGCTCAGTAATTCTTATTCTGCTGATAATATTTGCACTTTCTATGAAACTGTTTGACAAATTCCGTAAGCAGCCTGCCGCAGCGGGCACAGTAGTATATAAAGTGGAGGGCATGCACTGCAACCACTGCAAGGCATCGGTAGAGAACTCGGTCCTTAAGGTGAAAGGTGTTCAGAGTGCCCTGGCCAATGTAAGCGCCGGCACCCTGACCGTAACCGGCACCGCCACAGAATCCGATATACGCAGGGCTGTAGAGCAGGCAGGGTTTGAGATGCATTAGTGACGCATTAGGGTCGTTTCGTTTTGCGTCAAAATGACGCATTGTTAAACGACCCCTTTGCGTCAAAATAGCAAGATTTGGGTATTACCCACACAAAATCGCGGCAGTACCTTTGCGGCTGTAAAAGCAATGGTTATGATAGCGATGATAATTGGAATATGTTTTGGTTTGTGTGGAAGAGGAAAGGGGGGCAACTCCGCTCCCGAAAGTGAGATTGAACGATAACATGAAGGGCCTGCATTGCAGGCTCTTCTTTTTTTATTAAGGAATTAATCTTTTTATATAATGAGAATAGAAACAATCAATGAAAAGTTCGGGGTCATGATCCGCGGACTTCTTAAGAGGCGCTGGTTTGCATTAGGCGCATTTGTCCTGATCCTGTTTGTGGGAATGGTGGGAATGAAGAAAATGGTTAAGGAGACATCGTTCGATGCGTATTTTATCGAGGGTGATCCCATGCTTGTAAAGACCGATGAGTTCAAGGCCCATTTCGGTAATGATTATTTTGTAGGAGTACTCACTGAGTGTGACAACATCTTTACCAAGAAGAACCTGACACTGCTGCGTGAGCTGTCAAACGAGCTGCTGGACAGCGTGTCATACGCCGATAAGATTACATCGCTGACCGATATTGAGTTTATGGTGGGCGATGAGTGGGGTATGACGATTGAGCAGATTGTGCCCGATGAGATTCCCGATGACGGCACCCCTGAGATGGACGAGATCCGCCGTAAGGCATACAGCAAGCCCAATGTGGCCAGGAAACTGGTCTCCAAGGACGGCCGTATGTCATGGGTGGTGCTTAAACTGCGTGCGTTCCCCGAGGACAGCGTATGGCACAAGGAGACCGATGTTGCTCCCGATATGCAGACGGGCGAGGAGGTGGACCGCGTGCTGAACAATCCCAAATACGCATCGCTTAATCCCAAGGGAACCGGAATGCCGGTGGTAAGTTATGAGAAGATGGAGTTCATCAATGAGGAGATGAGCCGTCTGATGATGATTGCCTGCATAATCTGCCTGGTTGTGATGATAGTCATGACCAAGTCCCTGCGTGGTGTGGTATCACCCTTCCTGTCGGTCATAGGCGGTATGTTCATCACATACGGAATTGCCGGATACACAGGCATGTACGTGGATTCAACCACTACGCTGATACCGGTAATCCTTGGTTTTGCCGTGTCAATAGCCTATAACATACATATATTCTCCTATTTCAACGGGCGCATGCGAATACACGGAGAGCGCCGTAAGGCCATAGAGGAGACCATCACCGAGATTGGCTGGTCAATCTGTTTCTGTGGTATCACCACCATAGTTTCACTGCTGTCTTTCCTGGTCATCCCCATCCGTCCTATGAAATGTGTAGGTATGATATGCTCCATGACCGTGCTGTTTGTGATGCTCACCACTATGGTCATCACTCCCGTACTGCTTTCATTCGGCCGCAACCGCAAGCCGCGTGAGGGATTCACCGAGGAGAGTGACACCACCTGGACCCGCGCAATGGTTCGTATGAGCGACTGGACCATGAACAACTCACGTATCATAGTGACCGTGTTCACAGTGATCTGTCTGGTGCTTTGCATCGGCCTCTCTAAAATAGTCCCGGCATTTGACATAGAGCAGACCATGGGTATAAAAGTTCCTTATGTTGAGAAGGTTGTAGGCGTAGGCCGGTCCGAGATGGGATCGCTGTACAGTTATGACCTTGTGATAGATTTGGCCGATGAGGACGCCGCCAAGCAGCCTGATAACCTGCGTCGTCTGGAGCGTCTGGCCAAGGTGGTGGAGGGCTATCCTCTTACCAAGCGCACCACCAGCATCCTGGATATCCTCAAGGATCTGAACCAGACACTCAATGAGGGCGATGAAGCTTTCTACCGAATCCCTGATTCCGAGGAGGAGGTGGCACAGATGATGATGCTTTATGAGAATGCCGGCGGCAGCGAGGCTGAGTACTGGGTTGACTATGACTACCGCCGTCTGAGACTGATGGTTGAGATATCGGACTTCAACTCGGCCGAGGTGGAGAAGGAGCTGAATGACATAGACTTGCGTGCCAAGGAGATATTCCCGGGTGCATCGGTCACTGCTGTAGGAAACCTGCCTCAGTACAATGTCATGATGCAGTATCTTGTGCGTGGTCAGATGCTGTCATTCATCATATCGGTCCTGATAATAGGAGTCATACTGATGATTGCCTTCCAGAGCGTAAAGGTTGGACTGATAGGACTTATACCTAACCTGATGCCTGCCGTATTCGTTGGCGGAATAATGGGTTGGGCCGGCGTACCTCTTGATATGATGACCGCAACAATCATCCCCATGATGCTGGGTATGGCCGTTGATGACACCATCCACTTTATCAACCACTCCAAACTGGAGTATGACCGCTGCGGCAAATACCCGCTCTCCATCAACCGCACGTTCAGGGTTGTGGGCGTGGCTATCGTGACCACCAGTATAATCACATCGGCCGTATTCGGTGCATTCACCACATCGCCGTGCGCCATGAACTTCCACTTTGGCCTGCTGGCAATTGTAGGCATAGTATCGGCGTTGGCTGCTGACCTGTTTGTCACACCCATACTGGTAAAGAGATTCAAAGTATTCGGTAATGAAATCAATAATTGAAACAATGAAAGCAAAAGTTATCCTTACAGCAATAGCCGGCCTTGCATTCATGGCTCCGGTTTGTGCCCAGAACCTTTCGGGCCGTGATATAATGCAGAAAGCGAAAGACCTTCCTGACGGCGATACCCGTTATGCGGAGATGGAACTGACACTCATCAAGAAAAACGGCGACAAACGTGTACGCAAGGTGACTTCATGGTCAATAGATGAGGGTAAGGACAAGAAAACACTCATGTTCTTTACCTATCCGGGCGATGTGAGCGGCACCGGATTCCTGACCTGGGATTACGACGAGATAGGCAAGGACGATGACAAGTGGCTCTATCTGCCTGCCATGAAGAAGACACGCCGAATAAGCGGCTCATCATCCAAGACCGATTATTTCATGGGTACGGACTTTACGTACAACGATATGGGCTCACGTAATGTCGATGAGGACGAGCACAAGCTGCTGCGTGAGGAGGAGCGTGACGGACAGAAATGCTGGGTCATAGAGTCTGTGCCGGTGGATAAGCATGAGATTTACAGCCGTAAGGTTACCTGGATACGTCAGGACTGCTGCGTACCGGTGTATGTGGAGTTCTATGACAAGCTGGACAAGCTGCATCGCGCGCTTACCATATCGCAGATAAGCCAGGTACAGGGAATCTGGACCAAGCAGCGTATGGCGATGAAAAACGTGCAGACCGGTCACAGTACAGTGATAAGCGTACTCAATCCTCAGTATGACCTTAAGGTCGATAAGAACATGTTTACAGTGGCCAAACTTGAAAAAGGGCTATGAATAGAATCCTGTTTATTTTGTTGTTTGTTCCGATTCTTGCCGTGGCGCAGGAATCGGAGCCGCTCAGCGTGGGCGTGAAGGGTTTTGTTGATACCTATCACGCCTTACGCTCCGGGGCGGACAATGACTGGATGTCATCGCGCAGCCGTGTGCGCGGCGAGCTGACAGTAAGCAAGGGTGGCGCAGGTGCGTTTGTATCGGCCAATATGGTGTACAACTCTCTGCTGAAAGAGCGTAGCGGACTGCAGGTGCGTGAGGCCTACATGTGGTGCGGCAATGACCGTTGGGATTTGCGTGCCGGACGCCAGATCATTACCTGGGGCGTGGCCGACGGCCTGCGTGTGACCGATATCATATCGCCCATGGATTACAGCGAGTTCCTGGCTCAGGATTATGACGATATACGTATTCCCGTGAACGGCCTGCGCCTGCGTTATATGCGTGACCGCTGGAACCTGGAGGTGGTGGCAGTGCCTGTGGCATCGTTCTTTGAACTGCCTGTTGATGATGCTAACCCGTGGTCGGTGGCTCCTCGTGATATGGGCGTGCCGGTTGTTATGGATATGGGTGCAGAGCCTTTACGGAAGTTTGAAAACATGGAGTTCGGAGCACGCCTGAGTATGTTCCTGAGCGGAGTGGACTTTTCACTGTCCGCCCTCCGTACCTGGAACAAGATGCCTGTGTTCAGCACCACATTTGACGGCACGAATCTGGTTGCAACCGGTCAGTACCGCCGCATGACTATGTTCGGGGCCGATGCCTCCCTTCCGCTTGGCCAGTTTGTGGTGCGCGGTGAGGCTGCACAGTATCTGGACGAGGCGCAGACTCCCGCAGCCGGTAGCGATGTGCCGCGCTCGGGCTCCCTGAATGCGCTGCTGGGCGTTGACTGGTATGCCGGTAACGACTGGAACGTATCGGCCCAGTATTCATATAAGTTCATTGAGGATTATTCGGCCCTTATGAGCGGTCATGAACATACCCACATGGGTACGCTGCGCATCTCCAAGAGTCTGATAAACAACACTCTATCCTTGCAGACATTTGCTTACATGGATCTGTCGGACGGAGGCATTTACAACCGCTTCACTGTCGATTACGCCCTCAACGACCAGATGCACGTGATGCTGGGCTATGACCTGTTCCATGCTGACAAAGGCATGTTTAAGATGTACGCCGACAACTCGGAGTACTGGCTCAAACTCAAATACAGTTTTTAATCAATTAATAATTACAGTTATGAAACCTATTTTTAAAGTTATCCTTCTGGCAATCGCGTATTTTGCCACATTCATTCTTGGTTCATTGACAGGTCTTATTCATCCTGCATGCTACGCTTACGTAGGCGCTTTGTTGCCGTTTCTCACGGCGTTCATCTACAAGGGCATGGTCAAAGCGGTTCCGGGATTCGGCGCTGTAAGTATCATGAACGGACTGGTATTAATTCTGTTTCTCATAGCAGGTGAGGCCGATACCGTATGCGTAATAGGACTGATATTCCTGGCAGCTCTCTCTGAGTTCCTCAAGATCAAGTTCCAGTCAAACCCCGTAAAGAGCCTGCGCTGGGGATTCGTGCCAATGGCTTTCTCATTCTTTACCTACACTGCTCACTGGTGGACCGATACACAGGGCTCCCTGGCCGCTGCAGTAGAAGAGATGCGTCCCGGCTACGACCAGCTGATGATTCCCGTCATAGACAACGTTCCTGTTCTGATTTTTGTCTATCTCATCACCATTCCCATTGCAATTCTGGCAATCAGATTGGCCACTAACAAAAAATGATACAAAAGGGGACTGTCCCCTTTTGTACTATTTTTAGAGGCGGGGTAGGCGGATGATGCAGGTGATGCTGTTGATGAGGTATGTGAAACCTCCAAGACAGACTGATGCAACGGCACCTGCCATATCTTCCATCATCAACGGTCTGAAATCATGATTTATCAGTTTGTAGATATCGGGATTTGTCCTTAAAAGATCACTGAACTCGCGGCTGTTGCCTAACATCATAAATGTGGGATTTTTTATGCTGATGTCCTGAATAAAGACATACGCATTATGCAGGAAACAGAATATGCATAACATTAATGCTATCTTTCCGATGGTCCTTATCCAACCCGGAGCTTTCCATGCGGCTGCGAATGTGCCCAGTAGCATAATGACGTAAACCGTTATATCAAATGTGGGGCACGATGAAAACAGATACTGTGTGGTGCCTATAAAGAATTCTTTCATAATGTCATTTTTTGTGCGGTTAGACAATCAGTTGCGTGACTTCTGAATAAGGTATACGATGCGTGAAATGATGAATACCAATACTCCGTAAATAAGGAGCAGCGTAAACCTGATTATTCCGTCATAGTATACCATAGGAGCAATTCTGTAATCAACAAGAGCATCCTCACGGAAAGTGCTCAGGAATGGCCAGGTGATGGTAATAAGGGCAATTGCCAATGCAATCGAGCCTACAGGCTTGATCCATCTGGGAGCCTTCCAGGCACACAGAAACACAAATAACAGCATAAGTGTTATCAGACACATTGAAACAGGTGGCAGCGTGGGCAGTGTCCGTGTAAAAAATACCTCAAGGGCACTGGGGGCTTCTTCAATGATTTCCATTAATTCATCTTCCATATTTTTGCGGATTTAGTTTTGTTCTGTGCAAAGATATGTTGTTTGATTCGGCCCTGATATTTTTTGGAGTGTTGTATCCCCCTGTCAGTAGCGTGCCGTCATGTCAAATCCTACTGTTTGCATACAAATCCGTTTTGAGGGGGATTTGACCGCCTGATTATTGGTGGGTTGAAATATGATTCACTAACTTCGTGCGCAGAACCACAAACGTTGACTGTTTATGAAAACAACCATCACCATTGCTTACTGGGTTTTATCCGTGCTTTTAGTTGCGCTGATAATAATGTTTGCGTCCGATACCCGGTTCCTTCGCGCCTTATTTATGGGTCTGATGTTCGTACCCGGTGCTGTTGCCGCTAAGAACATGTTGCCAAGCGTATCGTTCAAGAAAAGAGGCGAGGGCATACGTAACGTTATTTATATATGTCTGGCTATCCTGATTATGGAATATCTGATCCTGGTTGCCTCTTATAGCTTTATCCTTAGTCCGGGATACCTGAATATCAATGGCGTAAATATACATAATCCTTTATGGTTCCCACATAATTCCGTGGGCTTGATGCATCCGTTGGTAATAACAGTTATTGTATCGGCTCTGGCGATAGGAGGTTCATTTATAACCAGATGGCTTAACAAGGACAACCATGAGATGAATGACCCCATCACGTTCTGCTCGGACCGGAAGCGGGTATCGCTTCTTCCCAGCCAGATGCTTTATATTGAGTCCTGTGACACCGAGGTCTATATCCATACCACCGATGGCCGCAAACTGCGCAACAAGACCGGAATCACCCAGTGGGAATCGGTCATGGGATACCCGTTTGTGCGTATTCATCGGGCCTTCCTGGTTAACTGCAACCACGTGGAATCGTACAGCCAGGACACCGTCAAAGTGGGAGAGGAGTCACTGCCCGTCTCCCGCAAATACCAGAAAGGCCTGAAAGAAATTCTTTGCTGACCCAAAAACAGTACAAAAGGGGTCTGTCCCCTTTTGTACCATTTTGTGCTGTTTTTTCAGATGCGGGGGGTGCGGATGATGTAGATGATGCGGGATATTGTGTAGTCGAACGTGCTCCATAATAGGATGGCGCAGCATTTGGATACTGGTGAACAGATATACTTCCAGATGTTTTCAACTGAATAGAAATCCTCTCTGGTTATGATTTCTCCCGACATCATCTTCTCCCAAGCGAATACCTGATAGTCGCAGTCTGATAAATTGATTTGAATACAGTCATACACCTGAACCAATTTCAGCGAGAAACACAAAAGTCCGAATACCATAGTCAACGTTCCAATAGAATGTAATTTGGCAGGACACTTTACGGCAACAAATATGATGGCTGCCAGCAGTAATACAAAAGATATTAAAGTAAACGGAGTGGTGGATTGGAATATGTATCCGATATTTGAAATAAACATAGCGCTTACGTTTTAATTGTTTGTTAATGACCGGGTTTGCGGATGAAACTGATTACGTGTGACACAAAGTAGATTAATAATCCGTACACTATGAAAAAGTTCCAGATTTTTAATCCTCCAATCATGACAGCGGTACTTATCTCTAATGCTCTATTGATATCGTACAGCCCAAAAAAGAAACTGAATAAATAGGATAGGGCGCAGAAGCCTAATGCGATAGATCCGATGGGGCGGACCCAGCGGGGAGCTTTCCAGGCGCTGAGGAATATCAGCACCAGCAGAATTGTAAGGATGGCCAGATTGACTCCTGGCAGTTGTAAGATGATTTGTTGCATAGCGTTTGTTGTTAATTGTTTGATGCAAAGTTAGCGGCCGATGCAAAAACGCTCCCCATGTTTTGCCATTCAAATCCCAAATGTCGGTTTTGGAACCGATGTCAAATCCCACGTTTAGGCCCCAAATCCCAAATATTGGGCATTTGGGCGGTGTTTTGCTGGGATTATCGGGAGTGTTTTCATATCTTCGTAAGCGATATGAGAACGCTCGTTACCATACTCTATTGGATGCTCTCAGTAGTGGTGGCAGCGCTGGTCGTTTCCAGTGCAGGCTACACATTTCAGGAGTCTATCCTTATGGGCACAATGTTCCTGCCGGGTGCGCTCGCTGCCAAATATTTATTTCCAAAGGTATCATTCAAGAAACGCAGTGAAGGTATCCTTGATGTCATATACATTGTTCTGGCAATCCTGGTCCTTGAATATCTGCTCATTTACGCAACAAACATATTTATCTATAATCAGCGTCTGGGATTAAGATTCGGTAGTGGAAAAGATTTTTATCAGACTCATCATAATAATATGCCATCTCCAGGGATAATAGCCAATCCTGTATTCATATCGATATTGGTGTCAATCCTGGCCATAGGCGGCTCCCTGATAGACCGATGGCTCACCGTAAAGCATCCGGAGATAGAGACTCCCGTCACATTCTGCTCCATGCGCAAGAAAGTCACGCTGCTTCCAAGCGAGATAGTCTATGTGGAATCATGTGACACCGAGGTCATTGTCCATGCGTCCGATGGCCGGGCCCTGCACAACCGCACCCCAATCTCCCAATGGGAGGCGTTGCTTGGCCCCGGATTCATCCGCATTCATCGGGCCTTCCTTGTAAACAGCAGGTACGCCAAACTGGAATCGCCGGACACAGTATCAGTGGCCGATACCAAACTCCCCGTTTCCCGCAAATACCAGAAAGGCCTGAAAGATATTCTTGGCTGAGTAAAAACAGTACAATTGGGGACAGACCCCTTTTGTGCTGTTTTTGTATCTTTGGCGGAAATAATTTGAGATGGAGAGTTTTGAGACAGAGAGACTGAGGTTCAGGGCTTGGAGGGAGTCCGATGCGGAGGATCTGTTCCTGTGTGCATCGGACCCTGATGTGGGTGAGCGTGCCGGCTGGCCTCCGCATAAGACGGTTGATGACAGCCTGATGGTGATTAAGAATATCTTTTCAAACGGACATACCTGGGCGCTGGAACTCAAGGAGACCGGCCATGTGATAGGGTGTATGGGCTATTATCCGCATGGCGAGAGCAATATTGAGATAGGTGAGCATGACGTTGAGGTGGGCTATTGGATAGGTAAGCCGTACTGGAACAAGGGACTTTGCACCGAGGCCCTGCGCGCCATGATTGACTACTGTTTCCGCAGGAGAGGGTTCAACAACATCTGGGCCGATTACTTTGTGGATAATCCCGCATCGGGCCGTGTGATGGAGAAATGCGGGTTCCGTGACACCGGACGCACCAACATCCTGAGCAAACTGTATCACAGCGACTCCCGCCCCGTCAAAATAATGATACTTGAAAACGACGCAAAGTGAAACGACCCCTTTGCGTCACTGCCAATAAACAGCCGGAAGCTTTCAACGCTGCCGTCCTTGAATTTTTGCAAAAGTGATATAACGATGGAAACAAATATAGGTTACGATAACTGGTACATTCCAGAAAGTGCCCGTGAGGAGGGCAAGCCGATAGTCCTGTTGCTGCCCGGGCTGGGGGTGTCTTATGAGATATATCTGCCTCTGATTAAGTTGTTGGAGGATAGGTTCAGGGTGATGGCGTTCCAGGTGGACGGCTTTACTCTGGGCCGATGCACGCATTTTGATACGGTCGATGGACAGGCCGGACGTGTTATTGATTTTATCCGAACTCAGTGCGGCGGGCATGTGGATTGCATCTACGGCCTGTCGCTGGGAGGCAAGATATTGTCACGCGTGCTTGAGCGTAATGAGGTGACGGTTGACCATGCAATCATGGATGCCGCCCCGCTGTTGCCGCTGCCCCGTTGGCTGGAGGGCCCGTTGCGCTATTACCAGAGCTTCAACGTGTGGACCTGCTATCACTGGACCGGATTCTGGCGTTTTGTGTTCCACTCACACTACTTTGACGTGCTGCTTGACGAGTGCCGCAAGGTGTTCCCGTTTGGCGGTAGGCGATCCGTGCTGGATGGTTATAAATCGGTCTACACCAATAAGTTGGAGGCTATTTATGGGGCCGATATCCACTTCTGGTACGGCACCAAAGAGTCGTTCGTGGCTAAGCCGCAGGCGGAGCATCTGCTTAGATTATGCCCATCGGCCCATATTGAGGTGTTCAAGGGAATGAATCACGGCCAGTTGCTGGTAGATCATCCCGATGAGGTCGCCCGCCGCATTAGGGTCGTTTCCCAATGCGTCACGGGCAAACAGGACGGATAGACAAACCTTGGTTACGGCTGATTATTGGCGTCTCAACACCATCGTTATCATAGTAGAGCATGATAGTGTGGTGCGGAGACTCCGAAGAGAGAGTATTACACCTGTAAGCGCAGCAATCATAGTGGTTGGTTGTAAAGCGGATACCTGCAGCCGGAAGGAAAATGGAACGGTCTGTATAACCTTCTTTGTTGCTCGTTACAAGGCATCCTTTTACATCGTTCAATGTTGTCCATGTTAAGGTACAATTGGCTATAAGCTCATAAAACTCAGCCTCGGTGGGTAAACGCCAATTACCACCCCATTGTACATGAGCTGCGTCATCTTCGGGGTCGAGAGTGTATTTGTTATCGACGTTTCCAAAGAAATTTACAAAGTTGTATTTTTTCAGTATAATAAGATGATCATCACTATACTTGTAATTTGATGAGTTATAATATGACTTTGTTTCGGTCTCCCCCCAACAGTAGTAGCCACCGAAGTCTTCAGGTCTCTCTGCGCCAATGTTGCAGGTGGCCCATTTTACTGATAAGCCTAAATCTACATATTCATAGTTTTTCTGATCAGTGATGATTACGTTTTCAATATCCGCAACAGAATACTGCACCGTCTTTCCGTCTTTCTGAACTACGTTCATATAATACTGTGCCGATGCTGATACGGTTACCATTGTAAGCAGTATGACTGCCATTATGCGCATGAACGCTGATTTTGTTGCAAACTGTTTCATTTCTTAAGGACTTTGAAGGTTAGGTTTTCTGAATTGATAAAGAACAGGCCAGCAGGCAGGTCTTCAATGCTGATTGTAACATTGCCGTCAGGGTCTGTCTTGTATGTTCCGATGACTTTTCCGTCAGGGGCAATGACTGAAACAGTACTGCCGGCCTTGGCATCGGTTATGCTTATTTCATAATCATTGATGAAATAAGTGGGTTTGCGGATGTCATCATTGACGGCATTCACCCCTGTGGCATCAACTGTGAATGTGAGTTTGGAAAGTGTTTCCAACGGATACTGAACATCCGTTTTGGCAGTCTTGAGTAGCAAGTCAGTAGCTGTGTAGGTGATTACCGGCTTGTCTTCAAACCTGAAACTGAACTCCTGGCCATCTTTCTGTTGGATAGTCAGATAGTTTTGACCGAACACTGGCACCGTCAAAAAAACGGCGCCCAACAAGGATAATAAAAGTCTCATAATTTTTATTTGGATAAAAGGAATAAAGGATTTTTCTACGGGCATACAGGACGCACAGACAGACCATAGTAACGGTAGTCAATGTCAACTGTTCTTTTCTGGTTATAGTAATAATAACAGAGATAATACGCGTAGTTGTTTGTGACTGAAGTGAGCGAACTGGTCCAATAATGTCCGGCAGAGCCGACATCAATAGTGTTCGATATGTTCCGGTACCCGGCAGCAGGAAGAAAGATGAAGCGGTCTTTGTAACCTGATATCATACTTGTCACTTTAAATCCGGGTACGTCATCAATAACGACCCACTCCCAAGAACAACTGGTATATAATTCCTCCATCTCTTTTTTGGTAGGCAGACGCCAATCGCCGCCCCACTTGACGTGTGCTACATCATCTTCAGGGTCAAGCTTGTTTTTTTTATCAACAACACCATATTTGATGCTATTGCTGTATTTTGTAAACTTGACGTCTTTATTAGAGTCGCCGCTTTTGTAGAACTTGTAATTAGTCCATGTGTTACCGGGCTTTGGCTTTACCTCTCCCCATGAGTAGTAGTCTCCATATTCCGCAGGCTTTTCGGCACCCACATTACAAGTGGCCCATTTTACGGATAAGCCCAGATCTACATATTCATGAGTGACTTTCTTCTTGTTTTTTATTGTTACCCCGTTTTTTGTTTTGATGTCAATAACACCGTTCCTAGCTTCAGGGCCATATAGCTCAATAGCAGCTTCGCCCTTAACGGTAGTTATGGTTTTAATGTCAGAGAGTTTGATAATCTTGGCTGTTTCGGGATCTACTCTCTTGTCATTGACATAGAAAATATAGTCTACAGTATCGGCTTGAACGGCTGTTTCTACAGTCATTGGAGCTGCAGCCAAAAGCACTGAAAATAATATTGTAAGCATGATTCTATGTGTTTTAATCGTTTTGTGCTACTATCCTGGTGGTACCGTCCTTGCGGTTGCGAACCATTATGAAGGTGGTTGTACTTCCGTCCTTCAACGTTGCTGTCAGAATAATCCTGCTTCCTTTGGGCTCTGCAACAATTGATTCTACATCCTGATCGTTCATTTCCATCAGTATATTCATATTCTCTGTAATCTCGGTAACGGTGAACTCATCGCCGCCTATTGGCAAGATGAACATAACCATCAGTGCTATACAGGCTGCAATTGCCGTGATGGCCAGACTTATCTGCCGTATGTCTCTCTTGCGTTCGGGATCCGATAATACCTCTGCCTTGGGGTAATCCAGAAGAATCAGACGGGCAATGTCAGACTCATCGGCATCGGCTTTATGTGTCCGGTAGTATTCAGCCAGCATAATCTCTTCCTGGACGGTGGTATCGGCCTCCAGGTATCTGGCTATAAGTTTCTGTCTATGTTTCTTGTCCTTAATCATATGTTCTTCTTTATTTGCTCCAGTAATTGCTTTCGTGCAGAGGAGATGGTTGTTTTTATGCTTGTTTTGGGCTTTCCGGTCATCTTGGCTATATCATCAAGTGAAAGGCCCAGTTCATTTCTCAGTTCCAGATAATGGACTTGGGTGGAGGAGAGTGACTTGTAGAGTTCCGTACGTATTGTTTGGCGGTCCTGCTCATCGGTCAGTTCTGTGGCCGATGTTCCGCCTTCAACGTCAATGTCAGTAATAGAAACCGAATCTATCTTCTGATTACGAATACTGGCGGCGGCAAGGTTTTTTGTGATTTTGACGGCAATGGCTTCAGGATCCCTTATGGGATACCCCTCTGTTATAAGGCGCCATAATGTGATCAGAGCCTCCTGGACAATGTCCTCGGGATCATCATCCATGTCGCTGCCTGCCTTGTATCGCCAGACCAGCGCCAGGAGTTTGTTCCTGACCTTTAACGTGAATGTGTCAAAATCTTGCCTCGTCATTCTTACCCCTTCTGTATATAGGCTGCAAAAACTCCCTCAAAGTAAAACTGAAATTTGAAAAAAGTTCAAAAGGGGCCAGCTTCCAATTGTATCATTTGATTGAAGGAGTGGGGTTTGATGCCCCAGGCGGGGGCTATCAGGAGGGATTGGGGTGTCTCGGAGACAAAGCGGTCGTAGCAGAGGTCCGGGCGGGCTCTCTTTATGAAGGCCGATACTACTGCGGCGTATTCTTGAGGAGTTTCGAATAGTCTGATGCTTGACGGATCCTGTTCATACATGCGTGCCAAAGCAGTGCCTCTTACCACTTGAAGTTGATGCAGTTTAAGTGTTTTGATAGGCAGGGCTGATACGCGGTCGGCATGGGTCATCCAGTCTTGCTCTGTCTCGCCGGTTAAGCCTAAGATTATGTGTGCTCCGGTATCTATTCCGCGCTGATAGAGATTGTTGATGCAGTCCGATGCACACTGGAACGTGTGGTGTCGGTTGATGAGTTGCAGAGTGCGGTCCAGTGTGGATTCAATGCCAATCTCCACTAGCAGATGCGGATGACCGGAAGGCGCAAGGTGACCAAACCTGCGTTCAAACCAATCGGCCAAATCCTGTTTGATGCAGTCGGGACGTGTGGCAATGACCAACCCTTTGACTCCGGGAAACCTCAAAGCCTCCTCATAGAGTTCAATCAGTTGTTCAGTTGGTCCGTAAGTATTGGTATATGACTGGAAATAAGCCAGATACCCGTAGCATTCACCCTTGCGGCTGTTGAACCTTACACCTTTCTCCAACTGCGCGGTAATACTGCCGGACGCATCATTTGCAGCATATGCAGGATTGAACGACAGGTTGTTGCAGTAGATGCATCCGTCACGACCCAGAGTGCCGTCACGGTTGGGGCATCCCAGTCCGGCATTGACTGCAATCTTGATTACCCGCCCGGGAAACACCCCGCTCAGATAATCGTTCATGTTCCTGTATTCCATTCGGTAAACGGCTACTAATTAGAAAGTTTCTTCATCTCGTAACCCAGGCGGTGCAGTTCAATTGCGGCGCCTATGGAGAACATTACCTGAACGGTGCGGGCATAGACGTAGAATGCGCGCTTGCTCTGGGGCTCAATATGCTCCTGACGGATGAATGTCACGGCAGTCTGGGCACAACTCTGCATCACTGCGGTTATCTGCTGCGCCTGCTTGCCGTCCGGCAGAAGTCCCAGTATGTCTTTCATGATATGGTCATCCATATCATCAAATCCGTTGGGGCCAAGCAGTACGCTGTAGGGCTGGTCTTTAAGCTTGTTCCAGTCGCGGTTCCACCAGCAGGCCACAGCCAGACCTATGTATCCGGCCCAGGCAACAGATACTGTGGGGTACGCTGCAATCTCTTTAACGCCATCGGCAATATACTCAGGCGCAAGTTCTTTCCATTTTAGGTCGATGTCATCGGACCGGAGCAATATGCCATCAAGCATCCCGGCATCGGTACATATCTTGAGCATCTCTTTAACAAGACGATCCTCAAACATTGTATAGTAAAGCTGATCTTCCATCAGTAAATCAGTATATGAGTTTGGTGATAAGGGTGGCTACGATGGTGCTGGTAATCACGCTTACCAGTCCGGGCATCATGAACGAGTGGTTGAGCAGGTATTTGCCTATGCGGGTGGTGCCGGAGCGGTCAAAGGTGACCGTTGCGATATCGGACGGATAGTTGGGTATAAAGAAGTATCCGTAAACCGATGGCAACACGCCCAGAAGTACCGGGCCGGGAATGCCCAGCGAGTAGGCCAGAGGCAGCATGGCAACCACAACGGCACCCTGGCTGTTGACCAGTACCGATACCGTGAAGAATGCCAGCGCCATTGCCCATGGATACTTGCTCACAATTCCCTGCAGACCGTCCTGCATCTGGGGCAGATAGTTGCCGAAATATGTATCGGCCAGCCATGCAATTCCGTAAATGGCTATTACGGCAACCATGCCAGACTGCCATACGTTGCCTATTACTGCCTGGCGGGGATTGGCCTTGGCAATTATGATCATGAATGCGGCGGCCGATATCATCACAATCTGGATGATGATGTTCATGCCTATGGGCTTGCCGTTTACCGTGGGACGGATATCGTGGCCTATTATCTGGAAGAATGAGTAAAGCGTGATGACCAGAAGTGCGCCCAGAAAGATGTAAACTGACATTTTTGCGCTCTTGGTGACCTCCTTGTCAAGCACGGATGCGGTCTCGCCGTACATGTACTTGTACATCTTGGGGTTGGTCTTGCGCTCCTGGAATACGGGATCCTTATCCAGGTCCTTTCCGCGTTTGTATGAGCAGAGAGCGGCTGCCATGAGTCCGCACAAGCATGCCGGGATGGTAACTGCAATTACCTGTAAGTTGTTTATGTCAAATCCGTTGTCATTACTGATGATTACGAACGATGCAACCGCAGCGGCTATCGGCGAGCAGGTTATACCCACCTGTGATGCGACCGATGCCACTGCGCAGGGACGCTCCGGACGTATGCCTTTTTTGAGCGATATATCGCAGATGATGGGCATCAGGGTATAGACCACATGGCCTGTTCCCACCAGAACCGTAAGGAAGAATGTGCACAGAGGAGCCAGGAAGGTGATGTGCTCGGGATGCTTTCTCAACAGTTTCTCGGCAATCTGTATGAGCCAGTCCATACCACCTGCGGCCTGCATGATTCCGGCGCAGGTGACGGCTGCGATAATTATGTAAATGACATCGGTAGGCGGATTGCCCGGTTTCATGCCGAATCCCAACACCAGAATGGCCAGACCAATTCCCGATATGGCACCTAGTGCAAGACTGCCGTAGCGTGAACCTACATAAAGCGCTGCCAGGACTATGAGCAGCTGCAGAATCATAACAAAAGTCATAAGCGGATATGTTTTTATTTAATACCTAACACTTTATGGACGGCGGGACGGATTGGGGGAACGGGATAACCCATCATCTTCTCTACGCAAAGTATGCGTAGCAGGGCGTAGGGGAGAATCTGCTTGTTGAACTCTTCAACATCTGTATCGGGTCCTATGTAGTTTTTTATGAAAAGATTCCAGAACGGGACCGATATATCCTTGGTGATATGGTAGAGCTCCATCTCTACTTCATTTGGGATGAAACAGCACTGCAGATAGATTATTCCCAGGTCAAACATGGGGCTTCCGGTGCTGAACTCACTCAGGTCTATGAGGTACTTTCGGCCTTGCTCATCAAAAATCACATTACCTATGTGCAGGTCACCGTGCAGGGCGGTGTCGGCATCGGGTTGGGAGTCTATGAAATGCAGGATGCCACTTCTCTCCTCATCGGTCAGGAACGGATTCTCCATGATGTATTGCCTGCTCTGGTCCTTGAATGTGGGGAACAGTCCGGGCGGGGGTGTGGTGGAGTGGAGTTTCTTGCAGACGGCGGCAAATTCGGCGGCATACTGTTCAATATTTTCCGGGTGGATGCTCAGTGCACGGGCGTACGACAGCTTGCCGTGAATGCGTTTGAACTGGATGGCTACGCGGTTATCGGCCGTGCGTACCAACTGGCCGGGTTCGGGGCAGGGCAGTCCCAGATTGTACACTTTACAGGCCTTTTCATACTCATCTAGCCCCATCTTCTCCAAATCGGTGGAGTAGAGTTTGAGCAGGATATCTGGGTCATCCTTCTTGATATAACTCTCACCGAGCTTTCCGCCTCCGGATAGCTCATAGTCCTTAAGGTCAATAACAGTAGGTTTCATAACGCAAACTTAAATAAAAATGCTGATTTTGACGCGTTCTTAAACTACCCCTTTGCGTCAAATCAGGATCTTGATACGGAACCCGCGGGTGGTGGGCTCCTGGATGATATCCTTTACCTGAGCGCGGATGGCGTCCGGGAACTTGCCGGTGGCAAAGGGTGATTTAGTCAGGCCTTCAACCATGAAATCCAGGGCGGTCTCAGAGGTGAGTTCAGTGTACGTGAGCCTGAAGGTCAGGGGACGGACGGATGCCATGTGATTCTGTATCATTTCATCGGCTATGGATATGGCCAGGGAGGCTTTGTCGGCTATGTTATACTTGATGCAGAAAGCATTGATGCCGGAATGCATGTCAAGCTGGTCAAATTCATCATTGCCTATCTCATAAACCAGTTTCTGGATACGGTTTACAAAGGCTTTGGTCACACTGTGCACGGGATGTTCAAATATCTGTTCGGGGCTGCCGTCCTCATAGATAATGCCGTCGTACATAAAGAATATGCGAGTGCTCACGTCACGGGCAAAACGCATCTCATGAGTCACTATGAGCATGGTCATGCCATCGGATGCCAGCTGGCGGATTACGCTCAGAACCTCACCCACCATGGTGGGATCAAGGGCCGATGTGGGCTCGTCAAAAAGAATAACCTCGGGGTGCATGGCAAGCGATCGGGCAATGGCCACACGCTGCTTCTGTCCGCCGGAGAGTGATGATGGATAGACATCGGCCTTTTGTGACATTCCCACTTTCTTGAGCAGGGTCATGGCCTCGGCGCGGGCATCGGCCTCACTGATCCCGAGCAGACGCATGGGGGCATAGATGATGTTTTCAATCACTGTCATGTGATCAAACAGGTTGAAACTCTGGAACACCATGCCCATACGGCGGCGCAGGGCATCCAGACGGTATCCCTTGGCTGTTACATCCTGCCCGTCAAAGAAAATCTGTCCGCCTGTGGGCGGTTCCAGCATGTTGAGCGCCCTGAGCAGTGTGCTCTTGCCGGTTCCTGAGGGGCCGATAATGCTTATTACCTCGCCCTTGTCAATATCGCAGTTAACATCCTTGAGAACGTTTACAACGCTGCCGTCCGGATTATGGAAAGTCTTGCTTAAATGTCTGATGCTTATCATGTTACTTTCTGATTAAGAGGAGGTTCAACAATTTGCGTATCAACCATGCCAGTAAAAAATAGATGATGGTGATAATGAGCAGTGGAATTAATGCATCGAACGTGCGGCTGCGGATAAGGTCGCTGGCGCGGGTCAGGTCCTGGATGGCAATGTATCCCACTATAGATGTGCTCTGAAGCAGCTTGACACAATCGCCGGCATACAGGGGCAGGCCATGGCGGAGCGCTTGCGGCAGAACTATCCCGGTAAAGGTCTTGTATGGTGTGAAACCCAGACTCAATCCAGCCTCGGTCTGACCGACAGGTACGGTGGATATGGATGAGTTAAAGATGTTTCCGGCCGATGAGGCAAAACTCAGAGCAAATGTGATGACTGCCACTTGTGATGCACTCATGCCGGAACTTGCAAATACCACGTAGAACATGATGAGCAGCAGAACCAGAGTGGGGGTACCCTGTATGAATGAGCCGTAAAGACCGGCTGCCGAACTTATCCAACGGCGGCGGCTGCGCAATGCTGCACAAACTCCTATTCCCAGAACGGTGCCTATCAGGATTGCCAGGACTGTTATCTTTATGGTCTCCAACAATCCGTTTGTAATCAGTTTCCAGCGATTCTCCTTAATAAGGTTCATCCTGAACCGCTCACCCAATCCTATGTGCGCACGTTTGCAATGATCTGCAACTACAAATACCGGATGGCACAGGTAATATGGATCAGTGAAATCCATGAAAGTCTTTCTCTCTTCAGTTATAAAGATGTTGCCGCCTACCATATCTACCTGTCCGGCCTGTACGGCTGTAAGGGCACCGCCCAGATCCTGCAGCATTATTTCTATGGGACGCCCCAAATAATTTGCAAAACGGGTCAGCAGGTCAGGGGTAACTCCCATCCATTTACCACCTTCACCAACATAACATACGGGATCCAGACTGGAAACCACCGCACAGCGCAAGGGCTGGGGGTTCTCTGAATGTCCGGCGTAGGAATCGGGAACCTCGGGACCATCCTTTGTCCAGTGTTCTATGACATCCTTTATAGGGATTGAAGCAAGGAACGTATTGAACTGCCCGGCTAGCTCTGTGTTTCCTTTTTTTACGCAGTACGCGACCTCAAACAAGTCTTCTCCGTAAAAAGCCACTTTCAATCCCAAATCTTTCAGTGTACGCTCCGGAACCTCAATGTCATCGGCCACAAATACATCTGCCAGGCCCTGACGTATGGCCTGTAGGGCATCGGCTTGGGTGGCGGCAGCAAACACTTTGACATCTGAGCGTTTAGAGAACTTGTGCTCGTAGTAATTGCCTACTGCAGTACTAAGTGTCAGACCGGAAAGGTCGGCCTCAGAGTTCAATACCAGATCCTTGTTCCTGCGATGCGAACATGATGCGCAGACAGCAAGTAACAATATGCAGGCAATCAGTTGAATAGTAGTGTTCTTTACCTTCATTTAATTGTATTCTGTTAGTCCTTATTGCAAACTTATACAAAATCGGCAGATTTTATATAAGTTTGCCGATATTTACAACCAAATATGAAGAAATATTACATCCTTATTGCCGCCGCCCTGATGCTGGCCGGTTGCACAGGCAAGGTCAAGGGACCCTGCGACATCTATGAGAAGTTTGGAACCGAGTGCGTGGCCGCTCACAGCACCACCCGCAAGCTCTACTCCAAGTATGACGGACCGCTCTATCAGGTGGTGCGTGAATCTGACGGCAAGACTCTTGACATAGGCACCATAGACGGAGGTTATGCCGATGCCGCCGCACAGGATGCTTTTCTGGAGGGAACTATCGGATACATCAGCATCATTTATGACCAGACTGGCCACGGGAATGACCTGATTCAGGCATCTCCGGGTACTTTCAACGGCCCGGCCAAGGGTGAGTTCAACACTTTGCCCATTGCAGATATGGCTCCGGTTTCCGTTAACGGTCATAAGGCATATGGTGCGTATTTCATGCCCGGCATGGGATTGCGCAACAACAATGCCTCATATCTGCCTATCAATGACGAACCGGAGGGAATATATTACGTGGTGAACGGCAATCATTTTGACAGCGGCTGCTGCTTTGACTACGGCAACTCATCAACCAACGGACGTGCAGTGGGCCGCGGCACTATGGAGACCACATACTTTGGTACGTCCACCAACTGGGGAAGCGGCAACGGTGACGGCCCCTGGATCATGGCTGATATGGAATCAGGACTATTCTCAGGTTTTAACGCCAAGAAGAATGATGTTCCGTCCATAACGGAATGGGAGTTTGTGACAGCCTATGTTAACGGAGGTGGCGGTAATAAATGGGATCTGCGTGGCGGTGATGCCACAAAAACGGATGTGGTAACTTTCTATGAGGGCGAGCGTCCGTCATCACCCAGCCAGACAGATGTCTATTTCCCCATGAGCAAGAAAGGTGGCCTGCTTTTGGCCAACGGCGGTGACAACGGAAACGGATCGGCCGGAACATTCTATGAGGGAGTAATAACCGCAGGCTATCCGTCATTTGAAGCAGTCAAAGCTGTCCAGGCAAATATAGCAGCAGTAAAATATGCAAGACAAACGCTCCAGGCTTCACGCCTGCGCACTTTCCGCAAGGAGGACGGCAGGACACAGAATATGAGTGTCATTTTCCACAATAACACTTCTAATCCCATAGCAGATATCAATCTTGGAGTGGAACTGCCTGAAGGATGGCAATCAGAGATGATTTACATGCAGGAATTTGAAAGCATCCTGCCTGGTCACGGTGTGAGCGCAGTATTCAGAATCACCATGCCCGATAAGGACGATGCCGGTTTTGCAAAAGCAACAGCAGAATGGGACGGCGGATCAGAATTCACATCATTCAGGATACGCAGTGCTGCGGCTGTGAGCATCAATGAGATAAGCCTGGGTAATGAGCAGTTCATTGAACTGTACAACGCATCGGACCAGCCGGTCGACCTGTCAGGTTGGGAGGTTGAGATAACCCGTAGCGGATGGGCACCTGTCCGTGCCGCAAGACTGCCTGCAGGTACAGTAATCAAGGCAAAGGATTTCTTGGTGATGCGCCCCAACGCTGAAGCCCTTCAGTTTGACGAATTCCCGCTTACCAAGATATTCATCCCTGTTTCAACGGC
>CACZMI010000002.1 GCA_902782245.1 uncultured Bacteroidales bacterium | reverse complement strand
CTCAACGTAGATGGCAATTCCGTGGGGGCCGTAACCCTCATAGTTCATCTCCTTGTAATCCTTCTGGTCCTTACCCATCGCGTTCTTGATAGCGCGCTCGATGTTGTCCTTAGGCATGTTCTCGTGCTTAGCGGTAGCTATGATGGCACGCAGTGTAGAGTTGTTGTCCGGATCGGGACCGCCAGCCTTAACAGCAATGGCAATCTGTTTGCCGATACGGGTAAATGTCTTAGCCATGTTGCCCCAGCGTTTCAGCTTGCGGGCCTTTCTGAATTCAAATGCTCTTCCCATTGTATGTATTGTTTTAGTTATTAACGGAGTTGTGCATCCAGTTTGGTCTGAACAGCCTGGATAAGTTTGTTCATCACCTTGTCAATCTGGACATCGTTGAGTGTCTGGCTCTCATCCTGAAGCAGGAAACTTACGGCGTAACTCTTCTTGCCAGCCGGCAGGTTCTTACCCTCATATACGTCAAACAGGGTAACCTCCTTGAGGAGTTTACTCTCGGTCTGGTAAGCCAGTTTCTCAATATCGGCAAACTTGACGCTCTTGTCTATGAGCAGGGCCAGGTCGCGGCGAACGGCAGGATACTTGGGCAACTCGGCAAAACTTACCTTGTTCTTGCGGGTAGCCTTGAGCAACTCGTCCCAGTTGATATCGGCATAATAAACCGGCTGCTCAACATCGGTAAGCTTAAGCATTGCACGGCATACCACGCCAAGTTCTGCAACAGTCTTGCCTGAACGCAGCTTGTAACGCAAGCCTGTGCTGAATATAGAATTCTCAAATTCCTCAATCTGGATAGCACTCTGAGCCAGGCCCACGCGCCTGAACACGTTAAGCACATGTGCCTTAAGTTCAAACACCGAGTTTTCCTCATCGGCATGGGCCCATGAGGCCGATACACGGTTACCGGTCATCCAGATGCCCAGGCGGTAACCCTCGCTGTAGGCACGCAGAGGATTCTGCTCCTTACCGTCCTCGGCAGGCTGACGCAGCTGCTCACGCTTGGCGGCATCAAACCAGTAGCACTTGCCGAACTCAAAGAACCTCAGATCCGAACTCTGACGGCGGATATTGTGAGAGAGGCTCTCAAGACCGCCAAACAGAAGTGATTCACGCAGCACGTTAAGATCGGCGCTGAGCGGGTTCATAAGCCTAACCAATCTGTCCGATGGGCAGCAGTCCATACCATCATAGTATGCGGCACGGGTAAGCGAGTTGTTCAGTATCTCGTTGAATCCCTGGCCAACCAACTGTTCCGATACCAGGTCCTGCAGTTTATGCGAACGGTCCACCTCACCCTGAACGGTCAGGCTTGACTGTACTGACTTGCCGAATTCCACATTGTTGTAACCGTATATGCGGAGAATCTCCTCAACCACATCACAAGGACGCTGGACATCCACGCGGAAAGGCGGAACTGAGAGTTTCATGCCGTCGGCGTTAAACTCATCCACCTTTATGCCCAGGTTCTCTACAATACTCTTCATTACCTGACGGTCCAGTTTCTTGCCTATCAGGTTATCGGCATACTCAAAGTTAAAGTCAACCTTGAAATCCTGAGCGGGAGCGGGATTCACATCCTTTATCTCCATTGATATGGTACCGCCGGCCAGTTCCTTGACCAGCATAGCGGCCTGCTTGAGTGCATACAGTGTACCGTTGGGATCGATGCCGCGCTCAAAGCGGAATGACGCATCGGTGCTGAGCTGATGACGGCGTGCTGTCTTGCGGATCCATGTAGGATGGAAGTAAGCGCTCTCCAGGAATACGTTAACGGTAGAGTCCGATATGCCCGATTCCAGACCTCCAAACACGCCACCCATACACATGGGCTCCACGGTGTTGCATATCATAAGGTCACGCTCTGAAAGCTTGCGCTCAATGCCGTCCAGGGTTACAAAAGGAGTGCCCTCGGGCATGGTCTTTACAACCACCTTGCCGCCCTTGATCTTATCGGCGTCAAAGCTGTGCAGCGGCTGACCGTATGCAAAAAGTATGTAGTTTGTGATATCTACAATATTGTTGATGGGGTGCAGGCCTATGGTGGAGAGCTTATTTTTGAGCCAGTCGGGACTCTCCTTTACGGTCACGCCCTTGATGCTTACGCCTGCATAACGCGGGCAAGCCTCGGTGTTCTGAACGTCAATATCAATCTGCAGGTCATGGTTATCAACCTTGAAGCCATCCACATCAGGACGGTGCAGAGAGGTCTTGTAGCCGTTCTGGAGCAGCCATGCGTAGAAATCACGTGCAACGCCCCAGTGTGAGCATGCATCAGAGTGATTGGGAGTGATATCCACCTCAATCACAAAGTCTGACTCCAGGTGGAAATACTCAGCGGCGGGAGTGCCGGGAACTGCATCGGCCGGGAGTACCATGATGCCGGAGTGGTCATTGCCCAGGCCCAGTTCCTTCTCAGAGCAGAGCATTCCGAATGACTCTACGCCACGCAGCTTGGAAGGCTTGATGGTAAAGCACTCATCACCCTCATAGATCTTGGCGCCGATGGTAGCGACTACGACCTTCTGGCCGGCAGCCACGTTGGGTGCGCCGCATACTATCTGCACGGGATCGCCGCTGCCCTGATTGACAGTGGTGACATGCAGATGGTCCGAATTGGGATGCTCCACGCATGTGAGAACCTCGCCTACAACTATATCCTTGAGTCCGCCCTTTACAGACTGAACCTCCTCTACTCCATCGACCTCGAGACCTACCGATGTAAGGGCTGCAGCCACCTCATCAGGCGTCAGGTCAAAGTCAACATACTCCTTGAGCCACTTATATGAAACGTTCATATATACCTATTTCTTTTTCAAACCGCAAAGGTATAAAAAAGTCGGCAGATTGCTGCAAATCTGCTGACTCAATTTGACTGCCGTTTCCTATTAATCAGAAGGGGGCGTCACCCATGTCGGGGGCTGAATCCAGGGGATCGGCAGGAATGGGCTCGTCATTCATTTTGGAGCGTTTGACACTGCCCTTGCGGCCGCCTCCACCGGGCTCGCCTGAGCCGATGTTGTCAAACAGGGCCAGGTCACTGCGGAACGACAGGCGCACATCACCCACTCCACCATTACGGTGCTTGGCTATTATGATCTCGGCAATGCCGTGCAGGTCATTGTGGTTGTTGTCCTCATAGATCTTATAGTACTCCGGACGGTGGATGAAACAAACGATATCGGCATCCTGCTCAATGGCACCCGATTCACGCAAGTCACTCAGTTGCGGACGCTTGCCCTCGTAACCCTCTCGGCCCTCAACACCACGGTTCAACTGTGACAGGGCAATGATTGGTATATCCAACTCCTTGGCAATACCCTTGAGGTTACGCGATATGGTGCTTATCTCCTCCTGACGGTTGCCGAAACGTATACCGCTGGCGTTCATCAACTGCAGGTAGTCAATGATAATAAGTTCCACCTGATGCTCCTGCTTAAGACGGATAGCCTTGGTTCGGAACTCGGTGATGGAGAGCGACGGAGTATCGTCCAGATAAATGGGTGCGTTCTGCAAAGCGTTGATCTTGCTGTCCAGAACCTGCCACTCATAAGGTGCCAGACGTCCGTCACGCAGTTTGTTGCCCGGAATCTCGCACACGCTGGATATCAGACGGTTAACCAACTGAACGTTACTCATCTCAAGTGAGAACAGAGCCACCGGATGCTCGTTGTTCACAGCAATGTTCTTGGCCATTGAGAGTGCGAATGCCGTCTTACCCATAGCAGGACGTGCAGCCAGGATGATAAGGTCTGATTTCTGCCAGCCGGAAGTGATGTTGTCCAGGTCATTGAATCCGCTGGCCAGTCCGCTCATACCCTCGGCACGCTGAGCCGCAGTACGGATACGGTTGACTGACTCCTGCAGGACAACATCGATCGACGCAAAATCCTTCTTTACGTTGCGGTGCGCAATCTGGAACAGTTTGTTCTCGGCCTCACCCAGCAACTCGGAGATATCGGTCGTATCATCAAAAGCCTCGGTCTGGATCTCACTGGTAAAGGTTATCAGTTCACGGGCCATAGCCTTCTGGGCAATGATACGGGCGTGATACTCAATGTGGGCCGATGATGTAACCTTACCTGCCAGTTGGGTAACGTAGAGAGCGCCGCCTGCCTCCTCAAGCGTGCCGTTGCTCTTGAGTTGCTCGGTCACTGTCAGAATATCAATGGGACGCTGGTTGAGCGACAGATTTGCCACAGCCTCATAAATCACCTGATGACGATGATCGTAGAATGACTCCTTCTTGACTATATCACTTACTTTTGGGAATGCATCCTGCTCTATCATGAGAGCACCAATCACAGCCTCCTCAAGTTCAAGTGCCTGAGGCTGAAGGTGGTTGAGAACAATACCGTCGGTGTTGGTTCGCGAGCGCTGTCTGCTTTTGGATTCTGCCATTTTCTTTATTCGTTACGTCTACAAAATTAAAGGTTTGCCCCTAGCTCAAGGCAAACCTTCATCATTATTTATCCACGCGTTATTAACAAGTCACGCCATCTCCCTCTGGCAGACAAACATATCAGGGAAGAGGTCAGCAGGATTGTCCAAAGGCTCGCGGAACAGACCGTAGATGGTGGAGCCGGAGCCCGACATTGAAGCGTAGACAGCACCCATTGAGTAGAGTTTCTGCTTGATATCGGCCAAGATAGGATACTTGGCAAAGACAGTTGTCTCAAAATCATTGAATACGCAATCCTTCCACTCAGATACCGGGCGTTTGATTGCCTCCTCAAGCGGAATCTCCGGGCGCTTGGGAATAAGTGAAGCATAAGCCTCTGCCGTACTTACCGACACATCAGGCTTGACCAGAAGGATGGTGTAACCTTTGAGTGTAATGTTTATGGGATTGAGAATCTCACCCCTGCCCGTTGCAATTGACGGTGTGTTGCTGATAAAGAAAGCGCAGTCCGATCCCAGACGTGCGGCATAACGCTCCATCAGGCTCTCACGCATACGCAGGTTGAATCGGCGGTTAAGCAGACTTATCATGAACGCGCAGTCTGATGAGCCTCCGCCCAGACCGGCACCTGAAGGTATGTGCTTATGCAGTTTGATATCAATTGACGGCAGGTCAAAATCCTGCTGCAGCATAAGATATGCCTTGACCACAAGGTTATCGGCCGCCTTGAAGGGGAAATCATTGCCTGTAATCTCAAGTGAGCAGCAGGGAATATCCTCTTTCTTGGGGAAAAGGCGGTAAGGCATGAAAACGTCATCGGGCTGAACCAGCAGCCCCGCCTCAAGACGCTTGCGCAGCTGTGACGGATCAAGCGGACGCATGGGCTTTATCTCCAGTGCGTCCTGCAGCAGCACCGGATAGAACACGGTCTCAATGTCGTGGTAGCCGTCTGTGCGTTTGGCCACGACATTGAGTCCTATGTTTATCTTGGCGTTGGGGAATGAAATCATCCCGGTATTTTTTATTGGTTATCCTTCTCAATGCCCCTTGCGGCGATGCGGCCCGATGCCATGCACTCTGTAAGAGCGTTGCCGCCCAGACGGTTGCCGCCAAAGAATCCGCCGGTAACCTCACCTGCAGCATACAGACCCGGAATAGCTTTGCCGTTCTCATCCAGAACGCGGCGGTCCAGGTCAATCTTAAGACCGCCCATGGTGTGGTGGGTTGAAGGAGCAAGCACGCGGATGGTCAGGTTGGCATCGTCAATGTTGTAGGTTGACTTGTCATATTTGCCGTCGGCACCGCGACGTGCAGAGCCGATAATACCGGTTGCATGACGTTTGCCTATAGGAGCAGGCTCAACGCCGTCCATTACAGCCATATCATACTCGCGGATGCTGTTCTTTACAACATCGGCATCCAGTTTGATACCAAGTTCATCAAAGAGTTCGGGCAGGGCCGATGCCTTACCGCTCCAGTCCTTGCCGTTGAAACTGTGACCGCCGCCACCGCCAAAGCCGCCGAAACCGCCACCGAATCCGCCGAATCCACCGAATCCGCCGCCTCCCATGACATAGAAATAAACACCGCGACGGCCTTCCAATTCAATGCCGTGCTTGAATCCGTTCAGTGACAGCACGTCACGCTCGGAGCACTCATCCACATAACGCTTGCCGTCCTTGGTGCTGATGAATACCACGTTCTCCACACCGCCGAATGCGATAGCGCCGTCAGCGATATAAGCCAGAGGCATAAGCTGAGTGTAGCCCTCGCCTACAGTTGCGGCACCAATCTTCTGAGCCATATCGATACCGTCACCGCGCAATGATGAACGGTTGGTGGTACCTATGTTGGGTGACAGATACTGGCGTGACCAGTACTTGTTGGTCTTGAGCACCTTCTGGATGTTTGCGGCATATCCGCCGGTTGCAATGATCACCCCCTTCTTAGCGTGAGCGGTAACCTGGGTGCCATCGGCCATCTTGGCCTTTACGCCTGTAACGCGGCCGTTCTCGAATATAAGTTCGTTGGCACTGGTCTCACGCATTACGCGGTTGTGCTTATCGGCATTGTTTACAACTGCCAGAGGAGCCATTACGTATGAGCCCCAGTTGCCCTGATAACGCTCGGGAGTGCCGTCGCCGTCTGCATCGGTGGTGCAGCCGTTCATTGTGGAGCCTCTGTACCAGAGAGCACCCACCAGGGTTGACTGGCTGTCACTGAAACCTACACCCATGCTCATAAGCCAGGGCTTGAGCTGCTCACCCTCCTCTATGAACTGCTTTACAAGTTCATAGTCACCGTATATCCACTCATCCTTGGCGGTATTCTGACGCAGGCCGCCGTAGTAAGTCTGGAAGATATGCAGGTTGGTGGTAGAGAACAACAGCAACTGGTTCTCGGGGGTACCCTTCTTGAGCTGAGGCTCTGCGTAATCCAGATATGCCTTTATCTCTTTCTTAAGATCCTGCAGGGTCTGCAGATACTCAGGATGCACGCCATGCTTGGAGAGTTCAACTATATCACCGGCCACAAACTCGTGATCCTTGTAGTATGATGCGTCAAACGGTTCCTCGCTCCAGTTATAGATAACCTTAAGGTCATTTACACAACCCACGGTTGCACGTACCTTGTTGTGCATCTTGCCGTCAAAACCCTTGGCCGTGGTTGCTGTGGGTCTGTTGATATCCCAAACAAGACTGTGATCGATAGACTGATAGACACCGCCCGATACCAGAGTGTTACCGCCCAGTTCGGCGTTCTTCTCAATGATAAGGACTGTGTTGCCGTCCTGGGCTGCCTGTGCCGCAGCGCAGAGACCTGCACCGCCACCGCCTATGATGACCACATCCCATGTATCCTCAATGGGAGCGCCGGCCTCTGCCTTGGCTCCGTTGTCTATGAATGCCTTACGGTTGGTAACGCCGGCCTGATCGGCAGCATTCAGAACAGCCTCCTTAAGACCGAAACTTGACATTGTTGCGCCCGATACGGCATCAACATTCAGTCCGTTTGCGGCAATAATCCTGGCAGGAAGTGTCTGCAGGGCTACATCTCCCACATGGGCGGTCTCACGCTGCTGACCGACGCGTATATCTGTAATTCCGGTCTCGCTGAATGTCACACGGGCCTGAACCTGTCCGCCGTAACCCTTGCCGCTGCCGGTATATGTGCCGGGAGTGAAACTCAGGGATGCGTTCTTGGTAGGAACCGGTTTCTCGCCGCGAGCCTGTGCAAGAGCCAGATCAACAGCCTTCTTGACTGCGTCCGATGAATATGTGGCACCTGTTATGCCATCAACGTCTGTACTTTGGGCCTCGACTATCCTCTGTGCGACGACAGTGTAAGGCGATGTGTACTGTGCATAGGTATTGCCGTTATCCTTCACGGACACAGCGGCAATCTTGTGACCCTTTACGGTCACCGTAGCGGTAATGGTACTCTCCACGTTAAGGGCATCGGCACTGTACTTGCCGTTAGCCAACTGGGTACCGTCTGTAGGTGCGCCGCCTCCGCAGGCTGCCACCAGCAAACCTAAAACTGAAAAAGAAACTCCGGAAATTCTCATATTCCAATTATTTTAAAAACTCTCTATTCCTAAAAACAGTACCAAACGGAACCGTCCCCAATGGTACTGTTTAGAGTCCTGCAGCGACGGCGATGCCGTGGTCAACTCCGCTGAATCCCATGAAAGCCAGGGCCAGCAGACCTGCGGTGATAAGGGCGATAGCCATACCCTCCATGCTCTTGGGGATACGAACCTTGGCCAACTGCTCACGAATACCTGCAAATATGATCAGGGCAAGGGCAAAACCTATTGAGGTTGCAATTGCATAGATCACACCTGTAAGCAGGTTGGGCTCCAGACCCTGTGCGTTGTAAGTAGCGTTGGCAACCAGGATTGACACACCCAGGATGCAGCAGTTTGTGGTGATAAGAGGCAGGAAAATTCCCAGAGCCTGATACAGTGAAGGAGACACCTTCTTGAGTATGGTCTCAAGCATCTGAACCAAGCCTGCAATCACCAGAATAAACAGAATGGTCTGAAGGTAACCCAATCCGTAGGGATTGAGCACCCAGTTCTGCAATGCATAAGTAACGATAACCGCAACCGTGAGCACGAACGTAACTGCCAGGCCCATACCGGCGGCGGTACTGATCTTCTTGGATACACCCAGGAACGGGCAGATGCCCAGGAACTGGGACAACACTATATTATTGACGAATATAGCCGCGATAAATATCAGAAAATATTCCATAGTGTTCAGGCTTTACGGTTCTTTACTGAGTTAACTATGGCCATAAGCAGACCAAGTGTTATGAATGCTCCGGGAGCAAGTACGAATACAAGCATCTTCATGGACTCGGGCAGTATCTGATGACCGAATACGGCTCCGTTACCCAGCAGTTCGCGGACAAATCCCAGAACAGTAAGAGCCAGGGTGAAACCTATGCCGATACCGATACCGTCACAGACTGATGCCAGCACGTTGTTCTTGGCTGCGAATGCCTCGGCACGACCCAGAATGATGCAGTTAACCACAATCAGCGGGATGAAAATGCCCAGTGTCTTGTACAGATCGGGTACATAAGCCTGCATGAGCATCTGCAGCAGTGTAACGAAAGATGCTATCACCACTATATAACAAGGTATGCGCACACCGTCAGGGATAAGGTTCTTGAGCAGTGAGATGAATGTGTTTGAGCAGATGAGCACAAACATGGTTGCCACACCCATTCCAAGTCCGTTTACGGCCGATGTGGTCGTAGCCAGCGTGGGGCACATTCCCAAAAGGAGAACAAACGTAGGATTCTCCTTTATTATTCCGTTTATTATTGTCTTGAAGTAGTTCATCGTCGTATCAGTTTTAGTTCTGTGATGAAGCTCCGCTCACGCCATCGGCCGCAGTGTAACCGAACACAGCCTTGTAGGCGGCGTTCACGGCACGCAGGAAAGCCTTTGATGTGATTGTAGACGCTGTGATGGCATCCACCTGACCGCCGTCCTTGCTTACGGTCATCAGGTCATCGCCGGGATTCATACCTATTATATTGTGGTTGCCGGGCTTGCCGGGAGCACCCAGGAGCACATCCGCCACGGCCGACTGCTCTGCCTGAGCCGATGCCGGCTGGCGGAACCACTCATCGGCCTGGGCGCCCAATCCCGGAGTCTCGCTGTGCTCCAGCACGGTGTAGCCCAGGATCTTACCCTCGGAGTCAAATCCCACCATAACCTTGAGCGCACCGCCGAATCCGTTCTTATCGGTAGATTCAACTGCGGTACCCAGCAGGTTGTCATTCATATCATACACGTTGTGGAACACGAAACCCTCCTTCTCTGTAGGATCCTCCACACGGAACTTAATGTCACGGTCGCCCAGTATCACGCTCTTGATACCGTTCTCAATGGCCAAATTGTTAATCTTCTCGATGGGGCCTGCGGTAACGCTGTTGACCCATGCCAGCAGACCGCCTGCCACGATGGCGATTACGGTCAGCACAACGGCCATGTTAGTTATGTTTGATTCAAGTTTCTTCATTTTACTGCCTCCCCGAAACGTTTAGGTTTGCACCAGTTGTTTATAAGCGGAGTAACGGCGTTCATCAACAGTATTGCGAACGACATACCCTCCGGATATGAACCGAAATATCTGATAACCACTGTAAGGAAACCGATGCCGATACCGTACCACACCATACCTTTAGGGGTCATAGGTGAAGTGACATAATCGGTAGCCATGAATATGGCACCCAGCATCAGGCCGCCAGAGCACAGATGATAGAGCGGATTCACATAGAGTACAGGGTTGATAAGCCACATCAGACCTGTGAGCACAGCCACAGTAGCGAATATGGTTACAGGAATGTGCCATGTTATCACCCTGCGCCACAAGAGGATGACAAGTCCTATGAGCAGAGCCAGGGCGCTCACCTCACCAAGACAGCCACCTATATTACCCAGGAACAGGTCCTTAAGTGCGGGCAGCTGGTCGGCAGCGGCGGTGTTGCCGCCTGCTATCTGGCCTATCAGGTTCATGGGAGTGGCACCCGTAACTGCATCGGCATAAGCGGTCATCTGATGGGGTACCGGCCATGAAGTCATCCTGGCGGGGAATGAAATGAGCAGGAACACACGGCCCACAAGTGCCGGGTTGAAGGGGTTGTTACCCAGACCTCCAAACGCCATCTTACCTATACCGATAGCAACCAGGGCACCTACTACAATCATGTAGAGCGGCAGGTTGGACGGCAGGTTGAATGCCAGCAGTATACCGGTTATGATAGCCGATCCGTCGGCAAGAGTGGAAGGTTTCTTAAGGAACACCCTGGTAATGAACCACTCAAAGAACAGGCACGATGCCACTGATGTGGCGGTCACGATCAGTGAGCCCACACCGAAATAAATGAATGATGCAATGAGTGCCGGCATCAGAGCCACAATCACCCAACGCATGTTTCTCTCTATGGTGTCACCGCAATGTACGTGCGGTGATGTTGTTATATACAGTTTCTGAGCCATAATTCCTTATTTCTTAGCGTTACGTGCGCGGATAATTCCACCCACCCTGTTCTTGGCCAGACGTACCCAGTCAAGCAGAGGACGGCGTGAAGGACATGTGCTCTGACAGCATCCGCACTCAATACAACTCATAATCCAGTTCTCCTCGGCGCACTCCCAGTCCTGTGACTCTGAGGCCGTTGCAAGCAGATAGGGCTCCAGACCCATGGGGCAGGCCTGTACGCACTTGGCGCAACGGATACAGTTACGCTCCTCACGGCGTGCGGCCTCCTTCTCGGGTATCAGGAGTATTCCCGATGTTCCCTTTACTACCGGAGCTGTCTCATCCAGCAGCGGACGTCCCATCATGGGACCGCCCGATATCAGCTTGCCTGTATCGGCGGGCATACCGCCTGCATATTCCAGCAACTGGCTGACCGGAGTACCCATTCTGACCCTCAGGTTGCAGGGGTTCTTTACGCTCTTGCCGGTAACGGTTACGATTCGCTCAAACAGAGGCTTGTTCTTCATGACTGCCTCATAGATGGCGAACACGGTACCCACGTTCTGCACTACGCATCCCACGTTGGCGGGCAGTGCCGGCGGTGGCGGAACCTGACGTCCGGTGACAGCCTCTATGAGCTGTTTCTCACCGCCCTGCGGATATTTCATCTGCAGAGGCATCACCTCTATACCGCTTACCATCGATGTCTTGGACTTGAGCAGTTCTATGGCATCGGGCTTATTGGCCTCCACGCCTATCACCGCACGGTCTATTCCAAGCACCTTGAGTATCACCTTTATGCCTATGATTATCTCATCGGGATGTTCCAGCATGAGACGGTGATCGGCCGTAAGATACGGCTCGCACTCAACGGCATTGATTATCAGGGTGTCTATGGTGCACTCCTTGGGAGGACACAGTTTTACGTGTGTGGGGAAACATGCACCGCCCATTCCTACTATACCGGCGTTCTTGATGCACTCAATTATCTCTTCACGTGACTTGGTGCTCTGCAGGACCAGTTTCTCGGAACGGTCTATCGAAGGCTCCCACTCATCACCCTCCACATCGATGAATATGGCGGGCTTGCGCAGTCCGCTGGCATCGACAACAGTGTCAATCTTGGCAACCTTGCCCGATACCGACGAATGGATCGAGGCTGACATGAAACCGCCCGGCTCGGCGATTCTGGTTCCTACGCGTACAGTGTCACCTTTCTGTACACAGGGTACGGCCGGAGCACCTATGTGCTGCGACAGCGGGAAGACAGCCTGCTGGGGCAATGCCAGCGTCTCTATCTTTCTGTCGGCCGTAAGCTTGTTTGGTTCGGGGTGTACACCACCTATCTTGAAAGTATTCATATACCTTAATTGTTTTCGGTTGATTCTGTCTCCTGAGTCACGGGAGCGGCCTCGGTTACGGGAGCCTCAACCTGAGGCTGTGCGGCCGGCTCTCTCTTGGGAGGGAAGTTCACTGCCATGATTGAATGCTGCGGGCACTCGTCCACACACTTGCGGCACAGACGGCACTTCTCAAAGTCTATGTATGCCAGGTTGTTCTCAAGGGTGATAGCCTCGAACGGGCAGGCCTTGACGCACTTGCCGCAACCTATGCAGGCGGCGTCGCAAGCCTTCTTGGCAACGGGACCCTTATCCTTGTTGACGCAACTTACATAGACCCTGCGGTCCAGTTTGTTCTTGTTGCGGAGTTCAATGATCTGACGCGGGCAGGCCTTGGCGCAGGCGCCGCAGGCGGTACACTTGTCCTGGTCAACCACCGGAAGGCCAGTCTCGGGATCCATCTTGATTGCATCGAACTTACATGCCTTTACGCAGTCACCGCAGCCCAGGCAGCCAAAGAAACAGCCTGTCTCACCGCCGTTCATCATGGCGGCTACTGCACAGCTCCTGGCTCCATCATAGGTACGCGGACGGGGACGGTTCTGACATGAACCGTTGCACCTTACGACAGCAATCTTCTCAACTCCAACCTCGACCGTATGACCTGTAATGTCTGCGATCTGTTGCATAACCTCACTCTTGCACACCGTACACTTGAGACCGTCCATGGAATCGGCCTTTACGCACGCGGCGGCAAAGGCGGCACATCCCGGAAATCCGCATCCGCCGCAGTTGGCACCGGGCAGAAGTTCGGTGATCTGACCCACACGGGGGTCCTCTTCAACCTTGAATTTTCTTGATACGGCGTACAATACCAGACCCAGAACGAGTCCGGTCACACCGAGCACAAGAACAGCAGTCAAAATAAACGTCATATCCTGTTTATTGTATTATTCTGAATTGAAAGTCCTTTTTAATTCTGCCACGCAGCAGCATCAGCCCAATATAATAAGGAACAAGAATTCCCAGCGCAACCGCTGCGCCTATCTTCTCGCTGCCCGTAACAGAGACGGCGGTCACAAGTCCTGCCATAAGGAGCAGCAACGGCAACCCGAAAGCGAGCATAACGGCAGTCATACCCATGCTCTCCTCTCCGGCAATCGTCACGGTCTGCCCCACGGACAGGCTATCGGCACCTTTCATCTCTATCTCCACCAGTTTCTCTTTTGACTCCGCTGCACGGCAGATTCTGCTTGCCTGACAGCCCGAACAGGCCGATGCCTGCAATATGCGCACGGTAACCTTCTGACCGTCAATGGAGTTGATTACCCCCTCATGTCTTATGTCAGCGCCCATACTGTCCTGCTGTCCGTTTTAATCTTACAAATGTAAAACATTTTAAGCATTCCCAAATGCATTAATTCCACATTTTTATTTGAAAAGTGACGCAAAGTGAAACGACCCCTTTGCGTCACTTTGCGTTTTCAAAATCAATCAGTATTTTTGAAGTCTCATTGCTAACCCGTGCATGAACGATTGATGAATCATATAATCCAAATATAACTATCCTTATGAAAAAAACGTTTTTGCTTTCCTGTCTGGCAGCCGTAGCACTCATTCCGGCCGGCGCACAGACTTACGAGTATCCTTTCCAGAATCCCAAACTCTCATTTGACGAGAGGACGGACAATCTGCTTTCACTGCTTACTCCCCAGGAGAAGATAGGCCTTATGATGAACGGCTCCATATCTGTGGACCGTCTGGACATACCCGCCTACAACTGGTGGAACGAGGCCTGCCACGGAATCTGCTACGATGACGTAACCGTATTCCCGCAGGTTATCGCTCTGGGTGCCACATTTGACGCTCCCCAGCAGTTTGAGATATACAGTGCCGTGTCCGATGAGGCACGCGCCGTATGGAACACCACAGACCATCATCAACTTGGCGTTACACAGCCCAACGGAAGCATCTGGCACAACGGACTCTCATTCTGGTGCCCCAACGTGAACATATTCCGTGACCCCCGCTGGGGACGCGGCCAGGAGACTCCGGGCGAGGATCCCTACCTGAACTCGGTAATGGGTACGCAGACCGTTCTGGGTATGCAGGGCAATGACTCCAAGTACCTGAAACTGCACTCATGCGCCAAGCACTACGCAGTGCACAGCGGTCCCGAGCCCCTGCGTCACCAGTTTGACGTAACCGTATCGGGCCGTGACCTGTGGGAGACCTACCTGCCGGCATTCAAGAGCCTGGTTCAGGACGGAAACGTTCAGGAGGTAATGTGCGCATATCACCGTTACGAGGGCGATCCCTGCTGCGCCAGCGACCGTCTGCTGCAGGACATTCTGCGCAACAAGTGGGGTTTCAAGGGCCTGGTTGTTACTGACTGCGGTGCCATCGGTGACTTCTTCAACGCCCGCCAGCACGGCACTCACAAGGATGCCGCCAGCGCATCGGCCGATGCCGTCCTTTCAGGTGCCGATATAGAGTGCGGTACCAGCTACCGTTCACTGTCACAGGCCATCGAGCAGGGTCTTATCACCGAGGCCGATATCGACGTGAACGTACGCCGTATCCTCAAGGCACGTTTTGAACTGGGTATGTTTGATCCCGCCGAGGATCTGCCCTGGGCAAAGCTGGGTCTGGATGACCTGAGCAGCCCCGCCCACACCGCACTTGCCAGCAAGGCAGCCCACGAGGCCATCGTCCTGCTCAAGAACGCCGGCAACATACTGCCTCTCAAGAAGGATATCACCATTGCAGTGGTAGGCCCCAACGCCGACGATGCACGCGTCATCCTGGGTAACTACAACGGCTATCCCTCAGCCGCCAACACAAAGACCATACTGGACGGTATCCGTGAGGCCGCTCCCGGTGCAAAGATCATCTACGAGAAGGGTTGCGACCTGAACGTTCCTTACATCACAAAGCATTATGTATCAGAGATAAACGGCGGTAAGGGCCTGCATGCCGAGTACTACAACTCACTTGACTGGACCGGTGCCGTTGCAGCCAGAGTCGACTATGACGAGCCTCTGAGCCTGAACACCACATCACCCGCCCTCGCACATGAGGACTGCCCCTGGGCCGACGGAGTGAACATGACCGGATTCTCAGCCAAGTATACCGGCACATTTACAGCCGATTACACCGGCGATATGGTCTATAACGTTCGCGGAAGTTCACGCTACAACTTTATCCTGAACGGTGACACCATCGCCAAGAATGCCGGTCAGGGCGGCGGCCGTGGCGGATTCGGCGGTTTCGGCGGCGGATTCGGCGGCCGTGGCGGCGCTTCCACCACTTTCCATGTAGAGGAAGGCAAGACTTACAACATCTACATTGACCTGGTACAGCCCGAGGCCCGTTCGGCATCATTCTCATTCGATATCTACAGCCGCGGTCCGGTTGATTTCCCCAGTGTAATAAAGAAGATAGCTCCGGCCGATGTAATCATCATGGTAAGCGGTATCTCATCGGACATAGAGGGTGAAGGTCACGACCGTTCAGAGATTGAGCTCCCCGAGATCCAGCAGCAGCTGTTGGCCGAATTGGATGCTACAGGCAAGCCCATCGTACTGGTAAACGTATCAGGCAGTGCCATAGGATTCGGAAACGTAGAGAGCAAGTATGACGCCCTTATCCAGGCATGGTACGGAGGTCAGGCTTGCGGTGAGGCCGTAGGTGATGTACTGTTCGGCAACTACAACCCCGCAGGACGTCTGCCGGTTACCTTCTACAAGTCCACAGACCAGCTTCCCGATTTCCAGGACTACTCTATGAACAACCGCACATACCGTTACTTCAAGGGAGAGCCCCTGTATGCTTTCGGTTACGGTCTGAGCTACACCACCTTCAAGTACGGAAAGGCCAAGACATCGGGCAAGTCACAGTCAATGACCCTGACCGTTCCCGTTACCAACACCGGTAAGATTGACGGTGATGAGGTTATACAGGTATATGTCAAGTCACTTGACGATGCCGGCGCTCCCATCAAGTCTCTGGCCGGATTCGCACGCGTGAACATCGGCGCAGGACAGACCAAGACCGTTAAGGTGGAACTCAACAAGGAGGCATTCAGTTTCTATGACGAGGCTACGGACGGACTCAAGTTCCGCCCCGGACGCTACAGAATCATGTACGGCGGCTCATCACTTGACTCTGACCTTCAGAGCGTTGAGTTAAATGTCAAGAAATAAAAATAGTACGCGGGATGTAGAGTCGCCGTTACGGGATAACGGCTATTCAAATCATTTATAAATTCAATAAAAACAACAACTTATGGCAGCAAAAATCAGATTGCAGAGAAGAGGCCACAAAGGTTATGCCTTCTATTCAATCGTAATTGCAGACTCCAGAGCTCCACGTGATGGAAAGTTTATTGAGAAGATTGGTACCTACAATCCTAACACCAATCCCGCTACAGTAGATTTGAATTTCGAAAGAGCCCTGTACTGGGTTAACGTAGGCGCACAGCCCACCGACACCGCACGTAACATCCTTTCACGCGAGGGTGTGTATCTTATGAAGCACCTCCAGGGTGGCGTTAAGAAAGGCGCTTTCGACGAGGCAGCAGCTCAGGCCAAGTTCGATGCCTGGAAGCAGGCTAAGGAAAGCTCACTGAAGGCTATTTCAGTCAAGGATGAGCAGGCTAAGAAGGCTGACGCCAAGGCAAAGCTGGAAGCAGAGAAGAAGGTTAACGAGGCTATCGCCGAGAAGGTTGCCACCAAGAAGGCTGAGGCTAAGGCAGCAGCTGAGGCAGCAGCCGCAGAAGCAGCAGCCGAGGAGGCAGCAACTGAGGCTACTGAGGCTCCCGCAGAGGAGGCTCCCGCAGCTGAGGAGGCACCCGCCGAGGCATAAACCTCAATCTCAAATCAAAAAAGAACTCCGACCGCAAGGCCGGAGTTTTTTTATCGGTTATAGACTATTCAATCCAGCTTAAGGTCGCCGGGCTTTATCCAGCCCACCTTACGCATCATGGAGCCTATTACAATTGTCAGGATTACGGGAAGTATGACGCTGACTGACAACAGCCCTACCCAATCGGCTCCGGTCACAAACGAGCGGGTACCGGCCGATATCTCCTGCATCCAGCCCGTGTAAACTCCTATGGGGCCCACAAGGCCGCACGTACCCATTCCGGATGCTATGGCGGGTCCGTTCATCTCCAGTTTGTACAGGCACGTTGCCATCGGACCGGTTATGGCCGATACCACCGTGGGAGTAATCCATATCTTGGGGTTCTTAACGATATTACCCATCTGGAGCATGCTGGTACCCAGACCCTGTGATATGATGCCGTTCCATTTATTCTCTTTGAAACTGAGTACTGCGAATCCCACCATCTGGGCGCAGCAACCGGCCAGTGCAGCACCGCCGGCCAGTCCGGTCAGGCTCAAGGCGGCGCAAATGGCGGCCGAGCTTATAGGAAGCGTAAGTGCCATACCTACTATGACCGATACCAGCACACCCATCAGGAACGGCTGCTTGGTGGTGGCCCACATTATCACGTGGCCCAGACTGCTGGCGGCTGCACCTATTCCCGGCGCCCACCAGTATGAAAGTCCTATACCTACAGCTATTGTAACCAGAGGTGTAATCAGGATATCAATCTTGGTCTCCTTCGATACGGCCTTGCCTACCTCCGAAGCGATTATGGTGACCACGTAAACTGCAAGAGGACCGCCGGCGCCGCCCAGTTTATTGGCTGCCGCACCTACTGCAAGCATTGAGAACAGCACCAAGTTGGGCGTCCTCAGGGCATAGGCGATGGAGGCCGCCATAGCCGGTCCGGCCATGCTCTTGGCAAAACCTCCCACATCAACGAGCCACTGCAGTCCTACCTGCTCACCTATTGTTGCAATGATTGTACCTATCAGAAGTGACGCAAAGAGTCCTTGCGCCATTGCACCCAGAGCGTCAACTCCGTACCTCTTACCGGATATTACGATATCCTTTCTTTCAAGAAATGCCTTAAATTTTCCCATAACAGGTGCAAAGTTACAAAATAGTACAAAAGGGGACAGACCCCTTTTGTACTATTTTGTGCGGAGGGCCCGCATGGCGTTCAGGACGGCCAGAACCGTTACGCCTACATCGGCAAATACCGCCATCCACATGGTTGCAAAGCCCGGGATTGCCAGAATCAGGACTGCAATTTTTATGCCGATGGCAAACCAGATGTTCTCCTTGGCTATGCGTATGGTGCGGCGGGCTATCTTTACGGCCAGTGCAATCTTGGATGGTTTGTCATCCATCAGCACCACGTCGGCGGCCTCTATGGCGGCATCCGATCCGAGTGCGCCCATTGCTATGCCTATGTCGGCGCGGGTAAGCACCGGGGCATCGTTTATGCCGTCGCCCACGAATGCAAGCGTACCTTCGTTGAGCAATCTTTCAACATGGTTCACCTTATCGGCCGGAAGCAGTTGGGCATGATACTCGTCAATACCAATCTTTCGGGCCACAGTGGCAGCCACATGTTCCTGATCGCCGGTAAGCATCACTGTTTTGTTTACTCCGGCATCCTTAAGGTCGGCCACTGCCTGGGCGGAGTCCTCCTTGATGCGGTCCGATATCACTATGTGACCTGCATACTTTCCGTCAATGGCCACATGGATTATCGTGCCCTCGTGATGGCAGGGACGCCATCCGGCACCAATCTTATCCATCAGTTTGCTGTTACCCACGGCCACGCTACGGCCGTTTACGCTGGCTATTATTCCGTGACCTGCGGTCTCCTGGACATCGGTTATAACACAGTCATCCTGCTCGTTGGGATATGCGTTGCGCAGTGCCATTGCAATGGGATGGGTCGAGTGGCGCTCCACATGTGCGGCCAGATGCAGCAGCTCATTGTTGTCTATCTCCTGCGGATGAACGGCGGTTACCTCAAACACGCCCTCGGTAAGAGTTCCCGTTTTATCAAACACCACCGTCTTTACGCCGGCCAGCTTATCTATAAGGTTGGAACCCTTTATCAGAATACCCTTGCGTGATGCGCCGCCCAGTCCGCCAAAGAATGTAAGCGGGACCGATATCACCAGCGCGCACGGGCAAGATACCACCAGGAACAGCAGTCCGCGATAGATCCATGTAGCCCACTCTCCGGTTATAAGACCTGGAATCACTGCAACCAGCACTGCAAGACCTACTACAATAGGTGTATATATGCGTGCAAACCTTGTGATGAAACTCTCGCTGCGGCTCTTGCTCTCGGCTGCGTTCTCCACAAGTTCCAGGATTCTGGATACCGTTGACTCGGCAAACGCCTTTGTGGTGCGCACCTTGAGCAGACCGTTCAGGTTTACGCAACCCGAAAGGATTTCATCGCCCTTGTTTACGCTGCGGGGCATGCTCTCACCTGTAAGTGCTACGGTATCAAGGCTTGATGTACCCTCTATAACCACACCGTCCATGGGGACTTTCTCACCCGGGCGGATTACAATTATCTCACCGGGATTGACGGTATCGGGCGCAACCGTAAGCAGTTTTCCGTCGCGCTCCACATTGGCGGTATCGGGACGTATATCCATAAGGTGCTCAATGGATTTGCGGCTGCGGCCCTCGGCCACCTCCTCAAACGCCTCGCCTATCTGGAAAAACAACATTACGAATACGGCCTCGGCAAACTGGGTTTCGGCTCCGGGCATAAATCCTATGGCAAGGGCACCGATGGTTGCTATGCTCATAAGGAAATCCTCGCTCATGGGCTCGCCCTCAAACAGGGCCTCGGCTGCCTCCTTCAGGGTCTCCCAACCCACAATCAGGTAGGGAACCAGGAACAGCAGCAGGTACTGCCAATCGGCCCAAGCGGTCTTGTGCTCAATTATTGATGCGGCAATGAGCAGAACCGATGCGGAAATGATTTTGATTATGCGGCCGCGGCCCTCCTCTTCTTCTTCTTCGTGATGATGATGTTCGTGTGACATATAGCGTACTTTTTTGATTTCCGCTGCAAAGGTAGAGAGTCGCTCATGCAACCGGGTTGCATTTTGCGCTCCGCCAAAGTGTCCCACGCCAACCCCCGCCACAGCGCTCCTGGGGCCGATAAGCGTGGGACACACCCCCTAAAATGAGGGTATGTCCCACACCAACCCGCGTTAGAACGTATTCTCAGCAAGGTGAGTGTGGAACACTTTGGCGAAAAAAACTAAAGAGTTTTTTTGAGGCTCCAGTTACCCATAGTCAGGCCGTTATGGACAATCTCATACTCATGGAACACTTCATACCCCCGTTTCGTATAGAAACTAAAGTTCTCCCGGTTGTTGGTGAACAGCACCATAGTCTTGCCTCCGCGCTGGCGAACGTAATCCTCCAGATAAGACAGGAACGGATCAACCTCAATCATACTCAGGTACCATACATCGGGATTGTTCTTCTGATAATCATGACACGGGGTACCGGCCTCCTCATCCTTTGCCAGGAAAGCATGCAGGTGCTTCCAATTGGTAAGAAAATACATCTTCAGATAACCGCTCAGAATAAACTTGAGTACCGATGGCTGCTTGTAGCCAGGTGGCTCAAGTGACGCCTCAGCCACCATCCGGCCGTCCAGACGTGCGGTCAGCATATGCCCGCCCTTAAAGTTACCTTTCCTGTTAATAGGCTCTGGCGGCCAGTTCCGATGCCTCCTTAATCTCCTCCTTCTTTAATTTCTCATATTGCAGCATAGCATAATCCTTTTTCTGACACATAGATAGCACTAATTATCCGGATTTGCAAATAAATATGTTGAAAAGGGAACTTATCAGAGATGCTGCGCCAGGACATCGGGGTCCGGAAAGTAAACGGTAAAGGCCGATGAACTGGGAAAGCGGTTAAAGAAGGGATCGGTGGTTTGGAAGAACTCTATTGAACTGACTTTGCCGCTTGCCATCATGCCGCGACGGTAACGGCGGATGTGGCGCTCCATGCAGGGAATCACCTTGATGCCGGTTCGGCCGTCCTTCAATACTACACGGGCTACTACGTGTTTCTTTGGCCGATTATCTACCGCCTGCTCCTGCTGATCGGGGGTGAGACGGTGCGATACGCTGATGTGTCGTCCAAAACGTTCATTGATATCGGCCATCATTTTACGGAACAGCGGGCTGTGGCCGGGCATATCGACCGGACTGAAAAGACCTATCCAGTAATGGATCATTTCATGGATGATTGTGTCATCAATCTCCTCCTGGGGCAGGTCAAACCGGCGGCTTATACGTATCCTGAAATCAGAATACTCCAGCTTTCCGTTCCATTTGCGGTGCTTGCGGAAGGCGCACACCCCAAAGTATGTTTTGGCATTGGTAATAGCTATAGGAGGTTCAGGGAGCTTACCGTCAAACATCCTGACGTTAAACTCCCTGAATCTTTCCTGAACGTATGCTATATCTGCTTTCAATCTATTGTTTCTCGCTTTAAGCTCTCTATGTAGCGGTCAATGCGGCGCAGTTCATCGGGGATGCGGATGTTCTGCGGACAGTCACGCTCGCAGCGGCGGCAGGCGATGCAATGGTCGGCCTGACGTACTGTGGGGATTGCCTCGTTGTAGGCCAGCAGATACTTGCGGCGGGCACGGGCGTAATGCTCCTGTTCCTTGCTCTTTACATATGTGCCGGCGGTGATGTTGTCGTTGTAGAACTTGAATATGCCGGGAATGTTGATGCCGTAGGGGCAAGGCATGCAGTAGTTGCAGGCGGTGCACTTTACCAGCGGATAATCCTCCATCATAGTGGCAATATCAAGCAGCATCTTTTTCTCCTCATCATCCAGCGGCTGGAAGTCCAGGTAGGTCTCCAGATTGTCCTGCAGGTGCTCCATGTAGGTCATGCCGCTCAGTGCGCACAGCACACGCGGGAAACTGCCCACGTATCGGAACGCCCATGATGCTATTGAGCGCTCGGGCTCACGCTCCTTGAGTTGGTCGGCAATCTGTGCCGGTACGTCCGATAACGCTCCACCGCGCAGAGGCTCCATTATCACGATGGGGATCTCACGCTTGTCAAGTTCGGCATAGAGGTAATCGGCACGGGTGTTTCGGCCGTTGGGATGCTCCCAATCCACGTAGTTCATCTGGATCTGTACAAAATCCCAGTGGTACTTGTCATGCAGCGCCATCATCTGGTCAAATCCGTCCTTATGGCCGTGGAATGAGAATCCCAGTTTACGGATATGTCCTGCCTCACGTTCTGCAACCAGGAAATCCATGATGCCGGTATTTTCAAAACGGTTGCGGAAATCATTGCCGTCCTGGATGGCGTGCAGCAGATAGTAGTCTATGTGGTCTGTCTTGAATATCTCCAGAGAGTTCTGATACATGGTCTTGCAGCCGTCAAATGTGGAGTTACCGAATACAGACAGCTTCGTGGCAAGTATCCATTTGTCACGCGGATGGCGGTTCAGGGCCTCGGCTGTGGCGCGCTCGCTGTCACCTCCCAGATATACGGGCGATGTGTCAAAGTAATTAACGCCATGCTCAAGTGCAAAGTCAACCAGGCGGTTAACCTCCTCCTGGTCTATCACCTGACGGCCCTGCTCGTTGCGTTTCTGCGGCCAGCGCATGCATCCGTAACCCAGCACACCTATGCCGGGATAGTGCTGAAGCATCTCTCCGTGCAGGTCCTTGTTTGACGTTCCGGTCTTACCGGGATTCTTGGCGGCCTTGGGGGTGCAGGAATCAAGAGCCAAAGCGGCTGCTCCCGCTCCCATATATTTGATAAAATCTCTTCTGTCCATAGTAATCAGGCATTGTGGTGAATAGATAATCCGTTAACGGTGATGGCGCTTATGGGGCGTGAGGGGCAAAGGTTCTCACATGCACCGCAGCCTATGCAGCGATCCTCAGATACGGTAGGAATCTGCATACGAGATCCCGGCTGACGGACCATTCTGATTGCGCCCGACGGGCAGTGATATGCGCAGTTACCGCAACTGTCCTTACCTGTTGCTGGCAGGCAGAGGTCCAGATTTACATGAGCCACACCTATGCGGACGGCCAGTTTCTGCTCCACACTTACCGGCTTTATGGCACCGGCCGGGCATACCTGGCTGCAGGCGTTGCATTCCGGACGGCAGTAACCCTTGTCATACTGCATGACCGGCTGCATGAAATGCTCCAGGTCCGATGAAGGGCGCAGCACCTTGTTCTTGCAGGCGCTCACGCAGAGCTGGCATCCGGTGCAGTGGTCGTAGAAGTTCTTGACGCTGCCTGCTCCGGGCGGAACCAGACGCTCCGAGCGGTCGGGTGATTTCTTATCGATTACCTCGGCCAGTCCGCCGTGCATATGGTCCTGGGCGTTGGCTGCTGCACTTGCGGCTACTACGGCTGCGGTTACCAGGAATGCGCGTCGGCCCTCATCTGCGGGGGCATCGGCCTTGACGGGTTTACGGTTGCATACGTATTTGAATTTGAGCGCATCCTCTGCGCAGGTCTCAATGCAGTCAAAGCAGTCCACGCATCGGCTGTAATCAATCTTGTGTGCCTTGAAATCAATGCATCCGGACTTGCAGCCGCGGGCGCACTTGCCGCAGTTTATGCACTTGCTCTCATCTATAACCGGACGGAATAATGAGAACCTGCTCAGAAGGCTGAGCGTGGTGCCTACCGGGCAGACGGTATTGCAGTACTCTCGGCCCCACAGCCAGGCGCAAACGCAGATGATGACGAGCGTGAGCAGACCGGTTATGATAAGTGCGGGCGTCATTGTATCGGACCCCATGGCGGCAACGGAGCGGACCATTCGGCCGTATGCGCTGTACGGGGCTATGAGGGCAATCAGCATCTGACCGCTGGCTATTATCGACACGATTGAAAGTACCAACACTCCGTAACGCACCCATTTGTGCTCGCTCACGTATTTGAACTTGTGGGTTTTCTTCTTCTTGAAAAGTTTCTCACCCTTACGGCGTATCCAAATCACAACATCCTGGAATATACCCATTGGGCATATCACAGAGCAGTAGATACGGCCAAAAAGAAGTGTGATCAAAAGCACACCGATAATAACGGCAAAATTCAGGGCAAGCAGTGAAGGCAGGAATTGGAGTTTGGCCATCCAGCCCCACCAGTTGTGGCCTACGCCCAGAAAGAGCAGGGTTATCCCAATCAGGAACAACGCCGCCAGAATGATTCTACATTTCTTAAGCATGGTCAGTTAATTGACTTTCTTGCAAATATAAAAAAAGTGACGCAAAGGGGTATTTCTTTCAGTCGCTTCGCTTGGTAAAAGCGTCCCTTCGGGCCGAGCGAAGAATGCGTCATTTTTAGTAGACAAAGCGGAACTCGTCCAGCCAGAGGGTGCTGCCCTCACCGCCCGAGAAGTAGTCGCCGTATGAACTTGATGAACCTACCACCACAACGTAACGCGGTGTGCGGTCATTGCGGTAATCAATGTTCAGGGTAAACTTCTCATACCCCTCCATTACAGTATCAAAAATGATCTTGCCGTACCCGATTATGCACGAATCATTGTCTACATCCACGAACTTATCGGCCCCCGGATCAACGGTAAACTGTTTCTCCCAATCGGTTAGCAACACCATCACGTGGCCATTGTCCAGAGTTCCCTTCTTATCCTCATACGGAGGTTTTACCACATTGATTTCCACCGGTTTGTAACATGCGTAGCCCTCAAGGGCCTTGGGGCGGTAAGTAAAGGAAACACCCCACTTGAGCGTTGCACTCAACTTTGAAATGTTGACGCTGCCCATCTGACCTGTAAAGATACTTCCGGCTGCCAGTTTCTTGACAAACAGGGCGCTCACCTGCTGAGTCTTGAGCATAACGGCATGCTTTCCGTCGCCCTCAACCGCCAGCATCACGCTGTCCGGGGTACAAGTATTCTTGCCCAGTTTTGCTGTCGATTCATTGGCCGATCCCCACACGCTCTTCTGACTGGCCGATGCATCATCGGCATAACACACGTAATGGCTGCCCTCCTTGCTCCAATCGTCAAAACTCATATTGTAAAGCTGACCGTCTGGAGTCACGGCCGGTTCGCCCGAATCAGTCTCCTCCGGGACGGAATCATCCTTACTGAACAGATTATCCCAATCAACACATGACACCAGTGTAATACACAAACCGATAACGGGAAACAATAGTTTTTTCATAAATGGCAGCAGTCCTGTTTCGGACCATAAAGGTAACAAATCTTTACTAAAAATCAAAAGATAACTGTCCGTCACCCAAAAGATTGAATGTCATCCGGTGATAAGGAGTGGTTCCGAACTGTCTTATCGCCTCCCGATGAGCGGCCGTTGGATAACCCTTGTTCTCACGCCAGTCATACTGCGGATATTCATCGGCTATACGGTTCATAAAGTCGTCACGATAGGTCTTGGCCAGGATGGATGCAGCCGCAATGGACATCATCTTGCCGTCACCCTTCACGATGGTGGTATGCGGGATGCCCGGGTACGGAATGAAACGGTTGCCGTCTATGAGCAGATGCTCGGGGCGCACCTTGAGTTGGTCTATGGCCCGATGCATGGCCGTGAACGATGCCTTCAGGATGTTTATCCTGTCTATCTCCTTATTATCAACCACACCTACTGCCCATGCCAGCGCCTCACGCTCAATTATAGGGCGTAACTCATAACGCTGATGCTCAGTCAGTTGCTTGGAGTCATTGAGCAGCGGGTTGCTGAAATCGGGCGGGAGTATCACAGCGGCGGCATAGACGGGTCCCGCCAGACAGCCACGCCCGGCCTCGTCGCAGCCGGCCTCCACCCTGCCCTCCTGCAGATACGGCAGCAACGGATTATGAATCGGTTTGGTTTTGCTCATACGGAATTGGTTGCACAAATGTACGTTAAAAACAAACATGGTGGGGTCAGACCCTGCTGTGTTCTTTTGTGTAAATTTGCAGACTGAAATGAAAATCGAACTCTCGGGCAGTTACGGATACCGCAGGATGATACGCTCATCAGTGCCCTCCATACTCATGATGCTGGCCACATCGGTCTACAGCATCGTGGACGGACTGTTTGTATCCAACTTTACCGGAACCACCCCGTTTGCGGCGCTCAACCTCATCTGGCCGGCCATTATGATTACCGGCGCCATCGGCCTTATGTTCGGGACAGGCGGCAGCGCTTATGTGGCCATGATTCTGGGCCAGGGCGACCGGGAGCGCGCCTGCCGGGCATTCACTATGGTGGTCAGGACGCTGTTTGTGGTGGGTGTGGCGGCAACCGTGCTGTTCTACATCTTTATCAGGCCTATATGCACTCTTTTGGGGGCCGATGGGCAGATGCTGGAATACAGCGTCCATTACGGACGTATCGTGCTGCTGGTCATGCCGTTATATATGATACAGATGGCCTTCCACTCGCTCTATATGACGGCCGAAATCCCGCAGATGGGCACGCGGCTGAGCATAATAAGCGGCGTAACCAACATTGTGCTCGATGCACTGCTGATTGTGGTGCTGGACTGGGGGCTCACGGGCGCGGCAATCGCAACCGCCGCCGGAATGGCTGTGGGCGGCATCTATCCGCTGTACTATTTTTCATCGCGCCGTAACACCACACATCTGCGGTTTGTACGCACCCGGACCAACGGGCGGAGCATCCTGCAGGTATGCACCAACGGACTGTCGGAATACGTGGGCAACATTTCTTTGAGTGTGGTCAGCATGTGCTACAACCTGCAACTGATGCGCCTGATTGGCGAGGATGGCGTTGCGGTTTACGGCATACTTATGTATATAGGGTTTGTGTATGCATCGGTCTTTATTGGGTTCAACCTGGCAATTGCGCCTGTCATCAGTTACAATTACGGGGCGCAGAACCACGATGAACTAAAGCGGCTGCTGCGTAAAAGCCTGATACTATTGTTTGTGGCAGGCTCCATACTGACTTTGCTATCCGAGGTGCTGAGCGGCCCCATGGCGGGCATTTTTGTAGGGTATGACGTTGAACTTAAGGCACTTACGGCGCACGCCATACGTCTTTATATGCTCAGTTTCATGATCTGCGGCATCAATATGTTTGTATCGGCTTACTTTACGGCGCTCAACAACGGGCTGGTATCGGCCCTGGCGGCGTTTGCGCGCACGCTGGTGTTTGAGCTTGGGGCGGTATTCGTGCTGCCCCTGTTCCTGGGCCTTGACGGCGTCTGGCTGGCGGTTGACCTGGCCGATGTCCTGGCCCTCATCATGTCCGCCATCCTCCTTACCGCCGCAAAGGGGTCGTTTAAGAATGCGTCACTTTTTAGCTTATGGAGGTAACCAATCTGCTTGACATTCATACGCGCGCGGAATTGTATCGGTGGTATGAAAAGAATCACGACAAAGTCAGTGATTTCTGGCTGCGCATAAACCGGGCCGAGGCCGATTGCCCCGGTGTGGTCCGATACGTGGATGCCGTCGAGGTGGCGCTCTGTTTTGGCTGGATTGACAGCACCATGAAGCGAATCGATGACGGCAAACCCATACAGCATTTCACCCCGCGCCGCAAGCGCAGCAACTGGTGCGAGCAGAATCTGGAGCGCTGCAGGCGGCTTGTTCGGCTTGGAGAGATGACCCCCGCCGGACTGGCTGTAGCACCTGATTTGGACCCCACGCTGTTTGTCTTTGAAGACTGGTTGCTCAATGCCATCAGGGCCGATAAGCAGGCGTGGATGAATTGGCAGTCATTCCCCGAAGCCTACAAACGCATAAAAGCCGACCGGATCCAGCATTATCAGCACACCAACCGCCCCGAGTACGCGCAACATACTCTGGAAAAACTGATACAAGACACCCACAACGGCAAACTCCAGTCCGGCTGGAATGATTTTGGCCGGCTAAAGTGACGCAAAGGGGTCATTTTTCTTACCTTTGGGAGTGGCAAAAGACAAAACGATGGTTGCACTAATAACAGGAGGCAGTTCCGGCATGGGGCTGGAATATGCGCGCCAACTTGCAGAAAAGGGCTACGATCTCATCCTGGTAAGTAACCGGCAGGATGAACTGGACAGTGCGGTTGAATCATTGTCAAATCAGTTCCACGTCAGCGTCAGAGGCCGATTCCAGGACCTTGCGCTCCCCTTATCGGCCGATGAACTATACGATTGGTGCAAGCGGGAGGGCGTTTTGCCCGACATCCTGATCAACAACGCCGGAATGTTCTTTTTCAAGGAGTTGGAGGCGGCCGATATGGATCGCGTGCAGGCAATGGTGAATCTGCATGTGTGCACTGCAACCCGCCTGTGCCTGCTTTTTGGAATGGCTATGAAGGAACGCGGCAACGGGCACATTCTGATAGTATCGTCCATGACGGCACGTATCCCTGCGCCCGGCATCACAATTTATTCAGCGACAAAGGCTTATCTCAAGAGTTTCGGCCGGTCCCTTTCTTATGAATTAGGAGCATATGGTGTTGGAGTAACCACAGTCTGCCCGGCCGCAATTGCAACTCCGCTGTATAGAATGAGCACCCGAATGATGAACTGGGGCTTGAAAACAGGGCTGGTTCACACCCCAAAGTGGCTGGTAAGACGTGCTCTTAGGGCAATGTTCAGGCATCGGCGGGTAATAAGTCCATCCCTTATGAATCTGTGGCTGCCGGGAATAATTGCCCTACTCCCCGGTTTCCTGGTATCGGCCATTTGGGGAAAAATCAAAAAGTGACGCAAAACCAATACTCTGCGAAGGGAGGATGTAGTCCGATTCTATGTGAATGTCGGAGCCTGCTGCGGGAATCTCAATCCGGAGTTCCTGACCGGGCAGCAGACCTTTCAAAGATGTTTCGGAGCGGACGCCACCCACTGCAAAATATGCATCCCTATACAGAGGCGCCACACCATCATTGCACACCAGCAGACGCGTTGCCTGACCATTTGTCTGACACTGTTTTACCACAAACCGGTAACCCGTTGCAATTGAGCCCGCACGGAACAGATCCGGTGTTGCCACGCCGCCGTGAGGTGCATCATTGGCAATCATAAATGTAATATGGTATTTGGCCGCCTGATCCGCCCAGGTATGCCCGTACATGCCGGAAGGGTTCAAAAAGTTACGCTGGTCATTATCCGAATAATAGCTAATCTCGCCGCCGCAAACACCTGTCTGCCAACGAGTTCCGCGCCCTATTTTATTCCAGCACTGCTCATTGTAACCGTCGCCCGAACCAATCTCATGGTTCTTGTGCATGAAAGAGTCGTCAAACAATCCAAATTGCAAAGCCATCAGCTGTGCATCGGTCGTAACAGGAGAATGACCGGCCGATGAAGCATCAATCGAAACAGCCCACGGAATGTCGCACATCACGGTGTCCAGATGCTCAAAAAACCGTTTCTGGAACTCCATGGACGGGAAATTGTGCCCCAGATTATATGTGGAGCCATAGATATGATACTCAGCCCAATGGCCGAACCCCACCTCAACGAACGCCAGGCGCGGATCCTTAGCGTATCGCTGTGCAAAATCAGCATAGAATTGCAAGGTAAAACGCTGCAGCTCGGCATTGCTCCAATCGGCATACCAGGTGGGTCCGTCGCCGCCCGGGTTGGCGGCGTAGGTTTCCTTATAATCAGGCAGTTGCTTGATGTACTGCGGGACTGCAGTCGTACCTCGGTTGCCGTCCACGTCCCTACCCGACGGATACTCGTATCGGAACCTTGCAATAAGCTGATGCCCGCGTCCGGCTACATCGGCCAAAAGGTTCTCAAACCAGCTCCAGTCATACAGGATCGTTCCGTCATCGGCCCGACCGGTCACCACCTTGCAGGGCAGGCAGTACGAGAACTCCAACTGGATGGTCTTCCCGTACTGCGCGTTACGGTTGCGGGCCTCATCGGGCCAGAGCACCAGGCCGGTCATGGGCTGCACGCCTGTATCATGCGGCTGCAGTACCACATCACGCCATCCGGCACTTTCTACAATTTTCTGCGAGCATGCGCACAAGCACGTCGCGCAAAAAGCCAATGTCAGAAAAATCCTTCTCATCAATCCTGTTTTGAAGCAAAGGTAATAAAAGTGACGCAAACGACCCCTTTGCGTCGCTTTGCATCAAATGCGCGGTTTCTGGACAAGGGTGATGAACAAGGAGAGGATGTAAATCAGTGTGCCGATGACAGCGACGCTGAACACCGGGAGCAACCCCTGGGCAAAGAACGCGTTGGTGCCGTCATAGTAATCGGGAACGCCAAGCCTCTGACAGCAGTCACACAACTGCACAAAGCCCAGAAGAATCCGGAACGCCACCAGTCCCATCGCACATCGGCCCAGATTACGGACCCATAACTTGGCCTTGAACGCCGCAACGCAAATGCCGGCCAGCAGCAGAATCAATATTATAGTGTACGGGAGCGCGATCGGAGCAAACAGCGACTCACCGAACGACATGTAATCAGTCCCGAGTCGGCTCGAGTTATCGATCATCTCCATCATAGGATTAACTGCCATTGCAAACATAATAGTAAGAATTAAAAGTTTAACAATCAATTACTTGCGCGGACTCTGAATAGTACTGATAACGACCGATACCAGATAAACCAGAATGCCGTAAAGAGGTGTGATAAGCGCCACCTTGACGCCGCCGCAGACAACGCCCATGGAGATATCGCCCGCCTTCATAATGTCCACAAACGCCTGGCAAAAACCCACGAACCAGCACAGCAGGCCCAGTGCCAGACCCAGCAGGCCCAGTTCACGCACCCATTTGGGAGCCTTCCACATTGCAATAAGTACGCCCACGAGCGCAAGAGTTATCAGCGTCATCCAACCAACGCTGCCCTCGACATACAATTGAAACAAACCGTTCATAAATTCCATTTTTAAAAGGTTGAACAAAAATTTCTGCTGCAATGTTACGGGCAAAATCGGGCCGATGCAAATTTAAAACCCCTTGTAGGCCGATGTAAACCCACTATAAAGGGTTTTGGACCATGAACGATGGGTTTCAAGTGACAAAAAACACTATCTTCGCGGAGACGATGAAACAGAAGCTCATAATTACAGCGTATTGGATTCTGATGATCCTGCTCACAGCCCTGATGCTTTGCAGTCTGGACTACACGTTCACAGAGTCCTGCCTGCTGGCCTCCCTGCTTCTGCCCGGCGGCATCATCATCAAGTTCATGCTGCCCAAAATCCTGCTCGAGCCCACAAAAACCAGAATCAGGAACCTTGTTCTGCTGGCCATGACGGCAGTAATCATCGAAATCCTGCTCATATTCATCGGCCACGGAATAATATACAGCATAAAATATCCATACTATTATCACGGCCAGGATTTTAGTCCCATAGTCAGCAACATGATAGTCAACCCCATATTCCTGACCCTGCTGCTCATACTCTTTTCCGGCGGCGATTACCTGCTTGACGGCTACCTGACCAAACACCTCAAGCAACCGCCCAAAACCATCACATTTACCAGCGACCGCAAGCCCGTGACACTGATCCAGGCCGATATCATGTACGTTGAGAGCAACGACACCGAGGTCTGGATTCACGCCGCCGACGGGCAGAAATACCGCAACAAAACCCCGATATCCCAGTGGGAGAACATGCTCGGCATAGAATTTGTGCGCATTCACCGCTCTTTCCTGGTATCGCGTGCCCACATTCTCAGGGCCGATGCCGACACCCTTACCCTAACCAATCAGCAGACCCTCCCCATCTCCAAGAAATACCAAAAGTGACGCAAAGTGAAACGACCCCTTTGCGTCACTTTTGCTATCTTTGCACCTAATATGAAACACATACAGTATCAGACAGAAGGAACCTGCTCACTACTGATAGACGTAGTGGCCGATGACAACGACGTAATCCAGCAGGTAGCGTTCCTGGGCGGCTGCAACGGCAACCTGCAGGGAATAAGCCGTTTAGTAGCCGGTCAGAAAATAGACGATGTAATAGCACGCTTAAACGGAATAGACTGCGGCGGCAAAGGCACATCATGCCCTGACCAGCTGTGCCGTGCCCTGGAACAACTCAAGAAATGATACAAAAGGGGACAGACCCCTTTTGTACTATTTTTCCTAATGAGACACTAAAGCACCGATGCATGCTTCAGGGCATTCTTTATTGCCTTGTTTATAAAGTCATTAATGGTAGTGTCCGATGAAGACGCGGCCGCAGCAACGCGCGAATGAAGCTCCGATGACATTCTGAGATTTAGCTTACCGCTGAAAGGTTTGGCCGGCTCCACACCATCGGCCTTGCAGCCCTCGATATAGCTGTCAATACCATCCTCAAAATCCTTGCGCAGCTCCGCTAGAGTCTGGCCCTCATAAAGGATCAGCACCTTATTCAGGCCCTGAACCTTACCACACAGGCAGTCATCCTCCTTGCTGTATTCCACACTGCCCTTATAGCCCTTGTATTCCAAATAATCCATATCCTCGTTCAAAATTTGTTCTTACTCTTTCTGTGCCGATGAAAACACGCTCGCAAGATACTAAATTTAGTACCACATTTGCAAAGAAATAATCAACAAAAACAAAGTGACGCAAAGTTAAACGACCCCTTTGCGTCACTTTTGCTAAATTTGCAGCATATATGAAAAAAGCAAGAGTCCTTATCCTTCTACTCCTGACCGCAGCCATCACAGGCTGCCGTAGCAGCATCGGCCCCGAAGAGGAATCGGGCGCCATAGTAATTGACATTCCCATGCGCAACGAGAGCCTGACGCCCCAGAAACCCGCCAGAGCCGATATCATTGCATCCCTTGACACCATCCGCCTGGGCGGCACCGTCGATGAGACCCTTCTAAGCGAGGTATCGGACATAAAGTTCAGCAGCGACAGGATATTCGTACTATCGGCCGATGTCCTGTGCATCTTTGACCTGGACGGCCGTTACATCAGCACCATACAGCGCAAAGGACGCGGCCCCGGCGAGTACCAGCATCTGAGAGACTTTGACATAGTGGAGGACCAAAACCTCATCTACGCCCTTGACACCCAGGCCCAGCAGGTCATAATCTACGACTTTGACGGCAAGTACAAGCGCCACTTCAACATGGACTGTTGGGCCACCGTCGACTTTGCCGCCCTGCCCAACGGCCATATGCTCCTGATGAATCTGTTTGGCAGCAATCAGAGAGGACTCTTTGAGGCCGATGAAAACGGAAAGAACCAGCGCATCCTGTACGAGGTAGAATCCGATTACCAGCGCCTGACGTTTGCCGACAAGTACCTGATCCACATAAACGACAGCGTGATAGGCTGCATGGGCCAGGAAGACACCGACTACATCTTCCACTATCAGAACGACACCCTGATACCCGCCTACAAGATCAGGACCGATATAGTCATGCCCCAGGAATACCGCCAGAAAGTGAGCGCTGCCCAGGACCAAGACCTGGTCTACACCAAGCTGCAGTACTGGGAGAACCACCGCTACATGGGAATAACCCTGGTAAGCAACAGCAACTTTGTGTTCTGCATGTACGACAAGGATAACGACCTCACCACCCGCTACTACCGCAGCGAACTCGCGGAGCCCGACTCCACCCTGGACTTTGTACCGTCGTACCAGTACTGCTACAAGGAACGTCTGGTAAGCGTCTACGATGCCGAAACCATACTCCAGTACGAGCCCATGCAGAAGGATTTCCCCGAAATCACTATTGACTCCAACCCGGTTTTGGTGATCACAACCCTAAAATGATACCATTGGGGTCAGACCCCATTGGCACGACCCCTTTGCGTCAACCCTCAAATCTTCGACATCTCGCGCCCCAGCTGGCGGATAGCCTCAAGAATCTGGTCCGCGCGCTGCTGGGATGGCTTTTTGATTCCGTAGATGTAACGGGACAGCAGGCTTTTGTTGATGTCTATGTATCGGGCCACTTCCGATACATTCAGCTGCGGGAACCGGCGGAATACATCGGCAATAACATTGTCCGGATTGGGCTCCTCAGTATTATAGAAACTGCTGATGTGGATATCCTCATCAATCTCCTCCCAACGTATATCCTCTCCGTCAAGGCCGATGACAAACCGCTGGCGTTGCTCCGGTGTAGCCTCAAGCAACAGAGGAAATGCCTCCAGCGGGCGGCTGTAGGTATTGCCTTTGTCGGTCAGGATATAAATCCTGCCTTCGGCGAACCAGAGTTTCGTAATGAGTTCCATTCTTTATTCCTCGTCAAAATACTCTATCCATGCCTGTCTTATATCTGCTTGATACTGTTTGACTGCATCAACCGCCTTTTTCAGGTCTACAGGTTTAACTCCTTTGTTCTCCAAGACCTCAAGGGTCTCAACATCAATTTTCGCTTTTCCGTCACCGCTCTGAACGTGGACGTGGATTGGCAAGTGTTCCTCAGAATAGAAGAAAAACCGCAAACCAAAGAGATACATTATTGTAGGCATAGATATTAGGTATTAACGCAGCAAATATAGGTATAATTTTTTATACCCAAATATTTGACATATTATTTTTCTATAAAGGTAACGAAAAGTGACGCAAAACGCGCTCGGCCCGAAGGGACGCTTTCACCAAGCGAAGCGACTGAAAGAAATACCCCTTTGCGTCACTTTTTAGGGAACCAAGGCCAGGTCCGATTAACGCGGCGGCAGTAAGCGTCGTACTCGGCTCCGTAGAGGCGGCGCAGCCATTTCTCCTCGGTGTGGCGCATCATAAAGCCCATCAGCCACCAGAACACAAACGGCAGCAGCATCAGCCACAGATTGTACTAGAGCATCGCCACCCCGATGGTCATCAGCATCCAACCCGTATAAAGCGGATTCCGGCACCACGCGTAAACGCCATCGGTCACCAACCGGTTGTTTCTGATCCCGTCATCAATCCTGGACCCCAGCAAAGCCACCAGCCAGATAAACAGCCCCGCCAAAGCCACCAGCACCCCCGCCACGCGCATCGGCACCTTAAGTCCCGGCACAATCCCCGACTCCAGCAACCCCGAGTCCGATGCCCACACACCCGCAGCAGTCAACCCGCAAACCAGCCCCACATAAAGCGGCCCGATCCCAAAGAACGGCAAATGCCCACGCTCCTTTCTCATAATCCAAATTTTTAAATCCGGCAGCAAAGGTAGGGCCGATGCCCTGCAACCGGGTTGCAAAACGCCGCATTGGGGTCGTTTCCTTTTGCGTCACCTTCTTGAATATTTGAAAATATTTCGCCAACTTTACAAAGCCAAATAAAGCAGAGTCGCGAATGATCAACCGTTTCTTCTACAAAGCAACATTGTCCCAATTCATCAATGCCTCCAAAGAACATATCTTTGGTCAAATAGCATCGATGGATGAAGGCGACAGCGTAGCCGAACAAAAGTTTGCTTGGTCAGAAGAAATAGAGATCATGAAACAAGTTCTGGCACCGTGGCAGAATGAATACGCGGAGATCATTTTTGAATACTCAATCCCCCGTCTTGGCAAGCGCATCGATGTAGTACTCCTACTACGCGGCATAGTATTCGCAATAGAATTCAAAGCCGGTCAAGACACCTATTTGCAGGCCGATATGGAGCAAGTCATGGATTACGCCCTTGACTTAAAAAACTTCCACCTGGCCAGCCACGACAAGACAATCGTACCCATACTGGTAGCAACAGAGGCAAAAGAGAGCACCAGCACCCTATTCTTCTCAGTCTATGACGACATGATATACAACCCCATCATGTCCAACGCCGATAACCTACAAAGCATAATCGCTAAGGTCATTGACAAAGAAAAAGCCCAGCCCTCACAACAGAGCGACCTTGCCGATTGGGCTATAAGCCGATACCAACCCACTCCCACAATCATAGAGGCTGCCAGCGCATTATATCAGAACCATTCCGTTGAGGATATAACCCGCCACGAGGCCGCCGGAGCAGCGCTTGAAGACACCACCAAGTTTGTACTTGACGTAATAGAACGCAGCAAACAGAACGGCGAGAAAAGCATCTGTTTTGTCACAGGAGTTCCGGGCGCAGGCAAGACACTTGTAGGACTGAACGTAGCCATTCAGCAGTCAGTAAAAGAAGAGAACGCACCAGAAGATGAACGCAACTTGGCCGTCTATCTTTCAGGCAACGGCCCACTGGTAAAGGTCTTGACGGCAGCTCTGGCCAAGGACAAACAAAGCAAAGACAAAGCCAAAGGAAAGAGGTGCAATATCACCGACGCAAAACGTGAAGTATCGCAATTCATTCAGATAATCCACCGATACCGCGCCAATATGCTGGCCAAGATCAAGCTGCCCATTGAGAACGAAAAGCTTGAGATAGATGAAACCAAATCCATTGCGCATAAAACCGCCGGACACGGTGAAGTAGAGCATGTAGCCATCTTTGATGAGGCCCAGCGCTCATGGGATCTGGAGCATCTGGCCGGATGGCTGGCCAGAGGCGGCAGCCGCGGTGGCATGAAAAAAGTGCCGGACTTCCCCATGTCGGAGGCTGAGTTCCTGATATGGTCACTTGACCTGCGTAAAGACTGGGCCGTAATAGTATGCCTGGTGGGAGGCGGTCAGGAAATCAACACCGGCGAGGCCGGCATAGGTGAATGGATTCGTGCCGTAAATGAAACATTCCCCCACTGGAAAGTCTATCTGTCCAAACACCTGACCGACAGAGAATACGCCGAGGGCAATGTAGCCCAACTGATAGCTCACAACCAGAACGCCCAGCAAGTAGAACAACTGCACCTGGCCGTATCCATGCGCTCATTCCGCGCCGAGAAACTGTCAAACTTTGTGCACTACCTACTGGATAGAGATGTAGAGAACGCCCGGCAGCTATATCAGGAAATCAAACACAAATACCCCCTGCTGCTAACCCGCAACCTGGACAAAGCAAAGAAATGGCTGGAAAAAGTACATCGCGGCTCAGAGCGTTACGGAATAGTAGTATCATCACAAGCATACCGGCTAAAGCCATTAGCTATAGATGTGCGCCTTCAGCCCGATGTAGAGCAATGGTTCCTGGCCGATAAAACCGATGTCCGCTCATCATTATTCCTAGAAGACGTAGCCACCGAGTTCGACATACAAGGCCTAGAGCTAGACTGGACCTGCCTAGTCTGGGATGGCGATTTCCGCTACACCCCCCAAGGCTGGGACCACAACGCATTCCGCGGCAGCAAATGGAACAAAATCCGCAACAAAGAATCCCAGTCATACCAGCTAAACGCCTACCGCGTACTAATGACCCGCGCCCGCCAAGGAATGATAATCTGCGTCCCTAATGGCAACCCCGATGACCCCACACGACTACCCCAGTTCTATGACAGCACCTATCAATACCTCAAATCAATAGGTATAGAAGAGATTTAACATGAAGCGGATTGAAGTAGTAGCAGCAATAATACATGATGACCAGGGCCGAATCTTTGCCACACAGCGCGGATACGGCGACTGGAAAGATTACTGGGAATTCCCCGGCGGCAAGATGGAGCCCGGCGAGCCTCCGGAGCAGGCTCTTAAACGTGAGATATGGGAGGAGCTGGAGACACGGATAGAGATTGAGCGGTTTGTTACTACTGTGGAGTATGACTACCCCACCTTTCATTTGACCATGCACTGCTATTGGTGCCACGTGAAAAGTGGCTGTCTAACTCTTAAAGAGCATGAGGCCGCAATGTGGTTGAATAAAACAGTGATTGAAACTATCAAATGGCTCCCGGCTGACTGGTCAGTATTAAGATATTTATAGTTTATAATCACAAAATCCATCATTAATATAACTCATATACTCATTGTTATTATAACACCCTCCAATGATCAAGATCAAGAAGAACAACAAGAACTAGAGTTTATTTAATTTTCAACAAACAATAGCCCCGCCTATATCGGCGGGGTTGTTTTTTATTTCACATACAAGAATAATTACAATTTTCATAAAAATATAATCATAGAAATTGGAAAGACAAAATTATTGTCTATATTTGTCGTCAGATTAAAATGGATTTTTATGTTCAAAATCATTTGGGACAAACAAAATAACGGAGTAACATTAACAATGTCATCGGCTGGCGAAGCCCTTGCTATTGCACCAAGACCTGTCTTCTATGAGGAGCTTGATTTACTGGGACTCAATCACATGGGGTGGATTTATCCCCACTCTGAGGAACCGCTACTATGGGCTTGCGACAGGCGTTATTTCTATTGCGGCGTACTAGTAATGGAAGTCAAAGGTGGAAACATCTTTGATGACCCTGAAATAATGATAACGCCAGAAGGAAAAAACATTGTACTCACTCCTATTAATATCGAGGCCCTTCGTGATACCAATGCTGATACAATGTTCTTAATTGAGCACGAGGCCATGGAATTCATAAACAGTGTCTATCGTCGTTACAAAGGTATAACCAAAGCATCGGAGTCTAATCCGGACATAGATTTCCAGGCATTGGCGGCTCGCCTCGAAAAAAAGACTGGCAAAAAACAGGTTGTGGTAAAAGAGGACTGTGACAGTTTCGATATTATGCCTGAAAGCGAAGCTAATGCTATGGGCAAGGGAACAGTATTAACAAGTAAGATTGATTTGTTTATCGCATCCTTCTCGGGTGGTAAAGATTCTCAAGTATTGTTAGACCTAGTATCTCGCGTTATTCCAAGTACAGATTTTAGAGTAATATACTCAAATACCGGTTACGAGCTGCCAACATCGTTGCTATTATATAAGAAAACTAAGGAGTATTATAAAAAAATATACCCTGATTTGCAGTTCCTGCTTTCTGAAAACCACCAATCAATTATGTATTACTGGGATAAGATGGGCTCACCCAGTAGAATGCATCGTTGGTGTTGCGCAGTCATGAAAACGGCTCCATTATATAAACTTCTTAAAGAAGAATCCGGCTTAGGAAAACAGCCTTCAGTGCTTGTATTTGAAGGGGTAAGAGCAGAAGAGAGCGAACGCCGTTCACAATACAACAGAACGGGCAAGGGGGTAAAACACAATAATGTAATAAATGCTCGTCCAATTTTTGAATGGAATGCAACAGAGATATACCTATACATATTACTGCACAAATTACCTTATAATGATGCTTATAGAAAAGGATTAGCCCGCGTAGGTTGTTCCATCTGCCCTTTCTCGTCAGAATGGTCAGAATATGTAGTAATGAAACAATACCCGGATTGCATAACCGGATTTGTGGATGAGTTATATGCAAAAACAGCCGATATAGGTATTACCAACGACAACGTCAAACGTCAATACATCAAGGAAGGAAAATGGAAACTCCGTGCAGGTGGTAAGACCTCAAACACTGAAGGTTCCTCCGTTCATTTTATCACAACCCTTCCCGACTTTAAAGCCGTTGTTAAACATCCCAAAGAAGACATATTAAAGTGGTTGATTCCAATAGGCCCAATTTCAATAATTAGCAGGACGGGATCTGAAATCATTGGTAGCATTAAGTACGAGAACGATACTTTTCAATTTTCAATTACATATGAAAACGATAATTTCACTATAGTTTTCTCAAATGTACCCAATGATCCAATATTCCATAGCCTACTCAAGAGGGTAATATACAAAACAACATACTGTGTTCATTGCGAAGTTTGTGAGGTCGAATGTCCCACTGGTGCTCTATCGATAGTTCCAATAGTAACCGTCAATAAACGAAAATGTGTTCATTGCCACAAGTGCCTAACGTTTAAAGATAGGGGCTGTGTTATGGCTAACTCTATAAACATTTCTGAATCAACAATTAATAATAATATGAGAATGGCAACTTCAGGTATTGATCGGTACTCCACGTTCGGAATGAGAGAGAAATGGGTCAACGATTTCTTCATGAACTATGAAAACTTTTTCCAGGGTGGAAACCAATTGGGATCTAAAATGATACCCGCATGTATAAATTGGTTTAGAGAGTGTGAAATACTGGACCAAAAGGATAAAGTTATCACTCCTTTTGGACTAGCATGTGCTCCTTTATATACAAACAATCAGACGTTAATTTGGGAATTGCTTTGGGTTAACCTCTCATATAATTCTCAAATAGTCAATTTCTATACTTCAAACATACCTTTCAATCGTGCATTCTCAAAACCCGAGTTACTCGCATTGTTAAAGGAAGCATTTCCAGATATTGCAGAAGCGACACTTGGCAATCCACTTGGAGCACTTTGCAATATGTTTGGTATCGGAGAAGAAACTATACTTGGAGATACATTACAACAAGGCATTATTAGGGCAAAAGGAAGGTCTGTAGATACCGTTCAAAGAGCACCTTATAATGACATTTCCTACAAAACTGTCGCATACTCTTTATTTAGGTATGCCGAATCTAAAAAACGTCGTTCTCTCACCGTATCTGAATTATATGCAGACGGTCAGGACGAGGGTATATATCGTCAATTTGGCATTGACCGCTCCGCCTTAGAGCGTATACTTCGTACCCTACAAGAAGAACGCAATCATGTACTGAACGTTCAACTTAACTTGGGTCTTGACAACATCAACCTCCGTGAGGACATCTCCTCCACCGACATCATTAAGATGATGCTTTAATAGAACCTCTTATATGCAACAATATGGCAAGCTATTCTGATTTCATCAAAATGCAAAACTATCTGCCAGTATATGACATCACGGCAGAGTCAAGCAATAGGATTTGGGCTTCATTTATACCAACAAATCAGTTCTGTGACCTACTCCAGCGTACAATGACGGCTATCTCATCTGCAGACCGTTTCAAACGCAAGAGTATCTGGGTTCAAGGTACATTCGGAACAGGTAAGTCTCACGCTAGTTCTGTAGTACGCCATCTCTTATGCGACAGATACGAGGATATCAGTTTTTACTTCAACAAAATCGAAGATGCCAGCCTCCGCAATCAAGTTGACAATTTCCGCAAGGACAAACGTTTCTTCTCGGTTGTCATCAAGGGTGTTGAGGGAGCTTATGACCTACCCCGTTTCTCTCTTTCCCTTCAGCGTGAAGTTAAGAACGCACTGATTGCTGCAGGTCACTCTAATATTGTAGTAAAATCAGACTTTGAGAGTGCTGTACAATATGTCAAGGAACACATGCAGTACACTCAGGATGCCATAGACAAAAACGAGGACCTCAAAGATATTGCATCTACCCCTGAGGCTGTAATTAAGTTTCTTGAAAGCAATAACATCCAGGCATACATGGAGCTTGAAACAGCATTATATAACACCATTGGAGTAACTCTGACATCAAAAAACGTTAGTGAATGGCTTGCCGAAGTAGAGAAAGCAATTGAGGAGGAAGGTATCGCAGACGGTTTGATGATATTCTGGGATGAGTTCACATCTATCATGGAGGCAATTGGCAGTGACAGAATTAACGTCCTTCAAAACATAGCTGAAAAGTCTCAAACATGCAATCTGTTCTTATTCCTAATCTCTCACAGAGTTGAGGATCAAGTTCAGTCTGGGGGTAAAAAGGATGATATCAAGACTATGAACGACCGTTTTGATACAATCCGCTATATGATGGATGAGGTTTCAACGTATAAGGTTATGCGTCACACCTTTGATATTGAAGGAACTGATGACTATTCTACCTTGCGTTACAATCGCACCGTTAAACTTAACGAGTTAATGGATTATCTCTGCCAGGGCGGCGTTGAAGACGAGCGCAAGAGCATCTCTGAACTCTTCCCCATGCACCCATACAGCGCATTCCTTTGCTCTAAACTATCAGACTATGTTGGTTCTGCAAATCGTTCAATCGTAAACTTCATGAACGATGACAAGAAAGGCTTTAGAAAGTTTATTGCCGATGAATCCGTATTTGACACTCGCAGCCTTTTGACTGCAGAATGGCTTTGGGATTTCTTCTATGATAGTTTTGCGGCCAATCCCCTCTGTGGTGCATTCACATCAAACTACCAGAACCACATTATGAAGGTTAAGGAGCAAGGAGATGACTTTGTTCGTGTCTATAAAGGTATTTTGCTTCTTAACACACTTTCCACACAGTTTGCCACTAAGAGTCCTGAAATTATAGCTCGTATTTCGCCTAATGAAAAGAGCATACGTGGCTTATTCGCCGATGATCGCTTGGAACCCAAAATGGATGAAATCCTTCGATTCCTGGACACAAACCAAATTATCGCACGTGATGTCTTCGGTGAGTTCAAGATATCGGTCAGTTCGCTAAACCCTGCAGAAATCGCCAAGGAAAAAGAGAAAGTTGCCGCTCAATTCAAATCGGCCAACGACTTTATGAGTTACAATTATCCTGCAAAAACCAACATTACGCGTCTATTTACAGTTGGTGATTATCTAATCCGCAAGTGTGACCCTCTATTGTTCTCCTGCTCTGATGCAGAGTCTGTAGTACGTAGCAAACTGAACAAATATACCTCGGAGCGTCCCAACACACTTCATGTAGCCATATATCTGGCCTCAACTGATGAGGAGCGTCGTGCATTTGAAAACCGTATTAAGGATTTCTCATCAGAATTCCTCAACTCAATACATATCGTCCCAGACGAAGTTTTCACTGCCGAAGCTCGCACAAAATTCATTGACCTCATCGCCAACCACAATGTAGCAAAAAATCATTTCCAAGAATCTATTGAAAAGGAAAGCGACCTAGCAGCTAAGCAACTTATAAACAAGTGGAGTAACCGTATATACAACGGCTCATTCTCCCTATATTTCAACGGTGAACAAACTCGTGAAGGTGTTATTGCCAACATCAACTCACTCATAAACCGTAAATTCAGCTATAAGGTTTTTCCTAAGGGAATGGAGTCAATCAAACTTTATCGCACTGGCGTAGCAAATACATTTTTAGCTAACAAAAACTTTCCAGCCTTAGTACTCCAAATGCTCCAGTCGCCCAACCGTGATAAGCTTGTTAAGTTCTCCGGTTCTGACACTCCGGCAAAATATATCTTTGAAGAAAATGACAATCACCTCATTGATGATGAATGCCGGTTGACAAGTGCTGCAATCACCAATGAAGCCTGGATTGCACAAATTTGTGAGGAAGTAGACCAATGTATTGAAGATGCCAAGAAGAAATACGTGGATAAGTTCTCTCTATCTGAGATCTTTGCTCCGCTCATGCGTCCTCCATATGGTTTCTTTCCTTCACGTGCCAATTGGATAGCATTCTCTTATGCTCTTCGCAAACACAAGGCAGACCTCTTTGTAACTACCATTTCACAACCAATCTCAGATGAGAAACTCGCTGATATGATTGTTGAGCTTTTCAAAATGTGGAATGACGGCCATTCAGAGGCTAACAATAAACTTATGCTCCGCTTTGGTTCCAAAGAGGAGAGCGAACTTACACAACTCCTTTACGAGGTATTCCAACTCCAATTTATCAAGGATATACCTGAGGTTAAAAGTCTCTCTAATGTACGCTGGGGTATAAATGAGTTCTGTATGCAAAAATCAAAGTATCCGTTATGGGTACTTACATATTGTGATAACGTAAATGACAAACGCTCGGCCATAATCAAACTACTCATTGAAGTATTGGAAGCTGACCAAAATCCCGATATAGCTAAGATTAAAGAACTATATCGCATGATAATAGGTGAGAGGGTTGATATTGCTCAACTTGTATCGGCTCCCGGCAACTATGAGAACGGTTTTGTCAATTTCATCAACTCCATCAAAACCGTTAAGATCAAGAAGGAATGGTGGGGTGAGCTAATTGAAGAAATCTCTCATCTTCAATCAGAGGTTGCTTTCCGAAAGGAAACAGATGTCAGACAATGTGTATATGACTTCTACAACATTAAACGCGACGAAGGTAATCCTACACCTACGCCAGAACCTGTCACGACTGTTGTTCCAGGTCCAGCGCCCACTCCTGCTTCTGTTCCGGAACCTCCTGCTCCCCAAATTGTCAATCCGGATTCCATCAAAAAAGCCAAGAACCTGGTTAAGGAGGCAAATATGCCAGGCATTCTTTGGCAGAAAGTTGTCCTTGACATTATTGACAACCATCCAGAGGTGGCAGAATTCATAACAAACTATCTATCATAAGTTATGGACGCATCAGAGAAAATAATTCAATTTGAAACCTACGATGATTTGATTGATGAAATCAAGCGCGATATGACGGATGGCGAAACCACTCGTTGTCGCTACCCTGTTCGTTATATCATGCTCAATAATTTTGATGTATTCACCAAGTTGGCACAAGAATTGGCTCATCTTGGCGTACAATCACTAAACTTGGAGAGTATAATTGAAGACGAGCATGATCGCTGGATAACCACTGACGAGCTATGCAAAGCCGTTAAGAGCTGTAGAGTAAATACACTTGTCACCCCATTCTCTGAATTGGTCCGTTTTTATAAGGAGAATGATTTCCGCGGTTTTTTCAACGAAATCATGATTGCTGATAATATGGATCTCCCGATGAGGCGTGTTTACATTCCTCTTATAGGCCTTCAAAACCGTTTCAGCGATTTTTTAAACAGTTTTGCACGCATTGATGAAAGTGCACCTGTTTGGGCTTATCTTACAGAGGAACACAAAACTAAAGTGTATCTGACAGACATTAAAAACGATACTATTGCTTTTGCTAAGAAAGACAAGATTATTAATCTGCCCACCTTATATGACTGGCTCAGATTCTGGAAGGTCCAAGCACCACAAACACAAATTATATGCTCATCTAGTCCCGTTCGGAATCGCGAAAAATACTCCAATCCCGATAATATTTTCACATTTGAGCATATCAAGAACGCATATCAGTATATTGTTGCTTTTTTAGGTATTGACATTGATTTTGCTTACGATGAGGCTGAAGAGAACTACTGGAAGATGCTGCTGTCAGATATATTAAAAGAAGGTCCTACTGCATTCAGTTTCTCGGCATTTGTATCATCACGCCTCAATTTCCAAGAGGTAAAACCCGGAGACCTTTTGTTTCGTTGGGTACAGTCTGAAACAACAGATTATGACCATTGGCTCATAAAGAACTTTTTCCTGTCATCAACAGCTGCAGATAAGTATCCATATCTTAAGATCTGTTTTGAGGAAATAAAACAATACAGCGGTTACAATGAACTGCCATCCAGAATAGCCGACCGCATCTTTTACTTCAGCGAGCCATCAATACAGAGGCTATACGCACCAGAGCGCGAATGGTTATTTAAGAATTCTATGAATATCATTCATGAATTCACCGATAATGGCACAGTTGACTACATCAAAGGCCATATTACTGAAATCGACCAAAATGATACTCAGCTAGCCATAGAACTAACTACTGGCATTTTTGAGTTTGAAAGGATACTTCTCACCGCATGGTATGCCGATAGGGAAAACACTGGACTTACCATCAACAAAGTCGCCCAAAAATATCCCGACTTGGCCATGTATCTTTCTGAACAATATCCTTCAGTTTCAAAAGATGACACCTGGTATTTGGAATACCTAACCGCATATCGTGAGGCTAAACTCAAAGATGAATTATCAGATGACATCAAATCAGTGATATCGACCAAGAATCATGATGAAGATTCTTTCTACGCTTGGTACCATTCATTTGAAGAGTCACATAACCGGCTGTCGCAGCATATTTCTTCTGATTCACTTCACCCAGACAAAATATACTGGATCGACGCACTTGGCGCCGAATTTCTACCATTTTTGCTCGCCCTAATCGAACAGAATACTCTTGGATATCGCATTGCATATTCAGAGGTTACAAGATGCACTATACCATCTGCTACAGCTCAAAATAGATTTGAATCTGTTAGGATTGGTGATTTGGATGCCATTGCGCATGATAGTGCCGGATATAAGAAAAATGCAACACTAGTCAGGGAATTGGATGTGCTTCAAAGAAAAATATTGGAGATTATCTTTAGCAATTCGCACGGAGAGCACACCCTAGCAATCGTTTCGGATCATGGCTTGAGCTGTCTTTCACGTTTTGCCGAATCAAAGAAATATGATGCAAAGGTTGAACATGACGGCCGATATATCAAAGTATCCGCAGACGGTAAACTCTACCATGATTCTGACTACGTTGTTCATGTAAATGAAAATGACGGAGAAAGATATAAAGTTGCCCTTACTCACTCCTCTCTTGGCAGGAAACCAGTCCATGAAGTTCATGGTGGCTGTACGCCTGAAGAGGTTCTTGTCCCATACATTATAATTACTAACAATAAGAAAGACCTTACCCAATATAAATATGAGTTAATAACCAAAGAGATTGAGGTTACAACACCGACTATAACAGTCAACGTAATGCCTCAGCCTAAGGCTGTAAAACTTCACATAAAGGATAAGGAATATGATATGACCCGCAGTGGTAGTAGGTGGTCTGCTGTAGTGGATGGTCTTTGTGAAGGTGATTACAAGGCTGAATTTACCATTCCTGGCGGAACCTCATTTAATGAGATAATTAAAATAATAGGCACCGGTTTCGGTGGAAATAACTTCTTAGACTTTTAGCCATGAGTGTATTAGGAAACAAAATCAGAACTGTATTCGGTTCTGCCGCCATTCTGAAAAATCCTCAGAACTATGACGTATTCCTTGGCAGAAATCTACCCTCATTCGTAAAGGACTTCTTGATTTCACAGTACGCCAATTCAGATGGTACTCTACGTAAATCAGAGCTTGCTCGTTATCTGGATGAGCATATACCCAGTAACAACAATGCAGTAAAAGCACGTCTCCGCAACGGTGAGACGCTAACGCTCTTAACGCGCTTCATTGTAACCACCAATCTTATTGCCAACAAAGTTCAGTTCCAAATTCCAGACATGGGAATCAAGCCGAACGAAACGCTTATACCTCCTTATTTAATTGAGAAATACCCAGCAGACTTGATTGACGGTGAAAAATGGGGACTATTGAAGGTAGTGTATTTACCACCAGATGAAAGTAGTGCTGGTCATGTTGAAATGGTTGATTTCAAGCCTTTTAAACCTTTGCAGAAACTGGACCTCAACTTATACCGCAAGTTCCGTTCAGAATTCACTACAGAGGAGTGGATTGACGTCATTATTTCAGCAATGGAGTACAATCCGGCCTCATTCAAGAGCCTAACCCAAAAGTTAGAATTCATTACCCGCCTACTGCCATTTATTGAGCCACGTCTTAATATGGTTGAACTTGCCCCAAAAGGAACCGGCAAGTCCTATGTATTTGGCAATCTCAGTAAATACTCATGGCTAGTTAGTGGCGGTGCTGTATCACGTGCTAAACTATTCTTTGACAAATCTCGTCGGACACCGGGCATTATGCACGACCATGATCTGGTTTCTTTTGATGAAATACAGAGCATAACATTTACTGACCCCCTTGAAATGCGTGCAATTTTGAAGGGATATCTTGAATATGGTAAGGCTACAGTCGATAATTACGAGTTTATGTCAGAGTGTGGCCTAATGCTCCTGGGTAATATTGAACTCACCTCTGAGGGCTTCCCTCGTAGCGACCGTTATTTTGATGAACTGCCAGGAGTATTTCACGAATCTGCATTGCTTGACCGTTTCCATGGTTTCATTGAAGGTTGGTTATTACCCCGTATGAACAACGATATGATTCTTCGTGACTGGACCATAAATGTTGAGTTCTTCTCCGAGGTAATGCACAAACTACGTGTAGCACCTGAATATGCAGAATTGGTAAACAATTCCATTGACGTGCCCAAGAAAGCAGATACTCGTCACCTGAACGCAGTTCGCCGTATAGCCACCGCATACTGCAAACTACTCTTCCCGCACATCACTTCAGTTGATCAGTTGGACAAGATGGAATTTGACCGTTACTGTCTACAGCCAGCTATCCATCGTCGTGACCAAGTACGTCAACAGTGCGCTAATATTGATAACGAAAGTTCATTCTCACAGCCGATGCCAGACATCCGCGTAAAAATCTAAGACTTATGTATAGGGCAGAAGAATATGAATTCCGCAAGGACGTTTATACAGTTCTCGCAAAATTTTCAGGGTTACGTTCCTCGGGGTTTATCAATGAGGTGCGTAAACAGTATAATAATGATATTCTATTCTTCTCTGATTTATTGAGTTCAACAGATAGATTCATTGGCCAGGCTTATAGAAGAGGTAAGTTGATAGTCGACAGTACTGAATACTTTCTCAAATCATACAAAAAAATAATTATTGATGATTATGCATACCTGGTTTTCGTTCATCAAGAAGAATTGTCAACTCAATCTACCAAATTATTCCAAAGCATATCAACTGAAAACACGCGGTTCCAAAATGCCTTCAGCCATTATTGGAGAGACCGCTGTCTTAGGTCAGTAAAAGTATTGTATTATCGCTATTTATTAACTGATTCAAAACATGTAAAGTACGACGGTCTGAACTTGGAAGCTTCACGCTTATTGTATGACAAGATTCATGACTATATGGGAGACATCAAGGTTTCTTTGAATCCTTTCTTATCTGACCCTAATGGTACCGACTTTGTCATTTCACGTCCATCAGATACGATCATTCAAGAAATAGAGCCAGCTCCAACAGAAAGTACTGAAACAATTCCTATAAACGAAGAACCATCTACCTCCGATACCCAGGAGATAGAAAAATATGTAGTTACAAACCAAGATATACCTTTCTTGAGCTACATATACGATAACATAGTCGTTAATGAGTTTCCAAATTCCGCAGCCCAGATCAACACCCTTTGCAGCCAAATGACCGAGAGGCAGTTTTTTGATATGGTGTTGCAAATGGATTCTGCCGGAGCCAGGAAAGCGTTAGGAATTGGTGGCGTACAAACCAGAGAAGTCATTAGTATGTGTAACATGCTTAGGCAAATTGCCATCCATTCTGGCGCTCGTACAGTTTTTGAGTTCAGAGAAAAAGCAGATCTCGCTGCATCATTCATAAAAGACAAACTAAAAGACGAGAATATAAGGGTAATTCATGCTTTTGAATCATTATGGAGGTCCTGTGATAGTTCTGTAGTGGTTTTCTACATGAAGGTTATCAGTCTTAAACGGGAGACAGTTAAATTCCAAGGACTCAATTACAAAAAATCACAGGAGCTATACGATTTATTGAAACGCATATTGAATTATATTGATAGAATTGTCTCTATCGATGTTGATTCACATCCAGAAATGGTCCATGCTCCTAATCTCATAAAATTAGGATTAAATGCAAGCCAGTGTAACAATATATTGACCATCATAAAGAAATGTGGTCATTTCCCTGCATTTGCCACCCTCTCTTGTTTCATAGATAATTGGGCTAATGAGCGCCAGAAGGATATTTTCCGGTGCTCACTAAACAGCGTATATGGTAAACCAGTAGAAAACTTGAGTTACACCGCCACTTCTCTTGGCGTATCCAGAGAGAGAGTTCGGCAGTTGCGAGAAGAATGCTTCATGATGGCAACAAAGTTCCCAAGCATTTTCACAGATACTGAATATTTGGGTGGATATCGATATGAGGTGCAGACAGACTATGACTATAATCGCATTCGTGAAGAAGAAGGAGTTGATTATAGCAACGAATTTATAACTATCTGCATACCATTTCTCACTCCGGATATGGAACTAATTGGTGATCCACGTAAGGCATTGTTTCAATCATCGGGTACGACATCTCTTTATCTAGTGCCCAAACATCTTGCCAACATCTTCAATTTCAGGGAATTCATTGATTCAATAGATGAAATGTATCATGAAAAGCGATTCGCTCCTTATCGTGATGACCTTGAAACTTATATCCGCAGCCAAATTAAAACAGATATACCTACCGATGATTTTTATGCCATAGTCAAAGAATGTAGGCAAATACTACAAAAAGGGTATCCTGACAATATAATCAACAGCCAGTTATACTTCCCTGCTAACACACGTAAAACAATTCCATACCTGATAGAAGATATACTACGTGAATTTAATCGTCCAATGACGGCAGAGGAGATTAGCGCAGTTCTGAATGAGCGCTATCCAGACCTTGAACAGCCTCCTTCAAAGATTGGCTCCAATGCTTTACGCAACAGTAATATAATTGCGGTTAGTCGTACAAGCACATATACTCTTGTTGAGTGGAACTACACTGAAAAACGTGGTGGTACAATCCGTGACCTTGCCGAGGAATACCTAAATAGCCTCATTCAGCCAATTGCACCCCTTACTGATATATGTGACTATATCTCAAAATTCCGTTCTGACGTAAAGGAAAGCAGCGTTAAGGCTAACCTTTGGGCTGAGTCTAACAATCGTTTCTCTGTGTACTATAAAGGAGACATAACATATATAGGCTTGTCAGAATATGAATATGGCGAGGAATATACCCTGCAGGAAAAACGTCAGGGTCGCCGCTCTTTTATGGACAGTATTGAACACTTGGAGAATTTCATCAAACAGTATGGGCGATTCCCTTACAGCTCAGGCGTTGAGAGTGAAGAGGCCCGTCTTTTTCGTTTCTTCAATGTATCAAAAGCCAATATTAAGAAAGGACTTCTTACCCCTGATGAAACAGCCGAAATAGAACGTATCGATACAGAATACGGTTCTTTAAAAACAAAAAAAGAGCGCGTATCCTGGGAAGAGCGCCTTGAGCGCTTTGTAAAATACATCACCGATAACGAATCTCTACCGTATCCCAGCTCCAAAGAATACGCATGGTACGAAGAGAATAAAGCTCTCTACGACGCCGGTGCACTTGAACCCGCCCACGCTACATCATTTTCTTTCCTTGTGAAAATTGTTGAACGCATGTCATAACATTCTAATGATGATTATTTAAAAATATTGATAAGTAATTGGAGAATATGAAGTTTGAGCGTCTAATAAAACTAATTAGAGAAGAAAAGGTTTCACTTTTCATTGGTTCCGGATTCTCTCTAAAAGCAGGTGCACCTTCTTCAAATGAGCTATGCAAAGCCATTATATCTCAAATAGACAATGATCTGCAACGACAGGAACACAAATCTGATAAGCTTTCCGAAATAACAAATTATTTCGTTGAAGAAATCTGTAGTGGAAGCAGAAACAGTCTAATAGAACTATTGAAAAAAAAGTTTGATTTCCCTATTACTAATCTGGAGGATCATCAAGCACTAGCTAAAATACCCCATTTCCATAAGATATTCACAACAAACTACGATACACTGCTAGAAGATTCATATGAAAAACATTATTGCCAAGTTATTAGAAAAGATGCCGACTGTGCATATTTAGACAAGAAAACGCCCGTAAGCATCTTTAAAATTCATGGGGACTTTATCAATCAGGATTATGTTGTTATTACCTCAAAAGATTATGACAACTATTTTAGACACAATCAAAATCAATTAATGTGGAATGAGGTTAAGAGCACTTTCCTGAAAGAACACATTTTGTTTATTGGTTACGGATTGGAGGATGATAACATAATGGACATCATAAGAAACATTTCCAAAACCATTAACAAAAATCAAAAGGACATGTTTCTTATTGCCCCAGGGTTTAATGAGCACAAAATAGGTGTTCTACGTTCCATGAAAGTTCAATACCATGATGCTACTGCAGCAGAGTTTCTCACAGAACTAACACAAGAATTGAGGAATAACATATGGAGTGATTTCAAAAACCACAAAATAAGCACTGAAACTTTTACAAGATTCTGCAATTTACATGATATAGAACCTACAGTTGCCATTCAGGCTGAAAAAGAAAACAAAATTGTCCAGTATAAATCTAAAGATGGAAAGGAATTAAAACATGATATTAATTTGACAATATCTAAAAAATATAAAGAGATCATTGATAGCATGGATTTTGAAAAATATGGTGTTATTATCAAAAACTCCCCATTCCCCACCATACCATTATTAAAGATTTCCAACGAAGATTTAGTAGATTTTTCACTAAGAGTTAATGACATCCTTATTAAGGACAAAGTACAATCTGTAATGTTGGCCCCTGTGGTTAAATCGACAACATTGACATTGAGAATTCCTGCAAGATCATTCTTGGAACAAATAAATGTAAAATCTTATAGTTTACGAAAAGGCAAGCGTGCTTTTACATTTGAATGTAATATATACAAGATAGATTTAACAGCTGAGATGCAAAACTTAGATGATATTAATTCTGGTTTAAACATATCAGCTAAAATAACATTCAATGAGGTATACACGAACAATAATGATGCTATAAAATGGATAGACATTTTATGTGCTTTCTTTTCAAGAGAAGATATTTATATTAATGAATGGTCGGATGAACCTATTAATAGAAAACTCGTCAAAAAGAAAGAAGATGCGATGTACAGTACTCTCTACGGCAAATTCAAAACCTTTTATGAAAACATCAAACAGATAGAATTAATATCGGGTACTCCATTTACCACTTATCACAATTATAATGATCAAGCTTTTCTAAATTCATTTATTATTGTAAGCTATCTAAAACATGAGCCTTTAGATATAGAGAGTCCAAATGGAGTTGATATAACAGCCGAAGATTACTTTACTGACGATTATTTGAATGTTGCAAAGAACAAAGAAAAAATAGTTGCTTTTACAACAGTTTCTTACGATAAAGGCTTTGTGCTAAATGATAAGACATTTGTTATTCCCAACGCATTGCTCATCCTTGCTCCATCTACTGTGACAATAATCAAAAAAAGCAGCAACAAAAAAATCAAGTTAACTATACATTGTGAAGCTAAAACATACAAAGCAATATACACAGATGACCCCGATCGTGAAAGGATGAGATTAATAGAAAGCAAAGAATAATTATATGTTGGTTGTATAGATATTGACTTATTACATATGGTACAAATATGATGTTAGATTGTAGAGAATTCCCTTTTTACATTCTAAATCCTAAAGATTTTTGAAAAATATTTGCAGGAATCAATTATAGGTGTTACCTTTGCATTACTAGAACCCGCCAAGCCTCTCAACGATGCTCAAATGTGCGGGTCGTTTTATTTTATACCAGTTAATACCATTAATACTAATTATACTATGAGTAACAAGATTCCTTTTCAAAAACCGTTTGCAAATGCACACGATCTTATTCTTCTTTTACAATCTCGTGGATTAAATATTGCTGACCCTGTTAAGGCTGAGCGATACTTGGAATTTATCGGGTACTATAGGCTATCGGCTTACATGTTCCCTCTATTACAGATTCCCAAGACTGAACATAAATATAAGCCCAACACAACTTTCAGTCACGTAATGATGCTTTATCGTTTTGACAAGAAGTTACGTCTGATTCTCTTTAACGAGATAGAAAAGATTGAGGTTGCAGTTAGGAGCGCAATTGTCAATATCGGCTGTGAATTGTTAGGAGATTCTTTTTGGATAACTAATGGAGACTACTTTATTGATAATAATAAGTTCAACCATACATTAGAGTTGATTGATTCTGAAATGCATAAGTCTCGTGAGGATTTTATAGTGCATTTCAAACATACATATTCGAACACTTATCCCCCCGCCTGGATGTTGGCAGAGATACTACCTTTTGGAGTTATTACAAACATTTTCAGTAATATCAAATCTGCTAGAGTTAAGAAACAAATTGCAAATAAGTTTGGTCTTCAAATAGCACCTTTTGAATCGTGGCTAACTATCATTACACTAACAAGAAATTCCTGTTGTCATCACGCACGTGTTTGGAATAAGCAAAACACTATTAAACCGATGTTGCCAAACAAAATGACAGGTCAATGGATTACACTTCCAACTGATACTTTACGTATTTATTTTAATCTTTGCATCATCAAGTATTTTGTTGACATCTTATCTCCACAGAATGACATGAAAGCCAAGATTGACTCATTGCTTAATGGTTTTCCTGATATTGATATCCGAGCTATGGGATTTCCACAGGGATGGGACAATGAGCCTTTGTGGAGATAATTTATCGGCCCAAATGAGTAACTTTGCGTGAATCGGCCAATATTGGTAAAACATGAAGCAAATCGAGGTAGTAGCCGCAATAATTCACGATGAGCAGAACCGTGTTTTCGCCACTCAGCGGGGATACGGGGAGTGGAAGGACTATTGGGAGTTTCCCGGGGGTAAGATGGAGCCGGGGGAGTCGCCTGAGGAGGCTCTGAAGCGCGAGATCTGGGAGGAGCTGGAGACGCGCATTGTGATTGAGCGGTTTGTCAGGACTATTGAATGGGACTACCCTACTTTTCATTTGGTCATGCACTGCTTCTGGTGCCGCGTGGAGAGCGGTGCACTTACACTCAAGGAGCATGAGGCGGCGCGATGGTTATCGGCCCACCAACTGGACAGCGTCAACTGGCTGCCGGCGGACCTTCAACTGCTGGATGAATTGTAACATTAAGATATGAGATATTTTGTGGTTCTGGCATCGGCCATAATGATGCTGCTGTTGAGCGGATGTCGCGGGAGCAAGACGGAGCAGATATCGGCCGGGATGGCTCTTGAGGGCGTGAGTAACTATTGCCACAGCGAGTTTGACTGGAGCCCGGAGCAGGAGAACCCGCAGATCATGTATGTGGCGTTGGCCGATAGCACCGACGCGGAGTACAAGCTTGTGTTCCGCAGTTACACCGGCGCGCTGACCTACTTTCACGTGGACAAGGAGAGCGGTTCCACAAGGATGGTGGAGTTTGTTCCGGCGCTCAATCTGGAGACTGAGGCCGGCACTATCAACTTGCGCGATTATTTGAAGTGATACAATTAACACAGGATGCGGTCCGTTTGTGTTAAGTATTACGTATCTTTGTAGAAATGAAATAAATACGATTGATATGAAAAACAAGAATGAAGTTTGCGAACCGGCAATATCCTACACTGTTGTTACAAGTGTCAGGAACAATTGCGTTGAATCTAAACCTAACGCCAACAACCGAAGAGACTGTATGACTGTTGACGAATACATTAATCTAATCAAGGAAGAACTGGACAAACGGTATGAAAATATATGATGCGCCGCATTGGGGTCGTTTCCTTATGCGGCGTTTTGCGTCATTAAAGCACAGCCCAGAAGCTGGCGGGCAGGCAGACGTTGGGGAGGGCGGCCGCGTGCGCGAACATCGGCCCTATCTGGGATTCGCGGTAGCCGGCTATGCCGCAGCCTATTGGGGTTACCAGGAACTTGTACTCGGGATGCTGCCCGGCAAAGGCTACGAAGCGGTCTACTGCGAGTTTGAGGCTGTCCAGACCTTCCATTGTGGGGATGGCGTATGATCGGCCTTGCAGGCCCTCGCCCACTCCCCACTCCGCTCCGAAGTGTTCCAGGGCGAATCGGGCGGCTCCGCCAGCGTGCATTCCCTGGGCGTTGCTTCCAAAGACGAAAATCTCACCGGGGTTTAGGGTGGTTATGAGATCGGGGGTTGTTCTGTTTGTGATAGGTTCCATATGATGCAAAGATAATCAGTTATGGAAACTATCCTATAGTGTAATGTCGGTAATAGCGTAAATGACCTTTTTATTGACGTCAATAAGATGGTCAATTTTGAAACGCCGCATTGGGGTCGTTTCCCTTTGCGGCGTTTTTGTGTCAATTAGTTTTATTTCGTGGAGGAACATATTTAACATCACACAGTACCTTGTTAATACCTATTGCGGATAAATCAATAAAACCAAATGGCTTTTTAAAGTAATTCTCAATCTCATCCTTTCGTCCTTTTTCATACTTTATTCTGTCTTCTATCGTGTTGTATTGATATGTAATCTCTAATGTGCTTGCATTCACATTGATTATTGTTTTTTTGCAAGGACTATCATTAAAAGAAACACATACGCCACGATCATTATTAACATCTGCCCTAAAATCAGCGGATGGTCTACCGAATTCTTCCAGAACATCTGCCATAGCTATAATACATGATAATGGATCTTTATCCATAGATAGTCTAAAACGAGGTTGGTCCGGGCGCATATTCTTACCATAATACCGCCATACCATATCATGCATCATAATACCAACAGCTGCCCAATCTTGTATAAAACGGCAATCTGCTTGTTTCATACTCAAATTGCCCGCAAACTTTCTGATTGAATCGTTCAAATACATAAAGGCTAAAGCTCCTGGAAAACCATGAGTCTTACGATAGGCCTCGTCTATTAACTTAACTACTTCCAAGTTCCATGAAGCTGTTGAACTATGCTGTGGAGTAGCCGAGTAAGCGTAGAAAGGATATGCCAAAAGACGTTTTTCTATAAAATTGTAGATGCACTCTCCAGAAGAATCCTCCATCAACAATCCTTCTCTATTAACAATCCCAGTACAACTTCCAACTTTATTTAAAAATTGCCAGGGATAACCAATATCATGGAATAAAGCCGCTATAATTGATGTTTGATAGAATAACTCCTTTGCCCAAGTATTTCGTATATAGCCTTTAGGAGGCATTTCAGGATATAGCACTTCGTAATAATCTCTCAAATATTTTGTCCCTTGCTTATCCAAAAACATCTCCGCACACGCATCTAATAAGGGTTTGCCAGATGGCAGCCGAAGACCTTTCTTATCATCTCCACCTCTCAATAACTCTGAAACTATGTAAGCCGTCAAAGGTTGGTGCAAAGAATGGTCTCTTTTGCCTTTCATATGAGGGCAAATGATTGATAACCAATCATCCATTAAAACATCAGGAAGTAATAATCTGTATAACGGGAATGAATTGATAGAATAATTTTGAGCCTCAGTTTGAGCCAATAAAATACTGTTATAATAATAATCTGGAGTTCTCTTCTTTAGCCTTCTAAGTGCAGTTCCAATTTTTGTTCCCTCTTCAGAGAATACTTGCTCCATCCTATCTATACTCCGAAAGTCCAATGACTCCGGCATCTTAAATGTAGTGGGGAATTGGATGCCATTCTTCCTAAACAAATCAAAGCTAAACTCCATCATTTCCAAGCTTTAAGTATATTGTCACGTAACACATCCTGCATGTTTTTCATAATGAATGAATTAGCCCTTATCTCTGCGAGGCGGTTCTCATTAGAAACTATCTTCTTTGCAAAGACTGCGGACAAATAATCCACCATTTCTTTAGAAAAATACGTTCGTGAAGTATTAGATACATACAATTCAACAGCTGATATCAGAAAAGAGAAGTCAGATTGTAGATCCATCCATTTAATAAAACAATAGCATAAACTACGGTAAGCTCTTAATAAACTAATATGAGTCATACCATCTATTCTTTCAGTTAAAAATTTGTGTTTAATTGGCATTTCCTCTATTAATTGACTAATTGATATCACATATTCCCTACTACTAATAATATCCATAGCATACCCTCTTAAGGAATATCTTTTATCCAGATGTCTTCCATAATCTATTCTAAAAGCGAAAACAAGTATTGAAACAACAAACATTAACTCTACATTTGTATTTCCATCATCGTAACCGGCAAATACTTCCAAATATTTTATAAGATCTCTTAGACAAAAGAGTTCTCTTGTTGGCAAGCCAACAATTCTTTCAATTTGATGTATTTGTTCAATATTCCAACTATGCAATTCATATTTAACTTCAGACAACGATAAACCATCTTTTCTAATTACGAGCCTCTGAGCACCAAGGGTAATTGCTTTTTTCATTTGATTACATGCATAATCTGGAGACCAAGTATATGATAACTGCCTTGACAATTGAGCGAACTCGTGATCAATCAGATTACTTTTAAGTTCTTCATATAGTGTATTTAATCTAATCATTGCTAAGGATGGCCCCACCCCTTCTGTTTCCAATACAAATGATTTCAATTCTTTGATACGTATCTGCCAGTATTCAATAGACTGGGGACTATCTTCCATCTTTCCCCTTAGATATTGTAAATAGTATTGATAAATAATAGCTTCGTCGTAATAAACCAAATTATTAGGAGAAGTTTTATCTGTTCCAGCTATTTTTAATAAAAAATTATAGTATTGCCCGACCATTTCTTTATAGGCAACGATCGTTTCATCGTCTTTCAAACTTTGAGGCACCTTATTGATTAACAAGGCCAGATATACTTCACTATCCCATTTCTTTGTATAAATATCTATTAGTTCCTCATTAAGATGGAAGAAGAAATCTTTAATATCATCATCCGATTCAATTAGAGCTTCTCTATTAGGATCAGCGACACCATTATTCTCTTTGTTTTTATAATAAAGAGCAGCATCGCTCCTATTATCAATACTTTGATTGATTTCTGCAGCCAATTCAATGCTTGCCTTCAGATCTTGACCATCAAGAGTAGATACCAGTAAAAACTTAGCCACTTGTGGTCCTTCATTGTACATATAGTCATGAAGAGCTTGGCTAAAGCATGTATAACCAGGAGAATTATCTATAATAATATGAACCGTTTTATCTTGTTTATCTTGGAAAACATATTCAAACTCCTTAATAATTCTTTCAATGAACTCCATCATCCAATATGAATGCAATTCATCCATATACCAATCTCGGATAATAGTGTCATGGCTTGATAATCCCGTCAAAGAAGACGCGATGATGTTTACTTTAGAAGCCTTCAATAAATCGCGGTTGATAAAATCACCCACATTACCTTCTCCCTTGATATACTGATTAATGAAATAGTGTAAGAAATTTAGAGGTTTCAGCTCTTTGTTTTTTTTATCTATATACTTTAAAACATTTGTGTCGTTCTCCCAGAATGGTGATTTCAATGCAGGCTCCTCAATTGAAGTACCGCTGATATCACAATCTATCAGAAGAACTGGTCCTCTTTTAACTAATACACTAGCTAAATTTAAGGCAACGGTTGTTTTACCTACGCCACCTTTACGGGATTCGATGCTATATATTCTATGTGGCATATAATTAATGATTTATTGGGTGTTTAAAAAAAGGAAAGGACACTTAATCTACTTATGAATAAAAATCAAACTGCAATTACACAAAATGGGATGTCCAAATAACCAATGGACATGATCTGAACGAAGCTCCATTATCGGCTCTTTCTTCTATAAACATAATAAATACAAAATAGGAGATGCAAACAACATGTTATCAGTACAATAACACATTAATTGGCACTCATAAATAATTAGGACTATTGTATAACTCTTAAAACCGTCTAGTTTCCGGCCATAAAAGTACATTTCTTTTTGGTCATTTCACATATTATGGGCATATTAATTGAGCATCGGCCCACAAAAACGACGCATTGGGAAACGACCCCTTTGCGTCGTTTTGCGTCACCAATCTATCAGTCACGACTGGCGAAATGCAAAGAAGAGTAAATTCGGCAGACGCGTCTGCCGAATTTGGATAGTTTCGCTTTTGTGTGCAATTGGGGCCTGACCCCATTTGTATGATTATGAGTCCTGCTTATCCCACTTCTTCTTGGTGAAAACCAGAATAAGGATGATTATTGCACAGATCCACTCTAATACAATGGCGGTATGCTCAACCTTGGGCAGATTGGGACGAAAAAAGCAGTATATTAAAACACAGCTGCAGATACCCCCGATAATGAATGATGTATAAAGGATGGACTGTATGTGCTTGGGTTTCATAATTGTTAGAAAAGGGTTATTATTTGCAAATATACAATTTTGCAAAAAGTGACGCAAAGGGTGACGCAAAAGGGTCGTTTTTTCGTCACTTGAACAATTCTGAGTGAGAGCCAAGACGAACCAGTTTGATTGTCTTTTCTTCCTCATCTATCCAAACTAGCAGATAATCATTCTCTATATGACATTCTAGGGCACCACTGTATTCTCCCTTTAATCTGTGGGGCTTATATATATTATCAACCTTGCCGTTCTGGGACAATTGGACTAGTACTCTTTCCAAGGATTTCATCTTTTCACGGTCATTCTGATACTTCCGGAGATCTTTCTTGAATTGTCCGGACTGTTTGAGTTTCCACATGGTATAGTTTATTCTACATTGATGCTACATACTTCTTAAATGCCTCTAAATCAAAATCTTCAAGATTCTTGTTTTCCTTTGCGTCTTTTAAAGCCGCTTTAGTGGTTTCATTAGGCTCGTTATAAGCCACAGCCATAAGAACATTCTCAACATAATTATTGAGACTTCGGTTATCTTTCTTGGCAAGCATTTTCAGGCGTTCCAATAAATCGGCGTTTAAACGGAACGCGGTTGCCTTTTTGGGAGTTCGTTGTACAGTTGTATTCATTGTGTTATACATTTGTTTTGCAAATGTAATACAATTATTTCAAAACTTGCAATTGAGGGCTGATTCCAATTTGTGCAAAAGAGATGTATGAATCTTTAAGGTGCAAAAAACTCACCTTAAACAATACCCCCCCTTGTGGCCTGACCCATTTTGCTGACGTCAACAAAATGGCGATTCATGTAAAGTATCCATCTGCACTGAGCCAGGAAAGGACAAAGGCGGAGGCACCAAATACGCAGTGAGCAAACATCGGCCCCCAAAACAAAAAGTGTTGTAATAAGCAAATATATTTTCGACATTTTTTCGCAAAGTTGTTTCGACACTTCAGTTGTTTCCTTTTGCGTCGTTTTGCGGCGATTTCAAAAAACGAGTACTTTTGTCATCGGACTTTTTCCACCCCTTTGCGTCAAAAATATTGAGATTTCAGAAAATATGGACATAATTATATTCGGCAGCCTGCATGGCGCCACAAAAAGATACGCTGAGCGCCTGGCAGAAATGACGGGCATCAAGGCTGTTGATTACAAGGATCTGAAGGACGCTGGCCCGTTTGACCGCGTTATTTATATGGGTGCAATCTATGCCCGAGGTGTTGTGGGGTTGAAGAAAACCCTGGGCCGTATAACAACTGCCAAGGAGCTGTTCATTGTGACTGTGGGGATGGTCGATCCCGAGGATAAGGTCTTTTTTGACTCATTCAGGGAAGCGCTGAAGGCTCAGGTTCCGGCGCAACTCTTTGATGAGAAGAAGCTGTTCCACCTGCGGGGAGCAATAGATTATAGCCAGCTGGAACTGAAGTACCGGATTCTGATGAAGATGATGTATTCGCAGGCATCAAAGATGCCCCAGGAACAGCTTACACCAGAATTCAAGGCTGTGCTTGCCACTTATGGGCAGACGGTGGACTTTGTGGATTTTGAGGGGTTGAGGCCGGTGGCTGATGCGGTGAATTGTTAAAAACGCCGCATTGGGGTCGTTTCCCTTTGCGTCATCGGGGTGCGCCATTGCAGAATAAACTGCACGATAAACTGCACGATAAATTCCCGGACGCAAAACGAAACGACCCCTTTGCGTCAAACAAATGAGCGGTTCAATAATACTGTGGTGTACTTATTGAACCGCTCAATATGTTGATTGGATTAGCCTAAGCTAGAGTTCTGCTATCTGGTCTTGGGTCAAGCCGGTACAACGGGCTATTACTTCAATCGGCAGCCCTTCGGCTTTCATAGCGCGGGCGGTATCAGCACGACCTTCAGCACGACCACGGGCTTCACCTTCAGCTAGCCCTTCGGCTTTACCTTCGGCAATGCCGTCCTCACGGGCCGTGCGCATGCGGCTCTTCTGGTCCATCTCGTACATGAACTCGCGGAAATATCGGTCTTGCTGTTCTTGTGTCATGTTTGCAAACATAGTGGTTTCAAATAACTTGTCCAAATTTTTGTCTTTGAAATAAACGGGAATCTCTTTCATCCTGCCAAGATTACAGAATAGATAGAGCATGTTGTCAAGTGGGCCGTCCAGCTCGTCAAGCTGTTTGTTAAACTTTGGCAGTTCTATGGTCACGTAGTGCAGCGTGTCGGTAAGCAAGATTCCGTCATCGCGGTCATTCCTGAGGCTGTAGTGGTTTACCACCTCGGGGTTCTCCCTGACGCCCGGCAACAGGAAATCCAGGATACCTATCACATACAGCTCCGGGTACTCAAAACCCTCCTCGCCGCGTTTAAGGGTGTTGCGCAGCGTGTAGCTGGAATAATAGACCATACGGTTGTTGAAATCGCTCTGCTTGGCGCACTGCATCTCGACAGTGATGTGGGTACCGCTTTCGGTTGTACAGTTGATGTCGTAGATGGAGCGGCGTTTTTCAGGGTTGTCGGGCATCTGCTCTTGAGGGCCCAGCGTGACGCTTACTATGTGCTTATCGGGCAGAATGCTATCAATAAGCTGAAGCAACAGATCCTCCTTGCCATGCGTTCCAAATACAAACTTGAAGGCAAAGTCAATCTTAAGGTCAATGTACTTAATCCCGTAGCGGCGGGCCTTCTCCATGTTCTCTTCGTGAGTGGTCTCACGGTCTTTTGTGTTTTTGGTTTTCATTTCCAAAAGTATTAATAGTTAATAATATAGGGTAGACTAAACCCAACGCACATGTGTGCGGCAAACAATACGAAAGGCGCTCCGCTAACACCTGTTTTGTGCTGATGGAGCGCCTTACGGTATTAGCGATACAAAGATAGTGAAAGCCGAGAGGAGAAAAAAGGAGTTTACTCATTTTTTCTACCGAGGCGCAGCCTATCTTGGACCGAAGGTCAAACATACAAAAGGGGACAGTCCCCTTTTGTACTACTTTGTCCGGTCAATATTCGTAGAGTTTGATGTGCAGGATCTTCCAGTCATCGGTACCGATGCGTGCGTGCCGTCCCTGATGGCTCTGATCTCCGTTTTCGCGCCGCAGATATATCAGCTGGCCATCCGGTGCAATCTGTACCTCATCGACCGACAACAGTCCCAGGCGTTTTCCCCTGAACCTGTCGGTGCGTGCATCTGAATCAGTTCCGGATTGGGCAAATCCATCTTCACCCAACGTCTTATTCTGCTCCTGTTCCTTTTCGGTGCGGGTCTTGAAATCAACCACGACTCCGCAACCGGCCAGCAGATAGTCATATCGACCCACTTTTATCAGCATGGCGCCACCCTCGGGCCATTGCGTTCCGTCGGTGGCACGCGGGTCCCAAGGCAGAGTATAATAGTGACGGCAGGTCATTACTGTGCCTTCATCATCGATAATCCGCTCTGTATCCTCCTGGTCAAAGAGCAGTCCCCAGGAGTTCTTCCTGTCGGCCGGTTTCAGATTTGAGACCTGTCTTAGCAGATTGTAGGCTTTTGTGATGTTATCGGTCTCATCGGCCGATGCCTGGTCAATTGCAAACGGCGAAAAGCCCAAAGCGTCATGCTCGCCGAACGCATACATCGCCCTCACTCCGCAATCCCTGCAGCATCGGGTCTCGGGGATGAACAGCCTGTTCCTGACGACACCGCCATCCTGCGGACGTGCGGGAACGGCATACCTCCCGGCCCACATTCTGAACCCGGTATCGTAAATATCGGGAGCCAGGAAATCTATGCTGGGAGCACCTGCGTTCCAGAAATCTATCAGATGCGCCAGAGGACCGGCTGACGGATAGTCACCCGGCTTGCGGCCGCGGCTGTTCATGGCGGCATTCACAAAAAGCGGCATGTCGTGGATGGAGCGCGCCGCAAGAGCCAGCTGTTCCACATAGCAGGCGTAATTATATGCCATGAATTTTTCATCGGCATATTCATCGGCTCCAAATACCTGCGCCCAGGTGCCTCCTTTCTTTATGCCCAGTTTCTTGAGCAACACTTCAGGGACCTGGCCGATGTATGCCTTCTCTGCAAGCCTGGAGTGGTCACGGGCCGATTCCAGCATACCTATCTCATTCTCAATCTGCATCATGCTCACTACCTGGTGCTGCGGATCTTTCTGACCAATGCGTTCCATCAGGGCGCTGAATGCCTTGAGATCGGCCTTGAGAACGTTGTCACTGAAACAACTGGCTATCTCAAGCGGCTTTCCGGCAGCTGTTTCGGCCCTGGGAAAGCGCTTGGTGTCCTGCTTGAACCATCCCGGAGCATAACAGGACATTGAGTTTTTCCACGCCCCGAACCAGAGGAACACTATCTTAAGGTCCTGGCTGCGTGCCACGTCGATTGTCCGGTCAATGAGCGTAAAGTCAAACTTGCCCTCAACAGGTTCCAGCAGCTCCCAATAAGCGGGTACCAGCACTGTGTTCAGACCCAATGATTTCATGCGCGGAAGGACCTCATCTATATCATGGACCGATGTGGCTGCCGAGTTGCTCAACTCACCACCCAGAATCATACTCTGCGATACCGCATTCACAACTGGCCATAACAACACAATCAGCGCAATAAAGACCTTTTTCATATGCCAACGAAATGTATTATCAGCAAACATACAAAAAAGATACAAAAGGGGACAGACCCCTTTTGTATCATTTTTGCGTCACTTTAACAATTCAGAGCGTTGTGCGTCTATTGGGAAACATTTGTCTTATGAAAAGAATTACTAAGATTGTTGTGGCGGTGGTTGCAGTTTCGGCCCTTTTGGTAATCACCTGCCCGAGTAAGGAGAAGCACAAAAGAGTGATTAGGGATCAATTGACCGGGTTGGTCAAGAGCGAGTTGAACACTGAAAACATTGATACTGAAAATCCTTTTGTTAAGGTATTATCGGCCGCGGGAACTCAACTTCTGGACATTTTTATTGACAAGAATCTGGTGGTTAAGAACTACGGTCTTTTTAGCGTAGCCAAGGCCGGAGAACCCGCCGAGACTATTACCATAGGTGTTCTGGGCATGGTTTTCCTCTCCCCGAAAGAGAAAAACATCTCACTTGGCACCACGAATTTTGATTACAATATTAACGATGGCCTGAATATTCGAGTCGATTGATTGTACCTTTGCGGTTATGAAAAAATGTGTTGTCATAAGTATTTTGGCGTGTCTTGTCCTTCTGGGGCTCGAATCATGCGAGAGAAATCTGCTGGGAATGCTGGAAAAACGGGAGTATTTCTCCTTTATCCGCAATGAAAGCGGCAAGGACGTAAAGGTGATTTTTGACAAGGGGTCAAGCATTGAGAAGTCGTACCAAGTCATTGATGGACAAGAGCTTGAGATTCCCGATACCGACCGATGGTCCATGTACGTAAAGACGTTCCCGGCCGATACGGTTTGGTTTGAGTTTGCCGACAGCACCGGCTACATTCACTCTTACAAGACTTTGACCGACCGATACGGGCAGGACAGTATTGTATATTCGCCTGCCGACAACAATATCCTGGACTGCAATTCCGATGGGACCGGAGCCTGGAAAAAATCAGAGATCCGTACTCAAAAATACAAGCTGGTCTATACAATAAAATAGTACAAAAGGGGACTGTCCCCTTTTGTATCGACCCCTTTGCGTCAGAAATAGAGCCAGTGCCAGCAGAGCCGGCTCTCACCGGGACGGTATTCTACGGCAGGTGTAGGAAGTTTGATAGCGCTAAGTACCCTCAGCACATGCTTCAGGGTCTTGTTGCGGCATGGAATACGCGATATGTCTATGTCAGGAGCAAGGAAAAGTCTGCGCTGGCGGGCGTCATCAGGCAAGTAAGCCAACTGACCGGGCGCGTTTACCGGATCATACTCCCATCCGCGACCCCAGTTGCCGTCAGCACCCACAGAAGCGGCAGGGCGCAGATTGTTATACTCTCCCGTCATTCCCTCGGCACCAAACCCGACGGCCCACCCCAGCCACGATGGGTATCGGCTGTCATCGTTCATAAACAGTGATTTGACATCAAATGCGGCCCATATGGTTATGCCGCTGTAGTCCTCATACAGTCGGTCCAGCCAATCCTTACCTATTATGTAATCCCTCTCCATCGTGACCGGGTTGCTCACATTATATTTTGCCAGTCCCGAATTATGATAAGAGTATTTGAGAGCTATGCGCTGCTCATGCCACAGGGCCTGCTGCCCCATAAATAGCCCCGTACCCAGAATATTGGCCGTCATATCGCCCCATGAGAAGCCCCAATTGCCGGACAGACCGTCAAAAACCTCAACCATGGTCATGATTGTTATGCCCAGCGGCGCGCCGTACAGCAGGGAGCGCCTCTCGTCCAGTCCCGTCATTACAAGCGCCTCATAGCCTATGTTGGCAAAATTGTAGCAAGAGTTGGCATGCCCCAGTTTGTCCATCATAAGCCACTCACGGTTATCGTTATAGAAATGGAATCCACCCGTCTCGGTGCCGGAGTACCAAGACGAGTAGAGTGATGCCATTATGCCCGTAATAAGAACGGCCTCGGTCCCCACCACAATTGCCGCGCTCCTGTTGAGCCCGGGTGTCTGTACATGGGCCTCAGGTGTATGGTCCGATGCAAAATAAGGGCCGATGTTCAATTCAAACGTTGCCGCGCTAACCTGACTTACTGCAACGGCAATAGTGAGCAGTAACGATGCGAACCTTTTGAGAGAGTAGATCATAACAGTCCGCAAAGTTACTAAAAAACACTATTTCATGCGCCACCAGTCAAAGGTAAAGAGGTCCTTTCCGCCGCCGTTGAATACCAGATAGAGGTCATGCTTGCCGCGTATACGACGCTTAAAGCGTGTGGTCAGCAGTGAGAAATTTGTCTTACCGCCGGTGGCTTTTACCGGAACCACTGCGGCAGGTGCTCCGTCCCTGCTGTCCAGATAGATTGAAATCGTTCCGTATCCGTCCGATCCCACCGACGCCAGGAACTTCTTTGCTCCCTTGCGGCCAAAATCTACGCCCTTGAGCAGTATATACTCTCCGTCATCAATATCGTGTACATACATGTTTCTGGGCTGATATCCATCCTCCTCGGTATACTCAAAATCTGTATCCAGATAACTGGTCTTGAGTCCGTAGCCCCAGGCCATTGTCTCGGCCTCCACCCTGCGCATCGGATCAAAATCGGCCACCTGCTCCACTACATTATCCAGAAAATACGGAACCTCCTTGATGGTGCCGTCCTCATTGTAATACATGGGAGCCATAGAGACTGATCGCTGCTCGGCATGTGCAAAGGTCTTAAGATGCATTATTTCATAGTTAAGGCCGAACACATAACTCTGCCCCTTGAATTCGATGATGCCCGGATGGTTGCCGCGTGTGCGTACAGTGTGGTCCATGATATGACCTTTGTACTCCCAGGGACCCTCGGGACTGTCACTCATGGCATAGCCGATACCCTCGGGGCAGCAGGTGGATGCAAACGCCAGATAGTAGTGTCCGTCATGCTTCCATATCCACGGACCCTCCTGATAATCCTCAATCTTGGGATGCTTCACGATAGGACCGGCCAGTGATATCATATCCTTGCCCAACTTTACGGAATACAGGTTGGGATTTCCCCAATACATGTATGCCTGTCCGTCATCATCAATAAGCACCGTGGGATCAATATCATCCCAATGCTCTTTCTGCCATACCAGAGGCTCACCCAGCGGATCTCTGAACGGACCGTAAGGTGTGTCCGATACCAGAACGCCTATTCCGTGACCGTGAATGGGGCAATACATGTAGTACTGGCCGTTGGCCTCGACCACCTGCTCTGCCCAGGCTCCGTTATTGCCGTCATAATACTTGAAATCATCAAGTGACGCTACGGGCCCGAAGTCCTGCCAGTTTTTCAGGTCGTCCGAAGTGTAGAGCAGCCAGTCAAACATCTGGAAGCCGCGGGCTCCGTCGTTGTCATGGGTGGTATAGAGATAGACCTTATCACCTATCACCACAGGTGCGGGATCGGCCGTAAAGCGGGTCTGGACCAGAGGCATGTTGGCGTGCGCGTTGAACTGCCACCAGTCAAGGGTGAACGGTTTCTCTGTCTCGCAACTGAACTTGAGATAGACATCGTGTACGCCCTGTACATCGGTATCAATCAGATAAGTGAATGCTGCGGTGCGGAATCCTGCATTGTCGGTATTTACGGGCACCTTACAGAAGGGCTCGCCCTCCATTTTATCTGTGTAAAACTCTATGGTTCCCTTGCCTTTCTGCTCGCCTACCACAACCACTACAGCCTTCTGGCCGCAGTCCTTAAAGTCAACCGAGCGTACGCGGATCCAGTCGCCGTCATCGATATCGGTAACAAAATGGTCACGGCCTGCACGGCGGTCTACCTTGAGACCGCGTGATTCGGCCTGAGTCTCAGCCTCAACGCGGGTGTACGGATCCAGGTTCTTGACCGGAGTCACAACACCCTCTTTGGTAAACTTCATGAACGGGAATGTGCCGTCTTCGTTCCATTTGAACTCCTCCACGCAAGCGCTGCGGTTGTAGCCGCCACCACCGGGCAGTCCGCCGTTGTGGTAGAACATAAAGTCACGGCCCTTGAATGTGATGTTGCCGCCATGAATGGTAAAGCTGTTCTCCGCCTCATCCATTATGCGGCCGCGATATGTCCAGGGGCCGTTTATGGTAGGAGCGGTAGAGTATGCCATATGCTCGGGCACGCCGCCTGCGGGATATGATATATAATATGTTCCGTTACGTTTCATCACCCAGGGACCCTCCTCATACTGGGTCATCATCTCGTTCTGGCCCTTGGCCCAGTTCATCTTGCTCTGCAGCTCACCAAAGCACTCGGGATCGTGGTAGCCGGGAACCTCCTGCCAGCCGTTCTTGAACGATACCATATCATCGTTAAGTTCTCCGTACCAGAGGCCTTTGTTGCCCCAGAACAGATAAGCACGGCCATCATCATCAATAAATACTGTGGGGTCGATGAATCCGAATCCTTCGGCCAGCGGGCCGCCAATGGCATCGGTCCAGGGTCCCTGCGGGTCATCGGCCACGGCAACAGCCAGTGCATCGCCGCCGGTTGCCTTGTTGCAGCATACGTACCAATACCACTTGCCGTTACGCTCTACAGCCTGGCAGGCCCACGCGCGCTGTCCCTGACGGGCCCACTTGAATGTGGCGGTTGATACTTGGGTGCCCAGATAGGTCCAGTTCACCATATCCTCGGTGCTGAACACCATCCAGTCCTTCATGTTGAAGTCACGGTTGCGTCCGTCCTCATCATGATCTGTAAAAAGATATACCTTGTCTCCGTACACGAACGGTGCCGGATCAGGGGTAAAGACGGTGCTGATAATAGGGTTCTGGGCCGATGCCAGAACGGGCAGCATAGCTGCCAAGGTCAGTAATTGCTTAAAAGTTTTCATAAGTTTAAGGATATTGATTATTAGTTTTTGCAAAAGTTTATGAGTTCGCGGTAGAGCCGCTGGACCGGAAGGCCCACGACATTGAAATAACTACCCTCTATAGCCTCCACTCCTACGTAGCCTATCCATTCCTGGATGCCGTAGGCGCCGGCTTTATCCATGGGCAGGCCGCTCTCCACGTAGCGGTTTATCTCATCGTCCGTAAGGTTGCAGAAACGCACTCTTGTGGTTACTGCAAAACTGCGCTCCTTTGCGGCAGTCATCAGCGTTACGCCCGTTATCACCTCATGCCAGCGGCCCGATATCAGGCGCAGCATACGGCGGGCATCGGCCTTGTCGTGCGGTTTGCCCAGCACCTCTCCGTCCACATAGACAATGGTATCGGCCGTAATTACAAGTTCATCGGGGCCGATGAGTGATTTGTACGGGGCGGCCTTCTCACGCGAAATGTAGAGCGGGATATCCTCTCCTTTAAGGCTATGCGGCCACGACTCGTCTATACCGCTTATAACCTTTACGGTAAAGTCCAGTCCCAGACCGCCCAGGAGTTCACGGCGGCGGGGTGAGTTTGACGCCAGTATTATCTTGTACGGGAGTTCCATCGTTTACCAGCCGAATGCATGTTCATCCTTCATCCATTTGCCCTGTACCTTGAGCACATGCTCCAGCACATCGCGCACGCAGCCCTCACCGCCTTTGTAGGGCGATACGTACTTGCACAGCGCCTGAATCTCGGGGCAGGCATCGGCCGGACAGCAGGGCAGTCCACACTGGCTCATTACCTGCCAATCAGGGATGTCATCGCCCATGTAGAGTATCTCATCGGGCTTGAGGTCATACTTGGCCTTGAACTCGTTGAAGTCATTTATCTTGACGCTTGAGCAGATATAGACATCCTTTATGCCCAGACCCTCGTAGCGTTTGCGAACCTCCTCCACGCGGGCACCGGTTATGATGCACAGGTGCAGGCCCATCTTTACGGCCAGCTGCATGGCATAGCCGTCCTTTACGTTTACGGTACGTACCGGATCACCGCTGGGCGAGAGATTCATAACGGGTTTGCTCAGCACGCCGTCCACATCAAATATCAGGGCGCGGATGGAGTTAAGGTCGTAGTTTATCATTTCAGGTCCTTGTTTATGTCAACAGAAATCAGTTTATAAAGTTGGGCGTACTCAGGATAGTCCCTGAGCAGTTCCAGATGCTCGTTTATCACCTTGCGGTCACCGCGAACGGCGGGTCCGGTCTGGGCCTGCGCGGGGCTCATGGTCTCCACCTTGCGGGCGGTCTCACGCACCAGCGGCAGCATCACGCTGAAAGGTACTCCCTCGGTTGCCAGCAGGTCCTCGCTTATGGCATACATGCGGTTGGCAAAATTGCAGGCAAACACCGCTGCTATGTGAAGTTTCTTGCGGCCGGTTGAACTCAAGGGCGTAACCTTTTTTGAAAGGCCCGATGCCAGATGTATTATTGTCTCCAGTTCTGCAGCATTACAGCCCTCCACGAATACCGGAACCTCCGGCCAGTCAATCTGTGCACCTTTGGAGAATGTCTGCATCGCATAGAGCACTCCGTAACGGCCGGCACCGGCATCTTTCCAGATATCCATAGGTATGCTGCCGGCAGTGTGCAGGAACAGGGCGCTTTCCCTGCCCTTCACTATGGCCGGAGCCAGTTCAACCAGAGCGTCATCGGTAAGCATTGTAAGATAGACATCGGCCACGGGAAGGCTCTGCAGGCTGTCCGTTGCGGGAGCGCCCAGAGTATCAGCCAGTTCAAGAGCATTGGCCATAGTGCGGCTATAGACACAGGCAATGGCGTGCCCCGCAGCCTTGAGTTGCGGTCCCATGCAAGTGGCTACACGGCCAGATCCTATCAACGCTATCCTCATCGGCTCAGAACTTCTCCTTGTGAACCTTGGTCCACTCTATCTTATCATCCTCGTAAGGCTTGCGGTCCATATTCTTGTAGCCCACGCCCACAATGCACTCGGGCTCATACTGCTCGGGAATGCCCAAGAGTTCCATCAGGGTCTGCTTGGTGCTCTTGCCGTCTGCATCGGCCCTGCCGCGCATATGGCACCAGCAACTGCCCAGGCCCAGATCCTCGGCCTGCAATTGCATATCTATTGCTGCAATGGAGCAGTCCTCTATCCAGCAGTCACTCTTGGTGGGATCACCCAGCACCACAACGGCAAAAACCGCCTCGGCCAGGAAACCGGAACCCATGGCACGGCACTTGGACAGTTTCTCCAGCATAGCCGGGTCCTCAACAGTCACAAACTCCCAACCGCGGTTATTCTTGGCGGTGGGTGAAATCAGGGCAGCACGCAGGATGGTCATCTTCTGCTCATCAGAGAGTTTCTCAGTAGTGAACTTGCGCATGCTGCGGCGCGTTGCTATAAGGTCGCTGAACTTGTTCATAACGGGAAAAACAATTAGTTGTCCGCGAATTTAGTCATAATTCTCGGAACGTCCGCACGTATGCGCGCTAAAGCCGCAACTAAATACTAATCATATCGGATGCTATTACTCATATACATATTCTTCACTATACATTATCGTCTTGATGCCAGACATTGTTTCTCTGTAATGAATAACACCTGCGATTTTGCCATTTTCATAGTTAATTTCATTATAATCACTATATAAATATGACTCTTTAGCATTTGCCTGCGAGTAATAATCAGTTCTTATCAAATTTCCAAACTCATCGTATATATATCTTGAAATTTTATTTACTGTATCACTTTTCGAAAATCTTTTTTCTTTTTGATATAAAACACGATTATTATCATCAATCGTAGACAACAAAGAAAACTCGTATTCTTTTCTTGGAATCAACACTTTTTTTCCTTTATTATTGTATGATGGCAAAAAGAACCTCCTGACTATCACATCTTTATCTTTATATGAAACCTTATCAATATAATCACATGTGATTTTGTCGCCATTTTTTTGACAGTATTTCACTTTAGCGACTTTACCCATCCTATTATACTTGAAAACAGTTAATTGTACACTAGGATATACAACATCTATTTTATTGACATATTTTATTGTTTGGGCCATCAGTAGTTTTTTCTTTACATCAAATGAAAATGAAACAATCTTATCTTGTATACTATCAGCACCCTTATATACATAATAAGTCAATACAGAATCGACATAGTCTTTGTTATTCAATTGAGTGTATTCAATTTCGTAAGAAGGAATCATGCATCCACTTTCATCAACGATCGAATAAATTGATCTAACAATTTTATTATCTCTATATTCTTCTTCATTTACAGAAATAATAGAACCAACGGAATCTCTTACAATGATAATCTGCTTCGTAGTAATCTGAGCATTTCCAATCAAACAACCAGATAACAATGACAATAAGCACAATAAATGTTTCATATCAATAATTAACGACCAGAACCTCTCCACGGACATCAATAAAACCCCATTTGTTGTTATTCATCACAACAGCTTTCCCCTCTTGAAAATTCCTGGAGTATTCATATTTACATGGAATTATTTCTTCACCTTTTTTATTGATATATCCAAATTTACCCTTTCTTAGAACTCTGGATAATCCATCATAAAAGCCATCTGCCTCTTGACATTTTATTGACACCAACGGACTAAGATTGCCATCAGTTGATTCAAAGAACATCCATTTGTTTCTTCTCTTTAATACTAATCCGCCAACATACGAATACAACTCCTCATATTTTATCGGAATCACGATATTTCCGTTTATGTCAATTAGCCCATTTCTGGTTTTACCGTTTTTTCTTTTAATAGCTGCTCTAAAAAAAGCCTTTCCGCAATAATCAATCTGGGAATAATGTAAATTGGAAAGCTTTCTATCACCACTTATGATGGACCATTCGTTTTTGGCATTTTCTGCCACAACAACACCATTCGACCTCATTATGATTCTTACATTGCCAACAGTATCCAGCACGTCAAAAGCCTTATCAACAACAAAATAAGTTCCATCTTTACTTACAACGGCAATTCCGTTATCAAAATCCCATGCTGTATCCCATTCCTCTGGAGATATCGTATTGCCACTTTGATCAATATAGATTTCTTTCTTTCCTTTATTTACGACAGCCAAACCTTCAGAAAAATGAACCCCATTCGTTTCATCGAAAATCAATGGAATTGCTACTCTTCTTTCATTTACATCAAAGAATCCCATCTTATTGTTTTTGACAACACCTACAAGACCATTATTGTCATTATTTAAGAGATTTCCGATGATGATATCATCGTATTCTATTGGAACGACAATATCACCATCCATGTCTATCAATCCCCTTCTCCCATCTTTAAGAACAACGGAATACCCACCACGGTAGTCTGACACATAATCATATTCCATAGGAATAACAAGTTTGCCCGTGTTGTCAACAAATCCCCACTTACCAATGCTCTCATCGGGATAATACATGTTATAAAAGCCGTATTTCCTCTGGGAGGATGTCCCTAGCACCACTTTCCTTAATCCATGATGAACACTATCAGTATGAATCATAACTCTTGCTCTCTCATTCTCAAAAGGCCAAACATAATCATACTCATAAGGAACAATCAGTTGACCATCAAGATTAATGCAACCACATTTTCCATCTTTCATTACTGTAGCATAACCGTTATGGAAATCACTTGCATAATCCCAATACATAAATGTTTGAGCGTTAATAATCGGTGCTGTTAATAACAAGCCCAAAGTCATCAATCCACGCCATACATATTTTTCAATAAAACCTGCAAACACTATTTTCATAATTAACTGTTGATAAGGACAAAAAAAATAAGGATGAACGCAAGTTATGCAAATATTGGAAAAAAGTCATTGATCACGGGCCAAAAATTATACTCTAACGCGGATTTGTACGTTATTTTAAAAGCATGCTCTTAAAAAAATATACACTTACAGCCATTCTGTTGTGCCTGACAATCGCCAGCCAGGCACGTCGTGTGTATATCCATGGTCGTGTGACCGATGAATCCGGACAGCCCGTAGAGTTGGCTACGGTCAATGAGGAACTCACGCTGCACTCGGCCATGACCAACCTTAAGGGTGAGTATTCATTTACCGTAAACACCCGGACCGATACCCTTAACCTGGTATTCCGCATGGTGGGTCATGAGACGCGCCGCCGCACACTTATCAATCCGGCCGATACCGTGCAGCTGGACATAATGCTACCCACATCAAACTATACGCTCCAGAACGTTGACGTTACGGCAACCCGCCGCCGCAGCGACGGAATGCAGGACATAAGCGCCGAGGGACTGCGCTTTACAGCCGATGCCAACGGCGGCTCCGTGGAATCCATCATTGCCACGCAGGCCGGCGTGAGCACCCATAACGAACTGAGCAGCCAGTACAATGTGCGCGGCGGTAACTTTGATGAGAACAGCGTCTATGTGAACGGGACCGAGATACTGCGCCCGCTGCTGGTACGTGCCGGGCAGCAGGAAGGACTGAGTTTTATCAACCCCGATATGGTGGAGTCCATCAGTTTCTCAACCGGCGGATTCAGCGTGGAGTACGGTGATAAGATGTCATCGGTCCTGGATATAAACTACCGCCGTCCGCAGGGCTTTGAATCCACCCTGATGGCCAGCCTTCTGGGTGCAAGCGCCTATGTGGGAGCCGGGAATGACAAGTTCAGTTTCTCGGGCAGCGTCCGATACAAGACCACCCGTTATCTGCTTGGCACGCTGGACACTCACGGAGAGTACGACCCGTCATTCCTGGATTACCAGACATATATGAGCTGGACCCCAAACAAGAAATGGGAGATAGGTCTGATAGGCAATGCTGCCGTAAACAGGTATAACTTCACGCCTACTGACCGGACCACCACATTCGGCACAGCAAAGGACCCCAAGACATTCAAGGTCTATTATGAGGGTTGGGAAAGCGACCGTTTCAACACCCTGTTCGGCGCACTGGATATAAAGCGCAGGCAAGAGAATTCCGTATACCGTTTTAATCTGGCGGCGTTCTCCAGTCATGAGAGCGAATCTTTTGATATCCTGAGTCAGTACTGGCTGGACGAGGCCACCGGCGGTGACAACCTGGCGGTTGGATCATTCATGCAACATGCACGCAACCGCCTCAAATCAACCGTATATACGGCATCACTCAAAGGTACCCACAAAACAGATGTTGCCGGAACCATAGGATGGGGTCTGGAATACCGCCATGAGGAGGTGCAGGACCATATGCGCGAATGGGAGATGCGTGACTCGGCCGGCTACACCCTGCCCTACACCCAGACGGGCCCCATGGAGATGATCTACTCACTCAAGTCTGATCACGGCATATCCAACAACAAGGCCGCCGCATTCATCCAGGATACATACAGACTCAACACCGGTGTGGGACTCTTTACCCTGAATGCCGGGCTGCGCGCATCATGGTGGAGCTGGAACAGAGAGGTCACGGTAAGTCCGCGTCTGACGGTGGGATTCACCCCCGCGTTCAATGAGGATTTCCTGTTCCGTCTCTCTACGGGAGTCTATTACCAGACACCTTTCTACAAGGAGATAAAGGATACGGTAAACACCGGTGGCATCTATCAGGTCAATCTGAACAAAGAAATAAAGGCTCAGCGCTCGGTACAGGTGGTGCTGGGTGCGGACTATGATTTCAGGGTATATGACCGTCCGTTCAAGTTCACGACCGAGGTCTATTACAAGAAACTGGACCGTCTTATTCCGTACAACCTGGATAATGTAAGGATTGTTTACTACGGAGAGAACTGTGCTCACGGTTATGCAACCGGCATTGACATGAAGTTGTACGGCGAGTTTGTACCGGGCACCGCATCGTGGATAACATTCTCACTCATGAACACCCGTGAGAACATAGGCGGCAAGTGGCTGCCCCGTCCCACCGACCAACTCTACAACCTGTCACTTTACTTCACTGACTATTTCCCGCGCAAGGAAAACTGGAAGATGTCACTGCGCTGCTCACTGGCCGACGGACTGCCATTTGGCCCCACCCACAGCGGCCGAGAGAAGCAGGTTTTCCGTGCTCCCGCATACAAGCGTGTGGACATCGGCCTTTCATATAAGATCTTTGATTACAGCAAGCATCCACACGTTTACGGCAAGTCAGGATTTTTCAAGGATATCTGGATGGGTGTTGACGCCCTCAACCTGCTGGGCATAAACAACGTCAACTCCTACTACTGGATTACCGATATTCAGAATACCCAGTTTGCTGTACCCAACTACCTGACCGGCCGGCAGCTCAATCTGCGCATCATCGCCAACATCGGCAAGTAAAAAAATGCACATCAGGGACTGTCCCCAATGTGTTTTTTTTCTATCTTTGTTACGCTTAGAGAATTTCTGATAAAAAAGGACTTTTTACTGTCTGATTTAATGGAACAGGCCATAAAGATAGACCTAAATGACTGGGTGCTTTCGGGAGGAGGCGCTAACGGAGAGAGTTATGAGCACAGGACCGACCCTACGGTTATGCTCAAACTGTATCATCCGGGTGCCATACAGCAGCCTCTTGATGAGATGCATCTGGCACGCAAGGTTTACGACATGGGCATCCCCACTCCCGAGCCCGGCGATTACGTGGTTACCGCCGACGGCCGCTACGGAATACGTTTCAGGCGCATCATAGGCAAGAAATCATACTCCCGCGCCACCGGCGACGAGCCTGATAAAGTGGCTCAGTTCGCAGCCGAATTTGCCGGGATGTGCCGCCAGTTGCACGCCACCCATGTGGATACAACCCAGTTTGAGAACGTAAAGGACCGCTATTACAGACTCCTTGAGCAGAATCCCTTCTTTACGGCGGCCCAAAAGGACAGACTGACCCGTTTCATCGCCGATGTCCCCGATGAGGATACCGCCATACACGGTGACCTTCAGTACAGCAACGCCATATTTGCCGGCAATGACCGGTATTTCATTGACCTGGGCGATTTCTGCTGGGGCAACCACCTGTTTGATCTGGGTATGGTCTACCTGTGCTGCTGTCTGAGCCGGGAGGAGTTCATTGAGGAGACTTTCCACATGCCCAAGAGCCTGGCCATACGGTTTTGGCAGTTCTTTGCAAGGGAGTATTTCGGGCCCGGCATTCCTCTGGGCGAAATCGAGGAGATGATACGTCCGTTTGCCGGACTCAAAACTCTGATTGTTGAACGGGACACCCGCCGTCCCATGCCCGAATTACGCGAGGCGCTTAGCACAATAATATGAAGAAACAAAACTATAAAGCCCTGTTGCTGGTTCTGATAGCCGCCCTTACACTGGAGGCCACTTCATTTACGCAATACTTTTTCTCACAGAATGTTATAAAGGAGGAGGCATCACTGCGTGCCGAAGGCCAGTTGGAGGTGGCCCGCAACAGGATACTGGATGTAACCAACCAGACCGAGGCTGCCGTGCGCAACAGCATGTGGATTGCACAGTGGTGCCTGAATGTTCCGGACAGTCTGGTTCGTGTGTGTGAACGCATAGTGCAGGACAATCCCGTGGTGGTAGGCTCCACCGTAGCGCTGGTTCCTGGATACCTCAAGGATAAGCCTCTGCTGGCTCCTTATGTGTGCCGCAATGAAGACGGAAGTCTGAGGAGGCTGTCACTGGCCACCGAGCAATATGACTACCCCAACCAGGAGTGGTTTACCAAGCCCATAGAACTTGACGGAGGCTATTGGTCCGAGCCCTATGTGGATGAGGGCGGAGGTGAGATAGTGATGATAACCTACTCCGTACCCATCAGGGATGAGAACGGAAAGGTTGCGGCCGTACTCACATCGGACATATCCTTGGACTGGCTAACTGAGATGACCAGCAGTTTCAAGGTTTATCCGCAGGCCGCAGGTATCATACTGAGCCGCAGCGGACGTATCATGGTAAGCCCGTCGCCCGAGGTTATAATGAAAAACATCCATGATTTCCACACCGTGCTCAAGGACAACGAGGGTTTTGACGATCTGAACAAAGCCATGATGGCCGGTGAGTCAGGAAATATGACAGTCAAGTATCAGGGTGTGGCCTGCTATGTCTATTACTCCCCTATAAAACATACCGGCTGGGCAATGGCAATCGTTATACCTGAGTCCGATGTCTTTGAAGCGCTGCGCCAAAACGGCATTGCAGTCAAACTGCTGCAACTTCTGGGACTTGCCATGCTGGCATTCATGCTGGTATCATTCATACGCAACCAGTTGAAATACCACGAACTTGAGCAAACACGTAACAGGATAGAGAACGAGTTGCAGATAGCCAGAGCCATCCAGATGTCCATGGTTCCCAAGGTTTTCCCGCCCTATCCAAACCGCGATGACGTTGACGTGTTCGGCCAGCTTACTCCCGCCAAGGAGGTGGGCGGCGATTTGTTTGACTTCTATATCCGCGACGAGAAACTGTTCTTCTGCATTGGAGACGTATCGGGCAAGGGTATTCCCGCATCGCTTTACATGGTGGTGACCAAGGCCCTGTTCCGCACCGTATCGGCCCATGAGGCGCAACCCAACAGGATTCTTACCAGACTGAACGACGTGATGTCACAGGAGAACGAGTCCAATATGTTCGTGACCATGTTTGTGGGCGTACTGGACCTTATTTCCGGACGTATGCAGTACTGCAACGCCGGTCATGACGCACCCCTGCTTATAGGTAACACCGGCGCCGGAATGCTGCCGGTTGACCCCAACCTGCCGATAGGTGTAATGCCCAACTGGAAATTCACCAGACAGGAGACTCAGATTGACCCTGACACCGTCATTTTCCTCTACACCGACGGACTGAACGAGGCCGAGAACATAAACCACGAGCAGTTTGAAATGCAGCGTGTCATAGACATGGCCCGTAAACTGCAGCAGGAGCGCAAGTTCAAGCCAACCGTCATCGTGGAGCAGATGACCAATGCCGTCCGCAGTTTCGTGGCCGATGCCGAGCAGAGCGATGACCTCACGATGCTGGCCATACAGTACACCAAGCATCAGGAGGACCTGACATATCAGCGCAGTCTTACCCTGACCAATGACCTTAAGCGCATACCCCGTCTAAATACATTCGTGGAGGAGGCCTGTGAGGCCAACGGCTTTGATATGGCCGTAACCACTCAGATAAATCTGGCCATGGAGGAGGCGGTGGTCAATGTAATGAACTACGCCTACCCCAAGGACTCCACCGGCAACATAACGATTGAGGCCAAGGCCGACAAGTCCACCCTGTCGTTTGTGATAAGTGATACCGGCACACCGTTTGACCCCACCGCCAAACCCGAGGTGGACATAACCCTGAGCGCCGAGGACCGCTCTATAGGAGGTCTGGGCATTCATCTGATACGTCAGATAATGGACCATATAAACTATGAGCGTGTGGACGGACACAATGTACTGACCCTTATAAAGAAACTTGCCTGATGATACCTCTTTCCATATTCAGCATAGACCTGTCATCGGGCAACCTTATACTTCTGGTATCACTGCTCATGTTCGTAGCCATCCTGATGGCCAAGGTGGGCACCAAGTTCGGCGTACCCACAATGCTGCTGTTCCTTATCCTGGGAATGCTTGCAGGCCAGGACGGACTTGGTATCAGAATTGACAAGCTTGGGGCGGCCGAGTTCCTGGGACATCTGGCCATGACCATCATCCTGCTTACCGGCGGACTGGAGACATCAATTTCCGAGACAAAGCCGATATTCAGGAAAGGTGTGGCAATATCCACCCTGGGCGTATTCCTGACCATCATAGTCACAGGATTTTTCATCTTCTATGTATTCGGCAGCAGGATAGGCGGCGCTGGCACCAGCATTTTGGGTTGTCTGCTGCTGGCCGCTGTCATGTCATCGACCGATTCGGCATCGGTATTCTCAATTCTGAGAAACAGCAAGCTGTCTCTGCGCGAGAACCTGGGACCACTGCTGGAATTGGAATCCGGAAGCAATGACCCCATGGCATATGTGCTTACCATTCTTCTGGTCAATTTAATGGAGATGGCAGGTCACTCTCATGGAACCGGCAGTACCTGGAGTCTTATACTTCTGGGCGGATGGGTGCTGATAAAGCAGATTGTAATAGGTCTTGTAATGGGACAGGCTCTGGGATATGTAGGACGCCTGATCATTACCAGAATCCATCTTCAGTCCAGCCCGCTCTACTCCATACTTATACTGAGCATAGCAATGTTTGCCAACGGTGCCGCCTCATTCATAGGCGGTAACGGACTGCTTGCACTATACATCTGCGCCATCGTGCTTGGCAATACCAGGGAGATGCCGGCCAGAAAGGAGGTTCTGCTGTTCTTTGACGGAATTACGTGGCTCTCTCAGCTCATGATGTTCCTGCTGCTGGGTCTGCTGGCCCAACCGTCACAGATGCATCACATATTGCTGCCGGCCATTCTGATAGGCCTGTTCCTTATGTTTGTGGCCCGCCCGGCAGGTATAATGCTCAGCCTCATCCCGTTCAAGGGGCTCTCGTTCAGAGCCAGGCTGTTAACGTCATGGGTAGGACTCAAAGGCGCCGGTCCCATACTGTTTGCGCTCTACACGGTGCTTGAGGGCGTGGACGGATCAAACGAGATATTCAACATAGTGTTTACCATAACCCTTTTGTCACTTCTGGTTCAGGGAATGACCATATCGCCGGTGGCCCGCATGCTCAACCTGAGCATCGACGATGACCCCGAGGTGGAGACTTTCGGCCTGGAACTGCCCGAGGAGATGGGCATTCTGCGCGACCACACGGTGACCGATGAGGACCTGGAAGGCGGCGATACGCTGCGTGACCTGCATCTGCCCCACGGAATACGCGTGATAATGGTACGCAGGGCCGAGAAATTCATTGTACCGCACGGCAGTCTCAAACTCATGCCCGGAGACAGGCTTGTGATACTGCTGGGTGATACCGAGGACTGATAATCAACAAACAATTATAAACCATATGGAAATTAAGATCAACACCCAAGACTCTCTTACGACCGCTCAGCTTATTGGTCGTCTGGACACTCCCGCATCACAGGAGGTGAGCGGCGATTTTGACAATCTGGCACAGTATGCCGCAGGAACCATCGTTCTGGACTGCACAGAACTTGAGTACATTTCAAGTTCCGGACTGCGTCTGTTCCTGTCACTGCGCAAGGCTGCCGCTTCAAAGGGAGGCAAGGTAATCGTCAAGGCCATAAACAAGGATATCCGCTCAGTATTCATGATGACCGGTTTCCTGAACCTGTTTGAGATACAGGACTAAAACAGCAAGGTTATGAAGAAGGCAAGGCTACTGGATCCTCATTGCGAGGCAATACTCCAGGAGTACCAGGATAACCTGCCCCGGTTCAGAGAGGTTGAGCAGGAGGTAAAGGATAAGCTCAGGCAGACTCTGGCCGATGCCGGGCTGCTTGTAGCCGCCATTGAATCACGCGTCAAGGGATATGACTCACTGGCCGGCAAGCTGGAACTGAAAGGTCACAAATACAAAAGTCTGGCCGATCTTACCGACATTCTGGGTCTCAGGGTCATCACGTTCTACATAGACGATGTAGATAAGGTGGCATCGGCCGTAGAGAGACTTTTTGATATTGACTGGGAAAACACCGTCGATAAGCGCAAGATCCACGAGATAGACAGTTTCGGCTATCTGTCACTGCATTACATCTGTTCGGTTCCGGGTTTCCCGTACCGCTTTGAGATACAGATGCGCACCCTGCTGCAGCACGCATGGGCCAACATGGACCACGATACCGGTTACAAATCGGGGGTGGAGATACCCAAACGCTACCTGCGCAACATGAGCCGCCTGGCCGGAATGCTCGAGCTGGTGGATGACGAGTTCAGCAAGATCCGCATAGAACTGACCGATTACCGCCGCCGTGTTCAGGCACTGGTACGTTCAGGCAACCTGGATGAGGTATCCATTGACGGAGACACTTTCCGCAGTTACCTGGAACTGGAGCCGTTCAACCAGCTCAACAAGCGTATTGCCGCCATGAACCAGGCCGAGATTCAGGAGGTTCCGCTCATGCCCTACCTGGCCGTATTCAAAGCCCTTGGTTTCAAGACTTTGGGAGACATTTCAAACCTCATAAAGGATTATTCGGAGGGCGCATATCAGATAGCCTGCTATCAGATAGGACTGACCGACCTGGATATCATTTCATCGTCCATCGGCCCTCAGGACCTGTGTATAGCATACATTCTCAAGATGGGCGGCGGCAAGGCCGGCATCAAGTATATGTTTGACCAGCTGAACGGTGAATCCGAGAGCAATGACTTAATTGCAGAGATGCTTCTGGAACAGTCCAGGGACCTGCCTTTCATGAACAAGTAATATGGCAAACAATCCGCTCAATACAGAACTTCTGGACCGCGCCATCATGTTTGCGGTCAAGGCGCATGCGGGTACAGAGCGCCGCGGTAAGGGTTTTCCGTATATCATACATCCCCTTGAGGCTGTGGAGATTGTGGCTACCATCACTCCGGACCAGGAGATTCTGGCTGCCGCCGCACTGCATGACACCGTCGAGGATACCGATGTCACCATCGGGGATATACGCCGTGAGTTCGGCGACCGCATAGCATCACTCGTCCAGACAGAGAGCGTAGGTGATGACGAAGGGACCTGGCACGAGCGCAAGCAGAAAGCCATCGACCTGATTGCACGCGCTCCTTTGGATGCCAAGATCGTGGCTATGGGCGACAAGCTCTCCAACATGCGTGCCATTGCCCGTGACTATGCCGTTCAGGGCGACGGGTTGTGGAAACTGTTCCACGCGTCCGATCCCAAGGACCACGAGTGGCATTACCGGGGTCTGGCCGATGCGCTGCGTGACCTGGAGGATACGTTCGCTTTCAGGGAGTTTGAACAGCTCATCGATCAGGTATTCGGCCATAAACATCAATAAAGTCGTTATTTGAAAAGAATTTCTAAAACAAATAATTAACTTTGAGGCCCGAAACGAAAAGTCAACAATCATTAATAATAATTTTTGGTCAATTAAATGAAAAAGCTTTCAATTATCGCCCTCATTGCATCAGTAGTGGTAATGAGCGCATGCGGCCCCGAGGATCCGGGTCTGAAGGACGCCTACAAGAACTATTTCAAGATTGGTGTTGCCGTTACCCCGCGTAACGTAACTGATTCACTCCAGAAGGCAGTTATCCTTAAGGAGTTCAACAGCATCACAGCTGAGAACTGCATGAAGCCGGGTGAAATCCATCCCCAGCCGGGTGTTTGGAACTTTGCTCAGGCCGATGCCATCGCAAACTTCTGCCGTGAGAACGGTATCAAGATGCGTGGTCACTGCCTCGTATGGCACAGCCAGTTCGCTAACTGGATGTTTAACAAGTATGATGAGAACGGCAACCAGGTTGTAGAGCGTGATGAGAACGGCGATACAATTTGGGTTGAGCAGCCCGCTCGTGGCGGCTTCGGCGGCTTTGGCGGTGGTTTCGGCGGATTCGGCGGCTTCGGTGGCCAGCGTCCCCAGGGTGCTCCCCAGGGTGGTCAGCGTGCTCAGGGCCAGCGTCCCGGCCAGGGTCAGCGTGCTCAGGCTCCTGCTCCTCAGATGACAAAGGTTCCCAAGTATGCAAAGGCAACCAAGGAGGAGTTCTACGATTCACTCCGTGCCCACATCCAGGTTGTTGTTAACCGTTACAAGGATGTTGTTTACTGCTGGGATGTTGTAAACGAGGCTATGAGCGATGCCAATAACCCCGATGCTCCCTACGAGCAGTCATTCCGTCAGTCAACCGCTTATCAGCTCTGCGGCGACGAGTTCATCCTCAAGGCTTTCCAGTTCGCTCACGAGGCTGATCCTACCGCTACCCTGTTCTACAACGACTACAGCGCATGGACTCCTGCCAAGAGAACTTACATCTACAACATGGTTAAGAAGCTTCAGGCTGAGGGTGCTCCTATCACCGGTATCGGTATGCAGGGTCACTACAACATCTATGATAACCCCACCATCGAGGACTTCGAGAAGGCTATCCAGATGTATCTTGAGCTGGTTGACGATATCCAGATCACTGAGTTCGACGTTCGTATCAACCACGAGGCCGGCGGTCAGCTCCAGTTCAGCCGCGGCGAGGGTCAGGTTCTTACCGATTCTATTGCTCAGATGCAGATGGCCAAGTATGACGAGCTCTTCAAGGTTATCCGCAAGTACAAGAAGAACTTCTCATGCGTAACCTTCTGGAACCTTGGTGACCGCGATTCATGGCTGGGTGCCAACAACTTCCCGCTGCTGTTTGACGGTCAGTACCAGCGCAAGCCCGTTTACTACACCGTTCGTGACTTCAAGAAGAAAAAGTAAATCATTTCTTGTTCAAATAAAAGGCCGGGCAACATCAGGTTGTCCGGTCTTTTGTTTTACCTTTGCCGTATGAAGAAAGGACTGTTCAAACTGTTGGTTTTTATCGGGGTCTGCCTTATTCTGTGGTGGTGCAGGACCCCGTCACATACTGGTACTCAAAGTATTGATAAACTGGAGATTCCGGCCTATACCGAGGCGTCATACAAAAAGCATCTTGTTTATGAGGGATATGAGGTGGTTCTGAATGAGAATTACCGCATCCCCGAGTGGGTTGCTTATGAATTGACCGACGAGGAAGTATCGGGCACCAATCCGCGTTCCAACCATTTCCGCACCGACCCCAATTTCGAAGGCAGGCAGGCCGATGACAACGACTACCGCAACTCCGGCTGGGACCGCGGTCACATGGCTCCGGCAGCCGATATGAAACTGACCGAGCAGATGATGCGCGAGAGTTTCTATTTCACCAACATCTGTCCCCAGAACCACAATCTCAACAGTGGTGACTGGAAAGCCCTTGAGGATATGGTCCGCGATTTTGCCAACCAATACGGAAACATCTACGTAACCTGCGGTCCGATAATCACGGACAACAAGTACGGGAGCATCGGCCAAAACAAGGTTACAGTGCCCGATGCATTCTACAAAGTGATGCTCATATTGACACCCGCCGGATACGAGTCCATCGGCTTCATAATGGAGAACAAAGCAGGTCACAAGCCGCTCTCGACATATGCCGTCACAGTCGATGAGGTGGAATCAAAAACAGGATTGGATTTCTTTCCAGCCCTATCCGATGATGTGGAATCCCGCGTGGAATCCACTTTCAACAAACTCGTTTGGTTGACTCAATAATGCGCGTTGATGTTAGGGACAAAATGGCCCGAACCTGCGTTCTGACTCCCTAAGGTGCAGGGGCAGCCCGCGGGAAAGCGTATTTCCGGCTCACCTTAGGGATGAAAATGGCTCTACGTGCGTTACAGCTCCCTAAGGTCAGGGGGTAGCCTGCGAGAAAGCGCATTCTCCTCTCACCTTAGGGAGGAAAATGACCGTACGTGCGTTACAGCTCCCTAAGGTCAGGGAGAGGCTTCACTGGTGTGGCGTTTTTTAAGATTGTTTTCCTTTTTTCTATAAGGTAAATTGTCTACCTTTGCATACCTATGAAGATTAGGATATCAAACAAGTACTAACAATATTACAAAGCAATTAATTATGAGACCTACACACATTGAGCATCTTGGTATAGCAGTGACCTCACTTGAGGCAACTATGCCGTTCTTTGAGTTATTGACCGGTAGCAAGTGCTACAGCATTGAGGAAGTTGCAGACCAGAAGGTTAAGACCGCTTTCTTCAAGGTTGGCCAGACAAAGATTGAACTTCTGGAGCCTACTTGCCCCGAGTCTACAATAGCCAAGTTCATTGAGAAGAACGGAGGCAGAGGCGGCATCCACCACGTTGCTTTCAATGTAGAGAATGTTGCAGAGGCTCTTAAGGAGGCCCAGGAGGCAGGTTTGCAGCTTATTGACCTGCAGCCGCGCAAGGGTGCCGAGAACCTGATGATAGCATTCCTGCACCCCAAATCAACATGCGGAGTGCTGACAGAACTTTGTGAACAACCCAAATAACACATATTATACAGAAAATGGAAAACAGCAAACTTCAGAAGCTGGTTGACAAGCGCGCCCAGGCAATGGCCGGCGGTGGCGAGGCAGCTATTGAGAAGCATCATGCAAAAGGTAGCTACACTGCCCGCGAGCGCATAAACATGCTTCTTGACGAGGGATCATTTGAGGAGGTCGATATGTTTCTGACCCACCGTTGCAACGACTTCGGTATGGAGAAGAAGGTATTCCTGGGTGACGGCGTCGCCGTTGGTTCAGGTACTATCGATGGCCGACTCGTATTTGTATTTGCACAGGATGCCACTGTAATCGGCGGTTCACTGTCCGAGACAATGGCACAGAAGATATGCAAGGTTATGGATATGGCCATGAAGATGGGCGCTCCCGTTATCGGTCTTAACGATTCGGGCGGTGCACGTATCCAGGAGGGTGCATGCGCACTTGCCGGTTACGCCGAGATTTTTGAGCGCAACATCCTTGCATCGGGCGTTATTCCCCAGATTTCAGTCATATTCGGCCCCTGCGCCGGCGGTGCAGTTTACAGCCCTGCCCTGACTGACTTCATCATGATGACCGAGCAGAACTCATATATGTTCATCACCGGACCTAAGGTAGTAAAGAGCGTTACCGGTGAGGACGTAACCGTTGAGCAGCTGGGCGGTGCCCGCGTTCACGCCACCAAGAGCGGTGTCACACACTTTGTTGCCGCTACCGAGGAGGAGGCCATGCAGGAGGTTCGCCGTCTTATCAGTTTCATCCCGCAGAACAACATGGAGGAGGCTCCCGTTAAGGAGACCAAGGATGATCCCGCACGTCTGGAGGATGCACTTAACTCTATGGTTCCCGATGATCCCAACAAACCTTACGATATGAAGAACATCATCTACTCTATCGTTGATGACGGTGACTTCATGGAGGTTCACAAGGATTTTGCCAAGAACGTTATCTGCGGTTTTGCCCGTTTCAACGGCCGCTCAACCGGTATCATAGCCAACCAGCCCAACTGGCTGGCAGGTGTGCTTGACTGCGACGCTTCACGTAAGGCCGCACGTTTTGTACGTTTCTGCGACGCATTCAATATCCAGATCCTTACCCTGGTTGATGTTCCCGGATTCCTTTGCGGAACAGGTCAGGAGTACGCCGGTATCATAGATCACGGTGCAAAGCTGATGTTCGCTTACGGTGAGGCTACCGTTCCTAAGGTAACCGTAACCGTACGTAAGTCTTACGGTGGTTCACACATCGTAATGAGCTGCAAGCAGCTGCGCGGTGACCTCTGCTACGCTTGGCCTAACGCCGAGATTGCAGTTATGGGTGCCAGCGGTGCAGTCGGCGTACTTGAGGCCAAGGCTCTCAAGGCCATCGAGGATCCCGAGGAGAAGAAGAAATTCATTGCCGAGAAGGAGGCAGCCTACAAGGACAAGTTCGCTTCGCCCTACCAGGCAGCCAACCGCGGTTATATTGACGATGTAATTGAGCCGCGCTACACACGTGCACGTGTTATCCGCGCATTTGAGATGTTGCAGACCAAGCGTCTGACCAACCCGCTCAAGAAACACAGCAACATTCCACTCTAAACGCCAGAGTCTATGATGACACCATTAGCAATAAACTGGTCACACGTCTGGATGGTAACCGGACTGGGATTCTGCATGGTCATTGCTCTGCTGGTTGTCCTTATCTTCATTCTTAAACTGCTGGGTGCAGTTGTAAGCAGTGCGGTTAAGGCTCCCAAGGCAGAACAGCCCAAGGCAGCAGCTCAGGCTCCCGCAGCCCAGGCCGCTCCCGCAGCAGCCCAGGCATCGGCCGATGATGATCTGGCCGCCATCGCAATGGCTCTGCATCTGTACTTTAACGGAGTACATGACGTGGAACCCACTGAGATTCACATTAAGAGAGTAGAGCGCTCCGGCTGGAACTCCAAGCTCTACGGAATGAACAACTTACATCGTTAATTTAGTTTTATGAAGGAATTCAAATTCACAATAGACGGCAAGCAGTACAACGCTGCTGTCAATGAACTTGAGGACAACTTTGCCGAGGTTACACTCAACGGCAAGACCTACAAGGTAGAGTTAGAGAAGGAGGAGGCCCCTGCAGCTGCAGTACGCCGTCCCGCCGCTGCCGCCGCATCTGCTGCCGCAGCTCCCGCCGGACTGATGACCGTAAAGAGTCCGCTGCCCGGATCAATCGTTAAGGTACTCGTCAAGGCCGGTCAGGCTGTAAAGAAGGGCGATGTACTGCTCACTATGGAGTCCATGAAGATGGAGAACAACGTTACCGCCGAGGCCGACGGTACCGTAAAGGCCATCTACGTAGAGCCCGGCAAGAACGTCATGCAGGATGACAAACTGCTTGACCTGGAGACCGCAGCCGCTGCTGCCGCTCCCGCACCTTCTCCCGCTCCCAAGGCCGAGGCTCCTAAGGCTGCTCCCGCCCCCAAGGCCGAGGCTCCCAAGGCTGCCGATGTACCCGCCGGCGGTTACAAGGTAACCAGCCCCCTGCCCGGTTCAATCATCAAGGTTTTGGTATCAGAGGGTCAGGATGTAAAGAAGGGTGACACCCTGCTTACTCTTGAGAGCATGAAGATGGAGAACGCCGTAATGGCAGACCGCGACGGTAAGGTAACCAAGATTGCCGTAACCGCAGGTCAGAACGTAATGCAGGAGGACCTGCTCATGATTCTTGGATAATCTCATTCTAAACTGAAAAGAAAATGGGTGATATTCTGGAATTCTTTGAGCAGATGGGCTTCATGAACATGACCATCCAGCAGGGAATTATGCTCCTTTTGAGCTTCTTCCTGCTCTATCTGGCCATCAAGAAGCAATACGAGCCGCTCCTGCTGCTCCCCATCGCATTCGGTATGCTGCTTACCAATCTTCCCGGTGCAGGAATGTACCATTCGGAACTTTGGACAGCATTCCTTGACGCTAACAGCCCCGCCTACCACAGTTATGGCACTATCATGCGTGAGGGCGGTCTGCTGGACATTCTTTACATAGGTGTAAAAGCCGGTGTATATCCCTGCCTCATCTTTATGGGCGTAGGTGCCATGACTGATTTCGGACCTCTGATTGCCAACCCCAAGAGCCTGCTTCTGGGTGCTGCCGCTCAGTTGGGCATCTTCCTTACATTCCTTGCAGCCAACTCAATGGGCTTCACCGAGGCTCAGGCCGGCTCAATAGGTATTATAGGTGGTGCCGATGGTCCTACATCAATCTTCCTGACATCAAAACTGGCCCCCGAGTTGCTTGGTCCTATTGCCATTGCAGCCTACTCTTACATGGCTCTCGTTCCGGTTATCCAGCCGCCTATCATGCGTGCCCTGACAACCAAGAAGGAGCGTGCCATCAAGATGAGCCAGCTGCGTCCCGTAAGCAAGACTGAGAAGATAATATTCCCGATTGCCATCACAACCATCGTGGCTCTCATTCTGCCCGATGCCGCTCCGCTGATAGGCTGCCTCATGCTGGGTAACCTTGCCAAGGAGTGCGGTGTTGTGGACCGTCTGAGCAAGACAATGCAGAACGAGCTGATGAACATCGTGGTTATTTTCCTGGGTCTTACCGTAGGTGCTACCGCTACTGCCAGCTCATTCCTTGACTGGAGCACAATCAAGATCATGGTAATGGGTGTCGTAGCATTCGGTTGCGGTACCGCAGGCGGCATCCTGCTTGCCAAGCTGATGAACGTATTCTCCAAGGAGAAGATCAACCCGCTTATCGGATCTGCAGGTGTATCGGCCGTTCCTATGGCTGCCCGCGTAAGTCAGCAGGTTGGTCAGGAGGAGAACCCCAGCAACTTCCTGCTCATGCATGCCATGGGCCCCAACGTTGCCGGCGTTATAGGCTCAGCCGTAGCTGCAGGTATATTGCTTACCATGCTTGGATAAGCAAATCCTATAAACAAAAAAGGCGACCCGATCGGGCCGCCTTTTTTTATGGTATTACCACCGTTGGTTTAAATGTTTTGGCTTCCTCCGGGGTAACCTGGGCGTAGGCGATGATTATGACCGTGTCACCTATTGAGACCAGGCGGGCGGCAGCGCCGTTAAGACAGATGCACTTGGAGCCGCGCTCTCCGCGGATAACGTAAGTTACCAGACGGGCACCGTTGGTTACATCCACCACGTGAACCTGCTCGCCGTCAATGATGCCGGCTGCATCCATCCAGTTGCCGTCAATGGTTATGCTACCTATGTAGTTGATGTTGGCATCGGTCACTTTGACACGGTGCAACTTTGATTTAAGAACTGTAAGCAGCATTATTCCTTGTATTTGATGTTGTCAATAAGGCGAACCTTACCGCAGTGAACGGTAACGCAGCCCACAATGTAATCGGTAGCATCCCAGTTGTCAACGGGCTGCAGTGTACGGCCGTCAACAATCTCGTAATACTCAACCTCTAGTCCATCATGTGAATTGATGGTGTCGATAACATACTTGCGGGTAGATGCAAGTGTGTGGTGACGTGCATAGTAACGGCTCTCAAAGAGAGTGCGTGATATGTTGGCGGCCAGTTTGCGCTCGGCCTTGCTCAGAAGCATGTTGCGTGAACTCAGTGCCATTCCGTCCTCCTCACGTACTATGGGGCAGCCCACAATCTCTATCTTAAGGTTCAGCTGGCGTACCATCTCACGGATTATGGCCAGCTGCTGGAAATCCTTCTCGCCAAAGTATGCGCGGTCGGGCTCCACTGCATAGAAAAGTTTGCTTACAATCTGAGCCACACCGTTAAAGTGTCCGGGACGGTTGGGGCCCTCCATCACCTTATCCAACGGAGTAAAATCAAACGTACGGGTATCGGGCTCGGGATACATCTCCTCTACCGTGGGGGCAAATACATACTGTGCGCCTACCTTGTCAAGCAGCTGGCAATCGGCCTCCATAGTACGGGGATAGTTGTTAAGGTCATTCTTGTCGTTGAACTGTGTGGGATTTACAAAATCGCTCACAACGGTTATGTCATTCTCTGCTACAGAGCGGCGTACAAGCGATGCATGGCCCTCGTGCAGTGCACCCATGGTAGGTACGAGGCCCACTGTCTTACCCTCCTCGCGGCAGGTTTTGAGAGCCTCTTTAAGATCCTTTACTGTTGTAATTACCTTAATCATAATACAATTCAAAAAGTCCGCAAAATAAGTGAATAAATATGGTATTTCAAAAGTTTCGGACGTCAGGCTTGCCTAAATCATGCTTTTTTTTTATATCTTTGCATATGGTATTTGAAAATTCACCCTTATGAGCGAAAAGAAAATTCTCATCATTGCTGATCAGATTACACCATTCGTAGCATCGTCTCCCATGGCTGATTATTGCAGACAGTTACCGCAGAGCATTCAGGAACTGGGTAATGACATCCGTACCTTTATGCCCAAATGGGGTAACATCAACGAGCGCCGCAACCAGTTGCATGAGGTGATCCGTCTGTCGGGCATGAACCTGATCATCGACGATACCGACCATCCGCTCATAATAAAGGTGGCTTCACTCCAATCGGCTCGCATTCAGGTGTATTTCATTGATAATGAGGATTTCTTCCAGAACCGCCTGCAGGTAACCGATAAGGACGGCGTGGAGTATGAGGATAATGACGAGCGTACCATTTTCTTTGCCCGCGGCGTGCTTGAGACCGTAAAGAAGCTCCGTTGGAATCCCGATATCATACACTGCCACGGTTGGCTTTCGGCCCTTATTCCGCTCTACATCAAGACAGCCTACCGCGAGGAGCCCGCTTTCCGCGATTCAAAGGTTGTTTACTCTCTGTATGACAAGGCTTTTAACCGCAATTTCAGCGACAGGTACCCGGAGATAATACCAAACAAGGATATGCAACCCGGCGATGTCGGCACGTTTGACTCTCCCATAGATTTCAATGCCGTAATGAAAAAGGCAATAGATTTCTCTGACGGAATTATATGCAACTCGCCTTCAGTAGACGCCGTACTGCCCGCATACGCCAAGCAGAAAGGCATTCCGGTACTTGAGGGCGATGCCACCACGATGGCCGCCGATGTCATCAACGATTTCTACAACAAAATCTGATTTTATACCGATATGAATCTCAAGACGACAGTATGCGGTTTTATCGCAGTCCTGTTTCTGATTTCATGTGATGCCGATACATCCGGACTGGGCGGTTCACTCACTCCCCAGGGCGATGTGATGACAGTCATAAATGATTCCTGTTTTGCAACATCCCGCACAATCAAGGCTGTCGATTCACTTATCATAATGACATCCCAGTGCAATCTGGGGCGTTTTACGGAGGAGGTCAGCGGCTCAACCATCGAATCCGCCTATTTAACCCAACTCAACTGCATGGAGAATCTCCAGCTGGCCGATTCGGTCTATGGAATAGGCAGTTTTGTATTCCCTCAGTGGTTTATCGACAAGGTAGGTGACCAGAAGCCATACTACGCACAACTCAAGCTTTATTACACGAGTTTCTTTGGCGACCCCGCCAATCCCATAAAGATAGAGGTGTTTCCGCTTAACACCATGATTGACCCGGAGACCCGCTACTATCCCAATGTGGATCCGTCGCTTTTCTGTGACCTGCAGGCCGGACCTATTGCAAGCGTTACCGTATCGGGCCTGAACATGCAGGACTCCGACTCACTGCGCAGCCTTGCCGGTTACTATCCCAGCATAACCATCCCCCTGCCCGACTCATTGGCCGGAACAATACTGGAATCATATTATAATCCTGCCACAAGACACTATTTTGCCGATTCCAGATCATTCATGGAGAATCTCTGCAAGGGCTTCTATATACGCTGCACACAGGGTGACGGCACAATGTTCTACATAAGCCGTTCCATTATGAGCGTAAACTTCAAATACATAGGATTTGACGATGACGACGAGCCTATCATGGAGTCCAGGATGGTAGAATTCCAGGGCAACAGCGAGGTTCTGCAACTCAACAGCATCAAATGGACCGGTCTGGACGGCCAGTTGGCAGACAACAGTTGCACATGGATTCGCGGTCCGTTCGGTCTGCTTACAGAGATAACACTGCCGGTTGATCAGATGAGGGACAACGATTACGTACTCAATGCCGCCCAACTGAGAATATCCACCGCCGTGACGCCTTCAAGCAAGTACAAGCCAACCATCCCGTCATTGCTTCTGCTTATCCGCAAGGACAAGCTGAACGAGTTCTTTGCCAAGAACAACATGACCGATAAGGTGGAATCTTTCGTAGCCCCCTACTCATCAAAATACGGCACATACACATATGAGAATATTGCCGCAATGATTGAGAAGATGTACAGCGACCGTGCAGACTGGATAGACCAGAACGGAGGAGACAATGCAGCCTATGAACAGGCACGTCCGGATTGGAACAAAGTCCTTCTGGTTCCTGTAAGCGCCAACGCGGATTCGCGCAATACGGCCATCAGTTACAATCTGGACATCATGCTGCGTCAGGTAAAACTCATCGGCGGCGATACCCCCATCAAGATCAAGACCATCCGCTCCAAGTTCTGACATAGAATAAAGAAGAATCTTCTGTCAGCCCCATCGTCCCGGACATGGGGCTGTCTTTTTATTCTACATTGCAGCCATCAGACTTGTATTTTAATCCAAACATCAAAGTCAGGTTGGAATATATTGCTATTTGGGAGACCTTTGCTGCCAAATTAAACAACTAATCATGAACAAGCAGACAATAGCAATTGACAACCCTACGGTCCGTCCCGATGCCTACGGATCACTGGCAGTACCTATTTATACCAATGTATCATTTGAATTTGATGACGCTGCCCGTATGGCCGATGCCTTTACCGGCCGTATCAAGGCGCCCGATTACGCCCGCGTGGAGAACCCCACGGTAACCAACTTTGAAAACAGGGTGCGCCAACTTACCGGAGCAGCCCACGTAACTGCATTCAACTCCGGAATGTCAGCCATAAGCAACGTATTGTTTGCAGTAGCTGCACAAGGCAGAAACATAGTGACATCCAGACATCTGTTCGGCAATACCCTGTCTCTCATAACCGTAACGCTCAGGCAGTTTGGCGTTGAGGCCAGGCTGTGTGACCTTACGGACCTGAAAGCTGTCGATGAGGCTACCGACGACGGCTCCTGTTGTATATATCTGGAGACAGTAACCAACCCGCAGCAGGAGGTGGCCGATCTGGAAGCCCTGTCCCGGATAGCACTCCGCAGGAATATACCGTTGATAGCCGATTCAACGGTTATTCCTTTTATAGAGACCTCCCTCAAGGATCTGGGCGTGGATATTGAGGTTCTCTCAAGCACCAAATACCTTTCCGGCGGAGGTACATCACTGGGCGGTCTGGTCATTGACTACGGGACGTTCCCCGACATCAACCGGCGCATCAAGGGAGACCTCCTGTTCAACATCGGCGCATACATGAACCCCTACTCCGCATATCAGCAGACCCTGGGTCTGGAGACACTCGATGTCCGCTACCAGCGCCAGGCTTCAAATGCGCTCTACATAGCAGAAAGGCTCAGAAATATCAGCACAATCAGCAAGGTTACATATATCGGACTCAAGGACAACCCGTTTTACGACCTGGCACGCAGGCAGTTCGGCCCCACATCGGGAGCGATGGTAATAATTGACCTTGAGTCAAAAGAGGCCTGCTTTAATTTCATCAACCGGCTTCAACTGGTGCACCGTGCCACCAATCTGTTTGATAACCGCACGCTTGCCATTCATCCGGCCTCAACAATTTTTGGTAACTTTACAACTGAGCAACTTGAACAGATGGATGTCAGGGATACCACGATACGACTTTCAATAGGACTTGAGGATCCCGATGATATTCTGGATGACATCAGGCAGGCTCTCAACGAATCAAGATAACAGACTAAGATATGAAATACGATTTTGACAGGATAATAGACCGTTCAGGTACAAACGCCCTTAAGTACAGTGTGCTAAAGGAGCGTTACGGCCGCGATGACCTTATACCGCTATGGGTGGCAGACCTGGATTTTGAGACACCACCATTCATTACCGATGCCCTGCGCCGCCGCCTGGACCATTCTCTGTTTGGGTACACCAGCGTACCGCAGGAACTCTGGCAGACCATAGCCAAGTGGATCCTTGACCATCACGGCTGGAAGGTTGACGAGAAGTGGATTACCTACATTCCCGGCGTTATGAAAGGTGTAGGTGCCGCCGTGAACGTATTTGTCAAGCCCGATGAGAAGGTTATCATAATGCCGCCCGTTTACTTCCCGTTCCGTCTTGTACCGCAGGGCAACGGCCGTCAGGTGGTGTTCAATCCGCTTAAGAAAGTAGAAGGAGGCAGTTATGAGATTGATTTTGAAAATCTTGCCCGGGTGGCCGATGACAAATGCCGACTGCTGCTGCTCAGCAATCCGCACAACCCTGCCGGCATCTGCTGGAGCAGGGAGACTCTGCAACGTCTGGCCGAATTCTGCTACGAGCGTAACATTATAGTAATAAGTGATGAGATACACGCTGATCTGGCTCTGTTTGGAAACCGTCACATCCCGTTTGCATCGGTCAGCGACAAGGCAGCCCGCATAAGCATCACGTTCGGTGCCCCGTCCAAGACATTCAACACCGCAGGCATAGTAAATTCTTATGCCATAGTGCCCGATGACACTCTCAGACGCAGGTTCTACTCATGGCTGGATGCCAATGAGCTGAGCGAGCCCCATCTGCTGGCAACCATTGCCATAATAGCCGCGTTCCGGAACGGAGAGGAGTGGCGGCGGCAACTGATAAGTTACATTGAGGATAACGTACGCTTTGTGGAGGATTACCTGAAGGCCAATATCCCGGCCATAAAACCGTTGCGCCCGCAAGCCACATTTCTGGTATGGCTGGACTGCAGGGACCTGAATCTTGACCACAAAAGCCTGATTGACCTCTTTGTAAACAAGGCCCGCCTGGCCCTGAATGACGGAGAGACGTTCGGTCCCGGCGGAGAGGGATTCATGCGCCTTAACGTAGGTGCTCCGAGGGCCATTCTCAGCAAGGCGCTGGAGCAACTTTCGGCCGCCGTCAAGGCCTGACAGTAGAATTATTCTACAAAAACGGCAAAAGCAGAACGTTTTTGCCGTTTTTATTCTACACATTCCATAGACAATATAATTTGTATTCTGATATTTTAAGTTTTGTTGGAACAAAATACTATTTGACCGACCTTTGCATCGGAAATAAGAAACAGAACAAAACAGTCCAATAACGATATGAAAAAGATACTTTATATAATAGCAGTGGTTTTAGGTCTTGGTATTAATGCCAATGCACAGGATGTTGAGACAATCTCACTGCGCGTACCTGAATTTGCACGCCCTCTTGTTGAGAACTGGACAAAAAAATACAGTCAGATCCACCCCGACCTGAACTTTGAGTTCATAAAGGGAAAGGCTCAGGCCGAAAGGGTGATTGAACTCACCACCGATGAGGATGCCGTCAGTTTTGCACGTTACGCAATCCTGCCGGTCACCACTGCAGACTCCGAGGCTGCACGTCTGACATCACACCGTCTCAATGCACGTAAGCTCCGTTCACTTTTCTTTGTCAATGAGGATGAGGACGAGGAGGAACTTACCGACGCACAGCAGAAGATACACATCTATACAGGCAACAGCCAGCTCTCAGCATCACGCATCTATGCATCATACCTGCACCAGGATGTGACAGACTACAAGGGTAAGAAGATATCGGGCGATGACGCTTTCCTTACCACCGCCATCAGCCGCGACCCGCTGGGCGTAACCGTAAACTATATCCCCAACATCTTTGACCTGGAGAGCCGCAGGCCGGAATCTGCACTGTCACTTCTGCCCCTGGATCTTGACAAGCACGGACGTCAGGTTCTGGAGAGTGCCGATCTGGACGATATCATACTGCTTCTGGAGCAGCACAATTATGATGAAATACCTGTAGGAAACATAGGATTCGCCTATAACCATGCCGATATGGCCATGAATGACTTTGTGAATTGGGTACTTACGGCAGGAATTGCAGATCTGCACTGTTACGGAATGCTTTCATTGTCACCCAACGAACTGACCGCCCAGCTGCAGCGCATATCAAGCCGCGACCTGGCTCAGAAATAAGAGACCAAGCACACTTTTTTATTGTAAATCAATAGTCAGGAACGGGCATCTGGTCCCGCTCCCAAGGGAATACTGTACATATGAAAAAACTGTATTTTACTCTGACACTGTCTTTAATCATCACTCTTACCGCCACCTCCCAGACTGTACTTACCGGCACCGTGACCGATGCCGCCACCGGTGAGTCACTCATAAGCGCACAGGTATATGTCAAGTCCGGCAAGGGCGTGGGTGCCACCACAGACCTGGAAGGTAATTTCCGCCTTGAAACCAAGGAGGATCTGCCTCTGACACTTACCGTGGAATACATAGGTTACCGCACTCAGGAGATTGATGTATACGATGAGTCTGAGCCCATTGACATACAGTTATCCGAGGAAGTCAACACACTCAGCGAGGTGGTAATCATAGGTTACGGCACTCAGAAACAGACCCAACTTACCGGTAGTGTGGCCTCAGTAAAGGCCGATGTGTTCAGTCAGTCCAAGGCCCCCACTCTGGACGGAGCGTTGAGCGGCATGGTGGCAGGTCTGAACGTAACAGCGTCAAGCGGTCAGCCCGGAGCCGACAGCCATATACGCATCCGCGGCGGCAACTCGGTCAATGCCAGCAACGAACCTCTGTACGTTATTGACGGATTCATCTACTTCAAGGATGCCGCCAACAGCGGTACGGGACTGGGAGCAATTGAGAGCTCACTCAACCCGCTCTCAACCATCAATCCCGGTGATATAGAATCGGTCGAGGTACTGAAGGACGTATCGGCCACAGCCATATACGGCTCACGCGGCGCCAACGGTGTGATCCTGGTTACCACCAAGCAGGGTAAGGCAGGAGACGGCAAGGCCATCATCAACTACACATATGATTTTGGCGTGAGCAACATTACCAGGAAACTGGATTTGATGAACGCATCCGAGTGGGCACGATTTCAGAAAGACTACTACGGCAACCGCGGCGGCTATACTGATGAACAGATTGCCTCTCTTGGTGAAGGTACAGACTGGCAGAGCACCCTGCTGCGTACTGCAATCCAGCAAAGCCATGACCTGAGCGTGACCGGTGCCACAGACAAGAGCCGGTACTCATTCTCCGTGAGCGCTACAAATCAGGAGGGTATACTGCTTAACAGCGGATTTGACCGTTACAATTTCCACACCAACTCCGAGTGGGACCTCAAGAAAAACCTGAAACTGGGTGTGAACGCCACTCTGGGCCGCTCACGCCAGAACGGACTCACATCGACCGAGGCTCAGGTATTCAACTCATCACCCTATTCGGCCGGCATAACCAACAGTTTTGTCTATGCCCTGCTGGTTCCCCCGGTCGTAGAAATCTACAACGCCGACGGCAGTTATAATTTCAGCAACCCCTATGAGTATGCATACTTTGCCATTGGTGACCACTCGGCCAATCCCGTCTATGACTTAAAGGAGAGTGTGGCAGAGAATATAAACAACTACCTGCTCACAAACGTATGGGCCAGTCTGCGTGTGGGAAGCCTTCTCTTTAAGGCAACAGTAGGCCTTAACAGTGAGCATCTTACCCAGAACTATTTCTCAGGAGCATACACATCACTAGGTCTGGCCACTCAGGGTATAGGCGGAACGGGTAACCGTCAGACCGATGTATGGCAGCAGGAGTACACCGCCAGTTACACCCGTGACATAAACTTTGACAATTACATCGACGTGCTTGTAGGATATACCCGCCAGACATCGGCATCAAACTACAGTTCCATACGTACCAACCACTTTACAAACGAGTCTCTCAAGCAGTACAACCTGGGCGACGGTGCCAATATCTACACTCCTCAGACCGGTCTGACAGAGTCACAGCTTAACTCTGTGCTGGCACGTGTCAACTACTCGCTCAAGGACCGTTACAATGTTACCGCCACCTTCCGTGCCGATAACTCAAGCCGCTTTGCCAAGGGACACCGCTGGGGTTACTTTCCGTCAGTAGGCCTTTCATGGAACGTGGACAAGGAGAGTTTCCTGAGCGGAGTAAGGAGCATTGATTACCTTAAGGTACGCCTGTCGGGCGGTCAGGTAGGTAACCAGGAAATTCCGGACTATGCATTCTCCACCACATTCGCCACCGGATCCTACGGAGGCAGCAGCAGTTACTCCAAATCCAACACCAAGAACACAAGCCTCAAATGGGAGACCACCGCATCATACAATGCAGGATTCGACCTGGGCCTGTGGCGCAGCCGCCTGACACTTGTATTCGATGCATATTACAAGAAGACCAGCGACCTTCTGCTCCAGGTCCCAACAGGTTTTGCCACAGGCGTGAACACCCAACTTCAGAATGTAGGCAACGTGGTGAACAAAGGTGTTGAACTCTCTGCAACCGCCGCTCTCATACAGCGCCGCAGCATTAAGTGGAACGTTAGCGCCAACGTGTCATTCAACCGCAATGAGATTACCGACATGGGTACAACCAACAATGTCATACAAGGTTCTGACAGCCAGCAGATACTGCGCAAGGGAGAGGCGCTGGGATCATTCTACGGACTCAGGTTTGACGGAATAGTACAGACCGGAGATGACGTAAGCCAACTGCCCACCGTAAACGGACTCACCCCCAAACCGGGCGATATCAGATATGTTGACGTAAACAATGACCACCGCATAGACGGCAATGACCGTGTGATACTGGGAAGCATACAGCCCGATCTGGTATACGGACTCTCATCACAGTTCACCTACCGCAGGATTGACCTGTCGCTGGCCCTGAGCGGAAGTTACGGGAATGAACTCTACAATGCCCTGGGACGCCGTCTTGAGATGACAGGTGACTCATATAACGTACTCACCACCGTACTGGACTCATGGACTCCCGAGAAAGGCGGCAACACCCTGCCTCTGGCATCACTGGCTCGCCCCATATCATATATCGACAGCCGATACGTACAGAGTGCGTCATACCTCAAGCTAAAGAATCTGACCCTGGCATACAGGTTCAGGACAGTAGAATTGAGCCGTGACTACAAGATTGAAGGAATACGCATTTACGCCACCGGCAGCAACCTGCTTACCATAACACCCTACAAGGGCTATGACCCAGAGGTAAGCAGCGGGACAGACAGCGGCGCGTATCCTTCGGCCCGCACAATCAGTTTTGGAATCAGCGTGACACTATAATCATTACAACATTAACCATTTAAAAAAATACACAATCATGAAAAAGAATTTACTTTTCGGCGCAGCTATAGCAGCTGCAATCTTAACAGGTTTTTCGTCATGCGACAAGGATGACGAGGTAGTAGAACAACAGATTATCGATGAGAACAATGTTGTGGATGACGATGCCAGCGCACTGGCCCTGGTAAACGGTATCTACAGCCACTGGCAGCCCCTGAGTTCATCATTCTCATTCATAGTTGAACTCAACTCAAACAAACTCATCTCATTTGAGGGCACCGAGGAGAAGGAAGGACCTCTGAACAGCCGTTTTGAGCAGGCTCCCGACACCTGGTATCAGATCAAGATATTCAACCATCTGCTGCTTGGCGTTGCCCAGGCCAACGAGGCTATTGTAACCATCAATAACTCAAAGGCACTTGGCAAGGTAACTGATGCCGGTTATAACGCTGCCGTAGGTAAGGCCAAGTTCCTTCGTGCCCTGGCCAACCTGAAACTGGCTCAGCTGTGGGGTGAGATTCCGGTATTCACCGAGAATGGCGGAAGCACTACAGAGCGTCAGAGCCTGGACAAGGTATTTGACCAGATAATCAGCGACCTTAACAGCGCCGAGGAGTTGCTTCTGGACTACACAGGTGATCCCCGTGTTCCTTCAAAGCAGGCTGCACAGGCACTCCTGGCACGCACATATCTGGTACTTGGAGACAATCCCCTTACATATGATGAGGTAGCAGCCATAGCCAACACCCAGACAGACCCCGAGTTCAAGACAACACCCGCATATCTGGAGAAAGCCGTAGAATATGCCGACAAGGTAATCAACAGCGGCCGTCTGGCTCTGGCTCCCGATTTTGCAAAACTGTTCGGACGTGATTACGAGAGCAACAAACTTGGTGACAACGAGCATCTGTTTACCATCGCCCATGACGGAGACAGACTGGATGCCCAGGGTAACCATCAGACCCACTGCTCATGGACATTCCCGTTCCAGAACGGACAGAACGGAAAGAAGTACTCTCAGAACCATACCGAGGTGGCCGATGACGACCTCTATGATGACTGGAAGGCAGAACAGCCCAACGACAAGCGTCTGGCCAAGACCTATTTCACCGAACTTAAAAACCCTGCCGACGGTCAGACCTACACCTACTACTCTCCCGTATATACACCCGTAAACGGTAAGGGCGTTGACCAGAGTTATGAGAATTCCGAGAACCTGGAGATAACAAAGAACTCCGTTGACCGCATTGAGATCCGTTACGCCGAGGTGCTGCTTATCAAGGCCGAGGCTCTGGTTCAGCTGGGCCGCACTGCCGAGGCTGTGGCTCCGTTCAACCAGCTCCGCACCCGTGCAGGCATATCGGGCGTAACCGCCAATACCCTTAACCTGGACGTTATCAAGCGCGAGTGGGACTATGAATTCACATATGAGCAGTTCTCACTCTACAACAACCTGCGCTGGAAAGACCTTATCTCATCTGTAAAGAAGGTTAGCCACTACAAGCACTTTGCCGATGACTGGGAGAGCAAGCAGGAGTTCACCGCCGAGCAGCGTCAGTACTTTGAGAAGGTTCACAACCATCTTAAGGCCAAATACAACAACGTGAAGGGCCGCAACTACCGTCAGCCCATTCCGCTGGGTCTGTCACGTGAAGACCTTGGCATAGCCCAGAACCCGGGATTCTGATAACTATTAAAATGGAAGAGGATATATTATGAGAATAAAGAATTATCTGATAGCAGGAGTGGCAGTGCTTTTAGGCACTGCCCTCAACTCCTGCAATTCAAACGACGATCAGGGTACACAGGATATAGAGATTCCCGGAGTTACATTTGACGGCGATACAGACTGCTGCTCAGCCGAGGAGGCCCTCCAGGTATTCCGTTTCCTGGAGACCGTAAAGATCATCCCCGAACTCTCTACCGTAGTTGACGGCAAGTACAATGTCTTTGCCTACTCCCGCACCGGAAAGTTCAACGTTGGATACAACGAACTCTATTTTGTCGTCACCAAGAAGAAAAACGGCAACTATGTAAAGAACTATGAACTCACTGACCTGAGTCCGGTAATGCTCATGGTCAAGATGAACATGAGGCACAGCACCCCGGTATCGGGCCCGGCCGAGAGTTTCAATGACTCTTACGCTGCCGTCAAGCGCACCTGGATATCGTTCATAATGAGTTCGGGCGAGAGCGGCTCATGGACTCTGGGCTACAACGTAAGCGTACTGGGATCAAAAGGTTCTGTAGAGGAGGCCGATATCACTGTCGATCCGCTGCCCGCAGGACAGGAGTGGGTAAAATCATTCAAGCAGGGAGATGACACATACTATATCTCTATTGTCAACCCCACCGACCTAAAGACCGGCGCCAACACACTGAAGGCCTACGTATCCAAAAAGAGTACTCCCGCAACCACTCCGTATGCCATTGCATCAGAGTCATTCCGGGTGGATATAGACCCGCGCATGCCCGATATGGGTAACCACACATCACCCGATAACACTCCGCTTACCAGACAGGCAGACGGCAGTTACCAGGGTACTGTAAACCTTACTATGACCGGACTGTGGCGCATACACTTTACCGTGCGTGACCTGCAGGGCAACATTGTTGCCGGCGGCGATGACCTGAAGGACGGATACAGTTCACTCTTCTGGGACGTGACTCTTTAACCTTTTAGAACCATAATCATTCTGACATTCCTATGCTGGGAACACTATTGATATCAGCCATCATCTTTACGGATGCAGACTCACTGCCACTAAGGTCACAGAACCTGGACGAGGTGGATATTGTATCAGGCACCACCACCGGGCGTAACCGTTCGGTAAAGGGGCAGGCTGCAGGTATTGACGAGCATATCTCAGTACTCAGGAATGTCAATATGGTTCGCCGGGGGTCATACGCCTGGGAGCCGGTAGTCAACAACATGCAGACCGAGAGGCTCTCCACCACCATTGACGGCATGAAGATTTTCTACGCCTGCACCGACAAGATGGACCCTGTGACATCATACGTGGAGAGCGGCAACCTGCAGAGCATAAGCCTCAACAGCGGGCTTAACGGTAATCCGCAGGCCACCGGAAACATAGGAGGCAGCCTTGACCTGCGCCTGCGCAAAGCCGGTTTTGATGCCCAACCGTTCCGCCTGAACGTTTTGGGCGGCCACGAGTGGAACGGTCACCTGCAGGTCTATGGGGTCGATGCAGCATTGAGCGGCAGCCGCGCCTATGCCAATCTGGGTGCTTTCCGCCGTGACGCAGACTGCTACAATGTGGGAGGCGGCAGCAGGCTGCAGTTCTCACAGTTCCACAAGATCAACCTGTTCAGCAATCTTGGTTTCAGGTTGAGCGGCAATGACATACTGGAGGGAACGGTAATCTTTGACCGCGCAACCGACGTAGGCTACCCCGCCCTCAACATGGATGTATCCACCGCCCAGGGGCTCATAACATCGGTCTCATACAGGCATCTTTTCAGCACTGCAAGTTGGGAGACCAAGGCATACTACAACCACATAATCCATATCATGGACGATACCACACGTCCCGATGTGGCAATTCACATGGATATGCCCGGTGACAGTTGGACAACAGGTCTTTACAGTCTGCTCCTGACATCCTTCGCCAGCCACGACATAGCACTCAACTATGACCTCTACTACAACCGTCTGTTTGCCGACATGACCATGTATCCCGGAGGAGCCGCCCCCATGTATATGGTTACATGGCCCGATGTAGGCACGCTCAACACCGGTCTGGCACTGACCGATGACATCAGCATATCTTCAAGGCATAACCTGCATCTGTCGGCCAAGGTGGCATGGCAGCGGCAAAAACTCAACAATGAGGAGGGTTATCATGCCCAGAAGGTATTCTTCCCAATGATGAAGGACTATTACCATCAGACCACAGGCCGCGTAGCAGCACTCTACAGTTTTGCCGCTACGGATAACCTTGGTTTCTCGGCCGGTACCGGCTGGGGCAGCCGGGCCCCCACGGTAACCGAGGCCTACGGATACTACCTGAACAACACCTATGACCAGTATGACTACATAGGCAACCCAACTCTCAAAAACGAATCGGCCATAGAGTTGAACGCATCGGCCGATTTTAGCAAAGGACTGTTCTCTGTCGGGGCCGATGCCAACATATTCCTGTTCAGCAACTATATCATAGGCCATTTTGAACCCAGACTGAGCGCCATGACCGTGGGTGCTGAGGGCGTGAAGGTATACGGTAACCTGAAACATGCCACCATAGCCAATCTCTCACTCACAGGCGGACTTGAAGGACGTTTCGTGCAACTGAGCGGAAAGGTTTCATACAGCAGAGGACGCGACAATCAGGGAGATGCACTACCTTTGATCGCTCCGATTACCTGGCAGACAGACCTTGACTTTGCAAAAGGACCCTGGAGCGGACAGATAGAGGTCAAGGGAAACGGCCGCCAGAAGGTCTGGGGACAGAAATACGGAGAGACGGCATCGGCCCGATGGACTATACTCAACCTCTCGGCGCAGTACCGTTACAGGTATCTCACAGTAAGGGCCGGAGTGGAGAATCTGCTGGACAAGTACTACGCCACTTATGCCGATTGGAACGACATACCCCAAAAGGGACGTAACATTTATGTAAACCTGACAATAGAAATATAGTATGAAAAGAACACTGATCTGGATTGCGGCACTTGTCTTGGGTGCTGTTTTGGGAATGCTGGGAATTGGATGGCTGGATGCCACGATGGGATTCATCGCCACTGTCTATACCAGACTGTTCCAGTTGTTGGCTGTTCCCACCATAGTACTGGCAGTGATTACCACATTCGCATCGTTCGGCACCAAGGGATCGGGCCGGATATTCGGTCAGACTCTCACCTACACCCTGCTCACCACTTTTGCCGCAGCCGTTGTAGGTGCCATCCTGTATATCTTAATAGCACCGGGCAATCTGCCTCTTGATGCCATTAACGGACAGGAACAGGCAGCAGCCTTAAACACAGACCTTTCATACTCGGAACATATCATAAGCATTATACCCAACAACCTGGTCCGTCCGTTCCTGGAGGGCAACGTGCTGTCACTGCTTATCCTGGCCTTTGCCATAGGAATAGCACTGTCGCGCCTGCCTGAATCAGAGAACAAGGCGGTTGTTGTAAAGGGCGTATTGGGATTGCAAGACCTTTTGTTCAAGCTCATCAGCGGTCTTATCTGGACGCTTCCTCTGGGCATTGTAGCCTTTTCGGCTCAACTGTCCGCCCAATTGTCGGCCGGTGTGGTTGCCAGCTCCATCGGTAAGTATGTATTAGTTGTTTTGGGAGGAAATTTCATCCAGTTCTTTATTGTATTGCCGCTGTTGCTGCTTGCAAAAGGTCTTAACCCCATACACGTGCTCAGCCGCATGATGCCGGCCGTACTCATGGCACTGTTCACCAAGAGCAGCGCCGCTACCCTGCCCGTCACCCTTGACTCGGCACAGAACCGTCTGGGTGTAAGCAGCAGGATCGCCAAATTCGTGCTGCCCATCTGCACAACAATCAACATGAACGGCTGTGCCGCATTCATCCTGGTTACATCACTGTTTGTAATGCAGAACGGCGGTGCCAGCATCACTGCAGGCACCGTCATTCTTTGGATTCTGATTTCGGTGATATCGGCCGTGGGCAATGCAGGAGTACCTATGGGGTGCTATTTCCTGACTCTTTCACTCATGTCGGGTATTGGTGCACCGATAGCCATACTGGGCATAATCCTACCCATCTATGCAATCATAGACATGGTCGAGACGGCCGAGAACGTCTGGTCCGACTCCTGCGTCTGCGCAATAGTCAACTCTTCTTCGGCTTGTCGGCAGCAGCCTTGAGTCTTGCCACCTGTTTCTCCAGTGACTGGATTTTCTTGTCCTGGTTGCTGATGGTGGTCTGGAACGCATTGAGCTCCTCGGTATCTATATCCAGAGGCAGCGCCCAGTTTACTCTCTGCAGGAAATCACCCAGGATGTTCATATAGTTGGTGAACGCATCGTAAGGTGACTCATATATTCCGCGATCCATTGACACCGCGTTGTTCTTGGTTGTCATAAAGCGGAAGTTGTTGCTTGCCTGCAGGTAGTCCCAGTCCTGACGCAGATGCTTGTCATTGGTAAGGATCACACGCTCGCCTATTGAATAGAGCTTGTCAAATGCCTCACGCTGCATCACGTTACCCAACCAGCAGCTTGTATCACGTTCCTCATCATTCCATGACATGGGGTAAGGAACCTCTATCTCCGACACGGACTTGTGAGTCTTGATAACCTCCGATGGAGTCTGGAAACCAATACCCAGTTTCTTGGCTGCCTTGGGCAGGTTGTAGATAAAGTCAAGTATGTTGGAACTCAGCGGCTGGTAGATACCCAGGGCGCACAGTTCCATAAAGATATTAAATACACCGTCCTCCTCGGGGCTCTGTGCAATCCAGTCCATGTACTTGTCGGCCATAAGCGGATATGCCTCCCATGAGGGATTGGAGAACCTGAGACTTATGTCATCGGACAGTTTATAGTCACGTGTAAACACCTTGAGATTGGGGTTCTGTACGCAATGGTACAGGTAGTGGGGACTCTTCCATCCCAGGATATGCTTGGCACCCTCGGTGAGTATTCCCTTGAATCCCATATCGGCCACCAGACCTCCTATCTCATCGTCATAGATGAGGCTGGAGTTGCGGAATACCTTGGGTTTCTGGCCAAAGAGCTGGTTGATCTTGTCCACCTGACGCTTAACCTCGTCGCGGAATGACTGCTCGCCGTTGGGGGCGAGTGATGCCAGACCGTGTGAGTAAGGCTCGGCTATGAACTCCACGCAGCCGGTTTCACTGAGTTCCTGCAGCAGGTCTATCACCTGCGGCGCATAACGCTCCAGCTGCTCCAGACCTACGCCAGACAGTGAGAGAGCCACTTTGAATGCGCCCTCGCCCTCACGGGCCATCTTTATCAGAGTCTTAAGAGCCGGGATATATGAGTTCTCGGCAATGTTCGTTATGCTGGTTTCATTGGCATAATCATCATAATAGTAATGATCTGTGCCGATGTCAAAGAAACGGTAACGCTTGAGATGGATTATCTGATGAATCTCAAAATACAGACAGATTGTTTTCATATCTTGTTTTCCTTTTTATTCTACTTTCATTTAATGCCCAGCAGTTTCCTGTAGCGTGCCAGAATACGCTCTCCCACCTTATCCCAGGTGATTGCATCGACCTCCTTCTTACCCTCGGTCTTGAGATACTCGTACAATGCCGGGTAGTTGCAGATGGAGTAGATGGCATCGGCCATTGCGTGAATGTCCCAATAATCCACCTTGATGCACTTGTCCAGGATCTCGGCGCAACCCGACTGCTTGGAGATGATTGTGGGAACCTCACACTGCATTGCCTCTAGAGGCGAGATGCCAAAAGGCTCCGACACCGAAGGCATAATATATACGTCGCTTGCCTTGAGGCATTCGTATACCTGCCTGCCTTTCATGAATCCCGGGAAATGGAAACGGTCTGCAATGCCGCGCTCAGCAGCCAGGGTTATCATGGCGTTCATCATGTCACCGCTTCCTGCCATGCAGAAACGGATGTCGCGGGTACGCTTAAGAACCAGTGCGGCGGCCTCGACAAAGTATTCAGGACCCTTCTGCATGGTTATTCGGCCCAGGAAAGTGACTACCTTCTCATGCGGTTTCTTCTGGGGAACTATATCCCGGATCTCCTGCGGCAGGGGCTCCACTGCATTATGCATGGTGGATACCTTGCGCGGATCCTGATGATACTTGTTGATGACGGTCTGACGGGTCAGTTCACTCACGCACATGATGTGGTCGGCGTAGTCCATACCGTTCTTCTCGATGGCATAGACGGTGGGATTCACATTGCCGCGGCTGCGGTCAAAATCAGTTGCGTGAACGTGTATGACCAGAGGTTTGCCGCTCACCTGCTTGGCGTGTATGCCTGCGGGATATGTAAGCCAGTCATGAGAGTGGATTATGTCAAACTCCTCAGTGCGTGCCACCACGCCGGCCACAATGGAGTAGTTGTTTATCTCCTCATGCAGATTGTCCGGATATCGGCCCGAGAACTCTATGCAACCCAGATCATTGGTGTACATATTGCTGAAATCGGCATAGATATGGTCACGGAAACGATAGTAGTCATCGGCGTTCATCCACGGGTAACGCTGCTGGAGCACACCCTTGTCAGGGTCTCTCCACACCACGGGAACAGTGTTCATACCTACTATCTTCATGAAACTCTGATCCTCGTCGCCCCATGGCTTGGGCAGACAGAACGTAATGTCCACGTTCCCCTGATTTGCCAGTCCCCTTGTCAATCCGAAACTGGCCGTTCCCAATCCTCCCAGTATATGGGGCGGAAACTCCCAGCCGAACATCAATACCTTCATACAGAATTTATTTATTGAAATTCATTAATCATCTTGATGGTTCTCAGTATCTCGGCCACGTTCATGGCAAACGATACGGCTCCGCGGCCCTTGAACGGCGGGTTGCCGTCAAAGAGCTCAGGCAGTGAGCCGATGCAGTGCGATGTCATCTCATCCTCATATCCTATCATCTGACGCTCCACGAATGAGAGTCCGCTCATCTTGAACACCTTGAGGTATGCCTCAAAGTAGAATCCTGCCAGCCAGGGCCATGCGGTACCCTGATGGTAGGCATAGTCACGCTCACGCTGCGGTCCCACATAGTTGGGGTTGTAACCCAGGCTCTTGGGGCTGAGTGAACGCAGGCCCTTGGGGGTAAGCAACTCCTTGGTCACAATATCTACCACAGCCTTCTGCTGTTTGAGATCCAGCGGAGAGTAATCCAGTGCCACTGCGAATATCTGGTTGGGGCGGACACTCCAGTCAGGGGCATCCTTATCCACAAAGTCATACAGGTAGCCGTACTGATTGAGGAATGTCTTTACGAATGCCTTGCCGGCATTGGCGGCCAGGGTCTCCAGACGCTTTGCGTAATCGGCCTTACCGTACTGCTTGCTCAGATCGGCCACGAACATCAGGGCGTTATACCAGAGGGCATTGATTTCAACCACATAACCGGTACGCGGTATTACGGGAACACCGTTGGCGGTTGAGTTCATCCATGTGGCGGCTTTCTCCTTTCCGTTTATATGAACCAGACCGTTGCTGTGCAGGAAGAAGTTGTAGTGACGGTTGTGGCGCAGGAAATCCATGATCTCCGTCAGCAGTTTGCCGTACTTGTCCCATGCCTGCTGGGCCGATGTTGCCTTGGCATACTGCTGGATGGCCCAGACAGCCCACAGCAGCACATCGGGATGCTCTATCTCATATATCTGCAGTTTGGAGGGAACACCCTTGATGAAGTTGCGGATAGCCTCCTGCGCTGTGAACATTACGCTCTCAAACTCGCTTATCTCCTTGATGGAGAGTGTCAGACCGGGCAGAGAGACAAACATGTCACGGGCACGGCACTTGAACCAGGGGTATCCGGCCAGTATATAATGGTGACCGTCCACCTTGTTGTGGAACTGGTGTGCGGCATTCTTGAGGCAGTGATAGAAATTGTCACGCGGGGTACGTTCGTTGGCCTCGATTGTAAATGTGCGTTTTAGTCCCTTGGTGCTGACCTCCTTGATGCCGGCCGAGAATACTATGCTCTCACCTTTCTTAATGGGCATCTCAAAGTAACCGGGCACATAGAGGTCCTCATTGAACTCATATCCGCGCTCCAACTCCTTTGAGTACTCGAACTTGCGGTACCAGTCGGGACGGAACACGAACTCACCCTTCTTGCTGAACTGCATGAACAGCTCCGGATATCCGGGATACATGGAGGTTGCTATACCGTTCTCAACCTCGCGGTACTCGCGGCTGGCGTTGCTGTTCTCATGAGTGAACTGACGCACGCTACGGAATGCCAGGAACGGCTGGAAACGCAGTGTGGTCTCGGAGTGGCAGTCCATAAGCGTATATCGTATAAGTATGCGGTTTTCGTTGTGCTCAAAGAGTTTCTCCTTCTTGAGCAGAACGCCGCCCACGCGATATATGGTGGTAGGCACCTTGTCACAGTTGAATTCACGTATGTATTTGTGACCTTTAGGACTGAAATTATAACCCCAATACTGATGCAGACCAAGGTTGAACTCGGCACCATGCTGAATCACAGTTTCATCCAGTGAGGACAGCAGGACATGGTTTTCATCGTCAAGTTCGGGCAGAGGCACGACCAGAAGACCATGGTACTTGCGGGTGTTGCAGTCAACTATCGTGGTGCAGTGGTAGGCACCCGAACGGTTGGTCCGCAGAATCTCCCTTGGAAGGGTCTCTTCCAGATTGGTCATCAAGGTCTTTTCAAAACGCAGATAGCTCATCGTTTTTGTATAAATACTTATTTTACATCCAATACTTCTGCAAATAAATGCAAAATATTAGTCCTTTCTTAAAATTAGATAACACAAATATAGATACAAAAAGCATTAATTGATAACTTTGCGCGACAAAAAAACCGATTGTAAAGAAAATCGACAAAATATGAACAGGATTGTATCCAAACAACAGTTTTCAGAGAATGTATTCAAGTTTGAAGTTGAGGCTCCGCTGATTGCCAAGTCACGCAGGGCAGGTCATTTTGTAATCATCCGCATCGGTGAGAAGGGTGAGCGTATTCCGCTTACAATCGCTGATTCCGATGTCAAGCGCGGCACCATCACCCTGGTCGTACAGCGCATCGGCCTTTCAACCAACCGTCTCTGCAAGCTGGAGGCTGGCGATATGATCACAGATGTGGTTGGTCCTCTTGGCCAGGCCACACATATTGAAAAATTCGGTACAGTACTCTGCGCCGGCGGTGGTGTGGGTACCGCTCCCATGCTCCCCATCATCAAGGCTCTCAAGGAGGCAGGCAACCGCGTGATCGCAGTTCTGGCAGGCCGCACCAAAGAGCTTATCATCCTGGAGGATGAGGTACGCAAGTATGCCGATGAGACCATCATCATGACCGATGACGGATCATACGGAAACAAGGGTGTGGTAACCGTAGGTATGGAAGAGGTAATCAACCGCGAAAAGGTTGACAAGTGCTTTGCCATCGGCCCCGCCATCATGATGAAGTTCTGCTGCCTGCTCACTCAGAAATACAATATCTCTACTGATGTATCGCTCAACACCATCATGGTCGATGGTACCGGTATGTGCGGTGCCTGCCGTGTAAGCGTTGGCGGCAAGACCAAATTCGTATGCGTGGACGGTCCGGAATTCGACGGCCACGAGGTTGACTGGGACGGCATGATGAAGCGTATGGGTGCCTTCAAGGAGACCGAGCGCGAGGAGATGAAGAAACTTGAGGAGAGTGTTGCAGCCGCAGCACCCGCCGCAGAAAAGGCTGAATGCTGCTGCGGAGGCAAGGCTAAGCAGGAGGTTGAGCCCATCGAGGTCCTGACCGACCGTAACGCACAGTGGAGAGTAGATCTGCGTGCCACCATGAAACCCAAGGACCGCACCGCAATTGAGCGCTGCGTTATGAACGAGCTGGCACCCGACTACCGTCGTCACAGCCGCAAGGAGGAGGTTAACCAGGGTCTTACCGAAGAGCAGGCTCTGCTGGAGGCCAAGCGCTGCCTTGACTGCGCCAACCCGTCCTGCATGGAGGGTTGCCCCGTAAACATAGAGATCCCTTCATTCATCAAGAATATAGAGCGCGGCAACTATCTTGCTGCTGCCAAGGTGCTCAAGCACACCAGCGCCCTGCCCGCTGTCTGCGGCCGCGTATGCCCGCAGGAGAAGCAGTGCGAAAGCAAGTGCATACACCTTAAGATGGGTAAGAAGCCCGTTGCCATAGGTTATCTGGAGCGCTTTGCTGCTGATTACGAGCGTGAGAGCGGCAACATCTCAGTACCTGAGGTTGCAGCACCCAACGGCAAGAAGATAGCTGTCATCGGCTCAGGCCCTTCAGGCCTTTCATTTGCCGGCGATATGGCCAAGTTGGGTTATGACGTAACCGTATTCGAGGCCCTGCATGAGATTGGCGGTGTGCTCAAGTACGGTATTCCTGAGTTCCGTCTGCCCAACAAGATCGTTGACGTGGAGATTGAGAACCTGCAGAAGATGGGTGTCAAGTTCGTAAAGGACTGCATCATAGGTAAGACCGTAAAGGTAAGCGAGCTTGAGGCCGAGGGCTACAAGGGCATATTCGTTGGCTCAGGTGCCGGTCTGCCCAACTTCATGAACATTGAGGGTGAAAACCTTATCAACATAATGTCATCAAACGAGTACCTGACCCGCGTCAACCTGATGGATGCCGCAAGCAAGGAGTCCGATACCCCCATAACATTCGGTAAGAAGATGATGATTGTAGGTGGCGGTAACACCGCTATGGACTCTGTTCGCACCGCACTTCGTCTGGGTGCCGAGCGCGCCATGATCGTTTACCGTCGTTCTGAGGAGGAGATGCCTGCACGTCTTGAGGAGGTCAAGCACGCCAAGGAAGAGGGTGTCGAGTTCATGACACTGCACAACCCCATCCGCTATATCGGCGATGAGAACGGTCGCGTTAAGCAAGCTGTCCTTGAAAAGATGGAACTTGGTGAGCCCGATGCAAGCGGCCGCCGCAGCCCGGTTCCCACCGGCGAGACCATCACCATCGATGTCGATATGGTAATCGTAGCAGTAGGTGTATCCCCCAACCCCATCGTACCCAAATCAATCGAGGGTCTGGAGCTTGGCCGCAAGAACACCATCGCCGTAAACGACAACATGCAGTCATCAATACCTACAATCTTTGCAGGTGGTGACATCGTCCGCGGAGGTGCAACCGTAATCCTTGCCATGGGTGACGGTCGCAAGGCTGCTGCCAGCATGCATGCCTCACTTAGCAAGTAAGGTATTTAAGCAATAAAAAAAGGGCGGCTGATTGCCGCCTTTTTTTATTTCAAAAACGCGAAGAATACCGCTATTACAAGGAATACGAATGATACCAGGTGGTTCCAGTGGAGGCTCTGGGTTTTGAAGCAGAGAGCCAGGATGAGTGAGAAGACTATCAGTGACACGCACTCCTGGATGACCTTGAGCTGCACCAGGTTGAACGGGCCGCCGTTGATATCGGACCCCAGACGGTTGGCGGGAACCATGAAGCAGTACTCGAACAAAGCCAGGCCCCACGATGCCAGTATAATAAGGATAAGAGGCCAGTCAGTGCTTATCTTCATCTCCTGAAGCTTAAGGTTTCCGTACCATGCAAAAGTCATGAATATATACCTTTGAGCCTATGAAACGCATCAAACTACTCATCATATCTGCATTGATCTGCGTTTTATCAAACGCTCAGACACTGCAGCAGGGCCGTAATTACTTCCTGCAGGGAGACTATGAGAAGGCCAAGCCCATCATGCTCAAATACCTTAAGCAAAAGCCCGATGACGCCAGCCGCAACTACTGGTACGGAATATGCTGCATGGAAACAGGTGAGCAGGAAAAATCCATACCGTATCTGGAGAAAGCCGCAGCCAAGAAGATATTCAAGGCCTATCGCGCTCTGGGACAATACTATGAGAACAGGGAGGATTATCAGCAGTCCATAACAAATTACGAGTCATTCGTAAGCGGGATATCGGCCGATAAGGAATTGCACGACATGGCGCTCGAAGACAGTCTGACCCGGGTGGCTGACAGCCTCAAGGTTCTGTTCCGCATGATCCGCAACACCAGCCGCATCTGTTTCATAGACAGTTTCCGGATAAGCAAAGACCAGCTGTTCAGCACTTACATCATAGGTGAATCCACAGGATCGTTCTACCCTGCCGGACAGTTCTTTGACGATGATGATATAGATGGTGAGGTTTTCCTGCCCGAGACCGAGCAGAACGTACTCTACAGCCGTCTCACGGAAAGTGGACGATATAGTCTGTTCACCAAGTTCAAGAGTTTTGACCGATGGACCGATGAGACTCCGGTAAGCGGACTTGAGACCGATGGCGACCTCAGGTACCCGTTCCTTCAGAACGACGGCATCACCATCTATTATGCAGCCACCGGCAGTGAATCCATGGGCGGACTTGACATATTCGTATCCCGATACAACACCGCTACCGGCAAGTATCTCAAGCCCGAGAACATAGGCATGCCTTTCAACTCGGAGGCCAATGACTACCTCTACGTGATTGACGAGGCAAACAACCTGGGTTGGTTCGCAACCGACCGCCGCCAGCCCGCAGATACCGTCTGCGTATATGTATTCATCCCTTCTGAACGCTATCAGAAATACAATTATGAAAGTGAGGACCCGCTTGCCATACACCGCGCAGCACGCCTTACTTCAATCGGAGAGTCGCAGACCGACCTGGCTGCAGTCCGTGCCGCCCGCCAGCGCCTGACGCTGCTGCGTTACCAGTTGGCCGAGAAAGCCGAGCAGGGTTCCTTCACGTACATCATCGATGATTTTACGACATATCATGATGCCTCTGATTTCAAGAGTTCCGATGCAGCCGCCATGTTCCAGAACTGGACAGAACTGAAACGTCAGTATGAATCGGACCTGACCAGGCTCAACAGGATGCGTGACGAATACGCCGATGCCTCCCCGATGGAAAAGCAGCGTATGACCAGCCAGTTGCTGGATCTTGAGGAAAAGGTCCATAAGCCTATGAGTACCTATTTTGCACCATCCGAACTTATCATAAACGATGACGGTTCCTGTTTCCATCTGCACCTTAAACCGGAGCAGTTGGCCGATAAGGTCATACTTGTAGGCGACCCCGGACGCGTGGACACAATAGCCAAGTTGTTTGACAGCATTGAATGCACCGTCAGCAACCGCGAGTTCCGCACCGCAACCGGTCTTTACAAAGGCAAACGTATCACGGTACAGTCCACCGGTATAGGCTGTGACAACATAGACATAGTCATCAACGAGTTGGACACCCTGGCCAACATAGACTACGCCACCCGTACAGAAAAGCCCGTGCACCGCACACTCGATATAGTACGCATAGGCACCTGCGGAGGCCTTCAGCCCTACACCCCGCTGGGCACATACCTGTGCTCGGTCAAGAGCATCGGTTTTGACGGACTGCTCAACTTCTATGCCGGCCGCGACAGCGTTTGCGACCTTGATTTTGAGCGTGCATTCATAGCCCACATGGAGTGGCCCACCAAGAAAGGCGCTCCATACGTGGCAAACGCCAATCCCGACCTTTTAAAGCGTATTATGGCCGATGACGACAGGATGGTACCCGGCGTAACCATAGCCTGCAACGGATTCTACGGACCGCAGGGACGTGTGTTGCGCGCACCGCTGGCCGACCCCAATCAGAACGCCAAGGTTGAGAGTTTTGAGTACAAGGGCATGCGTATAACCAACTTTGAGATGGAGAGTTCGGCCGTAGCCGGACTGTCCGCACTGTTGGGACACCGCGCCATGACAGTCTGCATGGTAATAGCCAACCGCTATGCCAAGGAGATGAACACAGACTACAAACCCCTGATGAAGGAACTGATAATCCGTATCCTTGACCGCATCTAAGTGACACTTAACGACGATACAATCTGTGCTGTAGCCACCCGCCCCGGAGGAGCGCTGGGAGTGGTCCGTGTATCGGGCCCCGAAGCCATCCGCCTTACCGACAGCATTTTCCGCTCCGCTTCAAGACATCCGCTTGCCAGCGCCGCGCCCTACTCACTCTGTTACGGACAGATAGTTGACGCTGACGGTGCAGTTATTGACGATGTGCTGGTGAGCGTGTTCCGTGCGCCCCACTCCTTTACCGGACAGGACAGCACCGAGATTTCATGCCACGGATCGGCCTACATACTTGAGCAGGTATGTCGTCTGCTCCTTGAAGCCGGATGCCGCCAGGCCAGTCCGGGCGAGTTCACCCAGCGCGCCTTCCTGAACGGCAAGATGGACCTGAGCCAGGCCGAGGCAGTGGCCGACCTGATTGCATCGGGCAACCGCGCCACCCACCGCATAGCCATGAGCCAACTCAAAGGCCATTTCTCATCGGAACTCTCAGTACTCAGGGACCAGTTGCTCAACCTAACCTCACTGCTGGAACTTGAACTGGACTTTGCTGATCATGAGGAACTTGAGTTTGCCGACCGTACCGAACTTCTCCAATTGGCACAGCATGCCGATGACCGCATAACTGAACTTGCCCGCTCATTCAAAACCGGTCAGGCTTTGAAAGAAGGCATTCCGGTCGCTATAGTGGGTAAAACCAACGTTGGTAAATCAACACTTCTGAACCGTCTGCTGAAAGAAGACCGAGCCATAGTATCCGATATTCACGGCACTACTCGAGACACCATTGAGGATACCATACAAATCAATGGCGTAACATTCCGTTTTATTGATACAGCCGGAATACGCCAGACAGCCGACGCAATAGAGCAAATCGGTATTTCACGCACATATGCCGCAATAGACAAGGCGCTCATAGTTATTTGGATGCTTGATTCCGAGCCCACAGCCGATGACATAAAAGAGATTTCTTCTCACCTTGAAGACAAGAAGCTCATATTGGCACTGAACAAATCGGACCTTAAAAGTTACAGCGGATTTGATACATCATCCCTGAATCTTCCGTCCGTTGACATCAGGAGCATAGAGATATCGGCCAAGTTCAACAAAAACATCGCTGAACTTGAGAACCTCATATATGAACTTGCCGATATTCCTGAAATAAATGCAGACACTGTTATAGTAACTCAGGCCCGTCACTTTGATGCTCTGACCCACGCTCACCGGAATCTGGAGCGCGTCATAAACGGCCTGAACTCCACACTGTCAGGCGACCTCATTGCCGAGGACCTGCGTCTGGTCCTTCAGGATCTGGCCGAAATCACCGGCGGCGCAATCACCCCCGGCGAAACCCTGGCCAACATCTTCAGGCACTTCTGCATCGGCAAATAAAAAAAGCTTATATTTGCCCAATAACCAATAGCTATAATTATATGAAACGTTTTCCGCTTCTTATTGCACTGATTGCAGCAGCTCCTGTAGCAGCACAGGATCACGAGTATATTGACCTGAATCTACCGTCTGGTACCCTTTGGGCTGCCTATAACATAGGTGCTTCATTTGAGGGTGATACCACCGCACAGTTTTTCCGTTGGGCCAATCTGCCTTATGACAGCCAAAATCCCAATGCATATGATCAGAGCGCATATGAACTGGGTAATGCCATTCAGGGAACTCAGTATGATCCCGCAACCGCTGCATGGGGCGATGAATGGTGCACTCCCACCCTTGAGCAGTGGCATGAACTTCTTACTTGCTGCTACGGATGGAGATACCACACAAGTGTTGGCAGTGGTTCCAACGGACCTCAGATAATGACACTTAAGATATTCCGCTGTTATGATACCGACGGAGACGGATATGTGGAAGCTCCTGAAAATGAGGACACTGCCAAATCTATAGTTTTCACATTTCACAATTTTGTAAGTGGCAACAACAGTTACTATTTAGGACAGTATTGGGCAGCAACACAAAATCTGGAATCATGGCCACATCAGCCGGGAAATGAAAACATCTGGTATTGGACTGAACAGGATGACGATTACACCGAGTCTTTCGATATGAACGGGCATCCCCACCATCTGTACAAAGAGCATGGTTATGCATATTCATTCAGCATACTCAGCAAACACATGGTATTCCTGCAAGGACTCAGACCTGTATATGAAAGGAAGATGATCCGTGCTGTCCGTAAGCAAGGAAAGCCCTCTGCAGTGAAACCCGCATGGGCCGAAACGCCCAAACCCAGACCCGTGTATAAGATGGGGCCCGTCATCATCTACAATGACGGCACCAAAGTCTTGGAAAATAAAAAAATGATACAAAAGGGGTCTGTCCCCTTTTGTACCATTTTGCTTTATTCCCACTCGATTGTGGCAGGCGGTTTTGAGCTGATGTCGTAGCAGACGCGGTTAACGCCCTTGACCTTGTTGATGATCTCGTTGCTCACCCAGTGCATGAACTCATAGGGGAGTTCTGCCCAATCGGCTGTCATGGCGTCAACGCTGGTTACAGCACGCAGGGCAACAGCGTTGTCAAATGTGCGCTCATCGCCCATTACGCCTACGGTGCGGTCGGCCAGGAGGATTGCGCCGGCCTGCCAGATCTTGTCGTAGAGTTTCCACTCGCGCAGACCGTTTATGAATATGGCATCGGCCTCCTGCAGGACTGCAACCTTGGCAGGGGTGATATCGCCTATTATGCGTACAGCCAGACCGGGACCCGGGAAAGGATGACGGCCAATAAGGTGCTCCGGAATACCCAGACGGCGGCCGATGGCACGAACCTCATCCTTGAACAGCCACTTGAGCGGCTCGCAGAGTTTGAGTCCCATCTTCTCGGGCAGACCGCCCACGTTGTGATGGCTCTTGATGGTCTTACCGGTAATGTTCAGACTCTCAATGCGGTCCGGATAGATAGTACCCTGCGCCAGCCACTTGGCATCAGTTATCTTCTGTGCCTCGGCATCAAACACCTCAATGAAGTCGCGGCCAATTATCTTGCGTTTCTGCTCAGGTTCGGTAACACCCTCCAAATCCTTGAAGAACTTGGCCGATGCATCCACACCCTTAACGTTCAGACCCAGGCAGACATAATCGTTGAGCACATCGGTAAACTCATTCTTACGCAGCAGTCCGTGATTTACGAATATGCAGGTAAGGTTCTGACCGATGGCCTTGTTGAGAAGAACTGCAGCAACCGATGAATCAACACCGCCGCTCAGTCCCAGCACCACCTTGTCATTGCCAAGTTCAGCCTTAAGCTGTGCAACTGTAGTATCTATGAATGAGTCCGATGTCCACTCCCTGCGGCTGCCGCATATGTCAATGACAAAATTCTCAAGCAGTTGCTTGCCCTGCAGCGAATGAACCACCTCGGGATGGAACTGTACGCCCCATACGCGTTTCTCGGAGCACTCGAATGCTGCGTACTTGACGCTGTCGGTGGATGCGGTCACATGGTAACCAGCCGGTATTGCGGTTATTGAGTCTCCGTGACTCATCCAGACCTGTGAGTTCTTGGTGAAACCCTTGAACAGAGGGCACTGTTCATCAATGAAACCCAGTGATGCGTGGCCGTACTCGCGGGTACCGGCCTGCTCCACCCTGCCGCCGTAGGTATAACTGAGCAACTGTGCTCCGTAGCATATACCCAGCACGGGATACTTTCCTATAATGCCCGAAAGGTCGGGACGGAAAGCGTCATCGGCATAAACGCTCAGGGGTGAACCGCTCAGAATCACACCAATTACGTCGGGGTCATTCTGTGGGAATTTGTTGTAAGGCAGGATCTCGCAGAAGGTGTCCATCTCTCTCACTCTGCGTCCGATAAGTTGGGTGGTCTGTGAACCGAAATCGAGTATTATTATCTTTTGCATACAGGTATAGTGTGTTCTCTCCTTTTACGGCCGCAAAATTACTAAAAAAGATCGATACTCAATCCGCCAATTATCCACAATCCGGGCTGAGGAACACTACCGTAATCAAAGTATTTTCTGTTGGTAAGATTATTGCCCTCCAGATATACTCTGTAGCGCCCCTTGTTCCAATCCAGCCTTGCATCAATCACGCTATATGGCTCATAATCACGCACCTGGCCATCCACATCGGTAAACGATCCGGCGCGGTCCTGGTATCGGCCCGTAACGGCGAGTTCCAGATTCAGCGGCAGGTTGAGATGGATACCGGCCACAGCCTTGTGCTTAAGATACTCAAGGGTAGTACGGCTCTGGATATTTGGTACATCAACCTTCTCCTGATTTATGTAGTTGTATGCAAAATCAACTGACTTGAGCAGACGCTGAGCAGGCAGCAGGCTCTCCAGACTGATGTTGGCCGTAACCTCGGCACCCAGAGAATTCACCTCGGTAAAGTTGACCGATTCCCAGTGACGCAGAGCCTCGGGCTGGGTCAGATCCATTATCCAGTCAATCATATTGCTGCAGCGGTTGTAATAAACGGAGGCCGATGCCTGAACGCCGCGGTAATCGGCATACTTCAGACCCAGGTCAACAGCCTTGAGTTCCTCGGGTTTGAGGTGCTTGTCGGCCTGATATCCGCCCACGCTGTAGTAGAGTTCAGTCACCGACGGCAGGCGCAGCGATGTGTTATAGGTGGTAAAGAGCTTTAGTCTGTCACCCAGCTTCACGCTCATGTCCACGCCGGGATAGAAACGCATGTCCATACCGTTCCACGAGTTGCGTACGCCCACCACTCCGGCGCTCATCGAGAACCATTTAATGTTGATATTGTGCTCCACAATGAAACTTATGTTGGTGCGGTTAAGGCCCAGGGTATAGTCACGCTCAGTACCCTTAATATGCTTAGGCTCAGTCAGAGGCTCACCCAGGTTGCCGCTCACCAGATTCTCGTTCTTGAGTTCGGCACCGATGGCGGTACGGCCCAGAGTCCAGTCAAACCAGCTGTTAAAGCCCACGCCGGCCACATCAGAGCGGTGGTAGTTGAACTTTACCGCATCCTCACTGCCGCGTATAAGTTCAAAACGGTCCTCGTTGTGGTTCCACCATGCACTGGGGTGAATATGCACGCGCCCTATCCTATTCTCGGCCTGCAGTGCTGTATAGGTCTTTACGGTATGCTCAAACTGGTCATCAAACTTGGCCGAATAGAAAGTGTTGCTGCCCCAGTCCTTGATGCTGGCACCTGCATGCCAGTTCACCTTTATGTTATCATCCATGTAGCCGCCTTTGTAGAACGCTTTTTTATACTCCATGTCGGCATTCAGACGGCCGGCCTTGCTGCGGCTGTATCCGTCACTGCGGCCGTAATTGACTGACAGCATGTTGTTCCAGCCGTTGCTGACCGCATCGGCCCTTGCACCGGCAGCAGCGTAACCCCAGCTTCCGGCCTCTGCATGAGCCTGGGCCTGTGTCCGGGCGGCTGTCTTGGTTACGATATTGATGGCACCCATCAGCGATGATGATCCGTATGCCCTTCCGGCCGGACCCTCCAGCACCTCAATATGGTCAATATCGCTCATATCTACAGGAAAATCAAATGAGTTGTGTCCGGTCTGCGGATCACAGATGTTTATTCCGTCCAGCAGAATGGCCACCTGCTCAAAGTTGCCGCCGCGCACGCCAACATCGGTCTGCGCGCCTATCGGACCACGCTGGCGTACATCTACACCAACTGCATATTTAAGTATGTCGTTTACTGACTGGACTGCATATGAGTTTATCTGCTCCTGGGTCATTATTCCGATAATTCGGGATGCCTTGGGCAGCGGGGTCTTGATACGTGAGGCTGTCACCTCAATTTCATCGGTCTCATAGAATACAGAATCGGCCTCATTCGCATAACCGGCGGTTGTGAGAAGGGCTAAAACAGAAAAGGTAAAGATATGTCTATTCATAGCAAAGTGATTATTGAAGGCCGCAAAGATATAATTATTAACTTTGCAGAGCAATGGAAAAAATGTTAATTGAGCACGGAATTAAACCAACAGCCAACAGACTGCTGGTACTTAAGGCGCTGGCCGACAGCCACCGTCCCGTCACCATGTCCGAACTTGAGGACGCCATTGACACGATTGACAAGTCGGGCATATTCCGCACCTTGACCCTGTTTAAGGAACACCACCTCCTGCACCAGATTGATGACGGTTGCGAGGGGGTCCGATACGAACTCTGCCACGCACATGGCGATGTGGACGATGACCGCCACGTACATTTCCATTGCGAGGTCTGTCACCGCACGTTCTGCCTAGAGGAACTGCCCATACCGACAGTAAAATATCCTGACGGTTTCCAGGTTGAGACCGTAAACTACATGGCCAAGGGCATCTGCCCCGAGTGCGCCAAAAAGAGCCGCCGGTAATGGAAAAGGTCCTGCTACATACCTGCTGTGCCCCATGCAGCGGAGCCATCATAGAGTGGATGCTGGCAAATGGTTACAAGCCCACTATCTACTACTGCAACCCCAACATATATCCCTATGAGGAGTACCTGGTACGTAAGCAGGAGTGCTCCCGATATGCTTCAGCTCAGGGACTTGAGATAGTGGATGCCGATTATGACCACGCTCAGTGGCAGTGCTGCATTACCGGTCTTGAGGGTGAGCCTGAGCGCGGCAAGCGCTGCCTGGAGTGCTTTAAGATGCGTCTCTTGAGTGCCGCCAAGTATGCATCGGAGCACGGATTCAGCACCTTTACATCCACCCTTGATTCAAGCCGATGGAAACGCCATGACCAGATTGTGGAGGCAGGTAATTGGGCCGCTGCACAGTTCCCTGGACTTACCTTCTGGGACAGGAACTGGCGTCAGGGCGGTTTGCAGGAACGCCGCTCACAAATCATAAAGGAGCAGGATTTCTACAACCAGCGCTACTGCGGCTGCGAGTATAGCATGCAAGCCATGCATGATGACAAGAAACAGACACGCCAGCGTATCAAAAAGCTGGTATCAGTCATGACTCCTGAAAGCAAAGTCGCCCAGTCTGCTGCCGTCTGGGAGCGTCTGGAGCAGAATCAGGCTTTTAAGGATGCAACCGATATACTGGCCTATTGGTCAATGGATGATGAGGTGCAGACCCCTGCATTCATAGATAAATGGACCGCTTCCGGCAAACGTTTCTACCTACCCTCGATACAGGGCGATGACCTTATAGTAAAACGCTACAACGGCACTTTGCATCCGGGTGAACAGTTCGGCATACCTGAGCCCGACGGTGAGCAGGTAAAGGCCGCGCGTTCGATGCCGCCGGCAACCGAATGGGCCGCGGCCGCGGGTTCTATGACCGCCTGCTGCCGCAGTTGCCGCACGCACTTAAGGCTGGAGTCTGCTTTGACTGCCAGAAACTGCCCTCCGTGCCGGTGGATGAAAACGACATTAAAATGGATTTTGTAATATGATACTCTGGTACTCAGGATGCGGCAACAGCCGCTTTGTGGCAGATACCCTTTCTAAGGAACTCGGTGATGACAACATGATATTCATCCCCGAGGCCGCCCGCCAGGGAACGGCTTTGGAATTCGGCCCCGATGAGGCACTGGGAATAGTCTTTCCCGTCTATTCATGGTCAGTACCCAAACTGGTATCGGAGTTCCTGCGCACGGTCAGCATCAAAGGCAAACCATCCTATATATTCGCAGCCTGCACCTGTGGCGATCAGACCGGTCTTACGTATGAGCATCTCTGCAAGGACCTCAGCAAACAGGGATTGCAGTTGGACGCATTCTTCTCATTCCAGATGCCCGAGACCTACATCAACCTGCCCGGTTTCAGTCTGGACACCCCGGAGAACGCCAAGCGCAAGATTGACGGCACCCGTGAGAGCCTCCGCGAGGTCATCGGCCTGATTAAACAGCGTGTGCATGGTAATTATGATAAACTGCGCGGCAGCAAGACATTCCTCAAATCAAACATACTCAAGCCCCTGTTCTACGGCCTGCTCATAACCGACCGCAAGTTCACGGTATCGGACGCCTGCATCGGCTGCGGCATCTGTGCCAAAAACTGCCCCCTGCAGAACATCACAATAGAGAATGACCGCCCCAAATGGAACGGTCATTGCACCAATTGCATGAGTTGCTACCACCGCTGCCCCAAGAACGCCATCAACTTTGGCACCGCCACCCAGGGCAAAGGTCAGTATCATTTTTAGAGTTGGAAGGCCACCGGAATGGTGTATTGGACACGTACTGCCTCACCATTCTGCATTCCGGGAGTCCAGGCCGGCATAGAACTTACCACCCTTAATGCCTCAACATCAAGTTCAACACCTTCAGGGCCTGCGCTCTTTACAACCGCCGGTTCAACTATACTACCATCCTTATTGACCACAAAAGAAATTAACACACGACCCTGGACCTTGTTTTTCTTACAGTTCTCAGGATATTGTAAATTACTTCTCAGGTATTCCATCAGAGCTGCTTCACCACCCGGATACTCCGGTCTTTGGTCCACCACCCAAAACACCTCATCAGTTGAATCGGCCTCCTCAATTTCATATTCTTGAATATCCACAAAAACACTGCTAGGGGATGCATCCTGCGTCTTCAAATTCATCTCACTGTTTGTATCCTGTTTGCAGGCCGATGCAACTATAACTGACAATGCCACTGCGGGCAACATGAGCAACGCTCTCAGGCGTGCCCAAGGATTTGTTGAATGTCTGTTCATCATAACAATTCTTTTTTTGGTTGAACAATTTGAGAAATTATTTGTGGTTGTCGCAAAACTGCCCTGCAGTGCAGCACGGACAAGACAAATCTGATAACGGCGGCCGTCAAACCCATCCTCCAGGACCGATGCGTCGGCCTCAAACTCATGGACCTCCATAAGGCTGCGGCGTAGCATCCATGCAGCCGGATTGAACCACTGAAAGGCGCAGAACAGTTGAGCCAGGATAAGGTCAAAAGAGTGGTGATGGTGCACATGCGCCTGCTCATGGGCTATTATCATGGCACCGTTTGACTCATAATCCTTACGTGAAATCACTATGCAGTTACGCCAGCTGAACGGAGCGTAGTTGCGCTCGGTTATAACCAGGCGGGACCCGTCGGCCAGCATTCTGGAACGGCGGTGACAGATAATCTCGGAACTCAGTATGCCAATGGCAATCCTTAACAGACAGAATATCACCCCTGCCAGATAGACAACAGTAATTACCGATAATATACTTATACTGCTACCGGACTCCGTTGTCTGCATGGTATTTACGCCCGATGTACCATCGGCATAAACCATAATCTCGCCCAGCATATAATTAATAGGTGCCGATGCCCTGCTGCTGATGCTCTGGAAATGCATGACCGGTACTACAGCCGCCAGTGCCAGGGTTGCCAGCAGCACAAAACGGTTGAATCCGTGGAATGTGGTTCGGCTCAGAGTGAGGCGGTAAACGGTCACCATCAAGGCCAGCGATATGGCGGATACTATAAGGTAAATCATGACTTTGCAGTTTCAAGCATGTTCAACATATCAATAAGCTCACGTACATCGGAGTCACTAAGACCCGATTCCATAATAAAGGTGTTGACCATAGAGCGGGCAGATCCGTTAAAGAGCTTGTCCTTCATCTCGGTCAGCGTCCATCGGGTGTACTCACCTTTCTCTACCAACGGATAGTAGATGTGCTTACGTCCCTCTTCCTGATACGATATGAATTCCTTTTTCTCAAGTATACGCAGGAACGTTAGTATTGTATTATAGGCCGGCTTGGGATCTGGAAGGAAACCAACCACATCATCGACGCTGCAATGGCGATGCTCCCAGAGCACGCTCATTACCATCTGTTCTTTCTCAGTCAAGGCTTTCATCGGTTCTAACTAATCTTTTAGTTGACACAGCAAAGAAAAGCCCTCAAAACCCCGAAAGCAAAAAAATCCCGCACAATTTCTGCAATTGTGCGGGACTTTAACCTAAATATTTAGTTGTTAACAGTGGCTTACAGCACCTCGAAGTCAAGTGACTGCAGGTCCTTATCGGCCGATGATGAGCCGTACAGCAGCTTGTAGTGACCGCTGAAGGTTGAAACCTCATCAATCTTCTCGTCGTAGTACTGGAATGACTTGCCGGTCAGTGTGATTACGGCGTTGCCGGTCTCACCTGCCTTAAGTGTTACGCGCTGGAATCCCTGCAGGCCCTTGATAGGAGCGGCGGGGTTGTCCAGACTCTTTACGTACACCTGAACGATCTCGGTACCCTCACGCTTGCCGGTATTGGTAACCGGGATAGTGATGGTAACGCTGCCGTTCTTCTTCATTGAGTTCTTGGAGATGGTAGCCTGACCGTACTCGTAAGTGGTGTAACTCAGACCGTAACCGAACGGATAGAGAGGCTCACCGCGGAAGTAACGGTATGTACGGCCCTCCATTGAGTAATCGGTGAACTCGGGCAGCTGATCGGTGCTCTTGTAGAATGTAACAGGCAGCTTGGCGCTGGGGTTGCAGGTACCGTTCAGGATCTCTGCAAGAGCCTGGGCACCGCCCTGACCGGGATACCATGCCTGGATGAGAGCATCAAACTGATCCTCGAGTGAGCCGAATCCCATGCATGAACCTGCGCAGTCAACAAAAATGGTGGGCTTGCCGGTAGCGTGCATGGCACGGATAAGACGCTGCTGAACGGCAGGAATCTCGATATCGGGCTTATCGCCGCCCTCACCCTCCATAGAAGGAGTGATACCACCGATGATTATGATAGCGTCAACGTTCTGAGCAACCAGTTTGTCGGCCAGGTCTGTGAACTCGGCAATCTTCTGTACGCAGATCTGAGCATTGAGACGTGCAAAGTTACCGGTAGCGTGGGTGTACTCAATCTTGATATCATAAGTCTGACCCTTGGTAACCTTGAATGACTTCATCTGCTGCATGCCGCCTCCGCGACCGAATCCGCCAAAGCCGCCGCCGAATCCGCCAAAGCCGCCACGGCCACCCTGACCGCCCTTAGCCTCCTCAACCAGACGACCGTTCACATAGAGTTTGTAGCCGTTGTCTGAGCTGATGTTGTAGTTCATATCACCGGTGAAAGGAGCAACCAGCTTACCGGTCAGACGGGCAGAGATATTCTCGCTCTGATCCAGACCCTCTACAAAGTTGTAAGCGCCAAAGTTGCTGAAGTTAACCTCGGTATAGTTACCTGTAACGGCAGGAGCGCCGCTGAAATTGGTGTTCTTCCAGAACTCGCCCTTGAATCCCTTGCCACCGTTTACATCCTGTGTGTAATAAGTGGTGTAGTATTCGTTGCGGATCTCGCATGCACGGTCATAAACGATCTCGGTGTTGGGGAAGAACTTTCTGATACCGTCCAGAAGAGAACGGGTATGCTCCTGTGTGGGGCTGCCGCCGTACTCACCGTTCATCATGCTGCGGTCATCGGCGTTAGGACCTACAACGGCCAGCTTCTTTATGTTCTTGTCCAAAGGCAGGACACCGTTGTTCTTGAGCAGAACCATTGACTGGCGTGCAGCCTCGACTGCCAGCTGGTCATTAGCCTCGCTGCTGATAACGTCCTCACCGAAGTTGGCCCAAGGCAGCATCTCGGCGGGATCGAACATACCCAGCTCAAAGCGACCCTTAAGCACGCGGCGCAGGGCGATGTCGATATCGGCCTCGTTGATCTTACCGTCCTCAAGACCCTTGGTCAGTGACATGAATGCCTTACCGCACTCCAGGTCAGTACCTGACAGAACAGCATCAACTGATGCAGTCTCTGCATCCGGATGTGTACCGTGCTGGTTCTTGTTGTAGAAGTTATTGATGGCGTCGCAGTCAGTCAGCACGATTGCCTTGTAACCCCACTTTTCACGCAGGATGTTGGTGAGCAGACGGTCGCTTGCGCAGCAGGGCTCGCCCTCGTAACGGTTGTATGCGCACATAACCTCCTGTACGTTACCCTCCTGTACCAGAGCCTTGAAGGCGGGCAGGTAAGTCTCCCACAGGTCACGCATTGAAACCACTGCATCATAGCGGTGACGCTGGCTCTCTGGGCCGCTGTGCACTGCATAGTGCTTGGCGCAGGCATGGGTCTTGTAGTATTTCTTGTCATTGCCCTGCATACCTTTTACGTTGGCAACACCCAGAACGCTCATATGGTAGGGATCCTCACCGTAAGCCTCCTGACCGCGGCCCCAGCGGGGATCACGGAAGATATTTACATTGGGGCACCAGAATGTCAGCTCGGGATTGCCGGGTACGTAGTTGGCACCCATCTGAACATTGAAGATGTCATGGTTGGAGCGGTTCCAGTTGGCGCGGGCCTCGTCTGAAACTGCGCTGAATACATCATAAACAAGCTGCTCGTTGAATGATGCACCCATGCCGATAGGCTGCGGGAATACGGTATAACCGCCCTGACGCACACCGTGGCAGGCCTCTGACCACCAGTTGTATGACGGAATGCCCAGACGGTCCACTGATATGGACTTGTTCATGATAAGTCCCACCTTCTCCTCGGGGGTAAGCAAAGACATAAGGTTATCAACACGCTTGTCAACCTTAAGTTTGGGATTCTGGAAAGGATACTCGTACTTTCCACCGCCGCAGGACAGCATTAATGCCGCTGCAGCCAAAGCAATCATGCCACTGATTCTTTTCATAAGAAATTAATTGTTGTCGGTTAAAAATATTTCCAATAATTGTTATTCCAATGTTACGGTACGGAATATGGAGCCCGATGTCTCATCCAGATACTCCACATCGGCCCTGATAGCGTTCTTACCTTTGACCAGTTGTACCTGGTTGGATTCAAGAGCCTCTCCGTTCACTGTCCACTTTACCTTCTTTACATGAGTGAATCCGAGTGTGAGCGAAAGGTCTATGGTCTTTCCGGCGGCACAGTCATCGGGAACTATTATCACCGGATCCTGTGTGACACCGCATATCACGCCGTCAACCTGCGGCAGAAGATCGTAGTTGCCCACCATCGGCACCCAGTTTTCTCCATCCTTTACATAAAGTCTGAAATGGTCAGTAAAATCTGGTGCAACGGTCAGAGTGGTCATTTCGGTCTGATTGGCATAGATATAACCTTTACCTGCAGGAATTTCCATATGGAGAGGCCAACCTTCCTGGCGTACATTTCCATCCTTATCCTCAAGACAGACCTTAAAATCAAGAATGAGGTCACGTGCGGACAGACTTGATACCCAACCCACATAGAAACTCAGTTCTCCTCCCAGATTGATATCAGCGGGAACAAGCGGTTCCATTCCGTAGAATCCGTTATTATAACTGAGATAGAAACCGATATTCTTTACTGCATCAACCGCTGCAGTATCAGGTACCAGACCTATCACCGCACTCTGTTCATTGCTGAAATTGAAACCTGCATCCTCAACAGACAGGTCAAGAGTGTAATAGCCGTTGGCAGCACCTCCCCAACCCCAGTTGATACGGAGTTTGGAACCTTCAGTATCATATCCGTCACAGACAAAAGCATGTCCTCCGGCATTGCCCTGCCCGGAATAAAATACCACGCGGCCGTTATCTATCTCATTCTTAATCAATGCATACCATTCATCAAGCGAATAAGCCGACCTGCTTACAAGTGAGGAATTTGGAGAATAAGACATATTTTCCTGCATGGCAATCAGCATACTGCCGTTGGATGTGCCAGATCCTTCACTTGAATACTCCATCTGAACAGCCACGCCACAGTCATGAATCAATTGGGCCACGCTCTCTTTCTGCTCAAAATCCCAGGTTCTGGTCTGCCCTTTTACGACAGCATCGGCCGACATCAGTTCCCAATCATAGTAATGGCTGTTTATGTCATATGCCGGAATATATGCGGAACTCCTGGTGCTGTATCCTCCGATCACACCCTTGCCATGTTCCGGCCATGAGTTGTACTGCATTATGATAGCCATTGCTGTGGCAACGCAACCGGAAACAGCACGTTCGTTTTCGCCGGTGATGACCGGACATAGATTGTTATACGGCTCTCCCTGACCCCACAATGCAGTTTCGGAATACTTGGTAGTACCCTCGGTAATCATCTCCTTACCGGCGGCCAGTGAATTCCATGCATTACGGACCGATTCAGATACGGGCAGATCTTTTACGCGGACATCGTTAACTACCTGCGCTACACCGTCCATCCACCATTTAAGGTTCTCCGGCATAGACGTTGCAGAGAATGAACCCTGGGTGGAATAAGCTATTACAGGGTTTACACGGTCATCGGCTGCAATGATAACCCAGCCGCCCTTAGGATTGTTGAATATGTAATACTCCGGATCGGCACTATTGGCGTCACGGGCCTGAGCCCTCATTGAAGGCATTGTCTCCTGAACGGGAGACTGCTTCATACCCAGGACCTTCTGGGCATATTTTGCTGCCAGATCGGGTTTAACAAGTTCTGCCATGACGTTCTGAGACAGAATCAGAACCGTTGCTATTATAAGGAATATCTTTTTCATAGTGCCAAAATCAAACCTGTTTTGCCGGACTTGTCAATCAGCCAGGCTGTATTATCACTTACTTTCACGCACTCCATCATCATGGTAGAGCCTTTCCTGTCGCTCTTACCCATGGGGCTGAATGAAACCACATACTCATGTCCCACGATAAGTTCTGACGTTTCATAGATAAGGAACAGATGAGCCTCACCGTTGCGGGTATCGGCCACCTGCATGGAACGTCCGTAATCAAATGTCCTTACGGAATACTGTAACTGGGCATCGGGAGCACTCAATGAGAACACCGCCTCGTCGGGACCTGTAAAATCATACAGACCGCAGATGCTGTCCCGGGTAAACGGTGTCTCCACCTCATCCTTGATGAAAGAAGTGAACTGACTCTGATCATACACCATAAACACTATATCCTGGCCGTAATTGACCGGGAATCCTATAAGGTCTCCCCTGGCACCAGCCGCAAGAGCCACCTCCAGATTCTGACAGACCACGCTGATCTCATCATCACCCTGCATGAATACAGCCCTGTCGCCGGAGAACGGTTCCTTAAGAGTCAGGCCCTTGAGTCTGGTGCGGCGGTATTCCATTGTGACCTTGTTCCTGAACAGGTCACTTACGCTGATTTCGGTGCACGGCAGTTCTTTGGTCTCCGAAACGGTTGCGTAATCCGTATGGAAAAATGATATATGGAATTCATTGTCCAGCCTCTTTTCCATAAGTCCCATTATCGGACCGGCAATGGTGTTGCCTACCTCAAGTTCGCTGTCGATGTTTGCCCATACATGGAGGGCGCTTGTAGAGTCCTCAAGTATCACACCCAGGATATCGGGATTATTGTTGTCAATCGCGGTAACCGTCGCTTTGTTGATATATGCAGCAAAGAAACCGTCCTTTTCGGGCTCCACATAACGGAGTCCGGCAAGGTTGATGAATGAAGGTGCACTGTCAAATTCCGGAACACCGTTTGTACTCCACTGGCTCATGTTGACACCTTTCATCTCCAGGATATTACCCTCAAGGGTAGACTCGTCAATCTGGATTTTCATCCTGAGAATCTTATCGGGGTACTCATGACAGTAATTATCCTTATATGTAAATGACATCGTCTTTCCCGATTCAAGGGTAACCGTGAACAGCGGCGTGACATCCTGCGGAATATATATGAAACAGAATGAGTTGTCATTGCCCGGAGCACGCAACGGCTTTATCACCTTCTTGCCACCGGTGGCGGTAAGGGTTCCGGTAACCATGTTCAGTTTGCCCTCGGTCATGAATCCGGTTACCGACATGGACTTTATCTTCTGGCCTGAACGGTTGTCAAATGCGACCGTCATGGCTGTCATGGCATGTTTAAGCTTGAAAACCACAGATTTATCAGACGGAGAGCCCGATGCCGAAGCGGTGAGCAGATTGCCCTTAAGCATCTTCTCGGGTGTAGTCTGATCTGTAGGAGCGTTGAAAGTCACTATCTCCTGTCCCGAGAAAGATTCATCATACGGTGCATATGCAAAGAATCTCGCTGAATGAGACTGGTCAAAGGCCCATTTGACTTCATTGTCCAATGTCAAAGCGCCGTTACCGGAAATTGTGGCAGGCTCATTGATGGCACCTACCGGATCACTTACATAGACACCCAGTTTCACACCCTCTCCCAAATCCGGATTTCCGTTAACCCCCACCACTTTCAGTGAAGCAATGGGAGCCCCGAACTGGGGCTTGTCATCCTTACATCCCCAAAGCAGGGCAAATGACGCCATGACAAGCAGAACTGACTTGATTTTCATAAATAAACGTGAATTATACCATTGGTTTGCAAAGTTAACTTAAAAAAACGGGAAAACAGATATTTGTCAGTAACAATCCCCAAACGCAATCGTCATTGGAGTGTATTTGGCAAAGGCTTGAATACTAAATATTGTTAATGCAGTCCTTTATCCATTGTACATCCAAAATAACCGCATACCTTTGTGGTGTACTAATAAACTAAGACACTGAACTAAAAACAGACAATAGTCACTGAAATGCTCATACACCTTAAAGACATCAACAAGACTTACATGGGTGCACAACCCCTCCACGTACTCAAAGGCATAAACCTTGGAATAGAGCGCGGCGAGTTCGTATCCATAATGGGAGCGTCGGGCTCCGGTAAGTCCACCTTACTTAACATACTTGGTATACTTGACAACTATGATACCGGTGAATATCACCTTGACGGCAAACTGATAAAGAATCTTTCCGAACGTCAGGCTGCCGATTACCGCAACCGGATGATTGGATTCATATTCCAGTCATTCAATCTCATCTCCTTCAAAACAGCCGTTGAGAACGTGGAGTTGCCCCTCTTTTATCAGGGTATCGGACGCAGACAGCGTCATCAGATGGCCATGGAATACCTGGACCGTCTGGGCCTGAAAGAGTGGGCAACCCACTACCCCAACGAAATGTCGGGTGGCCAGAAACAGCGTGTGGCCATTGCCCGAGCCCTGATTACCAAGCCGCAGATAATCCTGGCCGATGAGCCCACCGGCGCACTGGATTCCAAGACATCGGTCGAGGTCATGGAGCTTCTGAGCCGTCTTAACCGCGAGGAGGGAATCACAATCGTAGTGGTAACCCACGAGAGCGGAGTTGCCAACTGCACCAACCGTATCATCCACATCAAGGACGGTGTAATAGGCCAGATTGAGGACAACACCCAACACAACGCATCGGCATTCGGTACAACCACAATAATGAAGTAAACCATGCAGGACCTTTTAACCGAAATATGGGAGAGCGTACGCCGCAACAAGCTGCGCACCAGCCTGACCGGATTTTCCGTAGCATGGGGCATCTTCATGATCATCGTGCTGCTGGGAGCCGGAAACGGACTGATGAACTCCTTCAACCAGGACAGCGAGGGATTTGCCACCAACACCATGGAGATCTATCCCAACGTAACTTCGCAGCCCTATAACGGATACAAGACCGGCCGATACATGACACTCACCGAGCAGGATATGACACTTCTGGCCCGTCAGTTCCCGGATATTATTGACCAGGTAACCACATCGGTCTCAAAAAGCGGATTCGCTGTAACTTACAAGAAGAAACATTTCAGCGATATGTACCTGAACGGCACATTTCCCGCTCAGGCCGATATGAACCACATACAGGTGCTCTCTGGCCGTTTCATCAACAATCTGGATATCGCCCAGAAACGTAAAGTTATGGTCATAACGCATTTGCTGGCCAAGAACCTGCTGGAAGGCGGTACCGACTACCAGACCCTGATTGGAAAAAAGATTAAGGTAGGAAATCTGATATTCACAATAATAGGCGTACGTCATGCCTATGAGAACCGCAATGACCGCGAACTCTATATACCCTATACCACTGCAAGGTCTATATTCGGAATGGCCAATGACCTGGACCTGATAGCATTCACATTCAACGGACTTGAGACTGAGGCTGAGAACGAGGCATTCGAACTCCGACTCAAAAAGATACTCAACGCCCGACACAGCGCTGCCCCCGATGATGAGAGCGCCTATTATATCTGGAACCAGTTTACCCAGAACATGCAGATGAACAAGGGCCGTAGCATACTCAACACCGGACTCTGGATAGTAGGTCTGTTTACGCTGCTGGGAGGTATCGTGGGTGTGAGCAACATCATGCTCATTACCGTCAAGGAGCGCACCCATGAGTTCGGCATCCGCAAGGCCATAGGCGCAGGTCCCTGGAACATCACCAAACTAATAATAGCCGAGAGTGTGGCAATAACCGCATTCTTCGGATACATCGGAATGGTGCTGGGCATGATAGCATGCATCATCATGGACCAGACCGTCGGACAGGAATCAATGGATATGTTCGGACAGAGCATCCGCCTTCTGATCAACCCCACAGTGGGATTGAGCGAGGCAATAAAATCAACCGTACTTCTGGTTATAGCAGGCACGATAGCAGGTCTTTTCCCTGCAGTCAAGGCAGCCCGCGTAAGACCCATTGAAGCACTTAGAGCAGACTGATTATGAGATTCGATATAGATTCATTCCGTGAAACGGCCGATTCACTGACACGTAACCGCCGCCGTACCATACTTACCGGATTCGGAGTATTCTGGGGACTGTTCATGCTGCTATTCATGATAGGGGGCGGACAGGGTCTGAAAGGCCTGCTCCAGGAGAACTTTGGAGGATTTGCCAGCAACACCATGGTCCTGATATCGTCCAACACATCCAAGCCCTATAAAGGGCTGCCGGAGGGCCGGTACTGGAACTTTACCCGCACAGACATAGACCGTCTCAAGCAGATGGTCCCCGAGCTTGACGTAGTATCACCCATGATCAGCGGATGGGGCAATACGGTAGAATACGGAGAGCACTCAACATCGGCCGCACTGCGTGGCGTAAATGCCGATTACTGCAAGATTGAACAGCCCAAGATACGTTACGGCCGATACCTGAATGAGACCGATATACAGTTGGAGCGCAAAGTCTGCGTCATAGGCAAGCGCATCTACCAGAATCTCTTCCCTGATGGAGGCGACCCCTGCGGAAAGTTCGTAAAAGTAGGCGATCTGTACTTCAAGATCATAGGCGTTGATTTCAACTCCAGCATCGTAAGCATCAACTCCAATGCCAGTTACTCGCTCATGATTCCCGCATCGCTTGCATCGACCATATACAATCGCGGAAACATAGTTGACATAATATGCATAACAGCCAAGGGAGGCATACACACCAGCGTACTGGAGCCCCGCATACGCTCTATCATGGCCCGTCAGCACTCATTTGACCCCGATGACCTTGAGGCCATGCAGATTCTCAACACTGAGGAGATATTCATGATAGTGGACAACCTGTTCCGCGGACTCAACTTCCTTATATGGCTGGTCGGCCTGGGTACCCTGCTGGCAGGTTGCATAGGAGTGAGCAACATAATGATGGTAACCGTAAAGGAGCGCACCATTGAGATAGGCATACGACGCGCCATAGGTGCAATGCCCGGTGAGATCCTTACACAGATCATAACCGAGAGCGTGGCACTTACTCTGGCAGCCGGAAGTGCCGGAATAGTATTCGCAGTATTCCTGCTCAATATATTCGAGAAGGTTTCGACCGATGCCACATTCCAGATATCATTCAACACCGCCATACTGGCAGCAGCGCTGCTGGCCCTGTTGGGAGCCCTTGCCGGACTGGCACCCGCACTACGTGCCATGGCCGTAAAACCGGTCGATGCAATGCGTGACGAATAAACAGTATAGGAAATAAAAAACAATAACAGATATGAAAAAAGTAATCAAGTACATCGTATTAGTACTCATAGTAGCAGTGTTTGCAGGAACATTCGTATTCCTTTACAAGAACTCACAGCCTGAGGAGATCCGTTACCAGGAACTCCCCGCACAGAAACAGGATGTGGCACGCAGCACCGTCCTTACCGGTAAGATAGTACCCCGCAACGAGGTCAACATCAAGCCCCAGATAAACGGTATCATAGCCGAGATCTACAAGGAGGCAGGCCAGATGGTACAGCAGGGTGAAGTCATTGCACGCCTCACCGTCATTCCCGATATGAACTCCCTCTCTGCAGCCCAGAGCCGCGTGCGTCTGTCAGAAATAAATCTGAAGCAGGCACAGACCAACTTTGACCGTGAGAAGGCTCTCTTTGAGAAAAACCTGATAAGTGCCGAGGAGTATGAAAAGACCGAACAGCAGCTCAATCAGGCCAAGGAGGAATACGCAGCATCACAGGAGTCACTTGAGGTAATCCGCGACGGTGTTTCGTCCAAGAACGCCACCTCAAGCTCAACCCTGATACGCTCTACCATAACCGGTCTTATACTCGACATCCCCGTAAAGGTGGGCAACTCAGTCATCCAGGCCAACACCCTGAACGACGGTACCACCGTTGCAACCGTAGCCAACATGAGCGACCTTATTTTTGAGGGACAGATTGATGAGACTGAGGTAGGTTCCCTGTACGAGGGAATGCCCCTGACCATCACCATCGGAGCCCTTAAGGACTACACCTTCGATGCCAGTCTGGAATACATATCGCCTAAGGCTGTCGAGAATAACGGAGCCAACCAGTTCAAGGTAAAGGCAGCCGTAAAGGTTGACTCGGAGCACGTAATCCGCTCCGGTTACAGCGCCAACGCCCAGATTGACCTGGAGAAAGCCACCGACGTGCTTACCGTACCCGAGAGCGCACTTGAATTCGTTAAGGAAGAGTCATACGTCTATAAGAAGGCCGATGACGGCTCCTATACCAAGACCAAGGTCGAGACCGGTTTGAGCGACGGAGTGAATATAGAAATCAAGGAGGGCCTGAGTGAAGGCGATACCGTACGCGGACCTCGCATCATAGAGGATGAGCAGGCCGAGACAGAACAAAGCCAGGAATCAACTGAAACCGAAGAATGAATATGAAAACCAAAGTAATAACAATAGCATTGACAGCCTTGCTGACTGCCGGCACGGCAAATGCCGCCGATGGCTGGACTCTGCAGCAGTGCATTGACTACGCCATAGATAACAACATACAGATACGTCAGAGCGATATTGCCGCCCAGAGCCGCGATGTTGACCTGAACTCAGCACGCAGCAACCGACTGCCCGGTTTATCGGCCAACGCCTCACAGAGCTGGTCATTCGGCCGAAGCCTGACCATTGACAATACCTACGCCAACACCAACACAGCCAGCACATCGTTCAGTATCGGCACCGATGTGACCCTGTTTGCCGGCGGACGCATATCGGGCAATATCCAGATGGCCGAGCTTGGTCTGGAGGCCGCCAAGGCGGACCTGGAGCGTATAAGGGACGATGTCCGCGTTCAGGTGGCACAGGCATTCATACAGATTGTATACAACCGCAGCATACTGGACGTGGCACGCAACCAGGTAAGCATTGACTCCATGCAGGTGGAGCGCCTGACAGCACTGGCAGCCATAGGCAAGGCCAGCAACGCCGAGGTTGCATCGCAGCGCGCCACACTGGCACAGAGCCAACTCTCCGTAACACAGGCACAGAACAACCTGAGCATGAGCATCCTTACCCTGACCCAGCTGCTGGATCTACCGTCACCCGAAGGCTTTGACGTGATCCACCCCGATGCCGATGCCCTTGAGTTCCGCATCCCCGACAGCCCCGAGCAGATATACGCCCAGGCGCTTGACATCAAACCCTCCATCAAGAGCGAGGAGCTGCGTCTGGAGCAGGCCAATAAGAACATTGATGTAGCCAAGGGAGGTTACATGCCCACCCTGAGCCTGAGCGCAGGCGCCGGAACCGGTTACTACACAAGTTCCAACCGCACGTCCGATGACTTTGGCAGTCAGATGAAGAACAACTTCGGCCCGCATGTAGGACTGAACCTGAGCATCCCCATATTCTCACGTAACAGCAACCGCAACAGCGTACGCAGTGCACAACTCAGCATGATGAATCAGGAGATGCAGCTGGACAACACAAAAAAGCAGCTCTACAAGGAGATACAGCAGGCCTACTACAATGCAGTCGCCTCAAAGAGCCGCTACGAGAGCAGCCTGGAGGTAGAGACCAGCGCACAGGAGTCATTCGAGCTTGTACAAGCCAAATATGAAGGTGGAAAAGCCAGCATAACCGAGTTCAACGAGTCAAAGAACCGTCTGGTGACAGCCCAGGCCGATGTCCTCAAGTACCGCTACGAGTACCTGTTCAACACCGCCCTGCTGGAATTTTACCGCAACAGCTCATTCGAGCTTTAAAGAGATCCCAAATTAATTTGAGATAATTAGACAATAGTTTAGTAATTCATGGGATGGCACCGCCTGCTGAAGGTAGTGCCATCTGCCTTTTAGTAGTACCTGTAGAACAATGCGATGCTCTCCATGCCGCCAAAGAACTGGCGGAGAAGGTAGCTCTCGTTGGGGCTGTGGATGGTGTCACGCTCCAGGCCGAATCCCATGAGCAACGGATCCAGGCCCAGCACCTTCTGGAACTCGGCCAGGATGGGTATGCTGCCGCCGCCGCGACTGGGAACCGGTTCTATTCCGTAAACCTCACCTATTGCTTTCGATGCAGCCTTGTATGCATCGGACGAAATTGGGATAAGGAATCCGTCGCCGCTCTCGTAGGGGGTTACCTCAACCTTGACGTAAGGCGGAGCGATGCGCAGGAAATGGTCCATAAAGAGTTTTGAAATCTCGGCGCTGGTCTGATTGGGCACCAGACGCATTGAGATTTTGGCGTGCGCCTCGCTGGGTAGGACGGTCTTGGCACCCTGGCCCGTGTAACCGCCCCAGATGCCGCAAACATCCAGCGACGGGCGTATTCCGATACGCTCCAGAGTGGTGTAACCCTTCTCACCCTTGACCTCGTTAATGTCAAGGAACTGCTTGTACTCATCGATATCGAACGGGGCGCGGGCCAGCATCTTGCGCTCATCGGGCGTAAGTTCCACCACCTTGTCGTAGAATCCGGGCACCGTTATGCGGCCATCCTTATCAATCAGTGACGATATCATGTCGCACAGCACGTTGATGGGGTTGGCCACGGCACCGCCGTAATGGCCGGAGTGCAGGTCCTTGTTGGGGCCCGTTACCTTTACCTCAAGATAGGCCAAGCCGCGCATTCCGCAGTTGATTGAGGGTACCTTGTCCGATATCATGGTGGTGTCCGATACCAGACAGATATCGGCTGCGAGCAAATCCTTGTTTGCTTTTATGAATTCGGGCAGTGAGGGGCTGCCAATCTCCTCCTCGCCCTCAAATATGAACTTTACGTTATGTTTGAGCTGACCTGTGCGGACCATATACTCGAACGCCTTGATGTGCATAAAGAGCTGGCCCTTGTCATCATTGGCTCCGCGGCACCAGATGGCATCATCGTGAATTACCGGCTCAAAGGGGTCGGTGTGCCATTTCTCCAGGGGTTCGGGCGGCTGTACATCATAGTGGCCGTACACCAGAACGGTCTTGTAAGACGGGTCAATCATCTTGCGACCGAATACCACCGGATTTCCGCTGGTGGGCATAACCTGAGCCATATCGGCCCCGGCCTCAAGAAGCAGTTCCTTAAGACGGTCGGCGCAGCGAACCATATCCTGTTTATTCTCCTGTTTGGCACTGATTGAGGGTATTCTCAATATAGAGAAGAGTTCATCAAAAAACCTCTCCTTGTTCTGCTCGATATATTGTTTCATTTTATCTGAACTAAAGTCTCTGATGTGTCTAGTTTACCATTTATGTAAGTATCGTGGCGAACCATTCCCACGCCCTTGCTGTACCATGTATGGTTCAGCACCTCGCGGTTGTTACCCGGCGCGTTCTCCTTCCTGTGCTCCTCCAGGACAACGCATTTGAATGTACCTGCCGGCAGGGAGATTGTCTCCTCCCGCAGAACTTTACGGTCCCAGATATGGAAACTGAATGACAGCAGGCTCACCTTACCCTTGCCTGTCACCTGCGGCAGGGTATCGCCCGGTGCCATATCGGCCGGAAGTATTGATGGCTGGGCATCGGCCGTAGCGTTCAGGCCCGAACGACCCTTTACGTAATTGATCGTGACCGCTTCCATATCAACCCATACATCGTTGTTTGGTCTGAGTACCACCTGCTCTATGATATCGCCTTTGTAATAGGGCTTGCCGTTGGCCTTGAGGAATGTGGAGGCCGATGTAATCTCGGTGCCATCGGACCCTTTTCTTACATCGGTGATGTTCATGATGTGACGCCACTCGGTACTTCCGTCCTTTATATTTTTCCTTACATATTCCAACCTTGCACCCTGACGGTCACAGTAATAGCCCTGAGCCTGAGCTCCAGTATTCACGGCAAAAAACGCGATAAATATCAAAAACGCCCTTCTAATCATCTGCAAGTCATGTTTCTGCAAAAATAAACCTTTTAGTGAATAAATGCTAAATAATATAACTACTTTTGTCACTACTAACTATTGTTTTTTTAACCTATGAAGAAATCATTCCTTCTGTTATTCGTAGCAGCGTTATTTACAGTTCCTTCCAATGCACAGTTACTTAACCGCCTTACTGACAAGGCTGTAAAAGCAGCCGAAAGAGGTGTTACCAAAGCCGTAGAGAAATCGGTCGAAAAGACAACCGAGAAAGCAACTGAGAAAGCCCTCGAGTCCGCAGAGAAAGCAGTCGAGGCTCAGGTTGACCGCGGCGTTAACGAACTTAACGCAACCACCAACGAACTTAACCGTTACAACGACTCACTGGCCGCAGCCAATGCCGAGTTTGCCGCACAGAACGGCGGATCAGCAGGCGCAGGCGTACAGGGTCTGATGGGTTCATACATGACTCTGATGGGTATTGCAGCCCCCACATATGAGGACAAGGGCGACGAGGTCCTGCTTTCATGGGACTACGTATCGTTCAAACTGGAGTGGCTGGCCAAGTTCAAGAAAGACGAGTGCAACGAATCCAAGATGATGTACACTTTCCAAACTCCGGAACTGGCAACCCAGTACTACCGCGAGCAGATAGCTGATCTTGAAAAGGACGATGCCAAACTCTGGTCCGTTGACGGCAAGACCGTAACCCAGGACAACACCGCCGAGTACAAAGGCCAGGACAAGGTAGCCGTAAAGGCCTCCATGCAGCAGATTGTGCTCTCTATGGGTGGCAAACTTGAATAATACAACCATTAATATAAAAAGGAAATAATGAAAAAAATCATGTTCTTAGGCTTTATAGCCGCAACAATGATCTCACTGGCTTCATGTGATCTTTTGGACGAAGCCAAAGAGGCAATTGAAGACATCCAGGACGATCAGGCTCCTGCATACACTCAGTCAGAAGATGGCCTTACCATCACCGTTTCACAGAAAAAGAGCGGATTAGGCTCAATACACGAGGCCACATTCAAGGTCGAAAACCGCACCGACACTATCTGCGAGACAGCCAAGACCACTCTGACATTCTTCACCGAGATTCTGGCCGATGAGTTCATGAAGAATATCCAGAAGGATTCCGCATTGGTAGCCAAGTGGAGCATCGAGAAAGACAAGAAGAACGCCAAAGCCATCAATATTGACCAGACCAATGCAATGAAAGGCTTCAGAAAGCCTATTGTTGTACCGGTATACAAAGGCATCAAGAAGGCTTACGATGAGGGTGGCCAGATTCTGGAAATCATGAAACAGTTCGGTGAACTGAGCACTCCGAGCGACAGCATCCAGTAATTGCAGAAAATGACACAAATGTGACGCAAAGGGGTCGTTTCTCTTTGCGTCACTTTTTTATTTGCGTATCAGGATGCAGGCACCGCCGCCGGGTGCAAGATCTATTGTCAGGGCCGATTTGCGATTGACCGATACGGGGTCATTTGTTTTCAGGGTCTCGCGGTTGGTGCGGTAGTGGGTGTCTTCGGCGTCTGTGGTTACGGTCGCGGTGTATTTGCCCTTACCGAGGAATTTTAGCGGGATGCTCAGCGTGCGGGCATCCTCATTTGTTGCGGCGCCTATGAGCCAGTCACCGTCCTTGTTCTGACGCGCCATCACGATGTACTCACCAATCTCGCCGGCCAGCGTAATGCTCTCCTGCCAAGGCTGCTTCTCGGCACTGAGGAACTCCAGCAGCGTGGGGTATTTCTGATAATACTCGGGGATATCGGGAATTACGGTTGCACCCGACCAGGTAATCAGCGTACGTGCAATTTCACCCGTTACGGTCGATGGAACCTCCTGATTGTTATCCTTACGGGTTGTTCGGCCCTGATGCAGTTCCAGGAAACCGTTGTTCTGGTCAATCGGACCAGCCACCATATTGACAAAGGCCGATGTCACAAAAGTCTTGGGCTGAAATATCTGTCGGCCGTCCAGCTGCGCCTTGCAATACTCGCGCGTAACGGCATTGGGCCAGGTGCGCATCTGTCCGAACGGATGCACGGGATAGTCGTGGTAATCAACCATCAGATGATGCTTGGCGCAGAGAGCCGTAATCTCCTGAGTCTTGCGGTTCTTCTCCTGCGGATTGCCGTTCATAAAGCCGTACTTTACGCCGCTTGCACCCCACTCCTCATACTGAGCCAGAGTCTCCTCAATCGGGTAGTTGGTGCCGGCCACATCATTCAGATAGAGCCATACGCCCACACCCTTGTCCTTACCGTATTTGATTATGCGCTGAACATCGCGGGCCTTATCGCCCTTGGTGGGGTCTGAATCCTTCTCAAACTCCGGACCGTACCAGTTGGCATCCAGCACCAAACCCTGGAATCCCTCATCGGCCGCAAAGTCAATCATCTTGACCCAAGACTCATAATTCATGCCGTAGCGGTAGCCTTCCCAGACAGCGCCGTCAATACGCCAGTCCCAAAGGTACACGCCCGGACGAACCCAGCTGAAATCCTGGTACGGCTCCGGATTGAGCAACTCCAGCAAATGAGAATCCACCAGGTCACCCGGAGTCTTACCCACCATCAGCACACGCCATGCACCCTGTACCACCAATGTATTTGGCTCAATCTTTTCAGGGATCACGCTGAAACTGGTCGAACCGGCCTCAGAGCGCAGACGCATAGGCCAGCCATTGGCTGCCAGGTCTGCCTCATGCAACGCAAGGTACAGGTCATCTGCCGCCTTAATCGTCATCAGGGGCAGACGCTCGCCGTTAGCATCGGACAACTTCTCGGGGCCTATATTATGACGCTCACCGTTATAGTACCATGCAGTATAATCACCTGCAAAGTTGAATTCAGTATGCTCATATCCGCCAGGTTCATCAAAAACCGTCAATGAGTATTTGAATGCTATTCCGTCATTATAGACACGTACGTTAAAAGCATTCATGCCACCTGACTCATAATTGACTTTAAAATTCCAAGAAGAATAATTGTCCTTTACTATGGCACGTTTACCCCATATCGGTTTCCACTGAGAACTCACCTTTAAAGGTTTATTCATCTTTCGTTTTGCCTTTTGACCTATCTCGAGCACCGAGCCCTCCTCTGATGCCAAAAGTGACCTGTTAATGTTAAACGGAGTAATACTCTCACATTTAAAGACACCGCCCTGAGCATCCTTAGAATAACCCGTCACAGACCAGTCAATGACATCTTTTCCGGCCACAGCAACCTTATATGCAAGCTGCCTGTCATCATCAATCTTAAGACTGAAACATATCTTCTTATCAGGTGATTTCACCTCAAAAACATCAGACTGTGCACTGATCCGGCAAAGGAATGAAACAGCAAACACTGCAAGCAAAAGGATTCTTTTCATAAAAAGCAAATTTGGTTAATCGGCTTCAAAGATAATAAAAAGTGACGCAAAGAGAAACGACCCCTTTGCGTCACTTTTGGTAACTTTGCAAAAAAATGAGAGGTAAGGCACAACACATTATTCACGGATTAAGGGACGGCTTCCCAATAGCCCTGGGCTATCTGGCCGTATCGTTCTCACTGGGCATTATCGCGGCAAAGGCCGGGCTGACATCGGGCCAGGGCTTCCTTTCCAGCTTCTTTACGCGGGCATCGGCCGGTGAATACGGCACATATTCGCTGATTGCGGTCAAGGCCGCATTCGCCGAGGTTATAGCCATGTGCCTGGTGGTGAACCTGCGCTACATGCTCATGAGCGCGGCCCTTTCGCAGAAAATCGCGCCCGGAACGCCCTGGATCAAGCGCATCCTGATGTCTTTCTGCATTACCGACGAGGTGTTCGGCATATCCATCGCCCACCCCGGCTACACGCCGCCGTCCTACATGTACGCAGCCGCGCTGTTATCGACCCTCTTCTGGGCCACCGGGTGCGCCATCGGCATTACGGCGGGCAGCCTGTTGCCGCAGCATATGGTCACGGCGCTCAGCATGTCGCTCTACGGCATGTTCCTGGCCGTTTTCATACCTCCCGCCCGCAGGGACCGCAACGTGCTATTGGCCGTCATTGCCAGTTTCACTCTGAGCGGTATCTGCGCTGTGGCGCCGGTCATCAGCCAGTGGAGCAGCGGCATGCGAACCGTGTTGCTGACCGTTGTGATATCGGCCGTAGCAGCATGGCTCAAACCTATTAAGTCCGATGACAATGGAGCAGCATAGAATACTGATTTACATACTTTTAGCCATTGTCACGACCAACCTGATTCGCGTCCTGCCCATGGTATTCATCAAGGGGCCGATAAGCAACCGCTTTGTGCGCAGTTTCCTTTACTACGTGCCTTACGTCACGCTGGCTGTCATGACTTTTCCCGATATGATATCGGCCACACCCACACCCTGGCCCGGTCTGATTGCTCTGGTGGTCGGCATCATTGCAGCCTGGCTGCGATTGGGACTCCTGCCCGTTGCCGCAATCTGCTGCCTCATAGTCTATCTCCTGTAAAAGTGACGCAAAGTTAAACGACCCCTTTGCGTCATTTTTGTATCTTTGCTAAAAAAAGCAATGAAATCTTACAGGTTTTTCGTGGCCCTGATGGCCGCAGCAATATCGGCCCACGCATCGGCCCAGACGGTGCAAGGCTCAGTGGATGAAGGCTTTACAATCAAAGCCGGCAACGTAACAATGACAGTCAGCGCCAAGGAAGGCGGCAAAATCCTGTCGTACAAATACGGTGATCAGGAGATGCTCTCGCAACTGCGCCCCGCCAACCAGTACGGCAGCACATTCTGGACCAGCCCGCAGAAAGAGTGGAACTGGCCGCCCGTAACTGAGTTTGACAGAGCAGCTTACACTGATGAGACAAGTGCCGCAATTAAAGGAAAGTCACTGCTGCTGACCAGCCAGACCGCCCGCAAGCTCCCGTTCCAGATTCAGAAACTCTACACCCCCGACCCCAAGGGCAAATTCATAAGCGTAGCGTACACCATCATCAACAAAGGTGACGCTGCCCGCCAGGTCGCCCCGTGGGAGATCTCCCGAGTTGTGGCCGATGAGACCGCGCTCATATTCTTTGACGCTCCGGTTGAGGGCATCACACCCGCCGGTCTGATTCCTTTCAAGGCTGAGGCTGGTGCATCATGGTACTCGTTCGAGCAGGCTCCGCAGAACCGCAAGATCAACTCAGACGGCAAGGGCTGGCTGGCATACGCTGCAGGTAATCTGCTCATGATCAAGAAGTTCGCAGACATCACGCCCGATCAGCCCGCACCCAATGAGGCCGAGATCCAGGTCTACGTAAATCAGGGCAAGACCTACATCGAACTTGAGAGTCAGGGCGAATACAAAACCCTGCAGCCCGGCGAAAGCCTGACCTGGGAGGTTAAGTGGTATCTGATCCCCTTGAAGGACGCCCCCGCTCCCTCCAAGAAACTCCTCAAGCTTGTTAGAAAAACAATAAAGTGACGCAAAGGGAAATAAAGTGACGCAAAGGGAAACGACCCCTTTGCGTCATTTTTAAAAAATAGTAACTTTGCCTCCTATTAAAGAAACCTTAAATTTATGAGCAAAACTACCAAATGGGTGCTGATAGCCGCTATTGTTATAGGACTGGCCGTTTTAGGAATATACCGTTTTAAACCGAAATCAAATTCAGAAATACCCACGGGGCCGATGCCCACAGCCGGTGCGCCCATAGGACGCGGCGGCCAGATATTGCCGGTAAGTCACGTAATCATGCAGCCCACCGAGCTTGTGGACGGCATCAACATAAGCGGAAGCCTCATCCCCAACGAGGAGGTGAACCTGTCGTTCGAGACATCGGGCAAGATCACCGACATCTTCTTTGAGGAGGGCACCAAGGTCCGCAAAGGTCAGGTGCTGGCCAAGATCAACGACGCCCCCCTGCAGGCCCAGCTAAAAAAGTTAGAGGCACAGTATCAGTCAACCGAGGACCGTCTGGCCCGCCAGAAAGCCCTCTACGAGAAGGAGGCCGTAAGTAAGGAGGCCTACCAGGAGGCCGAGGCCAACTTCAACAAACTCCAGGCCGATATAGAGGAATGCAAGGCCAAACTTGACCAGACCGAGCTCAAGGCCCCGTTTGACGGAATCATCGGCCTGCGTCAGGTAAGCGTAGGTGCCTACGCATCACCCAGCACAGGCATTGCCACACTGACCAACACCGAGAAACTCAAGGTGGAGTTCGCCATCCCCGAGCGTTACGCCGGAGTGCTGCAGAACGGAGCCAAGCTGACCTTCACGGTTGAGGGCAGCGACGACATCCACAACGCCCAGGTCTACGCCACCAACTCAAAGGTGGATCAGGGCACCCGCACCTATCTGGTCCGCGCCATCTACGACAACAAGGACGGCAAACTTGTTCCCGGCCGATACGTAAGCGTCAGCCTCAATACCCGCACATTCAAGAACACCCTTGCAGTACCCAGCGAGGCAATCATCTCCGAGATGGGCATAGACAAGGTATTCCTGTACAAGAACGGCCAGGCCATCCCGCACGAGATCACCAAGGGCCTGCGCACAGACGCTCAAGTACAAGTTCTGAGCGGCCTCAACGTAGGCGACACCGTAATCACCAGCGGCATCATGCAGCTGCGTACTGGAATGAGGGTTGAACTCAAATAACCTGCCGCACCCATGAACATATCAGAACTTAGCATACGCCGCCCGGTGCTGGCCACAGTGCTGGTGCTCATAATCATCCTGTTCGGCGTTGTGGGTTACACCAGCCTGGGTGTGCGCGAATACCCGTCGGTGGACAACCCCATCATATCGGTATCGGCCTCCTACCCCGGAGCCAACGCCGAAGTTATTGAGAATCAGATAACAGAGCCGCTGGAGCAGCAGATCAACGGTATCCCCGGCATCCGCTCGCTCTCATCGGTCAGCCAGTACGGCATGAGCCGCATCACGGTAGAATTTGAGCTCTCAGTCGACCTTGAGACCGCCGCCAACGACGTGCGTGACAAGGTATCGCGCGCCCAGCGAATGCTCCCCCGCGACTGCGATCCCCCCACAGTATCCAAGGCCGATGCCGACGCAATGCCCATCCTTATGGTTGCCCTCCATTCCGATAAGCGCTCGCTGCTGGAACTCAGCGAACTGGCCGACCTTGTCGTAAAAGAGCAACTGCAGACCATCCAGGACGTAAGCTCCGTAATGATCTGGGGTGAGAAGCGTTACTGCATGCGCCTGTGGCTGGACCCCGTAAAGATGTCAGGTTACGGCATCACCCCGATGGACGTAAAGAGCGCCCTGGACCGCGAGAACGTGGAACTGCCCTCAGGCACGATTGAGGGTAACACCACCGAGCTTGAGATCCGTACCCTGGGCCAGATGCACACCACCCAGGAATTCAACGACCTGGTAATCAAGCATGACGGCACCAAAGTGATACGTTTCAGCGACGTAGGCCAGGCCGAACTCAGCCCGCGTGACATAAAGAGTTACATGAAGATGAACGGCATCCCCATGGTGGGCGTAGCAGTAACCCCCCAGCCCGGTGCCAACCACATCAACATTGCCAACGCCGTCTATGACCGCATGAAACTGATGGAGAAGGACCTGCCCGAGGACGTAGGTTACGAGTACGGCTTTGATAACACCCGCTTTATCCGCGCATCAATCAACGAGGTAAAGACCACCCTCTACGAGGCATTCATACTGGTTATATTCATCATATTCCTGTTCCTGCGTGACTGGCGCGTTACCCTTATCCCCGTGCTGGTTATCCCGGTATCAATCATCGGCTCATTCTTTGTAATGTACATGATGGGATTCAGTATCAACGTGCTCTCAATGCTCGCTGTGGTACTGTCTGTGGGCCTAGTGGTCGATGACGCCATCGTTATGACCGAGAACATCTACAACCGAATAGAGAAGGGCATGACTCCGATGCAGGCCGGCATTGACGGCGCACGCGAGATACTGTTTGCCATCATATCGACCTCAATAACACTGCTCTGCGTATTCGTACCCATCGTGTTCATGCAGGGCCAGACGGGCCGACTGTTCCGCGAATTCGCGTTCGTGATTGCTGGCGCCGTGGTAATTTCCACCTTCACCGCCCTTACATTCACCCCCATGCTCTCCACCAAGATCCTGGTGCGCCGCGAAAAGAAAAACGCGTTCTACGCATGGTCCGAGCCCTTCTTTGAGGGCCTGAACAAATACTACAGCAAGAGCCTGGAATTCATTCTGCGCAACCGCTGGATCACCATTGTCACTATGGTAGTAGCACTTGGCGCCGCCGTCTGGATGTGGACCAAGACCCCGTCCGAGATGGCTCCTATGGAGGACCGATCACAGGTAACCGTGCGCACTCAGGGCCCCGAGGGCGTAACCTACGAGTACATGCGTGACTATACCGAGCGCATAAACGACGTGGTTGATTCAATTATGCCCGATGCCAAATTCGTGACCGCCCGAGTATCAAGTGGCGGCGGTAACATACAGATAACCCTCAAGGACATAAACGAGCGTAACTACACTCAGATGGAGGTGTTCGAGCAGCTGAGCGCCGCCGTACGCCGTGAGACCGATGCCCGCGCGTTCGTACAGCAGCAGTCATCATTCGCAGGCGGCCGAGGCGGTATGCCTGTACGTTACGTACTGCAGGCCACCAACATCGAGAAACTTCAGGATGTGCTGCCCAAGTTCCTGGCCAAGGTAAATGACAACCCCGCCTTCCAGATGGCCGATGCCGACCTCAAGTTCTCCAAGCCCGAGGTCCGCATATCCATCAACCGCGAGAAAGCCAATCTGCTGGGCGTAAGCACCCGTGATATCGCACAGACCCTGCAGTGGGGACTGAGCGGCCAGCGAATGGGTTATCTCTACATGAACGGAAAGCAGTATGATATCATAGGTGAGATAAACCGCCAGCAGCGTAACACCACCCAGGCGCTCAAGTCCATCTACATGCGTAGCGGAAGCGGCGACATGATTCAGATGGAAAACCTTGTGGACCTGAAAGAGGATATCGCTCCGCCCCGTCTGTACCGTTACAACAGGTTTGTATCGGCCACCATATCGGCCGGACTGGGTAAGGGTTATACCCTGGGACAGGCTCTGGACGAGATGGACAAGATTGCCAAGGAGACTCTTGACGATACTTTCCGCACCGCCCTTACCGGTGAGTCCAAGGACTTCCGCGAGAGCTCCAACAGCCTGCTGTTCGCTTTCGGTCTGGCTCTGTTGCTTATCTATCTGATTCTGGCAGCTCAGTTCGAGAGTTTCAAGGATCCGCTCATCGTTATGATTACCGTGCCTCTGGCTGTGTTCGGAGCGCTTGTGTTCCTGCGCGGCGGCGGTCAGACCATGAATATCTTCAGTGAGATAGGTATCATCATGCTTATCGGACTTGTGGCCAAGAACGGTATCCTGATTGTGGAGTTCGCAAACCAGAAGCAGGAGGCCGGAATTGACAAGTTCATAGCAATACGCGACGCATCCATACAGCGCTTGAGACCTATCCTGATGACATCAACGTCAACAATGCTGGGTCTGTTGCCACTTATGTTTGCACACGGTGAGGGCAGCGCCGGACGTATTGCAATGGGTACTGCGGTAGTTGGCGGAATGCTCATATCCACCTTCTTTACCATGTACATTGTACCCTCCATCTACAGTTACATATCAACTGACCGTAAGACACGCAAGAAAAAGGAATGAAAGCATACAGAATAACATCGGCCTTACTGGCCCTGACTGTCAGTTTGGGCTCATCGGCCCAGATAATGACGCTCAAGGACTGCCTGGAGACGGGTATCCGTGAGAGTTATCAGATAAGACTGGTCAATATCTCCGAGGAGAAGGCTGCCAACAACGACTCCTGGCTTTATGCCGGAGGTGGCCCCACCCTTAGCGCTACGGGCAGTTACTCGGGCAACCTTTCAAGCAGTGACGCCACTTTGGCATCCGATGGCTCGACCGTATCCACCCGCGGTGTGCTGGACCACACCCTGAACGCCCAGCTGCGTGCCGAGTGGACCGTTTTTGACGGATTCAGCATCCAGGCTACTCGTGACCGTATGGAGGAACTTCATAATCAGGGCACCATCCAGACCCGAGTGGCCATTGAGGATTATATTGCAAGCCTCACCACCGAGTACTACAATCTGGTCAAGCAGACCCTGCACCTTAAGAACCTGGAATACGCCACCGCACTGAGCAAGGAGCGTCTGCGTATTACCAGCGAGCGTTATGATATGGGCGGAAATTCCCGTCTGGACATGCAGCAGGCTCAGGTCTATTTCAACTCGGACAGCGCCCGGAGCCTTAAGCAGCACGAGGCGTTGGGATCAGCCAACATCCGCATCAACCGTCTTATGTCCAATCAGGACCTGCGTTCCGTTCATGTGGCTGCCGATACCGCCATCAACCTGCTCACCGGCCTTGACTACGAGTCGCTGTATGACGATATGATGCGTACCAACTCGTCACTTCTGCGCGCCGAGAGCAACCGCACTGTGGCACAGCTGGACCGCCGCGCCGTTCAGTCACGCAACTACCCGTACCTGCGTCTTAACGCCGCATACGGACTTACACACAATATCTACGGAAACAGCACCTACACTGACCGCACCAACTGGGGCCCGTCATTCGGCGCCACCATCGGCATAAACCTGATTAGCGGAAAGCAACGTACGCAGGAGCGTAACGCCCGTCTTGATGAACTTACGGCCGATATCACCATCGATCAGTTGGAACTTCAGCTGCGCGCCAACCTGGACGATTTCTGGCAGGCTTACCAGAACAACCTGATGCTGCTGGAACTGCAGGAGCAGAACCTTAAGACCGCACAGGAAACAATGGACATAGCACAGGAGCGTTACCTGCTTGGTAACCTGTCCGGAATTGAGATGCGCGAGGCCCAGAAATCCCTCCTGGACGCAGAGGAGAGCCTCCTCCAAGTCCAGTACGACACCAAAGTCTGCGAGATCTCCCTCCTGCAAATAAGCGGCAGGATAATGCAATATCTGGAATAAATTGAGAAAAACGGACAAAAAAATAGGGTGCAATCAATTGCACCCTATTTTTTAACTACTAGTCCGAAATTTACTTAGCAGCTGCGAGAGAAGCCTTGCGGAACTCCTTCATCAGTTTCTCGAGCTCAAGAGAAGCCTTGCGAGCACGTGTGCCAGCAGCCTTGTTACCCTTCTCTACCTGTGCGTTAGCGTCCTTTGCAAATGCTGCGTAAAGCTCAGCAGCCTGTTTCAAAATTTTCTCCATAGTTGTTTGTTATTGAAATGATTAATTGGTTAATCCATACTGACGCAAAAATAATACTAATTCCATTAGTCGCAAAGATTAGCCCATCTTTTTTTAAAAAAAATGTCAAAAATTTCTATACAATGGGTAAAAACAGCAAAAATCGGCCCTGTAACACCCCTAGGCAATACTTACGTGTTAATTAAGCGGCCTACTTCCAATAATACGGAAAAGCCGGATTCCATTATCGGCATTTTTGACTACATTTGTGCAGTAAATAAAATAAGGTACTTATATATGAAAAAAGCATTACTTACAATAGCCGGCCTGCTCCTTACAGTGTTTGCCGTTGCAAAAGATTTGAGCGCACAGGATCCCAAGTACGGAAAAGGTGCTGTTCCCGAGGATGAGAACGGCAATGTATATTTTCAGCAGGTTGTTAAGATTCCCGACGGAATGACAGAAGACCAGTGCTACAACATTCTGATGAATTGGGCCAAAGGCCGTTTTGCCATGCCGTTTGCACAGGCCGGACGTATCCTGAATGAGGATGCATCGGCACGTCGTTTCATTTTCCATGTGGATCAGACTATAGTATTCAAGAGCACTGCCTTTGTGGCCGATGAGTCCAAGATATCATACAATTTCTCTGTCTCGGTAAAAAACGGAGAATTCACAATGAAGATGGCTGATATCAAGTACCGTTACGAGGAGGGTCGTGAAGGCGGCGGCAAGATATTCCCTGCCGAGGACTGGATTACCGACAAGGAGGCCTATAACCGCAAGGGTACCAAGTTCCTCAAGAGCACAGGTAAGTTCCGTATCAAGACAATAGACCTTAAGGACCTGCTCTTCCAGAAGGCCACCGATGCAGTATCCGGCAATATCTGAACCTGATGTCCCAGAACAAGGAATTATATACGGTATTGGGGGTTGACCAGTCTGCATCGGATGCGGAAATAAAAGCTGCATACGAAAGCCTGATTGCCCGTAACCCACAGGGTTCACCCCTCTACCCGCGGATAGTGGAAGCATATACCATTCTGTCCGATATGGACAGCCGCGCGGCATATGACCTGACCGGTAAGATCCGTAAAGGCGGAATACGAAGGCATCGCGACGGCAGGTCCGACCGAACGGAGAAGGCCCGCTATGCACTCAACACCCTGTTTCTGGCCGGAGCGGCTGTAACAACCGTGCTGTTCATTCTTCAGTTAGGCGGTGCCATCGGTTCACTTCCCTTCTATATTGCCTGCGGCACATCACTTCTTATAAAGATTGCCGAATACATATTAAGACTCATCCCTTAAGATGACCATAAGCAAACAGTTAAGCAAAACACTTGCCTCGGTTGCAGCAGCCCTGTTGTTTCTGCCCTTCAGTTCTCATGCACAGAGCACTCTGTCACAGAACCAGGACGGTTTCAACGGCGAGACCATGGACGGATTCATGAACATGGACCCGGACAAGGACTCAACGGTTATTGAGCGTACTGTTTCACAGGATTATTACCAGTTCAGAATAAATACCCAAACCGGTTTACCGGACATCATTGAGCCCGATACGCTCCACCACTCATTCCATAACGTACATCTTACTGAAGGAATGTTCGGAACATACAGCCATCTGGGCAACATGGGTTCACCGCGTCTTTCACGTCTCTGGTTTGAGCGTGAGGAGCCCAAAGATTTCACCTTTGATGCGCCATATGATTTCTGGATAAAGGACGCACCCGATTTCCGCTTTACCGATGCCAAGACACCGCACGTAAGCATAGACTATTACAAGGGCGGCAACAAGCGTACCGGTGAGGAACATATAAAAGGTTATTTTGCAGCCAATTTCAGCCGCAAATCGGGCATAGGCTTTGACCTTGATTATCAGTTGGGTCGCGGACGCTACCCCAACCAGGCCACATCCATGTTTGATGCCAGGGTTTACACATACTACCGCGGTGACATATACCAGCTCTATATTTCAGCAAACAGGGACAACATAAAGATGGCCGAGAACGGAGGCATTCAGGATACACGTTACATCATGAATCCCGAAGCCATGGCCGAGGGACGTAAGCAGTACTCTCCCGAGGACATACCGTTCCGTCTGTATTACAATTGGAACAATATTCGCCGCACCCAGGGACTGCTCAATCAGGAACTCTCCATAACGAGGACCACCCACCGCACGGACAGCATAGGCGATACGGTATACACTTTCACCCGGGTAGTGGAACTTGGAAAGGCAGCACACACCTTGGAGGTGGGACAGTTGCAGCGCAAATACATCCATTACCAGATACCTGACGGCTTCTATTCCAAGAGATTCCTCAACGATGACTCGCTGGACGTGATGAAAAACTTCTATGTCGCCAACACTCTGTCCATGTCACTGCTTGAGGGCTCCACAAAATGGGCAATCGCCGGTCTTTCGGCTTATGCCCGATATGAGTTCCGCTCATTTGCCCAGCCCGACACAATTGCAGGCAGAGGTGAATATATGCGCCGTTACAATGAGGGAGATTTCTCTGTAGGAGGCCTGTTGGAAAAGGCACAGGGTGACAATCTTACCTTCAGGGCAGGAATTGAGACCTGCCTGTTGGGAGCCAATCTGGGTGATTTCAGCCTGGAAGGAGAGATGGAACTCAAATATCCCATCTGGGGGCGTGACGCCAGGATAGGAGCTTTTGCAGATATGTCGGCCAAGAATTCTCCTTTCTTCTATGCCAACATGCACTCCACTTACGCATGGTGGGACCGTGATTTCAGGAAAGAATTCCGTACTCACTTTGGAGGTTATATAGATCTGGAAATGACACGGACCCGTCTGCAACTGGACGTGGAGAACGTGGCCGGTTATGTCTATCTCAAGAATGACGGCGGAGCATACGTCAACATGGACGGTGTGACACAGCCCTCTTACTCCATAACAGCCGCCCAATACGACGGTTCCATACAGATATTGAGCGCTACTCTGCAGCAGAACTTCAAACTCGGTCCCCTGCATTGGGACAACCATGTAACCTATCAGTTATCGGGCAACAGAAAGATCATTCCGCTGCCTGACCTCAATGTATTCTCGGACCTCTACTTCAAGTTTGTCTATTACAGGAGACTCAATATGGAGATTGGTGCCAATGCTCTCTACTTTACCAGGTATGCCGCACCCGGTTACTGTCCTGCAGTCGGAGCATTTCATCTCCAGAATGACGGTTGCATACAGAATGTCGGAGGATATCCGCTGCTGTCGGGTTATGTCAACTGTTCACTGCGTGGAGTGCGTTTCTACGTGATGTACTACCATTTCAATGACGGGCTCATGACCAACCGGGACTCTTTCATTGCCCCGGGCTATCCCGCCAATCCGGGCATGCTCAAGTTCGGTCTGAGTTGGACTTTTTACGATTGATTCAATAGTATCTGCCAAATATGATAAAATGGGGTTTTATAGGATGCGGACAGGTTACCGAACATAAGAGCGGTCCTGCATTCGCCAAAGCAGAAGGCTCTGCCATTGAGGCGGTAATGAGCCGTGACAAAGCCAAGGCCCGTTCATATGCCGAAAGGCACAATATCCGCAAGTGGTATACCGATGCGATGGATGTCATTAACGATCCCGATGTCGATGCCGTCTACATAGCCACCCCGCCCTCATCACACGCCACATATGCCGTCATGTCCATGAAGGCCGGCAAGCCCGTCTACATTGAGAAGCCAATGGCCCAAAGTTATGACGAGTGCATGAGGATAAACCGCGTATCCCGCGAGACCGGAGTACCCTGTTTTGTGGCATACTACCGCCGTTATCTGCCCTACTTCCTCAAGGTCAAGGAACTTATCCCCCAGATAGGCAAACTCATAAACGTACAGATACGCTTTGCCCAGCCTCCCAAGGAACTGGACTACAACAGTACCGACCTTCCGTGGCGCGTAATCCCGGATATATCGGGCGGCGGTTATTTCTATGACCTTGCCCCGCATCAGATTGATATGGTACAGGAGTTGTGCGGCTGCATCATCGACGCATACGGACTGTGCAGCAACCGCGCCGGCCTTTATCAGGCCGAAGACACCGTCAGCGCCTGTTTCAAGTTTGAGAACGGCTTGGTTGGCTCCGGCTCCTGGTGCTTTGTGGCCGATGAATCCGCCAAGGAGGACAGAATTGAACTTATAGGTGACAAGGGCATGATATGCTTCTCCATTTTCACCTTCCAGCCAATAGCCCTGCATGACAGCACCGGACGTCATGAGTTTGACATTCCCAATCCCGAGCATGTACAGTTCCCGCTGGTACAGGCTGTTGTGGATCATCTGAACGGCAAAGGCACATGCACCTGTGACGGCATCAGCGCCACTCCCACCAACTGGGTGATGGACCGTATATTGGGCAAGTTCTGAAAAAAATTCCGGCCGGTCACCAAGACCCGCCGGAATCAATCCTAAATTATCTCAAAGTCAAACCAAATATCTCAGAAGTTCCAGCCGAATGTAAGCAGGACCTTGTCTGATTTATAATTGTAATTCACATCAACATCCTCAATGTATTCGTTTATGTTGACGATGCTGTTTCTCAATCCGTGTACATAAGCCAGGTCAATGTAGAACTGGGTACCGTCACCGTCGGGTGCAGAGCAGTATCCTATACCGCCTGTAAAGTACTGGGTAGTGCCCAAACGGTCTATCTGGAAATCAGTACGTCCTACTACGAGGTCACCGTTATCATCATATCCCCAACCGTTGAAATCGGAATCCCACAGATAGGGATAAAGTCTCTCATCGGTAGAAAGATTGAATCTTGTATATTCAGGATTGAACATCGACTCTTTGTAGTTGTAACCTGCTCTCAGAGAGATGTTGCTGATGTTCACCTCGGCGCCGAATTTCATTACAGAATAATCCTTATAGTGTACTGCACCCTGATTGTCCAGTCTGGTATTGCCTATGGAGAGCGATGAACGCTGCGTGAAGTGTTTCTCATACTCTGCACCAAGTGCACAGTTCACATTCTTTCCGCCGAATGTAACACCAGCACTCAGGTCAAGCGACCAGGGTGATGTAAACTTGTAATCAACGGAGTTGCTGAACTTGTCTCCGTTTTTGGGGGCTCCCATTACGGAATACAGGTAATCGGCATACTCAAGCGTCTGTTTGAAATAGGTCGGACTCTTGATGGCTGCACCCAGTCGGATTGCAGGGATGGGACGGATTATGGTTCCCAATGCCATATTCCAACCGGAGCCTTCGGACTGGTTCATCTTGTCTGCAGTTGTGTAATCCAAGCCATCGGGATGATCGGGATGCTGACCCTTTCCATAATAATCGTAGAAATACCCCTCTGACCACATATCGGTTGTAAGGACACCTATGGTCCATCCGAAATATACCATGTCTGACAGGTTGCATGACAGGTTGAAATCCCAGGAACCTATCTTGTTTTTCTGATTGTCCTTATACTCACGCCATACCTCATAACCATCGGCATCAGGGAATGCATCCACATAATCCAGGTTGCGGTCCATATTCTGGAGTTTACGGTACACCACTCCGAAATTCACGTAGTTGTTTCCCGACTCACTGCCGGAGAAGATAGCGCTGAAACCATCCAGGGCCATATTGATATCCGACTTGCTGTTGTGGGAATAATATGTCCTGCCGTTTTGTGAAAGCTGATGTGTCTTGGTTGCCAGAGGATCTGTATTGACAGATGTTCCGAATCCTGACAAAGAGAGATTTATATCGCTCTTGCGGTATGTGCCTATACCTGCGGGATTATGGCCGATGACTGATGCATCGCTTCCGAGCGCACCCATGGCGCCACCCATTGCTACGTAGCGGGCTGTTCCGTTAAGTTCCTCCTCATACAGTTTGGCTGCATCGAATGATGTCTGGGCACTGACTGTCAGAGACATTGCCATTGAAAGGACTGATATTGCTAACTTATTGGTTTTCATATCTTTATATTTTTATAATTTTACTATTAGGGTATAATGGCCTCTTTGTGTCCGGCTTATACGGGCTCGGACTGTCATCTTCTGGAAGAACTGCCTGATGCGCCGTGGGAACTGCTGCCGCCACCGGAACTGATAGAGCCGCCACCGGAACTGAATGAACCGCCGGAACTCGAACCGGAACTTGAAGAACTGCCCACGCTGCGTGATGAACTTGAACTGCTTACGCTACGCGATGAACTGCTTGCAGAACTTGAACGGGTAGTTGAACTGCTCCTTGTATTGGCAGTAGAGGTGCTGCGGGTTGAACTTGAACTGCCGCTGCTTACACTACGGCTGGACGAACTGCTGCTGCCGCTTACACTGCGTGATACACTCTGGCTGCTGTTGCTGCGTGAGGCGTTTGTATTAGTGCTGCTCGGACGGCTATAGGTAGATCCTGACTGAGTTGAGCGGGTTGATTCGTTGTTCACTGAGCGTGAAGCGCTTGACCGGCTTGATGTGGCGGGTGCCACGCTCCTTACAGCCGAAGAGGTGTTGTTCTGCTGCGATACGCTGCGGGTAGATGAACTGCTGCTGCCTGCCACGCTGCGGCTTGACGAACTGCTGCTGCCTGCTACACTGCGGCTTGATGAAGTGCTGCTGCCTGCCACGCTGCGGCTTGATGAACTGCTGCTGCCTGCCACGCTGCGGCTCGATGAACTGCTTGATACGCTGCGGCTGTTAGACGAAGAACTTGTGACTGACCTTGATGCTACGCCCGATGCTGTAGAAACCGTACGGCTGGCGCTTGAGGCGGATACACTGCGGCTGGCTGTGCTGCGACTCAGGTTCCTGTCCCATCCGCCGTTATTGATTCTGCGGTTGGGGGTAAAGGTCTCAACCCTGCTGTGTACCACATAAGTGGGACCGTAATAATAGGTATAACGGTATGCGGGACGGTACCAGGGATCATAGTAATACCTTGTACCATAGTACCATGTATCATAATACCAGGGATCGTAGAACCAGGGATCATAATAGTAACTGTGTGAATAGTACCAGTAATCGGTATCCCAGTAGTAATCCCAGTAAAGGATATCCCAGAACAGGTCATCATAGAGAGAGTAGTAAGGACGTGTTACACGACGGAACCTGTACAGACGACGTGTCAGGTTATAATCATCGATAGCGTCATTGTAACCTTCCATATATATATCGTCATCATTATGAATGCTGCTCGGCTCGCGGGTGCTTACATATATGGTGTCATGTATATATACGGTGGGGACATCGTCCAGGACAGATCCGTCCTCATACTGAATCTGACTGGTTCCGTAAGTATAACGGCGGTTATACTCGTCGGGATCACGGTCCACTATTATCTGAGGCGTTGTCTTTACAACGGGAGCTGCAACAGGCTCAACAGGAGCAACCGGAGCTGAAGGCTCAACGTATGAAGGTGTGCGGGTAACTGTTGATGTCTGTGTTGCTGACGAACTTGAAGACTTTCCGCTGTTTCTGCCGGATGAGTACAAGTCGCTTCTCTGGGCAGCGGCTGTCATTGTGACTGCCATCAATGCCATAAACAATACTGACTTTTTCATAACCGTATATTTTTTGGTTTCTTTCCAATGCAAAAATAATACGGTAATAATACCCGCATCACGGAAATTCCCTACTAATTCAGGGGAAAATCCCTAAAATAGTACAAAAGGGGACAGACCCCTTTTGTATCATTTTATGCGAAGTGAGTTGAAATCGGCATCAGTGCCGCGGAATACGTTGAAGTCAGTGTATTCGCGGATGCCATCCACGCTGGCATGGTCCGTGAACTGCCATATGCGCCACTGCTTGTCAGTAACGGGACGGACCACGTAATAATGCGCCACCCAGAAGGGGTATGCATCAAACTCGGCCGTGTTAAGGTGGCGGCGGCGGAATTTGGCCGATGCATATATAATAGGTTTTACCCCGTAGTGTCTTTCAAGCGTCTTAAGGTAAACCAGCAGGTCCTTCCGCAGGTCCGATGCACGTCCCGCGCGCTCCACATCAACCACCGGGACCAGATCTCCTTTCAGCAGGTTTACCGTATTTATAAAATGCTTGGCCTGTTTGTCGGGCGATGTACCCGGATCATAGAAATGGTACACCCCGCATACGAATCCGGCCTTACGGGCATCGGCTATATTGTCCCGATAATCCGGATCGGTAAACGTATCGCTCTCGGTGGCCTTCATGATAACGAACTTTATGGGATACCCGTTAGCCTGAGATGATGACGCCACCCTATCCCAGTCTATCTTACCCTGATGGTGCGATACATCGATTCCGTAATGCAGGAATCCGGTAGGCAGACAAATACCGTACTCCCTGGCGCCCATACACGGACGCAACCTGTAGAAATATGGACGCAGGAACAGGTAGTAGGCAACTGCCGATACAATACATATCAGCGATATCGTAACAAGCCAATGCAGCCAGTCGGGCAACATATAAAAGGGCTTCCGTCCTTTCTTTTTAGGAACGGAAACCCTTTTCTTGGTTGTTTTCTTTTTGCCTTTGCCGGAGGCCATAGCAAAATTTACTTATGCTCCAGCTGCAGAGTCTTGGTAGGCTGGTCGCAAACCTCGGTGGGACCGAAGTACTGGATAGGACCGGGATATACGAAACTGGTCTCACGGGCCCACTCTGCGCGATGCTTTACGAACTCCTTGAAGGGAGCGCCGTTAAGCTCAACCAGAGCCTTGCGGATAACGGGCTTCATCTCACCGTTACGCTTCTCCATGTTCATCATCATGGTGATAGGAATACCACCTGCAATCCACTGGTCGGCAGGAGCTACGGTGTTCTTGATTGATGACATGTAACCGGTCTTGCCGGCAGCAATCAGCATTGATGCGTTGTAACCAAGGCTGTAGCAGTAGTCAGCGTCAAAGTTTGACGGAGCTGCGCAACGGCCCTCGTAACCGCAGAAGTGATGCTGTGTGGCATACTTGCCAAGATACTTGCCTTCCTTCTTCCATTCAGCCAGCTTTACGCCAACCATATCGGCCAGCAACTGCTCGGTCTCAATCAGAGATACCTGTACGTTTCCGTGCGGGTCACGCTCCAGGGCAAGCTGACGGCTTACGCTCTCGGGCAGACTCTGGAATATGGCAGCGTTCTCCTTGGAGAGCTTGCTTACTATGTACTGGATCTTCTTGTCACGCTGTATCATATCGAACTCAGCCTGGTTTGCAGCCAGAACGTCGTTGAGTTCGGCGATAAGCTTCTTGATAGCAGGGATGAACTCGATCAGGCCCTCGGGAACCAGAACGGTACCAAAGTTCATGCCGCGTGCGGCACGGTCGGCAACAACCTGAGCGATATATGTTACGATATCATCCAAAGTCTGGTTCTTGGCCTCAACCTCCTCACCGATAAGGGTTACGTTAGGCTGGGTCTGCAGAGCGCACTCCAGGGTAACGTGGCTGGCTGAACGGCCCATCAGCTTGATAAAGTGCCAGTACTTACGTGCTGAGTTGCAGTCACGCTCAATGTTACCGATAATCTCTGAGTAAACCTTGGTAGCGGTATCAAAACCGAATGAGGTCTCAATCTCTGAGTTCTTGAGGTCACCGTCAATGGTCTTGGGGCAGCCGATAACCTGGACACCTGCGCCGATAGCCTTGTAGTACTCGGCCAGAACGCATGCGTTGGTGTTTGAATCATCACCGCCGATGATTACAAGAGCCTTGATATCGAGAGCCTTGAGGATCTCCAGACCCTTATCGAACTGCTCCTTCTTCTCAAGTTTGGTACGACCTGAGCCGATGATATCAAAACCGCCGGTGTTGCGGTACTCGTCGATGATATCGGCTGTGAGTTCCATATAGTTGTGGTCAACCAGACCGCCGGGGCCCAGGATGAATCCGTACAGCTTGTTGGCGGGGTTGAGTTTCTTGAGTCCGTCAAACAGACCAGCTATCACATTGTGTCCGCCGGGAGCCTGACCGCCTGACAGGATAACGCCTGCATTGAGTGATTTCTTGGCAACAGCACCATCGGCCGGCTCAAACTTGAGGTACGGCATACCGTAGGTGTTGGGGAAGAGCTTCTTAACCTCTTCCTGATCAGCAACTGACTGTGTGGGTTCACCCTCGACAGCCTTCAAAGCACCGCGCAGAGCCTTGGGAAGTTTGGGCTGATAAGCGGCGCGTGCAATCTGTAATGCGCTTTTTGTACTCATTGTGCTTATATATGTTTAATAAACCTCTCTAAATAGTAAGGGTGCGCAAATTTCGTCAAAAATGCGCACCCTTGCAAATATTTGGTTGTTTATTAAAAGCGGTATATGATGGAGGCGTTCAGGTCAGCAGGCAGTCCTGCACCCCAGAACCACTCCCATGTGTTGTCATCCTCAGAGAACTTCCAGTCTGACTTGACGAAACAGTTCAGATCAAACCCCCAATGGGAATTCTTCTTGAACCAGCCCTGGAAACCCAAACCGCCGCCTACTCCGGCTGCAAGGAAAGTCTCGCCCTGTTCCAATCCGGCCTTCTGCCATCTGTCCTCGATGGTTTTTGACACCTTATTGGGGTCTTCGCCATTGGCTGTAGCCTCATCCTTACGAGCCTGGATTATAGCATCCTCCTGGGCATATGACAGTCTGGACCTTGATACGATAAACTGCTCCCGGAAAAGACCCATATCAGCCCTTAGTACGACATAAAAACCTCTTGCGGGTTTGCGTCCCATATACAGACGGCCTTCGGGGCTTACCATAACGCCCACGTACTTACGGTCCCACTTTACCTCATGCTTTCCGTCTTCCATATTGACATCGGCATACCAATTGGAGGGATGGTTTGACCAGTCCAAAGCATAATTCTTTCCGTCCAGTTTTACTGTGGTCGGAATAGGATCACCGTCATTAAGGTCCCTGACAAACGTACTGCGGTTAACAAAATGTGTCTGCATGGACACACCGTATGAGAAACGGGTGTTGGTGTAGTGCTCCCAGACAATCTGGGGAGACATGTAACCTACAGAAACCAGGTCAAGTTTGAAACTGTTATTGTATTTGTCGTAACCTTCTGTCAGTAACTTCTTTGCTGTCATAGACTGGCTCATACAGAGCGCGGTAACTATGAAAATAATTGTCTTTTTCATACTGTATTTGTTAGTTGTTGCTACGAAGATATGTAAAAAAATGTTATATTTGCACGTTTTTTGAAATTAACTGAGTTTATCAGGACCATGCATTATTGTTTTATCGTCAACAACGAACCCGGGAAAGCAGGTAACGCCGATATAATCCGTGCCGACATAGAAAAGCTTCCGGAACCCATTGATTTTGAAATTTATCTTACAACCGCACAGAAAACCGCCATCGATCACGTACGTGACTACTGCAAGGCAAATCCCGACAGTGAGACCTGTTTTGTAGCATGCGGAGGCGACGGTACCATAAACGAGGTGGCAACCGGCATGGTTGGAGCACAGAACAAGCATTTGGCAGTTCTGGCATACGGAAGCGGCAACGATTTCATAAAATACTATCAGGGAAAGGATTTCCGCAATGTATCGGACCTTGTAAAAGGTACCGCTCACAAGATTGACATACTTAAGGTCGGTCAGGACCACTATTCAATAAACGTCTGCAACTTTGGCTTTGACTCGATAGTGGCATCGACCGCCAACAAGCTGAGCCGCAGGGGAAACAAGAATCCCTACCGCTGGGGTATAGTAAAGGCCATTTTCTGCGGCCGTTTCAACCGCATACAGGTTAAGGCCGACGGCGAGTTGCTCAATGAAGGCAAGCGCATGCTGCTGTGCACGCTTGGTAACAACAACCACGTGGGCGGCGAGTTCTTCTGCTCACCACGCGCCAAGAACGATGACGGTCTGGTTGAGGTGGGTTACTGCAAGACCACAACCCTGGCCGGATTCCTGGGTCTGTTGCCCATCTACACAGCCGGACAGCACCTTGACAACCCCAAGGCAGCCCGCCATTTCATTTACCGTCAGTCAAAAACGGTTGATGTCCACTCAGATAAGGAGATTGAGCTCTGCCTTGACGGAGAGATGCTTGCAGGCAAAGATTTCCACATAGAAGTTATACCACAGGCCATCAGTTTCATTATTCCGAATTAATGCTTATCTTTGGCATAAACATTAAATCACACTACTATGGCAAGTCGTAGAGATCTTAAGAGAGACATCAGTTACGTTATAGGTGACATCTTCACCGAGTGTCTTATATATAAGGAGCTTGTTCCCGGTACCGATAAGGCTGCAGCCGAGAAATTGATTGTTGACTTGCTCCGCATTGACAACGAATTCATAACCCGTATCAGCCACACTGAACCGGGCAAAGCAAAGGAATACTATCGCGCTCTTATCAAGGATTTCCAGAAACAGATTTCAGAAGTCCTTGACAAGCTGACCAAGCTCAAGAAGTAACTCTCTTTCAGGCTTATGTTCCGGCATGTGCGAGCCTTAGTGGCGGCACTGGCCGTCATATTGTCCGTTTCAACCATTCAGGCTCAGACGGACAATGCCACTATTCGCGCCAGAATAAGGAATCACTTTGAACAGTACCAGGGTGATTTTGACCTCAAGACGCTCAAGGTGGAGCGCACCGACATAAGCCGTAAGGGCAAGCGTCTGGACATATACCTGAACCAGAATTTCAGTTACCAGCTTTTCCGTCAGGAGCTTATTGACTCCATTTATGCCGGTCTGCGTCGTGACCTGCCCCAGGATATACGCAAATGGAGCATCGGCATACATACCGGCGGCAAGACCATTGAGCGGCTTGTTCCCAACTGGGCCCGCAACTCCATAAGCCAGAAGAACCTGTGGAACGAGTATCAATATGACGGCAAGCCCTGGGTGAGCAATGAGAGCCGTATCTACACCCCGGGGAAAGGTCTTACAGGCATTCATATGGCAGTAACTCCCAGTCACGGTCTCTATTATGACAATGAGGACAGCCTTTGGGAGTGGCAGCGTCCCCCTCTGTACTGCACACGTGAGGACCTGCTCACACAATCATTCGCCTATCCCTACATCATTCCGATGCTGGAGAATGCGGGTGCCGTGGTCTATACGGCACGCGAACGTGACTGGCAGACAAACGGGGTTATCGTAAAATGCGGCACAGACGGATACAGGGAGGATGGGACATGGTCAGAATATGTAGCCGGCGGCTTTCAGGCCGACTCTATTCGCATACTCCCCGACTCTCTCCGGGTAACCACCCGCAAGGCAATGGCCGGCAACGGTCCCGGCATACCCATGTCCACCGCTTTCTGGATTCCGGACATACCCCGGGACGGTGACTACGGGGTCTATGTAACCTACCAGTCAGACTCGTCAAGCGTAGATGACGCCCGATATATAGTATTCCATACCGGAGGTTCCACCACTTTCCGGGTCAACCAACAGATGGGCGGAGGCACATGGGTCTATCTGGGCACTTTCCACTTTAAGAAAGGTCAGAGCCCGCGGGGAATGGTTAGCCTTGACAACAGCAGCGGGATGTACGGAACCGTAAGTGCCGATGCCGTAAGGTTCGGAGGCGGCACAATGACTTTTGAAAGCCATGGTCTTGAACTTACCGCGCCCCTGTACAATATGGGCTCGCGCTACTACACCAGGTTTGCAGGTGCTCCCGACAGCGTATATAGTAAATATCAGGGTGACGATGAGTACCGCGAGGATATCTGGGCCCGCCCCTACGTATCCAACTGGCTGTCGGGCGGTTCGGTTTTCAATCAGGCCAACCCCGGACTGGGTGTTCCACTGGAGCTCTATTTTGCACTGCATACCGATGCCGGATACACCTACGGCGATACACTTTACGGCTCTTTAGGTATCTGTACCACCGATTTCAATGACGGACTTCTGGGTAACGGACACACACGTGACATAAGCCGTGACCTCACCGATATGGTACTCACCGGATTGCGCCGCGACCTGGAACCTGCCATAGGCCGTGAGTGGATTTACCGCGGAATATGGGACAAGAACTACTGCGAGAGCCGAGAACCTCAGGTGCTCTCCATGTTGCTGGAGTTGCTCTCACACCAGAATTTCCGTGATGTGTGCCTGGCACTGAACCCCAACTTCAGGTTCTTGGCATCACGTTCCATATACAAGTCCATCCTGCGTTATGTGAACTTTATGCATGACCGTCCGTATGTGGTTCAGCCGCTTCCGGTAGACCATTTCAGCATCAGGGCAAACGGAGCGATGCTGTCACTCTCCTGGCAGGCTGTACAGGATACTCTGGAGCCAACGGCCACACCAGGAGGATACATTCTTTATAAGGCTGTCGATGACAACGGGTTTGACGGCGGCACTTTTATCAGGACCAACAGCTGCCAGTTCACTCCCGAGCGTGACCATCTGTACCGTTTCAAGGTTACGGCCATAAACGAGGGCGGCGAGAGCATGCCGTCCGAGACGCTTGCCGCCTACATAGCATCCGAAAGCAAGGGTACGGTACTGGTTGTGAACGGTTTCCAGCGTCTGAGCGGTCCCGAGACCATACAGACCGACTCCACCAGGGGATTTGACATATTGTCCGATCCGGGCGTGCAGTATATGCTGTCACCTATCCTGAGTGGCGCCCAGCAGATTTTCAGCCTTGACTCCATCGACTCCGAGGAGGAGGTTTCGCTTGGCATAGGCGACGATACACTGAACGGAGCGCTGCTGGCCGGCAACACCTTTGACTATCCCTTCATTCACGGCCGTTCAATAGCACAGGCCGGCTGGTCATTCATATCGTGCAGCCGTGAAGCCGTTCAGGACGGAATGGTTTCGCTGTCAGACTATCGTGTGGTTGACCTTATCCTTGGACTCCAGAAACGTTCCGCACAGGACACCATATGCAACAGGGACTACTCCACATTCCCCCTGTCTCTGCAGAAAGAGATACGCCGATATCTCCAGAAGGGCGGCAAACTGTTTACCAGCGGGTCATACGTGGGAGCCGATATGATATCTGACCTGAGTGATGAAGCCTTTGCATCCGAAGTGCTTCATTACCGCTGGGAAGGACCGCTGCCTTCGCATACCGCAAAGCAAATCAGGGGAATGCGCAGCAAGGCCGAGATAAAACGCAGTGCCGACATGTACGGATACGGAGTCACAAAGCCCGATGTGATAAGTCCCGTGGGACGTGCATCGACCCTGTTCACCTACACCGAGAGTTCCCTGCCCGCAGGCGTGGGATTCAAGGACCGCACCTGCGCAACAATCACCCTGGGATTCCCGTTTGAGAGCGTGACATCCCAAAAGGAACGCGACCGCATAATGAAATCCATACTATCCTATCTTACTGACTAATAAACCTTTAACATTATGTATAACATTCAGGCCAACGAATCCGGCACACGCAGCATCAACGTGTCCGATGAGAATCTGGAGACTATCCGCCGTTTCTCACTTTTCCAGTTGCTCATAGACAGCAGCGGTATTGTTACCGAGCAGTCACTTGACAAGCTCAAACTGAACATACGTTCGCTCCTGACCACTCCCCAGGGGTCCGACAAGCAACTGCTGGACCTTTGCATCGATGTTATCTATCATCGCGACATGAAGGCTCTGGGACTCAAGAACCTGATAGCCCTCTACGAGCAGTGGAATGCTGCCAACCCCGAGCCTGAAACTGCCCAATAAAATGCCGCAGTGGCTGCCTACAACCAAAAAGGAGTGTGAGCGTCTGGGCTGGGACCAGCTGGACGTAATCCTCTTTACGGGTGATGCATACGTGGATCACCCCTCATTCGGTGCGGCCGTAATAGGACGTGTCCTGGAGGCGCACGGATATAAGGTAGCCATAGTCCCGCAGCCCAACTGGCAGGATGACCTGCGTGATTTCAAAAAACTGGGCGCACCCCGCCTGTTTTTTGGAGTATCGGCCGGCGCAATGGATTCAATGGTGAACCGTTACACCGCCGGCAAGCGTCTGCGCTCCGAGGATGCATACACCCCCGACGGCCGCCATACAGGACGTCCCGAATACCCCACCATAGTCTATACCAAGGCACTCAAGAAACTCTTTCCCGATGTGCCCGTTGTGATAGGCGGAATCGAGGCCTCACTGCGCCGTTTCACCCATTACGACTACTGGCAGGACAAACTGCTGCCCAACATTCTGGAGTTGAGCGGGGCCGATTACCTGACCTACGGAATGGGCGAGAAAGTCACCATAGACCTGGCCGATGCCCTTAACGAAGGCCGCCCGCAGGATATCCTGACCATGAAGCAGGTGGCATTCCTCACCGACAACGTACCCGGAGGAATTACCGATAATGACAAGGTTCTGGCATCGCATGAGCAGTGTCTGGCCGACAAGCGCAGCCAGGCGGCAAACTTCCGCATCATCGAGGAGGAGT
>CACZMI010000001.1 GCA_902782245.1 uncultured Bacteroidales bacterium | reverse complement strand
GTATGATCTTGCGCATACGCATGCTCTTGGGAGTAACCTCAACGTACTCATCGTTCTTGATGTACTCCAGAGCCTCCTCAAGTGAAAATATCACGGGAGGTGCTATGTGGGCCTTTTCATCGGCGCCGCTGGCACGCATGTTGGTAAGCTGCTTGCTCTTGGTCACATTGATGACCAGATCCTTCTCATGTACGTGCTCACCTACCACCTGACCTGCATACACCTGTTCCTGCGGGTTTACAAAGAACTTGCCGCGGTCCTGCAGTTTATCGAGCGCGTATGCGAATACGGTACCGGTCTCCATTGCAACCATCGATCCGTTGGTGCGGCGCTCTATGTCACCCTTGTAGGGCTGATACTCCTTGAAACGGTGTGCCATCACGGCTTCACCCTGAGATGCTGTGAGTACGTTGGTCCTAAGGCCGATGATACCGCGTGAAGGTATGTCGAAAACAATCACCACACGGTCCCCCTGAGTATCCATTGATGTCATCTCGCCCTTGCGCTTGGTGGCCAGGTCAATCATCTTGCTGGCAAACTCCTCAGGGACGCTGATGGTGAGTTCCTCTATAGGCTCACAGGTGCGGCCGTCTATCTCCTTCATGATTACCTGAGGCTGACCCACCTGGAGTTCGTAGCCCTCACGGCGCATGGTCTCTATGAGTATTGAAAGGTGCAGCACGCCACGGCCCGATACAATCCACTTGCCGTCCTCCTCGGTGCGGCGTACGCGCAGAGCCAGGTTCTTGTCAAGCTCCAGATTCAGACGGTCCTGAATGTGACGTGATGTAACGTACTTACCCTCCTTGCCAAAGAAAGGTGAGTCATTTATAGAGAAGAGCATACTCATGGTAGGCTCGTCAATAGCGATAGGGGGCAGGGGATCAGGGTTCTCTGCATCGCAGATGGTATCACCAATCTCAAACTTGTCAAGACCTACTATGGCGCATATATCACCGGCCTCAACTGTGGGAACACGCTTGCGGCCCAACACGCTTGCGGCCCATTCCCTCAAATGTATGGAGTTCCTTGATCTTAACCTTCTCCTTGCTGCCGTCACGGTGAGCCAGAGTGCAGGTCATACCCTCGCTCAGGGTGCCGCGGTTAACTCGGCCCACTGCAATACGTCCGGTGTATGATGAGTAGTCAAGTGAAGTGATAAGCATCTGCAGGGTGCCCTCCTCCTGCTTGGGAGCGGGGATATGCTCTATGATTGCATCCAGCAGAGGCAGTATGTTGTCGGTAGGCTGTTTCCAGTCGGTGCTCATCCAGTTCTGCTTGGCCGATCCGTACAGGACGGGGAAATCCAGCTGGTCCTCAGTTGCATCAAGTGCAAACATAAGGTCAAACACCATCTCGTAAACCTCCTCGGGGCGGCAGTTGGGCTTATCTACCTTATTTACTACTACTATAGGCTTAAGTCCTATCTGCAGAGCCTTCTGCAGAACAAAGCGGGTCTGAGGCATGGGGCCTTCAAATGCATCCACCAGCAGGATGCAGCCATCGGCCATGTTGAGCACGCGCTCCACCTCACCGCCAAAATCGGAGTGTCCCGGAGTGTCAATGATGTTAATCTTGGTATCCTTATAAGTAATAGATACGTTCTTGGACAGGATGGTTATGCCGCGTTCGCGCTCCAGGTCGTTGTTGTCGAGCATAAGTTCTCCTTTGGCCTGATTGTCGCGGAACAGGTGTCCGGCCAGCATCATCTTGTCAACCAGTGTTGTCTTACCATGATCTACATGCGCAATAATAGCGATGTTCCTTATATTCATATCTTTCCTTTTGTTTATCGGCTGCAAAGTTACGGCAAAAATGTCAGATTTTTCATTGAAAAAGAAGCTCTATCTTTGCGCCCGCTAAACGAGTTTTCACATTATTTTTAAGAAAATGTATTTAGACAAAGAGAAAAAACAAGAGATCTTTGGACAATACGGAAAGTCCAACACGGATACTGGCTCACCCGAAGCCCAGATAGCCTTGTTCTCATACCGTATTTCCCATTTGACGGAACATCTTAAGGAGAACCGTAAGGATTATAGCACTGAAAGGGCACTGACCCAGCTGGTAGGTAAGCGTCGCAGACTGCTCAACTACCTCAAGGAGAGAGACATTGAGCGCTACCGCGCCATCGTTAAGGCTCTCGGTCTGCGTAAGTAAGGCTAGTGATGAAGAAAAAGGGTTGACCAAATGGCCAACCCTTTTTTTCGTCCCTGGCCTTTAGACCTTGTTTTAGGGAACTTTTGCTAACTTTGCGGACACAATTATTTAAGTATGAACGAACTTTATTCTAACCTGCCGTACAAGGTGGCAGACATTAATCTGGCTGATTTCGGCCGTAAGGAGATTGAGATGGCCGAGAAGGAGATGCCCGGTCTGATGGCTCTCCGTGACAAGTACCGTGATACAAAACCTCTTAAGGGTGCCCGCATTATGGGTTCCCTGCACATGACCATCCAGACAGCAGTCCTTATAGAAACTCTGCATGAGTTGGGTGCCGATATCCGCTGGTGCTCATGCAACATATATTCCACTCAGGATCATGCCGCAGCCGCCATTGCCGCCGCAGGCAGTGCTGCAGTATTTGCCTGGAAGGGCGAGACCGCACAGGAGTACTGGTGGTGCACGCTTCAGGCCATGAATTTCCCCGAGGGAGGACCCAACATGATAGTCGATGACGGCGGTGACGCCACTCTCATGATACATCTGGGTGTTAAGGGAGAGAAAGACCCCAAGGCCCTGGATTATGAGGCTGAATCGGCCGATGAACGTGAACTCCTGGCCGCACTCAAAGCTGTTGCCAAGGTAAAGGGAAACACCTACTGGCAGAACATAGCCAAGAACATAAAGGGAGTGAGTGAGGAGACTACTACCGGCGTACACCGTCTGTACCGCATGCAGCAGAACGGTGAGCTCCTGTTCCCCGCATTCAACGTGAATGATTCCGTTACCAAGAGCAAGTTTGACAACCTGTACGGTTGCCGCGAGTCACTTGCCGACGGTATCAAGCGCGCCACCGACGTGATGATAGCCGGTAAGGTTTGCGTCGTGGCCGGTTACGGTGAGGTAGGCAAGGGCTGCGCCCAGAGCATGCGCTCATACGGAGCCCGCGTGCTGGTAACCGAGATTGACCCCATCTGCGCACTTCAGGCTGCCATGGAAGGTTATGAGGTTGTGACCATGGACGAGGCCGCACCCCTTGGCAACATATTCGTAACCACAACAGGTAATATCGATGTCATAACAACTGATCACCTCAAGGTAATGCCCGATCAGGCCATCGTCTGCAACATCGGCCACTTTGACAGTGAGATTCAGGTTGACAAACTCAAGAAGATACCAGGCATAAAGTGCCAGAACGTAAAGCCTCAGGTGGACCGTTACTTCTTCCCCGACGGACACAGCATCATCCTGTTGGCTGATGGCCGACTGGTTAATCTGGGTTGTGCAACAGGTCACCCCAGCTTTGTGATGAGCAACAGTTTCACCAACCAGACTCTGGCCCAGATAGAACTGTTCAACAAGCAGTATCCGGTAGATGTATACCGCCTGCCCAAGCATCTTGACGAGGAGGTTGCCCGCCTGCACCTGGAGCGCATCGGCGTACATCTGTCCAAACTGACCCAGGCACAGGCTGATTACATTGGCGTACCTGTTGAAGGTCCTTACAAGGCAGAACACTACAGATATTAATTGAGAATTGAGAATTGAGAATTGAGGGTTATGGAGCGTAAGACTGTAGTTGTGTACGGTGCATCCAGCGCCGATGCCGAGAAGGTTTTCGTGGATGCCGCCTTTGAACTGGGCGGGCTTATAGCCAGATCCGGCAAGAGGCTTGTGTCAGGTGCGGGAAGCACCGGACTTATGGCGGCCGTCGAGAACGGAGCCCTTGATGCCGGCGGTATATCTATAGGCATCATACCGCAGTTCATGGTCGACAACGGCTGGCTTCATGAGGGGTTGACTGAGGTCATCATAACCCCAACCATGCATGAACGCAAGAACCGCATGGCCCAGATGGCCGATGCCGTTGTGGCCCTACCCGGAGGAACCGGAACCTTTGAGGAACTGTTTGAAATCATTACCTGGAAGATGTTGGGACTTTTCGTAAAACCCATCATTATTCTCAACACAGATAACTATTACGATCCTCTCCTTGATATGCTTGACCGTACTGCGCAGCGTCATTTCATGAACCCCGTGTTCAAGAAGCTGTGGGCTGTGGCAAAAACTCCTGAGGAAGCCATTGAACTTGTGGATACGCTTCCTGACTGGAATGATACAACAAGCAAAATCAATACAAACAAATAATGTCCTTTATTCCAATAATCGATTTAGCGAACTCATATCAGCTTAATGATTGGTTCCTCTCAGCAATGATACTGACATTGCTGCTCATGCTTGTGATAATGGGTCCTTACAGGTATGACTATGTCAAATCTTTTCTTTCCATGTTCAGGTTCAAGAGTCCTGACGGTGATGTAAGTTATCCTCTCCTTTCTACGGGTGAGAACATTGCAGTCTTCATACTTTCCAGCCTCAGCATAGGAATTTCGGTAGGCATTTACTCACATGATCTGATGGAGGAGGGTTTTTCACAGGTCGTTTTCCTGCTCTGGTATTCCTTCCTGGTAGTACTTTGTCTGGTAATCAAGCTGATGCTTTATACAGTTACCAACAAGATTCTCTACCGAAGACAGATAATAACCCTCAAACCGGGCCGTTGGAATTGCTTTTTCGTGATGTCCTATTCGGTTGCAGGTTTGTTTATTCTGATTTTCTCATTCTTCGTGGTTTTTCTGGGCATTCATCTTCTGGCACTGCTCATTTTTGCATACTTTATGCGAGTTTTGGTCATAGCCGGCAGAATTTTCAAGATAAAAACCACCTTATTTAAGAATCAGCGTTCCAATTCGGGATTTATTATGTACCTTTGTGCGTTCGAATTAGCGCCTATTCTTATAGAGTTCATGCTAACGAGCAGATTATTTGGTCTAATTTAAACCGTACAGCCTTGAAAGTTAAGAAGGTTCTCATATCCCAGCCGCAGCCTACAACAGGCAAGTCTCCCTACTTTGATCTGGCTGAGAAATATGGCGTTGAGTTTGTGTTCAAACCTTTCATCCGTGTTGACCCGCTCAGTGCCAAGGAGTTCAGACAGCAGCATGTCAACATACTTGACCACACAGCTGTAGTATTCACTTCACGTCACGCTGTTGACCATTTCTTCCAGCTTTGCTCCGAGATGAGAATAAACATCCCGGAGGATATGAAATATTTCTGCATCACTGAGACAGTATCTCTCTACATCCAGAAGTATGTCCAGTACCGCAAGCGTAAAGTATTCTTCGGCAACACCGGAAAGGTGGACAGCCTCATGGCTCCCATCCTCAAACACAAGACCGAGAAATATTTCATCCCGATGTCAAACGTTCATACCGGTGAACTCAAGGAACTTCTGGACGCCAACAAGATTGCTCATACCGAGGCTGTCATGTACCGTACCGTAAGCAACGAGTTTGCAGCAGGTGAACTTGATGATTACGATATGCTGGTGTTCTTCAGCCCCGCCGGTATCGAGTCTCTCAAGCAGAACGCTCCCGATTTTGTTCAGGGTGAAAAGATCATCGGCTGCTTTGGCGGTACCACTGCAAAGGCTATCCGCGATGCAGGTCTGCGTCTTGATATTGAGGCTCCGGTTCCCGGAATCACCTCCATGTCTGCCGCCATCGATGCATGGTTCGCAGCCAATCAGAAAAAGTGAACACATTCTCAAAAGCTGAGCGTCTGTGCAGCAGCACGCTGATTGACAGGCTCTTCAGTGAAGGGAACCGTCAGATATCGGTATTCCCCATCCGTTTGGTTTGGCTCCTGGCCGATGATGTTGAAGGCATCCAGGTTCTCATCAGCGCACCCAAGCGGAATTTTCATCATGCGGTGGACCGTAACCGTATAAAACGGCAGATAAGGGAGTTCTACCGCACATCATCAGCACCTCTTAAGGAGGCCGTCGCTTCAAAAGGGCAGGGCCTGGCTCTTGCCTTCCTCTTTAACGACACCCGTCTTTGGGATACTCCAAAGTTGTGGGCACGTCTGGGATCAGCTATGGAAAAACTGGTTGAAGCGGTGTCTGAACAATGAGGAATTTGTTGGGATATTTTACCAAATCACTAGGGTGGTTGCTGATGCTTCCCATACGGTTTTACCGCAAATTCATCTCACCCCTTACGCCGCCTACATGCAGATTCACCCCAACCTGCTCGGAGTACGCGATACAAGCCATAACCAAACACGGTCCCTTTAAGGGAACCTGGCTTGCCATAAAGCGTATCCTGCGCTGTCATCCGTGGGGCGGCTCGGGTTATGATCCGGTCCCATGAACATCCTTGATATACATACACATGTTTTGCCGGAGGAGCCGGGGTCGGCGCTGGTGTGCATAGGCTGCGGACCGTTGCCTCGGGAGGAGGGACACTGGTTCTGTGCGGGACTTCATCCTTGGGATGTTACCGAAGGCTTTGACAATCAATTGAATGTGTTGGAAAAGCTACTTGCGAATCCCCAGGTTGTGGCGGTTGGAGAGTGTGGCTTCGACGCTCTCAAGGGCCCTTCTTACGAATTGCAGGAGCAGGCATTCGTCAGTCAGGTGCAGCTGTCGGAGCAATTCCGCAAACCTATGATTCTGCACGTGGTACGCGATTTTGACAGTGTAATCCGCCTACGCAAACAACTGAAACCTACCCAACCCTGGCTCATCCACGGCTTCCGCGGAGGTCCCGAGCAGATGAACCAGCTCTACGCTCAAGGCATCCTGGTCTCATTCGGCCTCAAACACAACCCCGAATCACTGAAAGCAGTCCCATCCGAACGTCTCTTCCTGGAAACAGACGGCGTGGGCCCCATATCTCAAGTCATTTCTGATGCTGCAACTCTTCGAGTTACCTCGCCCGAAACAATACAATACCAAATCACTCAAAACACCACTCAACTGCTATCCCCCGGGAGTTAAAAGAAACCGTGCGTGTTGCGTCTTTAATTAAAGAGTTGTATATTTGCGGGCTTTTGTACAAAATCTAAGAACATTTTTATGACCAATTTTGTTGAAGAACTGACCTGGAGGGGCATGATCCACCAGATGATGCCCGGTACCGACGAACTCCTGAGCAAGGAACAGGTAACAGCTTACGTGGGCTTTGATCCCACCGCAGATTCCCTTCATATCGGACATCTGTGCAGTATCATGATACTCCGCCATTTCCAGCGCTGCGGACACAAGCCCCTGGCACTGATAGGAGGAGCCACCGGAATGATTGGTGACCCCAGCGGAAAATCACAGGAGCGCAACCTTCTGAATGAGGAGACTCTGAAGCATAATGTGGAGTGTATCCGTAAGCAGCTGGCCAAGTTCCTGGACTTTGACAGCGACGCCTCCAACAAGGCAGAACTTGTAAATAATTATGACTGGCTCAAGGATGTAACTTTCCTTGATTTTTCACGTGATATCGGTAAGCATATAACCGTCAATTACATGATGGCAAAGGACTCCGTAAAGAAGCGTCTCAACGGAGAGGCACGTGACGGTCTTTCATTCACCGAGTTCACATACCAACTCCTTCAGGGTTATGACTTCCTCTACCTGAACGAGCATAAGAACTGCAAACTCCAGATGGGCGGTGCTGATCAGTGGGGCAACATCACCACCGGTGCCGAGCTGATACGCCGTATCAACGGAACCGAGTGCTTCGCCCTGACCTGCCCTCTCATCACCAAGTCCGACGGCACCAAGTTCGGCAAGACCGAGGGCGGCAACGTATGGCTCAACCCCGAGTATACATCACCCTACAAGTTCTATCAGTTCTGGCTCAATGTTAGCGATGAGGACGCCAAGCGCTACATAAAGATTTTCACCAACATAGGCAAGGAGGAGTGCGAGGCTCTGATTGCCGAGCATGATGCGGCTCCCCATCTGCGTCTGGTACAGAAGCGTCTGGCCAAGGATGTCACCTGCATGGTTCACAGTGAAGAGGATTACAAGGCTGCCGCAGAGGCATCGGACATACTGTTCGGAAACTCAGCCAGTGCCGATGACCTCAAGAACATCGATGAGTCAATGCTGCTTTCAGTGTTTGACGGTGTTCCCCAGTTCCGTTTCAGCCGCGAGGTGCTCAAGCAGGATGTGAAGGCATCGGATTTCCTGACTGATATCTGCCCGGTATTCTTCAGCAAGAGTGAGGCCCGCAAGATGATGCAGGGCGGCGGAGTTTCGGTCAACAAGGAAAAAACCTATGATCACTCACGTGTCTTCACTGAGGCTGACCTGGTTGACAACCGCTACATAGTGCTGCAGAGAGGCAAGAAAAACTACTATCTCCTGATAGCCGAATAAGGGAAAAACCCTATATTTGCAAGCCCTTTGGGGCATAAGGCGATTGTCGTATGGTGTAATGGTAGCACAACAGGTTTTGGTTCTGTTTGTCCTGGTTCGAATCCGGGTACGACAGCTTTTTTAGCAAAAAAATCCGCTGGTCGGAACAATTCTTAACGTCAATGGCACGTTTCTGGCGCCCAAAGCCGGAAACGTGCCATATCTTTGTGGCGTAAGTTTTCATGCACATATTTGGTTAGTAATTGACTTTCGTGATGTCCGGACTCCGGTCTGAGAAGATGAGGACAAGGACCTTAAAAAGGGATCGCATCAGAGCGGTCTCTTTTTTTTTGGTTCTTTTTTTATGTTTTTTGAAAAAAAACCGAATAAAACTGTTTTCAAAGACAAAAAAGAGTTAACTTTGACCGCTAACTTGATTTTTTAGATAATAATATATTAACCAACAAACTTATGAAGAAGCGTTATCTTTTTCCCGCTGATTACATGGCAGACCCCTCTGTACACGTATTCAACGGACGAGTTTACATCTATCCTTCACATGACTGGGAGTGCGAGAATGTCGAGAATGACAACGGCGACCAGTACGTCATGAAAGATTATCACGTCCTTTCCACTGATGACATCATGAACGGTCAGGTAGTTGACCACGGCAAGGTAATAGGTCTGGAAGATATTCCATGGGCCGGCCGCCAGCTTTGGGACTGCGACGTTCAGGAGTATGAAATCGAGGTTCCCACCAACGCAGAGGAACAGTCTCAGGGAATGGGATTCAGCAAAAAAATCAAGCGTTACATCATGTACTTCCCGATGAAGGACCGCAATGACGTTTTCCATTGGGGTACAGCCATCGCCCAGCGTCCCGAGGGGCCGTTCATCCCCAATCCCGCACCCGTACCCGGTAGCTACAGCATCGATATGTGCGCTTTCCGTGACGATGCAGACGGTGAGGTTTACGTATACTTCGGCGGTCTGTGGGGAGGCCAGCTGCAGCGTTACAAGGACAATATCCATCTGGAGACTCCGTATCTTCCCGAGGGTAAGGAGGATGCACTGCCCAGCCGCTGCGTACGCCTGACCAAGGACGGTCTGAATTTTGCAGAGGCTCCGCGTCCCATCCTGGTAGTTGACGAGAAGGGTAATCCCCTTAAGGCCGATGATCCCCATCGCTTCTTCGAGGCATCCTGGATGCACAAATACAAAGGCAAATATTATTTCTCATATTCAACCGGTGACAGCCATCTGCTGTGCTATGCAACCGGTGACAATCCCTATGGTCCCTTCACTTACCAGGGTGTCATCCTGACTCCCGTCGTAGGTTGGACAACCCACCACTCAATCATTGAGTACAAAGGCAAGTGGTATCTGTTCCATCATGACAGTGTGCCTTCAGGCGGCAAGTCATGGCTCCGCAGCCTTAAGGTCTGCGAGATAGAATACGATGCCCAGGGTCACATCAAGACCATCGAGGGTATTGATAAGGAATAATCTCCTATGTCTAATATTTAAATGACTCATATAATGAAAAGACTCAAATCCCTAACTAACCGTTCCAGGTTGTTCGGTGCAATTCTGACCGTCTTGGCCACAGCGTTCGGTATGCAGTCATGCCGTCCGGATTTTGACCTTGACAAGAGAATGCCGGAATGGCTTGGTACCAGTATCTATGAGACCCTTAGCGAAGGCTTCAGGAATGACAGCACCGGCGAGGAGTACTCATTCAAAACATTCATCAGGCTTATTGAGGATATGGATCAGGTCAACATCCTGGCCAAGACCGGTAGTAAGACCCTGTTCGTAGCCGATGACAAGGCATTCGAGCGTTTCTTCAAGGATTGCCCGTTTGTAGATGCCAACGGTAACAAGATTACAAGTTATGAGCAGCTCAGCAAGGCTCAGAAATCTATGATTCTGAACGGTTCGATGCTCAATAACGTGTATCAGGTAGCCATGCTTTCCAGTAGCCCCGGCGGTGAGCAGTCACCTCCTATTCTTGGCAACTGTATGCGTAGGGTATCTGCCGCACAGGTACTGGATACCATCCCGGTTGTAAAGCCCGAAGACATGCCCAAGAACAACGCTTACTGGGACCGTCTCCGCAACAAGAGCGACAAGGGTATCGTACTTCTGCAGGATGGAACCAACAAGCCTATCATATTCTTCGTAAACAAGTTCCTGGAGTCAAACAAGATAGACAGGGATGATTACGACTTCCTGTTCCGTCTGGGTAAGTACAGCCGTCCCAACAACATCAGACCTGCCCACAAGCCGGGTGATGCCAGCGTGAACGGTGTAACTATCGCATGGCCCAACAAGAAGTGCTTCAACGGATTCCTCCATGTTATGTCAGATGTAGTATATCTGCTGCCTAACATGGCCGATTATATCGCTTCAAACCCCAACGCCAGAATTTACAGTTCTATTCTGGAGCGTTTCGCAGTACCTTATTATTCAGGTGCCGCCAAGCAGGAGAGGGATGTTAACGTCAGAATGCTTATCAATTCAGGTCTTGTTACCAATCCTGCCCTCAAGGAGGCTATGGATGCCAATACAGACTCTGTATTTGTAAAGAAGTATCTGTCCAAGCGTGCCAGAATCGGATCACGTACCGAGTCCGAGGCCCAGAAGACCAATCTGGATCAGATGGCTCCCACTGACAACCTTCTCAAGTTCGATCCGGGATGGAACAGCTTTATCTCATCTACTATAGGCAGCAACACTGATGTAGCCCTCCAGAAAGATATGGGCCTTATGTTCGTTCCTCTGGATGACGCCCTCAAGCAGTGGTGGCTTGATGAGAGCCAGGTCGGTGCCCGTCTGAGAGCCCGTTACGGACTTGAAGAGTTCAAGGGTCGCAATGACCTTACCGTTGATGAGGTTATAAAGGATATGGGTCAGATTCCTATGAGCGTTATCCTTGAACTTGTCAACGTGAACATGCAGTCTTCTCTGATCGGTTCAGTTCCCAGTAAGTTCTCAAGCGTGCTCAACGATGCACAGGATCCTTTCTTTGAGAACAAGAGCCGTGAGGAGGCCGAGTCAACAATTTCAGATGTTGTAATGTGCTGCAACGGTGCCGTTTATTTCACTACAAACGTATATGTTCCTACAGCTTACAAGTCAGTTGCATATCCTGTTCTTGTAAATGAGAAACTCAAGATTATTGACTGGGCCATCCGTACTGATGAGGTATTGGCATACAAGGCTTACCTGAACTCAATGGTATCAGAGTACAGTTTCTTCGTACCCCTGATCGATACTGTTGGAACTCCGCTTCCTGAGTTCAAGAACAAGCTGGTTTGGATCGATCCCGCTTCATTCTATCTGCAGAAGGAGGGTTACTCACTCAAGGCTCTTGCTTTCAGTTACGGCAAGAACACCAAGAATGAGGATAAGGTCCTGGCCGATGTATATGATTATGATGACACTCTCGGAACATTCGTCGCCACCGGTGACCAGCTCATTCCTGATGTTGTCACTGTGAATAATGAGACCAGAGATAATGACGATGCCAAGTTCGTCCGCAACCGTCTGCTCGACATCATGGATTACCATATTATAATAGGTGATGTGGAGGACGCTTCAGTACAGGATGAATTCGGTTACTCATATTTCAGAACCAAGGGCCGCGGAACCGTAAGGTTCAAGAATACCGGTGCATTCGGCGATGTAACAACCATGAGTGTACAGGGCGGCTGGCAGATCGAGCACCAGGGTATGGGTGATGAGATTGAGAGACCGGTCAAGATTCTTCAGCGTGTTGACTTGTCCAAGAAGACATCACTTACTCCCGGTAACGGACGTACCTATATCATTGACCGTCCGCTCATGCCTTCAAGAAAATCCGTATATGACATAGTTTCAGATACAATTACATATCCCGAGTTCACATCCTTCTTCAAGGTTATGAAAGCTGCCGATATATTCGCAGACAAGTCAAACACCAACGACATAGGTTCTGCCAAGTGTATCTCTACTTTCAATACATATCACTATACCGTTTACATCCCCAAGAACGCAGGTGTTGACGCTCTGTTCGCAAGCGGAAAACTCATGTGGCCCGAGAAACTCCAGGCTATAGAGAATGAGTATGAGTTGCTCAAGCTTGATATTGAGGATGATTATACCGGTCCCGCACAGAGCAAGGACAGCGCAGTGAATGCAATGTTTACAGATTCACTTATTGTACTGTCACAGCAGCTGTTCGGTGTTGCTGATACGGTCGGAGCCAAGGCAGCAGTTGCCAACAATACAAATGCCAAGTACTTTACAAGAAAGAAACTCGCTCAGCTCCAGAACTTTGTCAAGTACCACATCCAGGATAACTCAGTGTATATCGGTGCCGATTTCAATGCCGGTGTTGACGAGCATGGTAATCCCGCCACCATTGCTGAGTATGAGACAGCTTTCATGAATGCTAACCAGCAGTTCGTAAAACTCTCCGTAAAGGGTGGTGCCGACATTACCGTTTCGGACAAGAACGGACATACCCGTCAGGTTCAGAAAATTTCTACTGCTTCGGGCAAACCGTATTACAACATTATGTGCCGTGAGTATGAAGTCAAGCCGTTGTCCGGCTCAACTCTCTCAGAAGGTACATATACTACTTTCTCTATCGAGACTTCATCTTATGCGGTTGTTCATCTGATTGATGAACCGTTGTGTAACGGTGACATGATTTTCTAATAAGCAAACATAGAGGAAATGAAATATACTAACAGATTTTTTAGATGGGCGATGGCCGCTGTTCTGGCCGTAATGCCCGGTTTGCTTCAGGCACAGAAGGCCGGCGATGTCATCAGTGGTGTCATTGAAGACGCAGAAGGCCCTATGATGATGGTGAATGTAACTGAAAGAGATGCCGCTGACCGTATCGTGGCTCACGACATCACCGATATGGAAGGTAACTTCTCTTTCCGTCTGGTCAATCCCAATGACCACCTTCAGGTTACATACGTAGGTTATGAGACTGTTGATATTCCTATCAACAAGACCTACTTTGAGATTATGATGAAGGAAGCAGGTGAGATTCCTGAGGTTGAGATTACAGCCGAGCGCTACCAGGAGACCACCGGTCTTCAGATTCCTCTGCGTGAGGCATCATCCGTGGTTCAGACCATTAATATGGATGATTTCGCCGATCTCGGTATAACCACAGTCGATGAGGCTCTTCAGGGTCAGGTTGCAGGACTTGACATCGTGTTCGACTCAGGTGACCTTGGTTCACGTTCAACAATGCGTCTGCGTGGTCAGTCAACTCTGACCGGTGACGGTAACCCGCTTATCGTTATTGACGGTAATATCCTGTCAATCGATGAGAACACCATGAACATGACCACTGAGATGATCAACCAGGATCTGGGCGGTAGTATTCTTAACGGTAACAGTCCTGAGCAGGATCGTCTGGCCGAGTTGTTGAGTATCAACCCCGCCGATATCCAGTCAATATCATTCCTTAAGGATGCCGCTGCTACAGCCATCTGGGGTATGCGCGGTGCCAACGGTGTTATGGAAATCAAGACCAAGCGCGGAGCGCGCGGTGCCACCCGTGTAAACTACTCATATCGTCTCAACGCCAACTTCCAGCCTGAGGGTTATAAGTATCTTAACGGTGACCAGTACACAATGTTCGTTAAGGAGTCACTCTTCAACCCGCATCTGGACGATTCACGTACCAACTCAATCTGGGAGATCAACTACGTTCAGACCAGACCTGAGTATGAGATGTGGAATGACAATACCGATTGGGTATCGGCTGTAAAGAAGGTAGGTATCTCTCAGTCACATAACCTGTCAGTATCAGGTGGTGGTGATAAGGCTCAGTTCCGTATTTCGGCCGGTTTCGATGATGAGACAGGTACCGTAATCGGTCAGAAGATGAACCGTTTCACAACACGTGTAAACTTTGACTACTTCGTTTCAGAGCGTATCAGGGTTTCTACAAACTTCTCAATGTCATACTCAAACAACCGTCGTAGCGGTAGCGCCGCTGTAAGCAGTGCTCAGGAGATGATGCCTAACCTGGCCATCTACTATGAGGATCCTCTTACAGGTGAACCCACCGGTGAGTATTACCTGATGCCTTCATCTTCATCGTCAGATCTGCCCAAGCAGAACAACCCCGTTCTGGAGGCTGCCGAGAAGGAGAGCAACAGCATCAGTCTGAATGTAAACCCCGATTTCCGCATCACCTATAATCTGTTGGGACTTGAAAACGATCAGACCCGACTCAGATATGAGGGTCAGGTAACATTCGGCGTGTCTAACAGCAGTAGCGAGAACTACACTCCTCAGACCCTGTCTCGTGACGGTTGGTCTGACCAGAACGCCAACTCTACCTCTACAAGTTCAAACAAGAACTCACAGATCAATACCCAGCACTCACTCACGTTCCAGCCGCATATCAAGAACCGTAACCACAGTTTCCAGGCTATGGCCAGAATGACTGTGAACAACAGTAACGGTAAGAGCATGAGTACCGGTGTAGGCGGCCTTCCTTCAGGTCCTTTCAAATCACCCGGTCTGCCCGGCCGTATCACCGGCATGAGCACAGGTGCAAGCCGTAACCGCAGTGTAGGTATTACAACTCAGTTGCACTACTCATATAAGAGTAAGTACTCATTAACATTCACTACCCGTTCAGATGGTACCACCAGAACAGGTAATGCCAAGAAGTGGGGTACATTCCCTGCCGCTTCAGCACGTTGGAACATCACTGATGAGAAGTGGTTTGACGCTATCCGTGAGAGCGGTCTGCTTACAATGGCCGGCTTCACAATGAGTTGGGGTTTCACAGGTAATGCTCCGGGCGGTGACGATATGTTCCGCAGCCGTTATTCATCCGGTGATTCCTATATGGGTATCTCCACAATCTATCCCGCCAACATCCGTCTTAGCGATTTCCAGTGGGAGGAGTCAACTCAGTGGAACTTCGGTCTTCAGTTAGGTCTGTTCGATGATAAGTTGAATGCAAGCATCAACTTCTATCATACTACCAATGACAAGCTGATCAACAGTAACTATCCTATTCCTTCATCATCCGGTTTCACATCACTCGGTGCTGTTAACGACGGTAAGATGATGAACGAAGGTTGGGATATGAGTATCTCTGCTAACCGTATCTATTCAACAAGACTGGCAGGCAAGGATTTCAACGTTGGCGGTAGCATCAACTTCGGTGACAACACCAACCAGGTGCTTGAGATGAATGAAATCATTCTTAAGAGCTGGCAGAAAGACTTTGACTTTGACAATGCCCACCGTTCATACCTTTCATACGTGGCACTTAAGAACTCCTACGGTTCTATCTACGGTTTCAAGTATAAAGGCGTTTATCAGTACAGTGACTACAGTGAAGTTGAGGTTCCCGGCGTAAGCGGTCCTAACGCTCCTGTAGTAAAGGATGCCGATGGCAATGTAATCCTCAACTCGAAGGGTAAGACCAAACCTATGATGTTCGGTTACGGAACTCTGACAACTCCTTACGAGTTTGTAGGCGGTGATGTAGCATATGAGGATATCAACAATGACGGTAATATCAACGAACTTGATATCGTTTACCTGGGTAGTTCACTTCCTAAGATCAACGGTGGTTGCAGCCTGCGTATGTCTTGGGGACGTCTCTCATGGAGTAACAGTTTCAACTTCCGCGGAGGTAACAAGATCGTGAACATGTCACGTCTGGGTGCCGAGAGCACACGTGAGATCCGTAACGTGATGGCAGCCATCAACTGGCGCTGGCGCGTTGAGGGTGATGTGACCGAAGTTCCGCGTACTATTTACCAGTGGGGTTACAACGACCTGGGTTCAGATCGTTTCGTAGAAGACGGTTCATTCATACGTTGGGGCTCCAGCACCCTGAGTTACTCTCTTGATCCCAAGATCACCAAGAAGGTTCATCTGAGTGGTGTAAGTTTCAACTGCAGTTTGAGTAACCTTGCAACCTGGACCAAGTATACAGGTCTGGATCCCGAGGTTAGTTCCGGTCGTGGCCAGGTTGCTGCCGATAACAGCCGTACCCCGCGCTCACGCAGAGTAACATTCGGTGTTAATGTTAATTTCTAACTCTTAAGATTAAGGATAATATGAAAAGTATTAAGTCTTTACTGATAATAGCCCTGTTAGGGAGTTCATTTACATCATGTAATGATTTCCTTAATCTGGAGCCCCTTAACGATATCGTTCTGGAGAACTTCTGGACCGATAAATCCGACGTGGAGAGTGTTCTTCTGGGTGCTTACAGTGCCATGGAGAAGTCAGACTGTCTGCTCCGTATGTCAGTTTGGGGTGAGATGCGTTCAGATAATGTAGTAGAGGGTAACGGTACATCTGACGATATCCGTCAGATATGCCGTGAGAACCTTCTGCATACAAATGCCTATTGCAACTATAAGGCATTCTATGATGTAGTTAACCGCGCCAACACAGTGCTCTACTTTGCACCTCAGGTTGCCGCTAAGGATCCTAACTATATCATTGACGAGTTGCTTGCCAACCAGGCCGAGGCCATTGCCCTGCGCTGCCTGAGTTACTGGTATCTTATCCGCAGTTTCCACGATGTACCTTATGTGACAGAGCCTTCTATCGATGATGAGGGCGGCCATATGAAGTTCTATGTTCCCCAGAGTTCATTTGAGACCATTCTGGATTCTCTTATCAGTGACCTGGAGGGCATAAAGAAATACGCCGTCAACAAGTTCTCATCAGACGAGGCAACTACTTGCCGTATAACCAAGTCAACCATCTGCGCCATGCTTGCAGATATGTATCTGTGGCGTGGAGCTCCCGGTGACTGGGACAAGTGTATCGCTGTATGTGAAGAGGTAAACGCCCTTAAACTTGCCGATTATGAGAAGATCAGAAGTAAGGAGGGTAAGAACTGTACATTAAAACTTTACAACGGTTATCCTCTTATCTGCGATGCTCCGGAAGATATTCCCGGCAACTCCTACAACGAGATCTTCGGAACCGGTAACTCATTCGAGTCACTGTTTGAGTTCCCGTATAACAATGACGTAAAGAACCCGTTTGTAGGTGATTATTACCAGAATAACCAGTCTACCAATGTAGGTAGAATCAAGGCCTTTGAGAAGATCGGTTCAGAATTCTCATCAGTAAAGGGTAACTCAGTCTTTGAGCAGGCTCAGGATGTCCGTTACTATCAGAATGTTTATGACAGAGGTTCCCAGTCATATGCAATAACCAAGTATGCATATGATGACCTGACACTCTCTTTCAGCTCAGGTTCACTTGAATATTCAGGTGCTTCATTCCGCAATCAGGTTCAGGCCAACTGGATTATTTACCGTTACACCGAGGTGCTTCTTTTTGAAGCCGAGGCTTATATCATGAAGGCCAAGCAGATTGCTCCGGCCGGTGAGGACAGCCTTACTCAGGTAGCAGCATTGAAAGAGTATAAGGACAAGGCATTCAATCTGATTGATGCCGTCAATGCCCGCTCAATCAATTCGGATAATTTCAACATCACACCTAACACTCTTACCCAGGTAATCAGTTACAGTAACAGTACTACCGTAAATGAACTGGAGAGCGTGCTGTTCAAGGAGCGTCGCCGCGAACTTATGTTTGAAGGCAAGCGCTGGTATGATTTGGTTCGTATGGCCCGTCGTGACGGTAATCAGGAGCGTCTTCTCTCATTCGTTGAGAAGAAGTATGATTCAGCCACTCTGAGTGCTGTCAAGATCAAACTCAAGAACCCCTATGCCATGTATTTCCCCATGGCAAAGGACGAGGTTCGCAACAGTCAGGGTGTTCTCAAGCAGAATCCCGCTTACAAGGATGATGAAAAGGTAGAACAGGCACATTGATTATGTTTAGATCAGGAGTGACATATAAACTGGCGCTTAAGGTGTTCGCAGCTGTTGTTGCGATGCTGATGACCATATCCTGCTGGGACGAGGTTCACCCCGGTACGTACTATACGTTCACCGGTCAGACCGTAGCCTCATATCTTGAGCAGGATACGGTTTACGGCTTCAGTTCATTCATAAAGGTTCTAAAGAGAGCCGGAGTATGGGGAGAGCTTGAAACCTATGGTACCTTTACATGTTTTGCTCCTACTGATGAGGCATTTGACAAATACCTTAAGTCAAGAAACATCAGTTCTCTGGATTCTCTCACCTATGACCAGTGTGACACCATCTGCAGAACTCATCTTATAAACTCTGTACTCTTCCTGACGGATCAGTCCGAAGGCGGACTTCCTTCAGTAAACCAGTTGAACCGTTTCCTGGTATTGGGCTATGTTGCCGATACCCTTGAAAACGGAATAATCAAGGCACGTCCTACGATCAACAGGGATTCTAGGGTTATAGAGGATGATGATACTGTCCAGAACGGTGTAGTTCAGGTGGTCAGCGATGTGATAAATGTATCAGGTGAATATATCTATGATATAGTCAAGGCAAATCCCAGGGTTAGTCTCTTCTTTGAGGCCATGCATCTGGTAGGTCTGGAGGATTCTCTCCAGAAGTGGCATGACAAGAGTTACACCATCGGATTTGATTCGGCTTATACAGGCCTTAAGAAACAGGGCGGCGGTTCTACTTATACCATTAAGTATGTGCCGGAACGTAATTACGGATTCACCGTATTTGCCGAGCCCAATGAGGTCTATGCAAGCCATAATATCAACTCCATACAGGAACTTGCCGAGTACGCCAATAATGTTTATCATCTGGCTTATCAGGCAGAGTATGATACCCTGGGCAGTAAATATGATACCATATGGCATGACCGCCGTTGTCCGCTCAGACGATTCGTGGAATACCATATCCTGCCATTCAGTATCCCCTCAATCGTTAACTTCAACTGCCGTGAGGATATCATCGATGCAAAAGTCGAGACAACCCTTATTGACGCTGAGGATTACTTTGAGGCTTATCTGCCGCATTCCATCATGAGAATATCCAGAGTAAAGAACCCCGGTACCTACAACGGTGTCTTCATTAACCGTCGCGGCGTCGGTCCCGACGGCAAGGGAGAGTTGGGCCGCAGTTTCTATCGCGGAGTAAAGATTGTGGAAGTGGAAGAGGGTGCAGCCAATGAAGGTTGCAACGGTTATTTGTTCTATGTTGATGACATCCTGGAGTATTCTGATTTTATCAGGAACAATATCCTGGACCGTCGTCTCAGAATTGACTGCTGCACATTGTCTCCTGATTTCCTCACCTCCGGTGCCCGTCAGAAAAAGACTGATGACAACTATGAGGGAGTAGGTTTCAAGCAGCCCACCAATTTCTACTCATATAACTCCGACTACTGCATGTGGGTTCGCAGTGCTTTCGTAGCCAACATAAGTTATCAGGGTGACGGCGTTGACCTTCAGGGTAACTATGACATAATGCTCAAGTTGCCGCCCGTTCCGCATGACGGAACATGGGAGTTGCGTCTGTCATACCGCGGATCGGCCGGTTGCGGCGTGGTCCAGAACTTTGTCGGAGATGATCCGTTGCGCCTTATGCCTTGCGGTATCCCCACCGACCTTCGTTATTCAGCCTACGAGAATCCCAATATCCGCTGGAAAAACGATTCGGACTTTAACGGAGACACGATAGCTATAGATGCATATGACAAGGCTATGCATAACCGTGGATATATGAAAGGACCGGATTCCCATTGGACATCCGATAAGGCCGAGAAGTTCCGTGATTACAGTCTTATTGCGCGCCGTGTCATAACCACAGATTATTTCAAGGCAAACAAAGACTACTATCTCAGGATGAGGCTAGTTCTTGAGAATCCCAATGCAGAGATGAATTTTGACTATATGGAGTGGTGTCCCAAAAGCATTTTCAGTATGAATGAAGATAAACATTGATATAACCCTAACTAATGAAATATTAATTAATTAATGATATGAACAGTTATTTCAATTTTTCAAAGAAATCCGTTCTGCTGTTGGCAGCCGTGATGATCTTGGGTTCATGTAAAGATACATGGAACGAGCATTACAGTTTCAAGGAGACCAGCAGTAAGTATCCGGTATCAAAAATTGCTGAGACACTTGACGGAATCAGCGGTTTTGACCAGTTCTATGAGGCCTTGCGCACTACCAAGATGTGTGACAAGCATGGAGTTCCTCTTAATATCACTTATCTGGACCTGCTTTCAGAGGATCAGTTCCTTACAGTTTGGGCTCCCTCAAACAGTTCTGTTCAGGACTGGAGCCTGTACACAAAGAAGAACAAGAGTGCAGCCGAGCATAAGGAGGTAGGTGAGAAGTTCATCATGAACCACATTGCCCGTTTCAAGCACTCTGTAGGTGAAGGTACCGATGAGATGATTTACATGCTCAACGGAAAGGCCTACAAGTCAACCAATGACGGTCTGGACGGAAGAGCCTACCATTCAGCTGATGACAGGAACATCCGTTGCAGCAACGGTGTACTGCACTGCATAGACGGACATCTGGAATACCTTCCCAACCTCTATGAGTTCATAACCACTTCGGCCGATTACAAGGATATCTTTGGAGACTGGTTCAAGAGTTATACCATAAAGGAACTGGATCCTTCACGCAGTGTGGCTCAGGGATTCAATGATGACGGTGAGATGGTATATGTTGACTCTGTCATGACCGAGTACAATATCCTGCTTAACCGTTACGCCCGTATCAACGCCGAGGACAGTACCTTTGCAATGGTGTTGCCTACCCCACGTGTATGGGATTCGGTATACAATCATATCAAGGAGTCATTTGAGTTTGCAGAGGCCGGACTGAACAACGATTCTCTCCAGAAGTTCTACACCAATACAACGATGATGACTGATATGTTCTATAACCTGAACAAAAAAGTGAACCGTTATCTGCCTGATTCGGTATTCTCAACCAAGTACAATGCAACAGAGAACCGCAGGGACAACAAGCCGTATCATATATTCTCAAAGCCCTATGATTCAAATACCGGACTTTTCAGTTCCAGCGTTGATTCCATTGAGTGCAGCAACGGTATGGTCTATATCATCGATTCATGGCCCTTTGCCGATACTCTTACCTACCTTCGCAGAATCAGACTTGAGGCTGAGTCATATACCAACCTTTCTGAAATGAGTCTTAAGCAGACATCAATCCAGATTGACGATAACGACCCCGTTCAGGTAATGAGAATATCACAGGAAGGACGTAAGGACTGGGATGCCAAGATATATATCCATGACAACCTCAAGGGACGTTACTCGGTCAAGATGGTTATGGCTCCCGATGTGGTAAATATGATGCCTAACTACATCCATCCCAAGGTTTCTTACTACATGCCTAACCGTAAGGAAGTTGACCTGGTGGATTCAGTTACAATTGAAAGAGTTGAATACCGTCCCGGTAAATTCAGGAATCTTACTGTCAAATACTATGCTATTAACAGTCTGACCAAAATGGATACCATCGAGATTGGTGAAATAGATGTTCCCTACTGCAATTATGATATGAATCAGGCCCGTCTTTCAGTAACACTCTCCAGCGGTGTGAATGAGATGAACAGCGAGAAGTACTCAAGTGAGTTGTGGCTTGACTGCATAATTCTGGATCCTATCGTTGAATAAAAAAAATATATAAGATATGAAGTTATTTGACAAGAAAAGGCTTCTGCCTTTGGGGCTGGCAGGCATAATGCTGTTGTTCATGGCTCCGGTATCGTCACAGAACAATTCTGACGGCTTGATCGCAGTGACCGGTCATGTGTATGATGCTGCACAGAACACTCCGATGGCGGGTGTTAGGGTTCAGGCATACAACATCTCGCGTCATTCGGCCATGTCCAAGGAGGACGGATCTTTTACAATCAGGATTCCTGATTATGTTACATCACTCACTTTCTCACTGGACGGTTGCAACACGGTTGTATGCGCGCTGAGAGGCCGTACAGAGGGAATAGACGTCAAGATGTTTGATGAGAACTTTTCAGAAATCTATCAGACCAAGACAGATTCCAAATCAATAGCAGAGGCCGAGATTTCGGGCTTGAGCAATGATGTAATCGTAGATGGCCTGATCCAGCAGTCACTCCTGGGTAACATTCTGTCAATCACCCGTTCGGGACAGGTAGGTATCGGTTCTCTCATGCAGATAGACGGTATCAATTCGCTCAACATCAATACCCTGCCTCTGATTGTACTGGACGGTATAATCCTTGATATGGGTTATGACCATGTTGCCATGCACGACGGTTTCTATAACAATCTCCTGGCAAACATTCCTGTAGAGGATATTGAGTCTGTTGAGGTTCTTAAGAACGGTTACGGTATTTACGGAGCCAAGGGTGCAAACGGTGTCATAGTTATCAAGACCAAGCGTATCAAGACCATGGCCACAAGAATTGACGTGAACATCTCCGGCAATTATCAGACCATGCCTAAACTTCCCATGGTTATGGACGAGAACCAGTACCGTGCATATGCATCAGAGCTTCTGGGTACCACCGGTACTACACTCTCATCCTTCAAGTTCCTGCAGTCTGACAACAATTACCCATATTATTACTGGTATCACGAGAATGAGACAGACTGGAGCAAGATTTCATATCAGGATGCATTCGTTCAGAACTACAACGTAAGTGTTCAGGGTGGTGATGATGTAGCAAACTACAGTTTGTCCGTAGGTTATGTAACAGGCGACGCTACACTTAAGGAAAACGAGTTCTCACGTTTCAACCTGCGTCTGAATTCAGACATCGTGTTGGGTGACCGCTTTACAATGCGTTTTGACGCTTCTTACAGCGATGTTACACGTGACCTTCGCGATGACGGTGCTCCCGCCGATATTGACAATACAATGATCAATGCCCCCGGTTTCCTGGCACTTGTCAAGTCTCCTTTCCTCTCACCGTATGCACACCTGTATGGCGGTGGCATCACCAACTTCCTTGCTACCGAGGATGATTACCTTGAGGAGGTGCTCGGATCAGAGGTTTCACTTGCCAACCCGCTTGCCATTCTCGAAAACGGTGACGGTATCAACAAGAACTATTTCGGAAGCCGTTTCATCACATTGGCCGTTACTCCCAAGTGGGAGATCAAGCGTAACCGCCTTAATATGTATGAGCAGTTTACCTATACCCTGGCCAACTCTGATGAGAACTACTACATACCTCTGAACGGAACTCCCCGTTTCCGCATCGAGGGTATCGGTATGGTAGACAACAAGGCTGCAGCCATGTCGGCCAAGCAGGACGGTTTCATGAGCAACACATATCTGGAATACATGAAGAGATTCGGTGCCAGTGACCTGAACATTCAGGGCGGTTTCCGTTTCATCAACAACTCCATGTTCCAGACATCAATGGTAGGTTACAACTCAGGTAACGATAAGAAGCCTAATATGGACCAGAACCTCAAGTACCGTGAAACTGACGGTGTTGAATCAGAGGATATCTCTCTGACATGGTGGGGTCAGGCTGACTATAACTACAAGGAGAAATATTATCTGTCAGCAAGTGTAGGTCTTATGGCCTCCTCACGTTTCGGTACAGATGTTGATGCAGGACTCTCAATGTTCGGTGTGCCATGGGGTATATTCCCGTCAGTATCTGCAGCATGGGTTGCATCATCCGAATCCTGGTTCAATGTTGATTTCATTGATTTCCTCAAGTTCAGTGCCGGATTTGATGTAACCGGTAATGACGGATATGACGCATCTTCATCCAAGACTTACTTCTATCCCGTAAAACTGTTGGGTAAGTCAGGTGTGACCATGGCCAATATCGGTAACGGCTCACTGAGTTGGGAAACCACCAGAAAGTTCACTGCCGGAATCGATATGAATCTGTTGGGCAACCGTCTGAACGTTTCTGCTCACATATTCAATTCAACAACCGACAATCTGCTGTCTATAGGTTCCCTTTCATATGCCACAGGTCTTCCCAATACCTGGGGTAACGGCGGAACTCTTACCAACAACGGATTTGACGCATCTTTCAACCTCAAACTCATCAATGCAGGCGCATTCAAGTGGGAGGTTGGTGCAGGCATAGGTCATTATAAGAATGAGGTTGTCAAGCTGCCTACCAAGGGTTATGACACTGAGATCTACGGTGCAACCGTAAGGACAGAGGTGGGCAAGCCCGTAGGTGTGTTCTACGGTTATGAGACAAACGGCGTATTCACAACCACCAAGCAGGCAACTGACTCAGGTTTGTATATGCTCTCAGACAAGGGCTTCCATACATACTTTGAAGCAGGTGATGTAGCCTTTGTAGACCAGAACGGTGACAAGGTCATCAATGCTGACGATATGGTCCAGATAGGTGACCCCAATCCTGATTTCTATGGCCGTATATCTACCAAGTTGGGATTCGGCAACTTCTCTCTCAGTGCTACAATGACCTACTCCGTAGGCGGTGACATATACAACTACGAGCGTATGCTTCTGGAGAGTGGTTCACGCTTTATGAACCAGTCACTGGCCATGACCAACCACTGGATGGTTGAGGGTCAGGAGACCGATGTTCCCCGCATAGTATTTGAGGATCCCCATCAGAATGCACGTTTCTCAGACCGTTGGATCGAGGACGGTTCATACATGCGTCTCAAGAACGTGACTTTGAGCTATAAGATTCCTGTTCACAGCACATACCTGCAGGGTCTTACCATCTGGGGTTCTGCAAACAACCTCTTTACGCTGACAAACTATCTGGGTTCTGATCCGGAATTTGCAGCCGGTAACAACGTGCTTCTGCGCGGTATAGACCGTGGCCTTGCTCCGCAGTCAGCCAATTTCTCATTAGGATTGAAGATTAACCTCTAATATAGGGTATTATGAAACTGAAAACCATATTTTCCATTGCTCTGGCTACAACTCTTGTAGCCGGAGTAACATCATGCGAGGATATTCTCAAGGTTGATTCCAAGACCTACATGTTCGATTATCAGAACACCTTGGATTCACCCGTAGATACTGTATATTCAGTACTGGGAGTAATCAAAAACCTGCAGAAAATTGCGGACCGTACAGTGATACTGGGTGAGATTCGCGGTGACCTGGTTACCATATCCGATCATGCATCTGAGGATCTCCGTGAACTCTACTCCTATGATTTCGGTTCGGTCAAATCCACAAACAAGTATGACCAGGCTGTTGATTACTATGCAATAATCAACAACTGCAACTTCTTTATAAATAAGGTGGATACCACATTTACCCGTAATCAGAAGCAGGTAATGAAGGGTGAGTATATCACCATGCTCTGCTACAGGGCATGGGCTTACCTGCAGTTGGCTCAGATTTACGGCCAGGTTCCCTATTTTGACAAACCCATTACCGGCGACAATGCCGCCAGCGGTGTCAAGATGAACATCAAGGACCTTGCCAAGACTCTGTTGCTTGACTTCAAGGATGAGTTCATTTCATATTATGACCGCTATCAGCCCAACTACGGCAAACTGGGTGGCGAGACTCTGGGTGACGGTTCCAAGACCACACAGCACGAGTCAAAAGACCTGTTCATCCCCATCCGCCTTATCCTGGGTGACCTTTGCCTCTGGGCCGAGGATTATGCACATGCAGCATTGTACTATCATGATTTCCTGGCAGGCGACAACCGTGCCGTTACTACCGGAAACAATACCGTGATGTGGCTGACATATGACTTTCTCAACATGGGTTCCGACCGTTATGTAGGAACCATATTCGGAAACAACGGCCATATAACATATATTCCTATGGAGGCCGATAAGTACAGTGGTGAGGTAAGTGACCTTGAGAATATCTTCTGCTCAACGGAGGACAATTACTACTGGTATCAGCTCACACGCTCAAAGGCCGCCACTGCCATCAGTGTAAGACAGAATTATTGCTATCATGCAAAACGTAATCCTTCAAACCGTTTTGAGTGGCCCGAGTATATACCTGATAAGAACGCCGAGGAAGAGATCCTGTATCGCGGTGACTTGAGACTGGGCTCTGTAATGGAGAACTCTGAGGTCTACTATGACGATGACGACAACAACTCTTCCAACTACGGTACCGATTATCAAACGTTAAATAAAATTAATTCAGAGAAAATTTGGTTATATCGTAAGGACGTCGTATATTTGAGGCTTGCAGAGGCACTCAATCGCTGTGGACTGCCCCAGACGGCATTTGCAGTGCTTAAGAGCGGTCTTTGCGAGGAGACCATTGACAGTTTGAGTCAGGTAGAAAAGACCAGAGCCACCAATGTGGACGGTGTGGATATCAGTGCTGTTTATAGCTTCCCCAGAAGGTCATTCCAGAAGTCTTCCATCACATGGAATTATCAGACTCTGAGGACTGGCGGATCAACTCAGGAGGTCTACTGCGCAGAGTGGAATACATCATTCGGAAACACCATCGGTATCCATTCACGTGGCTGCGGTGATGCAGAGTTTGATCCCAACTACACCATCCCGGTTGATACCTTGGGCGGACGCGTTCCCACTCTTGAGGATTCAATCCGTGCGGTAGAGTTGAGACTTATTGATGAGATGGCCCTTGAGACCTGCTTTGAGGGATACCGTTTTGGTGATCTGATGCGTATTGCAATGCACCGTGCAGCAGATCCCAGTTCTCCCGGTTACGGCGGTTTTGCAGAGAATGATTTCCTGGCAAGACGCGTTGCAGCACGTGACAAGGCAGTTATGGACGACAATGTGGATTTCTACAGGGATATGGATACGGAACTCTACACCAAACTGCTTGGTGACGGCAAGAGCCTCAACAAGGCATGGTTCCTGGTTCTTCCTGACGAAAAACAGGCAACAGAATGATTTAACAACCTGAATCCTGTGCAGAAATGCCTGCACAGGAACAGGTTTTGGTGATAGTTTAAACTTTTTAATTAATCTATTAACAAACAACTTGGAGAGAAAAAGAGTAATTTAACCTATTTATTAATTAACAATTAAATTATGAAAAAACGAGACTTATTATTTGCAGGACTGCTCCTTATGGGAGTCTCCGCAATTGCACAGCCTACCAGAACTCCGCAGGATGCTAAAGTCATCTTTACGCAGACCTTTGAGGATGACTGGGATGCATGGCAGAATACTCCTGTAGATACCATCTACAAACTGGAGTACTACAAGGGCATAACAGGTGGAAATCAGGCGTTCTCCGGAGCCTGGAATGATGCCAGATTCAAAGCTGACAATATTCTTGTCAGAACAGACTCTGTAACCCCCGGAAAGGAGGGCGGTATCATTATCTACAACGGTGTAATGCTTACCGACGACAAGGCTGATATTGATAATAGAAAGTATCGCAACGATGACTATGCTATCGTTACAGAGAACACACAGGCTCGTGCCGAGGCATTTGAGAAGTGGGGACAGGACGGTGGTGAAAAGGCCTTCCATTTCGTTTCAGCAGGACGTTACAACGCTGATGGTACATCTGCAGTAGGAAGCAGTGACAACAAGTACACTGACGACTATCGCCGTAACCTGTTTGTACGTCTTAAGAACGTTATCGAGCCCGAGACCTCTTACCGTGTTACATTCTATGTAAAGGCTAAATCAACCACAGCTTCATCAGGTTATTCACCTCGTCTGCATGCCGGTCTGTACCGTGGTTATTTCCATTCAGAGAAGCCTTTCACAATGGGTATGGAGGATGATAACGACCATAACAAGTTCAAAACAGAGATCACTTATGAGAAGACTGAGTTTTCAGGTGATTGGGAGAAGGTAACCTTCATGGATTACTATCTGAATGACTCAATCGCTGATTACTACATGCTTTCAAGTGGTTACTGGTGGTCAGATAGCTGGACCTGGAAGGCTGCTGACAACGGCACTGAGGAAGATCTCAAGTTCATCCATCAGCCGGATAAGTTCTTCTTCCGTATGTCTTTCCGTTCTGACTCAACAGACTTCATGGTTGATAACATCTCTCTTACCAAGTCATGGATTGCAGGTTGCGAGTATGATAAGGATAAGATGCGTGTAGACTTCGGTTACAAGACCAACCTTGGCAAACTGGTAGAGGACGCATATAAGGAGACCCGTATCGACGCTATCGAACTTCCCGGTGACGCATTCGAGGTATGGTGCCTTACAAAGGGCGGTGATCCTGACGATCCTGATGATTGGGAGGATATGCCTATCCGTTCAGCCGAGTATCACAGCGACGGTTACATGTATATGTTCACCGAGTATTTTAATGATACCCCGTTCATGTTCGATGACTATGATCAGGTTCTCGTAACTTTCCTCAACCCCGTTGACAATCCTAAGCTTGCCCTTAAGTACACAGGTACAGGTAAGAGCGCAGCAGAGTTGTTCCCCAAGGCTCTTGATACCACATGGATCAAGGAAGGTAAGTTAGTTCCTGACTTCTACAATGAGCTTGCTACTCCTAACCCCAACATCTTCAAGGGTGTTCACTCAATGAAGGATCTGCCTCCTGTTCTGCAGGGACTGCCCTACGAGGAGAATTCATTCGGTCTTACCCCTGTAACCAGCCTCGAGTTCAAGTTCTCACGTAAGATTGTATTTGACAACCTGGAGAATACTACAGGTGCTATCGCTTATGTAAACGGTACCAGATGGAACTTCTCTTATAAGGAGGGCAATGACTCTATCGTTGTTATTACAAAGCCCAACTCAGCACCGGCTCTTAACGGTGATGTTGAATTTGAGCTCGTTCAGCTCAAGGGTCTGGGTACAGAATACGGTAAGGATGTCAAGTTGAACTACCACTTCGGCGATTACAGCAGAAGCCTTCCTGAGAAGGCATTTGAGACCACCTGGAGCACTAACGGTCAGGATGAAGTTCCTGTAGGTACTGCTATCAAGGAGGATACTCATAAGGAATATACACTTGGAACCGGAGGCAAGCTCTCCAGCAATGGTATGCGTTTGTATGTATACAACAATCCTGAATCACAGTTCGCACGCGGATTCTATATTAGTCCTCGTGGATCGTCCAATGGTGGTCATCTGTGGGTAGGTGTTGGTAATCAGAACATCCGTTTGGATGCAGGTCAGTATGAACTCAACTTCTACATTTTGGGTTGGGACGGCAAGGCTGAGACCAAGGTGTTCATGTTTGCAAAACCCGAAGGCAATGCTGATCTGGTTACCGATCCTGACAGGATACCTCTTGATACAATCACTCCGACCAACATGATTTCAAGCAATGATGGTAAGAACAAGGATTTGCGTATCAATACAGCAGACTATATTTCCATACCTCTTGAAATCGCAACTGCCGGTAACTATGTATTTGAGTTCGAAATCACCAATTCTGGTAATAATAACTGGCACGGAGTTCTTGTAAGTGATTTGAGCGTCACTACACCTGGATTCTTTGTACCTTCTTATTACACTCCGGTAAAGAATCTTAACAATTCTGTAATTGCTGCCAAGGAGCGTATCGCTTTAGCTGAGGCCAAGACTGAACTCTATTCAGGTGTGTTACTCAACAACCTTAAGACATCTGTTGTTTACTACGATGTAGACGGTGGATTTGAGTCTACCAAGCCTACCAAGCCTTCTGAGTGGGCTGCTGCCTCTAAGGCTCTTGATGATGCTACCTCTAAACTGAAACTCCGTATGGATACAGTTGACGGATTTGCTAACCAGAGAAAGGCTGTATCTGATAAACTGGCTGCTACTGAGACTCAGTACGGTGGTCTTTCAACATGGGCTGCTCTTAAGGCCGTTGAGACCGAGGCTAACGCTTATCCTGTTACCACCAAGATTGGTACAGAGATCAACGAGTTCAACGAGACGATGAAGAAGGCTATCCAGACTCTGGATGACCGTATCGCCCTGAACACCACGTATGCTAAGGAACTCACCAGAGCATTCCAGTTGCTTGAGGACAGCGCAAAGATCTCATTTGAGGAGTATCCCGCTCTTAAGAGAACATACGAATCTTACAAGAACTACGATGTAATCGCAGCAACTGATGATGACATCAACGCTACTTATGCTATCGTTCACGGTGCCGCTGATGCTTATGAATTCAGAGTTATTAAGTCAGAGGTTATGCCTAAGCGTGTAAAGGCTCTCGATGCCCTGTCACGTAAGCTCGGTTCAACCATCGGTGATACCGCTATTATCAAGAATGCTCTCCAGACTCTGGAGGATGATGACGATATGCTGGCCAATGTCTACAAGGCTGCTATCAAGTTGGCTCTCTATGAGAAACTGGCCGATGATGCAAATATCTATACAAAGGATAGCCTTGACCTGACTCCGTTTATCAAGAACTATCATCTGTATCAGACTCCTAAGGTTGTTGAGCGTGGTAACCTGAAGGCTAATAGCGGTGATGCTCACAAGGCTGATCCTGACGGCGCCAACATGCAGCATGTACAGCACCAGTACAACAGTGGTAGCCTGAATGGCCAGATGCCTATCTGGATCATCATCCAGACCATTGAGTACACTGATGTATATCCCGGTTGGACAGTTCTCGCTTCTACCGAGGGTAACCAGATGGTAACCGGTGACAAGAGTTACAATGCTTACGTTGTTGGTTATCCCGTATTCGATGCTGAAATCGGTATGGACTGGAACACCAAGTCAGAACTCTGGCAGACTGTTGATGACCTGCCTGCAGGTATGTATTCAATCGGTGTTGAACTGCCCGAGCACAAGTTCCGTCCCGAGGCTACCGGTTGGGGCGCACATCCCGCTACTCCTACATTGCTGGATGTAAATGCTGGTGACTCAGCATATCAGGCTCAGGCCAATACTGATGGTGTTCAGACCCTTAAGATTGACAGCATCATGGTTGGTGGCGCTGATTCAGTTGACATCAAGCTGACTCTGTGGTCTGGTAACGGTTGGTCACGTGCCGACAACTTCTTCCTGCACTTCCGTCAGGATCCGGACTTCGCTTATGACGAGGCTGTCGAGGGTCTGGAGGATGAGATAGCAGGTCTGCTGACCATCGTTAATCCTGCTAAGGCTGTTGCCGCCAACGTTGAGTACTACACTCTGGGTGGTGTACAGGTTGCAGCTCCTAAGGCTGGTCAGATCCTTATCCGCAAGACAAATGTTAACGGTAAGGTTGTAGTTGACAAGGTTCTGCTTAAGTGATTAAGTAATAACTGATCTATAATGAATCGGCGGAGAGCATACGGCTCCCCGCCGATTCTCTTTTTATCACTTTTTTGCCGTCTCTGTTGTGTGGTTTGCACAAAAGAGGGTATCTTTATACTCGCTTACCAAATATGTATATTATTAACCTCATTATAATCAACAGATGAAAGCAAGATTTTCACTCCTGGCCGCTCTGATGCTGGCCGGCATTGCCGTTCAGGCACAGAACCCTATCATCCGTGATCAGTTCTCGGCCGATCCGTCGGCTCTGGTTGTAGGCGACCGCGTCTATGTATTCCCTTCACATGATATTCCCGCTCCCGATGAATACGCCCGTAAGGACTGGTTCTGCATGGCAGACTATCATGTATTCTCAAGTGATAACCTTACTGACTGGAAGGATCATGGCGTAATAGTTGACCAGTGGACCGCACCCTGGGTTAATGAGAAAGGTTATTCTATGTGGGCTCCTGACTGCAAGCAGAATCCCAATAACGGTGATTATTATTTCTTCTGGCCCGCAGGTGCCAAACCCCAGCCCAGAGCAGACGGCCGTCGTGCCATGGGTGGCGGTAACCGTGTAGGTGTAGCAATCGCCCACAATCCTTTCGGACCTTATATCCCTCAGGCTACTCCTCTGGAGGGCGTAGGCGGTATTGACCCCTGTATCTTTGTTGATGATGACGGCACCGCCTATCTGGTTATGCCCGGTATCACAATCACCAAGTTGAATGATGACTGGCTCTCTGTTTCTACAGATCCTGCAGACCGTCACCGCGTAGAGGAGGTTCCCACCAAGGGTCTGGTAGAAGGTCCTTACCTGTTCAAGCATAACGGCAAGTACTACATGACATTCCCCTGGGCTCGTGATGTAGAGGAGGTTCTTGCATATTGCATGGCCGACAATATCTTTGGCCCTTACAAGTTCATGGGTGTATTCTTTGAGGAGCATGCCAACAAGTGCTGGACCAACCACCACTCAATCATAGAGTTCAAAGGCCAGACTTATCTGTTCTATCACCACAATGATTACTCACCTAAGTTTGATAAGAACCGTGCAGTCTGCGCAGACAGCATCTTCTTTGAGCCGGACGGAAGCATCCGTATGGTTAAGCCTTCACTCCGCGGCATTGGTGTTACCCAGGCCAATAAGGAGATACAGATAGACCGTTACTCAGAGATAAGCCAGAGTGGTGACTCTATCGCCTATATCGATACAACCAATTATTTTGCCGGTTGGAAGACCGTGTTCTACGAGCAGGGCGCATGGGTTAAGTACAACACCGTAAACTTTGAGAATGCTCCCCAGAGAGTAAAGGTAAAGGTGGCTGCACCCTCAACCGGAACACTGGAGATCCTGCAGGATGACAAGGTGATATCAAAGGTAAAGCTCAGTCCCAAGAACACTGCATCAGAGATTGTAGCCGATGTCAAAGGCGCCGCTACCGGTGTTCATCACTTAAAGGTGCGTTTGGCATCAAAGGGAAATGTCCAGGTTGACTGGCTCTCTTTTGAATAACAGAAACAAAAATAAGTGACATGAAAGCCAAGACATTACTGACAATAACACTTACCATGCTCATAGGAGCATGGTCAGGTTGTTCTGCAAAGGACAAGACCACAGAGTGTGTAAACCCGCTCACTTACACAGATATACCCGATAATGACTGGATCCGTGTAGGTAATGACTATTATATGGTAAGTACTACCATGTATTTCTGCCCCGGTGTGCCTATAATGCACTCCAAGGACCTGGTTCATTGGGAGATAATAAGTTACGTTTGTGACTATATTGAGGATGATGATGTCTATAACCTGCGTAACGGCCGCAATGCATATGGCAAGGGTCAGTGGGCTACATCGCTCCGTTATGAGAACGGTACCTATTATGCTCTTTTTATTGCCAATGACCAGGGTAAGACCTATATCTACCGTACCAAGGACATAACCAGGAGCGGTTGGGAGCGTTCGGTGATAAACCGTTCATTCCATGATGCTTCAATGCTGTTTGAGGACGGACATCTCTATGTAATATGGGGTAACGGAGAGATACGCATCATTGAGTTGGAGCCCGATGGCTCTGCTATCAAGGCCGGTGCCGAGGAGAAGATACTGATAGACTCTCCGCGTCAGGGATTCAATCTGCGTGCCGAGGGTGCCCATATCTACCATATAGGTGATTATTACTACATACTTGAGATAGACTGGCCCAGCGGTGGCGTACGCACCGAGACCTGCTGGCGCTCAAAGGATCTGTTCGGTCCCTATGAGAGCAAGGTTATCCTGAGCGGTGCATTTGACGGCCGTGGTGACGGCGTCGCACAGGGCGGTATCATAGAGACCCAGAACGGTGACTGGTACGCCATGATGTTCCAGGATCACGGCGCAGTAGGACGTATTCCTACCCTGCAGCCTGTAAAGTGGGTTGACGGATGGCCTATTCTGGGTGATGACACCAAACCTGTCAAGCAGTTTACAGTAAACCTGCCCCAAAGCGGCAAGAACCGTACATGGGACAATGATGAGTTCAACTATAAAAAGAACCAGCTTGACCTAGTATGGCAGTGGAACCATAAGCCTGACAACTCAGCATGGTCAGTAACCGAACGCAAGGGTTGGCTCCGCCTTAAGACCGGCCAGCAGGCTACAAACGTAATGAACGCCCGCAACACCCTTACTCAGCGTACTGTAGGACCGCGTTGCTACAGCGAGGTGCTGATGGACGCCAGCGGCATGAAACCGGGCGACAGAGCCGGTATAATTGCCTTCCAGAGCAATTATTGTACCATAGGCGTTGAAGTGGCCGATGACGGAACAAAGAGCCTTGTAGCCATGACTCACCGCAATATGGGCAGACGTCGTGGTCCTCAGGCCGAAAATGCTCCCAGTCCCGATACTGAGGCTCTGCGCATTCCGCTCAACCAGGATAAGGTATGGCTCAAGATAAAGTATGTGTTCACTCCTCAGGCAGAGGGTGAGCGCGCCGATCAGGCGTTCATGAGTTACTCTCTTGACGGCAAGAACTGGACAGACGTGGATGCAACATTGCAGATGTCTTTCAGTCTGGATTACTTTACCGGCTACCGTACGGGTCTGTACAGTTTCTGTACCGGTCAGGCCGGCGGTTATGCAGATTTTGACTACTTCCGCCAGGCTGTGTATTGACAGTTAAAAAAGTATAAGAATTTAACTTCGGCACAGTATATTTATATTAAGGATGAAACGTGAGGAAAATAGCATAGTGAACAGCCAAGGATCTCTTTCAGTTAGCGACGAATCCATTGCCCGTCTGCTATGTGATGACAATCACGTAGAGGAGGCCGTACGCCTCATCATGAAGAAATACGGAGAGCCGTTATATTGGCACATTCGCCGAATGGTGGTGGCCCATGATGATGCTGAGGACTGCTTGCAGGAGACTATGATTAACGTATACAAGTACAGGAGTACATACTCCAATGAGTATCCGCTTTCATCATGGCTCTACAAGATAGCAACGAATGAGAGTCTTAAACTGCTCAAGAACCGCTCCGGTTTTACAATGTCTGTTGATGACCTGGGTGATTCACTTAAGGACAGCGTCAGAGAGGAAGCCAGTCCGGATGCCGATGAGACTCTGATTCTCCTCCAGGAGGCGATAGCACTCCTGCCGGCCAAACAGAAGATGGTGTTTAACCTCAGATACTATGATGACAAGAGTTACGAGGAGATTCACCAGATAGTGGGAGACAGCGTTAATACGCTCAAGACCAACTATCATTATGCAGTACAGAAGATAAAGGATTATATATTAGAACATCAGTTATGAAAGATTTTGATCTGGAAGGACTTAGCAGAGAAATGCCGTACAAGATGCCCGAGCATTTCCTCGATGACATGACAGAACGTGTCGTTGCCCAGATTGGAAAGCAGCGCAAGCATCGCACGGAGCGTCGTATCGTGGCTCTGTTTGCCAGCGCAGCCAGTGTAGCTGCAGTTGCTCTGCTGTTCCTGCACCCCTTTGGCGGCGGGATTGATATTCCCGACTACGACAGCATCTCACAGTGCGCAAGCGTGGATGAGGTGTTACAGAATATGACAGCCGATGAACTGGGTGTCTATTCAATGATGAGCAACTATTACGGCAACTGATTATGAAAAAGCGTTGGACGGCATTGTTGATTCTGGCAGGTTTGCTCCTGACTTCGCCTAATGTTATGGCGCAGGACAGGGACGAGCAGATGATTAATGCGTCCCTGCGTTTCATAAAGGAGAATGCAAATCTCACCAAGAAGGAGTACGAGAAGTTTGCCAAGATCTACATTGAATACAATGAGCAGTTGGTCAAGTTAAACCGTGAACTCAAGCCGGAGTCTCGTGAATACATGAAACGCTGGCAGGAGATCAATTCTGACTATATGCAGAAACTTGACAAGGCTTTGCCTGATTCAACCCGCCAGAAAGTGGGTGTGGCTCAATGGGAACTTGGTCAGAAAGTCTGGGGTGAGAGATCCGAGCAGACCCGTATTCATTCGGAACGTCAGTTCCAGATGATGGGCCAGTGGAATATGATGAACCCGCAGTTCATGATGCAACCCCACATTTTTGATTTCCAGCGTCACCGCCAGCATGAAATACAGCAGGCCGATGAACAGCAGCAGCAATGGTGGGAGAACTACTGGCGCAATTGGGGGGAACCCGATACCGCTCTGATTCGCCGTATGGAAGAGAATCGCAGGCGTTTTGAGAACCGTGACAGTATCTGGCAGCAGCGCCGTCAGCAGTTCGGTCCTCAGGGGCAGTTCGGTCCTCAGGGGCAGTTTGGTCCTCAGGGGCAGTTCCCTCAGGGGCAGTTCGGTCCAGGTTTCGGTCCGGGGTTTGGAGGACAGCAGTTCGGTCCCGGATTTGGCGGAGGTCCTCAATTTGTTCCAGGGAACAATTATCCATCCAGAAACAGGAATAACGATTGATACAATAAACGGACGGTAATATTTGATACCGTCCGTTTTTATATACCCGTATAAAGAATAAATCCCGACATAAAGCCGGGATTTATTCTTTATACCGATGTTGAGGTATCAATGCTGATCCTCATTTCCTTCATAGACGCTCTTGGGAACAATCTCTATGAAACTGAACGGGAACACTCCGTCGTCCTCAAGAGTCTGACGCATACGTACGTAGTAGTCATTGTCACTCTTAAGGTATTCTGTGCACATGATCTTACGGTAGCAGTTGGCATCAGTACGGATAGGATCACCGCTATAGTCAGTTGACGTTCCTGCTGTGTATGAATCAGGAGCCTTAAGATAACCGCGGATACGCATAGCACGGTCATTCAGGTAAATGGCTTCCTTCTTCTGTGTGGCAGTCATTGAGCCGTATCTGTCATCATCATCCTTTACCATACCGATACGTCCGTCCTCACCGCCGATACGCAGATCTACAGGAATACCCTGAGGCTTCCAATCCCAGTTACGCCAGTATATGCTGGCGTCTACATTAGGATTGTACTGGTGGAAGTAGAACTGTACCATACCACGGTCATTGTTTGAACTGCTTGCAAGTGAGTTGTTCCACATACGGATCTCATAGGTACCGTCTGCCGGAACGGGAGGCAGTTTGAATGCCAGGTCATAACTACCGCGTACGGTAAGCTCATCACCGTTATAGGTACCGAATGACTTGTCACGATATCTTACAAAGAACTTGGTCTGATCCTCAACCCAGAGGAAATTGGTGCAATAACCGGGCATATATGCCATAGACATCTTGTCTATGTTCTTGATTCCGGCATTGGTCTTATCTCCGTTAAGACGGCCACGTCCGCGGCTGTTGATGAAATCAGGTGACAATGTGCAGCACATGATTCTCATACGGCACTGCAGGGCAGTGTTGCGGGTGAAATCATCATAAACCAGAAGTTTGTTGATGTAGTGGTAGCCGCCGTTCACGCAGATGCTGGTGAGTTTGCCGGGGAGGTTATACTCTTCACTGGTCTCTGCTATGCGGACACCCTCAGAGATGAGAGAGGTCTTCTTGGAACCCTTACGGTTGATGAAGATGCCCAACGGCTTCTCATTAGTCTCATATGCGGTGCTTATACGCATTATTGAGTGCGGCAGCATAGTCTCGTAGAAATCCTCCATATCATGCTCGGTAAGGAACAGGTGACGCTGTCTCAACTCTATCTGACGGGTGTTGAACTGGTCATATGAGAGCCAGCAGGGGAGGATATGATATGCTATGAGTTTATACAGAGAACTGCCTGCTACTGAATCAGGAAGAGTGGCTCCCTCGGGATAAACCTCGTTGGCATATGCACGCAGATCGGCAAGGTTTCTGATACCGTTGGTCAGACCGGCTTTCTGGCAGTACTCATCGTTGTATGTTGCAAGAGCGGTATCAGGCATAACGAATATGGTATACTTGAACTCTCTCTTCTCAGGGTAAGCCACACGGTCGGCGTTATCACCTTTCTCATATGCGGTCTCATTGTAATGGATACCGGGATAACCGTCACGCAAAGCCTGCTCTGTCCACTCATATCCGATCTGGGGATAAGTCTCATCAAGATACTTATCCAGAACGTAACTGAGACGGGTCTCGGTGAGTGCCGAATAGAATATGGTCAGGTTGGGATTCTCCTTGATAAGACCGGGAAGGAACTGGTTGGATGAACGCAGAACCCTGTTGATCTTATGTACTACACCATTCTGTACGGTATCATCGGCATGGTCAAGCTCGGCCTGCATGTTGATGATGTACTTAAGCTGAATCATGATTGAATCAGTACCGTCATGAGCCTTCACGACATTACCGTTTTCATCCAATACCTTTTGGGTTGAATCGGCAAATGAGTTATAGGTTACGTAGCGGTCCAGAAGGTTGGGGTGCTGGAGCACTCCGTTACCGTTCAGGTCTGAAGCAAACATCAGGTTGTTGAAAATATGAGTCCTGGCTATTGTATCACAAACAGCCTTGGGCAATGACTCAACATCCTGGAATGCGGCAATTACGGAGTCTCTCTTGTGAGAGTCTGAAATGCTTTCTGCCTCGGCTCTTCTTTCGGCCAGATAGGCCTCTATGGAAGCGTCATTGGGAGCAAAACAGGTATAAGTACCATAGGTTCTCATCTGTCCCCAAAGCTGTGCCTTCTCAAGAATCGTGATGAAATGCTTGTAACTGCCATGGTATTCAACCCTGCCGGTAAGATAATCGGCTATGGTCTCACCATTGTTAGTGTAATAGGTACCCGGATGGACCTCGCCCCAAAGATCGGCGCAGGATGAAACTCCGAATCCGATAACAGCAACAGCAGCAATGGTCAGTGCTGACTTTTTGAATAATCTTCTGTTGATTTTCATATTATTGGTTAATTAATTATTTAGTCTTTTAGGGTTGCTCAATAGAGTGTCTGCGCTCGCGTGCGCACATACACCTGTACTAATATAGCGCGTAAAGATAACAAGATTTTTAGAAAGCGTAACTATGGTATATAGAATTTTTACAAAAAAAAGAGCGTCCCGGCCTTGTGTCAGGGTCGGGACGCTGTGTATAACGAGTGTATATTGTTACCAGTTCATGCGGTAGTTTCCGCTCAGGTGAAGCAGGGCGAAGAGGTAGATCAGTCCATCGTAGTAGATGTCGTAGTAACCGTCCTCATAGGGCTCATGCTTGAGTGAGAACATATGCTTAACCAGTTCCTGGTTGTACTCGCTGTCACACATAAGTGCTGTTGTGGCCATGGTGCCTACAAAGCCGATTGAGTGACGCAGGTTGGGACGCCAGCGGCCGCCGCCCATGGGACGTGCCGATACATCGCCGTTAAGGGCAAACTGATCGGGGAATTCGGTTATGCCGTAGCGGCCCAGGATGGTGTTCTGGAACTTCTGGGCGTACTCGGTCTGCCACTGGGCATCCTTATGATACCAGGTGAAGTCCATTGCTATATTCATAGGTACGCGCCATGAGTCATAGTGGAACTCGCTTCCGCGGTTGGGTGTTCCGTCAAACTGGCTCTGGTCGGGGTTGATACCGGTAACGGGGTCGCAGGCGCGGTGCAGGTATGCACGGGCGCTGTCGGCAAGTTCGCGGTAGATTGCCTCGCGGCCGTCCTTGGCTGTCTCGGCCCAAATCTCATAGAAAGCGGGCAGGTGGTATGAGGGATCGGTCCAGAGGTTTGAACGTGAATCTGGGCAGAAGTTGATGAGCTTGACATCCATGTTGATGATGTTGGTTACACCGCCTGTGCCGTCCTTTGAGAAGAGGTCGTTGAGCAGCTCCTGTGCCTCGGCCAGGTAGTTGAACTCCTCATAGCTGCCCCAGCGGCGTGATGCCAGCAGAAGGTCAGTTACGTAGTAAAGTTCACCGTCACTGGCCGATCCGTTTGATGTACGGCGGCCGTTGGTACGGCATGACCATGCAAACAGACCGTGTGAGGGACCCTCCTCGTTATGACGCATGTAGTGCTTTGACCAGCGCCATACTCTGTTGAACAGTTCGGGCTTGTCCATTTGGACTGCAATCATCATAGCGTATGACTGGCCTTCGGTACGAACGTCGTTGTTCTTTACGTCCGATATGTAACCCATGGGCACCATTTTGCCGTCAACCTCAACGTCAACGTCATGATAAGCGGCTTCCTCGCCCTCAAAAATGATTGAGTAGATTTCCTGAATCTTTCCGTCAATCTCCTCCTGGCTGAAACCGAGTTCCTTGAGGTAGTTGCGGTACTTACCGGTCTCGGCATATCCTTTCTTGGCGGGAGCCAGTTTTGAAGCACCCTTGGATGATGAACATGCGGCCACGCTCAGGATCAGGCAGAGGGCAGCCACAAGAATTGTGATTGTCTTGTTTTTTCTCATCTTGTCAGTAATTTGGCTTTTATTGTTGAATATATGATTTCCAGCGCTGATAAGCCTCGTCATAGGCGGGCATATCGGATGCCTTGGGTTCTATGACACGGATCTTCTGAAGTGATGCGAAGGCCTCGTTGTGGTCATTGTAGATGTGGGCTCCCATACCTGCACCCTTGGCGGCACCTATTGAGCCGTCAGTGTTATAAAGCTCGATGGTTGCACCGGTTACGCCGGCCAGGGTTTCGCGGAACAGGGGGCTCAGGAACATATTGGCGTTACCGGCGTGGATTTTGTTGACGGGCATTCCCATATCCTCCATTATCTCGATACCGTACTTGAAGGAGAATACTATACCCTCCTGGGCGGCACGGATCAGGTGTGAGCGGTTATGGATGTTAAAGTTAACGCCGTTAAAGCTGCAACCGCGCTCCTTGTTCTCAAGTACACGCTCAGCGCCGTTTCCAAAAGGCAGAACCGATACGCCGGCTGAACCTATGGGTGCCTGGGCTGCCAGGTCGTTCATCTCGGCATAACCCAAGCCCTCGGGTACGATGTTACGTTTCATCCAGGCGTTAAGGATACCTGTGCCGTTGATGCAGAGCAGTATTCCCAGACGGTTGAATCCGGTCTTGTGGTTTACGTGGGCAAAGGTGTTTACCCTTGACTTGGGATCATAGCTTATCTCACCGTTTACACCGTAAACTACGCCCGATGTACCTGCGGTGGATGCAATCTCACCGGGCTCGAATACGTTCAGTGAGAGGGCGTTGTTGGGCTGGTCACCTGCGCGGTAGGTAACGGGTGTTCCCTGTGCCAGGCACAGTTCCTTGGCAGCGGCGGCTGTGAGGCGGCCCTGCTCGGCGAATGTGGGTACTATCTTGGGGATGAATGTACGGGGTATGCCATAGTAGTCAAGAAGGAATCCGGCTACATCGCCGGTCTGGAAATCCCAGAACATACCTTCACTCAGGCCTGATATAGTGGTGGCAATCTCACCGGTCAGGCGCATTGCGATGTAATCGCCGGGGAGCATGATCTTATCGATCTTGTCAAATATCTTGGGCTCGTTCTGCTTTACCCATGCCAGTTTGGATGCCGTGAAGTTTCCGGGGGTGTTGAGCAGGTGGGTCAGGCACTGTGAACGTCCCAGTTCCTGGAATGCGGTCTCGCCAATGCCTACGGCGCGGGAGTCACACCAGATGATTGCGGGGCGCAGCACCTTCTGGTTCTTGTCTACGCAAACCAGTCCGTGCATCTGGTAGGAGATACCTATAGCTTTGATGTCGTTGACATCGGCATTGCTCTGCGAGAGAACATTGGCTGTGGCTTCCTTAAGGTAAGACCACCAGTCTTCAGGGTTCTGCTCGGCCCAACCGGGGTTTACTGCTTTTATTGGTGCTTCACTCTTGGGGGCGAACGCAGTTGCTACGCAATTGCCGTTCTGGGCATCTACAAGACTGCACTTCACTGAAGAGCTGCCTATGTCATAACCTAACAGATACATACTTTTTCCTTATAATTGATAGTAATTTTCCTTGCTTTGCATTAGGGCTAACAAAGGTAGTGAAAATATAAGAAAAAAACCACCGACCCAGACAAAAAGTGGGTCGGTGGCATTGAATGTAAGTGTATTATCAGAAGGCGTACATTACGGAGAGCAGCAGGCGGTTGTTGCTGACGTTGTGGGTATCGGCCACGGTTCCGTTTGCCTGCGGTGTGCCGTAAGCCACGGTGGTGAGTTCGTATTCAACTCCCAGGTTCATGTTGCCTACGTTGTACTGCACGCTGGGTGCTACGCGCCACATGTTATCGATTGTTCCGCCCTCGGCAGCGCGTATAGTTCCAGGGATAAGGTCCTTGCCTGCACCCCAGTTGCTCATGAATCCGCCCATAAGGCCAAACTTGAGGTCACCGCCCCATTGAACCTGCGCCCATGATGATGAGGCTGCCAGCGGAGCAAAGCGTATATCACCGGCATCAAGGTGGTCAACCTGGCCAAAGCCCGTGCATATGCCAAGATGTGACATATCGTGACCTATCAGAGTCTTGGCCTTTATGGCAAGCTTATCCTTGTTGTACTGAGCCTGAATCATTCCGCACAGACCGTTCAGGTAGTATTTCTTGTTGTTGTCGGCATAGTCGATATATGGTGCAGTGCGCTTGTATTCAAGTCCGCCTCCCACCTTGAGGTCGCCAAAAGTAAAGTCAACACCCGCATAGAACATAGGCATCAGAGACCAGCGGTTGTAAATATATGATTTGCCGGCTGTGGCATAACCGTAAGATCCGTTTGCAGCCTGGAAGATGGCGGCACCTGTCAGCTTGATGTTCTTTTCACTGCCCAGGAAATACTCATAACGCAATTGCGGGCTGCGGTTAAGGGCGTTGAAAGGTGAACCGATGGCAATACCCACGGTGCTGGGGAACAGATCATTCATGGGGTGCCAGGTCTGACCAAGGGTCAGAGTGCTGTTTTCCCAATCCAACGCGATGAAAGCGTGGCGGTATAGAACACTGCCGGGAGCGGAGTGGCCCGAGAACTCCAGTTCTGCCTTTGCGCGGCTGGATGCACCGAATATTTCGGGACCATGGAGGACAAATCCCAGACGGGCCATGGTTCCGAACCATGAACCCTGGGGAATTGCATTGCGGTCATGCTGGTCAACGGGATCCTGGGCGCGGTCCGTGGGATACAGATAAAGGAATCCTTCGGCACCGGCAACACTTTCATGTGTGTTTATCCATGACTGTGCGGCAACAAAACCGTACCAATCGATTGTTGCTTTCTGCTGTGCGTTTACACTCACGGGGAGCAGGCCGACTATGAGAGCCTGCATTACAATCTTTCTGATTTTCATTTTATGGTTGTTAAATTGGACACTTAGACAAAATAACACGGTAATACGTTGGTTTCATGTCGGAACGTCCGCTGTTTACGCAGGTGTAGGCGTATTCTTGGACACTTGGGCTCAGAGAATACGCTTGCTCGCGGAAAACGTGTCGGAACGTCCTGATATCAGAATTGTATCGTGTATACTTTACCACTTTTTGTGTCGATGCTTTGGTCCTGACCGTTCCAGCTGATATTGAGCTTGCCGCCCACGGTGGAGCGAACCTTTACGGTTGCGGGCTTGCCGTTCTTCCAGGTAAGCTCGTCAAGGATGAATCCGCCGCGGCACTGCAGACCCTTTACGGTTCCGTCCTTCCATACATCGGGCAGAGCGGGCAAGAGCACTACCTTACCGGTGTGGCTCTGAACCAGCATCTCGGCAATACCGGCGGTGCAGCCAAAGTTTCCGTCAATCTGGAATGGCGGGTGTGCATCGAACAGGTTGTTGTATGTGCCGCCGCGACCGCCGAATCCGCGTCCGCCGGCAGGCTTGATCTGATCCTGAATAAGTTTGTAGGCATGGTTTCCGTCCAGCAGGCGGGCCCACAGGCATACCTTCCAGCCCATTGACCAGCCGGTCGATTCATCACCGCGTGCCTCAAGGCTGGTACGTACTGCCTTGAACAGGTCAGGGGTACCGTCGGCAGTAATCTGACGTCCGGGGTACATACCCCACAGATGTGATACGTGACGGTGGTTGTCCTTGGGATCGTCCCAATCCTCGAACCATTCCTGGAGTTGTCCCCACTTACCTATCTTCATAGGAGCAAGACGGCTCTTGATATCCTTGATGGTCTTTACGAACTCTGCATCCTTCTCACCCATCAGCTGGACCCATCAGCTGGGCCGCATCGATCATATTGCCAAAGAGGTCGGCCATCATCTGGTTGTCCATTGTGGCGCCGAATACGGTGGTTATGTTACCCTTGCCCAGCACATCCTGTACGTGGGGTGCGTTCTCGGGAGAGTATGAAGGAGCTATTACAAGATACTTGTTGCCCGATACGGGTTCCTCCACCAGGAAGTCGATGAAGAACTCGCAGGCGCTCTTCATTATAGGATATATCTCCTTGAGATACTTGGGATCCTGGTTGAACAGGTAGCCGTCCCAGATCTGCTGGCAGAACCAGGCGGCACCGGTGGGCCACATGCCGTTGTAGGCGCCATCTACGGCACCTGTGGAGCGCCAGATATCGGTGTTGTGGTGCAGGGTCCAGCCGCGGCAGCCGTACATTGCGGCTGTCTCCTTTCCGTGCTCGGCGCAGTCCTTGACCAGCTGCAGGAACGGATCGAATGTCTGCGGTATGCCGCATACGAATGCCGGCCAGTAGTTCATCTCAACGTTGATATTGGTGGTATACTTACCGTCCCAAGGAGCCTGGCGGCTCTCGTTCCAGATACCCTGCAGGTTGGCGGCCTGTCCGCCCGGCTGCGAGCAGCATATGAGCAGGTATCGGCCGAACTGGAAGTATAGTGTTACCAGCTGTGGGTCAAAGTTGCTTGCAAACTGTGCCACGCGCTGATCAGTAGGCAGTTTGGCCTGATCGTTTGTGCCAAGGTCCATTGTTACGGTATGGAACTGCTTCTGATAAGCGGCTATATGGTCAGCCAGCATTTTGTCATATTTTTTCTTGCCTTTGCTCAGCGGCTCTATCCAGCGGTCGGCAACCTGATTTTCGTCGCCGCTTACGCTCTGGTAGTTCACAAAGTTTGTACCTATTGATATATAAATGGTAACGGCATCGGCTCCGTTTACTGCGATGGTGTTGTCATCGGCTGTCATTTGTCCGCCCTCGGGTATGATCAGGGTCTTGTCGGTGAAACGGATCTTTCCCTCAATGCCTTCGTGGTCATCGCCCTTGCAGGATACTGTCATCACGGCCTGCTTGCCGGTAACCTGGGCAGAGCGACTTATGATGCGGTCCTCGCGGTACGGCAGGTTGTAACTGGCCTTGAATGTGAGGGCACCCTTGGCCGATGCTGTCAGGCGTACTGCTATCACCTGGTCGGGGAATGATACAAAACACTCGCGGGTGTATTCAGTTCCGTTTGCCTTGAAGCGGGTCAGAGCCACGGCACGGTCTATGTCCAACTCCCTGTAATAGTCGGTGAAATCGGTGATTCCGTCAAAATCCAGCATCAGCGAACCGGCTGTCTGGTAGGGCATTCCGTGTGCGCTCTTGGATGATATGTACTGATCGCAAAGGGCCTGCGCATCAGAACGGCGTCCCTCCCAAAGGGCGGTGCGGATCTGGTCCAGTCCGTCCTTGGCGGCGTAATTGACGTTGTTGTGCGGGCCTCCGCCCCAGATGGTCTCTTCATTAATCTGGATACGTTCCTGAGCGGGTGTTCCGAACACCATGGCACCCAGGCGTCCGTTACCCAGCGGCAGTGCATCGGTCCACTGTCTGGCCGGTGCATCGTACCACAGTTTCAACTCCTGTTTTTGTGAGCAGCAGGTAAGTGACACCATGGTCACAACTGCAAAAAGCAAAGATTTTTTCATAATCATATAGGGTTAGCTACGTTATAGGTTCCAAAAGTACTCTTTTTTTGCGATGTGGGGCAGAATTGTAGGGGAAATCAGTAATTTAGCACCTTAAATGAAGATAGGAGAGATTGATTTTGGGGAGAGACCGGTGTTTTTGGCTCCTATGGAGGATGTTACGGACCCGGCGTTCCGTCTGCTTTGCAAGCGGTTCGGGGCAGATATGGTCTATACCGAGTTCGTATCGAGCGATGCGCTGATACGTGAGGTGAACCGCTCCATGCAGAAACTTACCATATGTGATGAGGAGCGTCCCGTGGCTATTCAGATTTACGGTAAGGATACTGATGCTATGGTGGGTGCCGCAAAGATGGTAGAGGCTGCCGGGCCCGATGTGCTGGACCTGAACTTTGGCTGTCCGGTCAAGAAGGTGGCAGGCAAGGGCGGCGGTGCCGGCATGCTACAGAACATCCCCAAGATGCTGGAGATTACGCGCGCCGTGGTGGATGCGGTCAAGATTCCCGTTACTGTAAAGACCCGCCTGGGTTGGGATGATGAGAGCAAGATAATAGTGGAACTTGCTGAGCAACTGCAGGACTGCGGTATTCAGGCCCTGACCATTCACGGCCGTACCCGCGCCCAGATGTACACCGGACAGGCCGATTGGACTCTCATCGGTAAGGTAAAGGAGAACCCCAGGATGAAGATCCCTATCATCGGCAACGGAGATATCACTACTCCCGAGCGTGCAAAGGAGTGCTTTGACCGATACGGGGTGGATGCCATCATGATTGGTCGCGGCAGTTTTGGGCGGCCCTGGATTTTCCGCGAGGTAAAACACTATCTGGAGACTGGTCATCTTTGGGATGATCCCGGTTTCCAGTGGAAAATGGATGTGCTCAAGCAGGAGACTCTGGACAGCATAGCCCGCCTGGATGAGCGTCGTGGCATTGTGCACATACGCCGACATCTGGCTGCCAGCCCGCTGTTCAAAGGGCTGGAGGATTTCCGCCACACGCGTATTGAGATGCTCCGCGCCGAGACTGTTGATGAACTGTTTGCGATTATGGATCGCATCACAGTTAAGTGGGGTGCTTGCCAAAGTGTCCCACAACAACCCCTCTCAGAAACCCCAGAAAGCGATTCAATGTGTTACACACCCTTAGAATGAATACATGTCCCACAGTAACCCGCGAGAGAACGTATTCTGAACGGGGTGAGCGTGGGACACTTTGGCGAAAATGAAGATGGAGAGAAAAGATTTTGAGATAATGGCGCCGGTGGGCTCGTGGGAGAGTCTGGCAGCTGCGTTCCAGGCCGGAGCGGGGTCAATCTACTTTGGCGTGGAGAAGCTGAACATGCGGTCACGCAGTGCGAGCCATTTTACTCTGGATGACCTGCGTGAGATTGCCTCACAGTGCAATGCTCACGGTGTCCAGAGTTATCTGACCCTGAATACCGTGATGTACGGTGAGGACATCCCGCTGGTACACGAGATTGTTGATGCTGCGTTGGCGGCGGGGATATCGGCCATAATTGCGTGCGATATTGCGGTGATGACCTACTGCAACAAGGTGGGGATGGAGGTGCATCTGTCCACCCAGCTCAACATAAGCAACATCGAGGCGCTTAAGTTCTACGCTCAGTTTGCCGATGTGGTGGTGCTGGCGCGTGAACTGAATCTGGACCAGGTGGCCGATATTCACAAGCAGATAATAGAGCAGGATATTCGTGGGCCGAAAGGTGAGCGGATCCGCATTGAGATGTTCTGCCACGGAGCACTCTGTATGGCCATAAGCGGCAAGTGCTACCTGAGCCTTAATGAGATGAACGCCAGCGCCAACCGCGGAGCCTGCATGCAGATATGCCGTCGCGGATACATTGTCAAGGACCGCGAGACCGATATAGAACTGGCCATTGAGAACCAGTACATAATGTCGCCCAAGGATCTTAAGACCATACGCTTTATGGACCGTATGATTGAGGCAGGTGTGCAGGTGTTCAAGATTGAGGGCCGAGCCCGCGGACCTGAATACGTTCGCACTGTGGCCGAGTGCTACGGCGAGGCAATCCAGGCTGTTTTGGACGGTGATTTCACCGATGAAAAGAAGGATTTGTGGGACAAGCGCCTGGCTACCGTATTCAACCGCGGATTCTGGGACGGCTACTATCTGGGTCAGCGCCTGGGTGAGTGGAACGATGTTTACGGATCACAGGCCACCGAGACCAAGGTATATGTGGGCAAGTGCACCGACTGGTTCTCCAAGATTGAGGTGGCCGAGTTCAGCATCGAGGCCGCACCCATAAGCGCCGGTGACAAACTGATGGTAACGGGAGCCACTACCGGCTGCATCACCTTCAACCTGGATGATCCGCGTGTGGACCTCAAGACGGTGGAGACCGTTCCGCAGGGAGTCCGGGTATCGTTCAAGACACCGGAGCGTGTCCGCCGCGGTGACAAACTGTTCAAAGTAGTGCAGAAAGGGGCGTCTTCTCCGGACGTTTCGACAAATAACAAGCTTTAGAGCGTATTTTCTGAACCAAGCGTCCAACAATACTAAAGAACCTGCGTGATAGACGGACGCTTGGACAGGAAACGCAGGTGCTAACGTATTATAAACAACGAAGTGTCTACAAATATGAAAAAACTAACCGCAATGTGTGTGCTTGCCCTGAGTCTAGGGGTTCAGGCACAGAACGAGTATGAGATTACAGTTGAGAGTAAGCAGCCCAGCGGCATCATTGATGAGATGCTGTACGGACAGTTGTTTGAGCACATCTACTTCAGCGCCAACAACGGTGTCTGGCAGGAGTTGATCTACGGCCGCTCATTCGAGCCCGAGCAGTACCCCGGCATCCCGCCGCGTGACGGATATTTTGACGGCTGGTATATGGATGATGACATGATCCTGCACTCACCCACCCGTTACGAGCAGCCGCTCAGCATCACCACCGTTGAGTCCGATGACTACGAAATCACCATGGACCTGAACTGGCGCTCGTACAAACTGGCACGCCGTTCATGGAGCGGTGGACTGATGGACATACGCTTTGCATTCGGTCAAAAGACCGATGGAAGCGCATATTTTGCACGCATACACGATCCCTATTACGAGGGCCGCACATTCACACCCGCACAGACACAGTCACAGATAGATGCCGCCAATGAGGCTAACGCCCGTGCCGCATTGCAGCAGCAGAGCTCCACTGCCGATTTCTCAATCTGCGCAATGGAGGTGCGTGAGTCACAGGGATTCGGTGGCCGCCCCGGCAGGCGCATGAATACCCTTGCCGCCTTGGCATCGGCCCCCGCCACCAAGGATCAGGTCAATGAGAACCAGGACTGGCACAAGTTACGCATAAGCCGTAAGGGTGCCGATGTTACCATGTACTTTGACGACAAGGAGGTGGTCAAGTACAGCGGACTGGAGCAGGCCGGTAAGAATGACCTGGTATTCTGGGTTAATTACACTGAGGCTACATACCGTAACATCACGGTAAAGAGCGGTGAACAGACAGTTTTCAGCGGCACCCCCAAGGATGTGCAGATTCCGGAGGTGGCTCCTGAGTGGACTCCCTTCTGGACTACCGGTAAGGGCAAGTACCGTCTTGTAAAGGACGATGCCGTGAACATGCGCTACTCACAGGAGATTACTGCTGTAAAGACCGAATCCGGCATTATGCAGGGTCCGCAGAATATTATCGCTGGTGAAAAATATGTTGGCTCCATATATGCTAAGGGTAAGGGTGAACTTATTGTTGGACTCCGTAACGAAAATGGCCAGTTTGTAGCCCGCCAGTCACTTGGCAAGATAAAAAGCAAGGAGTGGAAGAAATATGAATTCACCCTGGAACCTGAGGTGAGTGGTGACGGCGATTTTGCGATTTCAGTCAAGGGTGGAACCGTACAGATAGATATGGTTACCATGAGCACCCAGACCGGTAAGGACTTGGGTGGTTTCCGTCCAGACATCCTGCAGGCCGTAAAGGAGCTGCACCCCACCTGCCTGCGCTGGCCGGGTGGCGGATACGTTGCGCAGTATGACTGGCAATGGGGCATCGGCCCGCAGGAGAACCGTGAGCGCTGGGCACACTGGATGTGGATGGACTATGACCAGAACTGCTTTGGTACCGATGAATTCATCCGTTTTTGCCGTGAGGTCAACACAGAGCCGGTTATCGTGGTAAGCGTCAGGTTTGAGCGTCCGGCCGATGAATACGACCAGATCCTACAGAATGCCGTGAACTGGGTGCGTTACTGCAACGCTCCTGCCACCGATGAGTGGGGTGCAAAGCGTGCCGCCAACGGACACCCAGAACCGTATAATGTCAAGTTCTGGGAGATAGACAACGAGATGTGGGAGATGGGTATTGACCGATACGAGAAATGCGTGCGTGATTTCAGCACAGCCATGCGAGAGGTTGATCCGTCAATCAAGATTATTGCCTGCGGCGGATTCGGCGAGGACGAGCAGTTCATTAAGCGCAGCGGTAATTTTTTTGACTATCTGAGCCTGCACCACTACGAGCAGCAGGGCGGTTACGCCACCGGCCCGGTGCGTCTGGGACAGCAGTATGACCGTTACGCCCAGATGATAGCCCAGGGCCCCAATCCCAATATCAAGCTCTTTATCTCAGAGTGGAACCTTAACAGCATTGACTGGCGTACAGGTCTGTTTGCCGGTGGATTCCTGAACATGTGCGAGGCCCGTGACGTAGTTGCCATGGGCGCCGCCGCCCTCTTTATCCGCCGTACCGATGCCCCCGACTGGAACAATGCGTTCATAAACTTTGACTACAAGGACCTGTTCAAGGCCCCCAACTGCCAGGTAACTGAGCTCTGGTACGACCACTTCAGCAAGTACCGCCTGGCATACAGCGGTGAGACCGGCAACGTGAGCGTAAGCACCACAATGTCCGAGAACGGAGCCGATGTAATAGTAAAGGTAGTCAACCCCACCGATGAACCCGCAACCCTGCGCATCAAAGGAGACTGGGAGGGCGTCAGCAAGACGGAGTTTGAGTACTATGCGCCCGGCTCACTCACTGTAGCCAACAGCATGGAGAACAAGAACGCAGTAGCTCTGCAGAAAGCAGCCGGAAAGCTCGATGGAAACGACGTAATCCTTTCCGTTCCCGCCTTATCGGCCGGTGTGCTGACCATCACCAAAGCTTATTAAGCGAGCGAACTTTTTGGGGTATAGGTATCGGAAACCCTGCAACTTGTTGCAGTAGCCGAACTTTGGGTTTGACGAGCATTGGCGGAGGGCGTAAGCGTAGAGCCCACGGAGGATCCCGTTAAGAACGGCGCATGTCTGACGAACGTTAGACCCCGTAGGGGCTATAAGGAGGAGTTCGACGTTTAGGGTCCGTAGGGGCTCGTAGTAGCCTGGAGCCGTTGTCTCGTCAAATCCAAGGTTCGGCGTGCGTAGTTTCAGATATCTATACCCCAAAAAGTTCCCTCCTAAACGAGAATAATGTCTATATTTGCGAAAGACTATAAAAACTTCATGATATGAAAAGGATTCTTTCTCTGCTGCTGGGTGCAGCGTTTGTTATGAGCTTGAATGCTCAAGAGACTTATACAAAGAACCGTACGGTTGAGGATGGCGGAACGGGTCCTTACAAGGCTATTATGGTAGAGGAGCCAAGCCTTGAGGCACATACCATATTCCGTCCCGCAGACTTGAGCAAGTTCGGCAAGAAGAACCCGCTGCCCATTCTGGTATGGGGTAACGGAGCCTGCACCAACTCTCCCTGGGAGCATCAGAATTTCCTGAGCGAGATTGCATCACACGGATTCCTGGTAGTAGCCATAGGTTACTGGCCGGCTGAGGGCGAGCGTTACCGCGGCGCACAGTCCAAGTCTGAGCAGCAGATTGAGGGTCTTGATTGGGCAATTGCTCAGAACGCCGATAAGAACAGCCCCTACTACAATAAGCTGGACGTCAAGAACATTGCTGCAGCAGGTATGTCATGCGGCGGTCTGCAGACTCTGGTCAATGCGGCCGATACAAGACTCAAGGCAATCATGATATGTAACAGCGGATCATTCATAGATCCGTCAGGGGCAGTTCCCGGTATGCCGATGCCCGCAAAGGAGGACCTTAAGAAGATTCACACCCCGGTGATGTATCTGCTGGGCGGTCCCACCGACATAGCATATGAGAACGGTATGGATGACTTCAAGCAGATTGACCATGTTCCGGCAATTGCAGTGAACTATCCCGTAGGTCACGGCGGCACATACGGCCAGCCCCACGGAGGTGAGTTCTCAATTGCAGCCCTGGCTTGGCTCAATTGGCAACTCAAGGGCGATAAGGAGGCTCAGAAGATGCTTGTGGGTAGCCCCAGCGGACTGGAGCAGCGCCCCGACTGGACTGTGGAGAGAAAAAACATTGGTAAATGAATATACTGGTAACAGGTGGAGCCGGATTCATAGGCTCACACACAATTATTGAACTTTATAAGGCGGGTCATACTGCTGTAGTGGTTGACAATCTGAGTAACTCCAACCCCGAGAGCCTGAGACGTGTGTCCAGGATTCTGGGCGGAACAGAGATACCGTTCCATAAGGTCGATATCCGCGACCGCAAGGGGCTGGACAAGGTGCTGGAGCAGTACAAGTTTGACGCCTGCATACATTTTGCCGGACTCAAGGCCGTGGGCGAGTCAGTAAGCAAGCCTATAGAGTATTATGAGAACAACATCAGCGGTACGCTGGTGCTGGTTGAGGCTATGCGCGACCACGGTGTCAAGAACATAATCTTTTCATCGAGCGCAACCGTTTACGGCAATCCGCAGATAATCCCCATAACCGAGGAGTGCCCCAAAGGCGTCTGCACCAACCCCTACGGCTGGACCAAGAGCATGCTGGAGCAGGTATTGACCGATATGCAATATGCCGATAAGGAGTGGAACGTGGTGCTGTTGCGCTACTTCAACCCCATCGGCGCTCATCCCAGCGGCCTGATAGGCGAGAACCCCAACGGCATACCCAACAACCTGATGCCTTACGTGACACAGGTGGCAGTAGGAAAACGCGATGAATTGGGAGTTTTCGGCAATGACTACGATACCCCTGACGGTACAGGCGTGCGTGACTACATTCATGTGGTGGACCTGGCCCGCGGTCATGTGTGCGCCCTCAAGGCAATTGAGCGTAAGTGCGGCCTGGGACTTTACAACCTTGGTACCGGTCACGGATACTCGGTGCTGGATGTGGTAAAGGCATTTGAGAGAGTAAACGGCGTAAAGGTGCCGTACAGCATCAAGCCCCGCCGTCCGGGCGATATAGCCACCTGCTACAGCGACCCCTCCAAGGCGGAGCGGGAGTTGGGCTGGAAGGCTGAGTATGGACTTGACGAGATGGTTCGTGACAGCTGGAACTGGCAGCGCCAAAACCCTAACGGATTCTGATTATGAAGTGCCAAGAGATATTTGAAGAGACTTACCGCAAGGCGCCCGATGATGTGGCGTTCTGCCCGTACCGCATATGCCCTATAGGTGCTCATGTGGACCATCAGCTGGGCCGAATCACAGGTCTGGCCATAGACCGTGGCATTCATTTTGCCTACAGTCCGAAACAGAACGGTGTGATAGAGTTGCAGTCACTGCAGTTTGACAAGCGTGCGCAGTTCCATATCCGTGAGATTGCCGATGTCAAGCAGAATGACTGGGCCGATTATCTGCGCGGTGTGACCATCGCACTGGCTCAGCGTTATACCCTTTCCACCGGACTTTGCGGCGTGATTGAGGGTACGCTTCCCATTGGCGGACTGTCATCATCGGCCGCCGTATGTCTGGTGTTTCTGTCGGCCCTGTGCAAGGTCAACAACATTAAGCTTTCGGCCCTTGAGATGATAACCATAGCGATGGCATCCGAGAACAACTATGTAGGTGTGAGCAGCGGCAAACTGGACCAAAGCTGTGAGATGTACTCCAAGAAGGACCACCTGCTGTACCTGGACACCAAGGATGACACATATGAACTGATTCCTACCAAACCTGCGATGAAACCGTATGAAATTGCCATTTTCTTTAGCGGTGTGGAGCGTACGCTGGCAGGCAGCAAGTTCAATATGAGGGTGGATGAGTGCCGAAGCGCCGCATATGCCCTGCTGGCTTATGCCGGTATGGAGTACGGCAAGTTTGGTGAGACCTATTTCCGTCAGGTTCCGCGTGATGTATATGATACTTATAAGGACCGCCTGCCCGATAACTGGCGCAAGCGTGCCGAGCACTGGTACACCGAGCAGGAGCGCGTGATGGCCGGAGCCGAGGCCTGGCGCAAGGGTGATATTGAGGAGTACGGCCGATTGAGTTTCCAGTCGGGCAACTCATCAATCTACAACTGGGAGACGGGATCGCCCGAACTCAAGACACTGTACGACATCATGACCCGCACCGACGGTATATACGGAGGCCGTTTCAGTGGCGCCGGATTCAAGGGCTGCTGTATGGCCCTGATTGATCCCGCTTACCGCGAGAGCATTATCGACAAGGTTTCAAAGGAGTACCTCAAGGCATTCCCCGCACTTGAGGGCAAATATATGGCTACTATCTGCCACTCGGCCGACGGCTTGCAGTTATGAAGTGCCTGATACTTGCAGCGGGTTATGCAACCAGGTTGTATCCCCTGACCGAGAATTTCCCCAAGCCCCTGCTTAAGGTGGGTGACAAGACCATCCTGGACTGGCTCATAGATGATATAGAAGGGGCCGGTCTTGTCGATGAATACGTTGTTATCTCAAACCACAAGTTCACTCATCATTTTACTGAATGGGCATCGGGCAAGACAGTGAAGATTACTGTTGTTGACGACGGAACCAGTACAAATGAGACCCGTCTGGGTGCTGTCCGTGACATACAGTTTGCCATAGATCAGCTTGGCCTTGATGATGACATGCTGGTGATAGCAGGTGACAACGTGCTTGATTTCAGCCTGCAGAAGTTTGTGCGTTATGCTCACTCCAAGCAGACATCATGCATTATGCGCTACTTTGAGCCCAATGCCGCCAAACTGGTCAAGTGCGGAGTAGTGGAAGTGGCCCCTGACGATAGGATTATAGGAATGGAAGAGAAACCCGCACAGCCCCGTTCCAATTGGTGCTGCCCGCCGTTCTACTACTATACCAAGGCCGATGCCCGACTGGTGCCCGCCGGTATCGCAGCCGGTTGCGGAACAGATGCACCCGGAAGTTACATAGCCTGGCTCTGCACACAGACGCCGGTTTATGCGATGGAGATGCCCGGCAGCCGATATGACATTGGCAATCTGGAATCATACCACAAGGTCTGTGCTGAGTACAAAGGCATTACAAAATGAAACTGACCACACCCGTCCAAATCAATCCGCTGGATAAGAGGCTGACCTATAAGGACAGCATCCTGTTCATAGGCTCCTGTTTTGCCGATGAAATGGGCCGCCGATGCACGGAGCGTTATTTTGATACGCGGGTGAATCCGTTCGGAGTGCTGTTCAACCCCTGCTCCATATCGGACTGTCTGGGCCTGCTTGAGGGTTACGGCATAAACGCGGAGCAGTGCAGTTTCATTCCGGATGATGTTATTGAAACCGTCGGTGGATTCTGCTCTTTCCATCATCATGGCAGCATGGCACGCCCAACTGCACAGGAGTTCCTGGACAATGCCAACAAGGTATTAGCGGATGCATCGGACTTCTATTACCGTGAGGGTTGGGTGGTGGTTACGCTGGGTACGGCATTCATTTATACCGATAAGGAGTCGGGCAATGTGGTGGCCAACTGCCATAAACTGCCCGCCGACCGTTTTGAGCGCACCATGATAAGCGCCGATCAGGTTTACGATGCGCTGAGCCAGTATGTGGCAGCACGCCCGGACAGACAGTGGATATTCACGGTAAGTCCTGTGCGTCATCTGGCCGATGGCCTGCACGCCAACACGCTGAGCAAGGCCACGCTGCATCTGGGCATTGAGAAACTGGTTAACCGCTATCCCAACGCACATTATTTCCCGGCGTACGAGATTCTGATGGATGAACTCCGTGACTATCGTTTCTATGCTGATGACATGATGCACCCGTCGGCCCAGGCTGCCGACTATATTTTTGAACGTTTTATGGATTTTGCGCTTGCCGACAGTGACAAACCCCTGCTCAAAGAGGCCGATAAGGTTCGCGGAATGATGCAGCACCGCATAATGAATGAAGGCACGGCCGAGGCAATAAGGTTTGAACGGCAACGAAAGGAGGTCCTGGAATCTTTTTTGACCAGGATACGGGGATAGTGAAGAGGTTTGGAACAATACTGATAACTGTTTTGATTCACCTGTGTCCTGCTTTTGCCCAGCACGGAACAGGTGAATCAAACATTGTATTGGATACCGTTACGGTAAATGCCGTAAAAAGCACCCAATCGGTAGTAACCATGTCCGACGGCAACATGGAGTTGAACATGGAACTCATGGATGCACTCCCCAAGATAATGGGCAATTCGGACCCGGTGAGTTTTTCAAAACTGCTGCCCGGAGTTCAGACAACAGCCGAAGGAAACGGCAGCCTCCATATAAACGGCAGTGATAACGGTCATAACATGATATCGGTACTGGATGTGCCGTTGTATAATGTGAACCACCTGCTGGGATTGTTTTCGGCATTCATTCCCGCACATTACAGTTCGATGTCCCTCTACAGGACACCCCAATGGGCGGGGGCACCTAACCGTTTGGGCGGAGAACTGCAGTTCAGACCTCATTCCGCAGATGATCATAAGTTTTCGGCCGATGTAATGACGGGACTCATGTTCTCACAGGGTACTCTTAAGATTCCAACCGGAAAAAAGTCCCTTCTCACCGTATCTTTGAGGGATACATATGTAAACCTGCTTTACGGCAGGTGGCTCACTATGGACAGACTTTCCCTCAAGTACTCCTTCTTTGATTCAAACATTTCGTGGTCTTATAAACCGAATGACAGGAACACCATTCTGGCAGATGCATACTTGGGACAGGATAAGGCAAAGTTTAATGAACCCGGTTTATTGACGGATATTTCATGCAAATGGGGAAACGATGCCGAGTCTGTCCACTGGATACATGAAAGGAATAACGGATTCAGGATGAAACAGACACTTTACAGGTCATCGTTCTCAAATAATGTGGGCATTTCCCATGAGAGCGGGCGGTTAAGCGCTCCTTCATCGGTAACGGACCTGGGATACAAGGGCCTGGTGGGCTGGAAAATTGTAAGCCTGGGTGCCGATGTGCTGTATCATGACCTGATTCCGCAGACTCCCGTGGTGGACGGGGCATACAGGACAGATTCGCGCAAGAGTGCCTGGGAATACTCTCTGTACAATGATTACTCATTCTTTATAGGTGAAAGCCTGAATCTGAAAATGGGTGTAAGGGCCAACCTTTTTGACTGCTCAGGACAGCGGTATCACTCGGTGGATCCGTCATTTTTGGCTACCTATTATGGGGCCGACAGGCGCTGGAACGTGTCGCTCAGCATTGCTCAGCGTAACCAGTATCTTTTCCAAACCGGTTTCTCCGCCATGGGACTGCCTACAGAGTTCTGGCTGCCGGCCGATGAGGAAAACAAGCCTCAGTTTATGAGGGGCGTCACGCTGTCCGCAATGAGAGAGTTTGATGCAGGTTATACGTTGAGCGCATCGGCCTACTACAAGAAACTGTATAACCAGTTGGAGTATTACGGATCGATGATTGACGTGGTGGCATCGGACTTTAAGGTGCAGGACCACCTTATAAGCGGCGACGGCTACAACTACGGATTTGACGTGATGTTTTCCAAGGATGAAGGTCTTCTGACCGGTTGGATAGCATACAGTTACGGCAGAGCCTTGAGACGCTTTGACAGGATAACCCCGGACCGTTATTATAACGCCAGCCATGAGAGGCTGCATGAACTTGATGCGGTTGCGGTCTTAAAGACACATAAACGCTGGGAACCATCGGCCGTGCTTGTGTATGCAGGAGGAACTCCGTTTACCGCTCCGGAGTATTTTTACATGCTGGACAGGAAGATTTTTGTCAAGTACGGAGAGTTTAACGGTTACAGGCTAAAACCTTATATCAGGTTGGACCTGTCGGTCAATTATGACCTGAAAGTGGCCAAGGACAGCCGCATCAGGTCTCATGGCATCAATCTGAGCATCTATAATGTATTGGGAAGGGTCAATCAGTTGGGATACAGGCTTAAGGTGTATCAGAACAATTTCTATTACCATCCTGTGGCTTTTGTGACGTTCCCGCTCCCTTCACTGAGTTATTATTGCAAGTTCTGAACCGGTATGAAACCATATAGATTTTTCCTTTCACTGATTATTCTTGCAGCGGTTCTATGCCACTCATGTGAACGCTCGGATTTTATGCCGGCCGATGTTGATGAGATAATAGTTGAGGGCTGGATAGAGGAGGGACAGTATCCCGTAGTAATGCTAACCCGCGCACTCCCGGTAAGACTTAAGGACGACGAGGTGGATTTGAACCGGATTAATGATTTTGTGGTCATGTTGGCCAAGGTGACGGTCAGTAACGGTAAAGACAAAGTGGTCCTGATAGGAAGGCCGGACAGTCATTATATGCCGTCATACATCTATACCACGATCAATCCTTTGATCAAGGGCGAGGCGGGCAAGACCTATACCCTTAGGGTAGAGACACTCGGAAAGGTGTTGACATCAAAGACAACCATTCCGCTCTATCCGCCTGCTGTGGACAGTGTGGTTTGCAGCCCGACTTCCATTGACAACTATTCGGCCATAACGGCCTATGTCTCAAATATTCCGGGCAGGAAAGAGTACTTTAAGACTTTCTTCAGGCAGGGTGCGGACAGGAAGCAGTATTTATCGGCCTATATGGGGGTTATTGATGATGCTCTGGCGGATTCTACTATGGTGATTCCTATTATCAAGTCTATTAAGGATGACAATAAAGACGACAGGAGCAGATACTATCCGAATGATTCCGTTGTCAGCATAAAAGTGAGCGCTATTGATTCTGTCAGTTATGCTTTCTGGAAGAGTTACTCCGATAACAGTAGCCTGGGCAGTTTGAGCAGTTATATTGTGGGGTCCACTTTCCAGGAAATTCCCACCAACATCAAGGGCGGCAGGGGATACTGGTGCGGCTACAATTCATTTGTTCACACTTTCCACGTCAGACCCGGATCATTCCCCGGCAACCGCTAAAGTGACGCAAAGAGAAACGACCCCAATGCGTCAGTTTTGTCGGCGATGAAGTTGGCCGATGTGAGTTCGTGGCGTGGGCGGAAGCCCCAGCTTACGGCGATGATTGGGATGCCGGCGTTGCGGGCGGTCTGGATATCGGTGCCCGAATCTCCAACCATCACGGTGTGGGCGCGGTCAGTTCCGGCTTTATCCATTATGTATTCCACTACTGCGGCATCGGGCTTGAGCGGGTAGAGCGGACTGTTGCCCATCACTGCCACAAACGGTATGTCCGGAAAGAACTTCTCTATCAGTTTCTCTGCTCCTGCCTGAATCTTGTTTGATGCTACCGCAAGCTTATATCCGCCGGTGGAAAGGGTATTTATAAGTTCGGGCACGCCGGGATAGGGCTTGGTATAGACGTCTATATGCTGAGCGTAATACTCCAGGAACTGTTTTAATGTACTGTCTATAAACGCATCATCGGATGCCTTGTCATCGGGCAGGGCACGCATTATCAGTTTGCGCATTCCGTTGCCTACCATTAGGCGGTACTCATCAAGTGTGTGCTGCGGCAGCCCAAGTTCTGCCAGAGTATGGTTGGCGGCGGTGCCCAGGTCATCGATGGTATTGAGCAGCGTGCCGTCCAGGTCAAAAATTACCAGTTTGTTCATATCGGCCGCAAAGTTATTGATAATTGATAAGGATTGTATATATTTACGGACACTAACCTGGTCAATTACTGTTAACCTTATATGTTATGAAAAGAACTATTGTCCTGATGGGACTTTCTGCATTCCTGATTGCAGCATGTGATAAGTCGCCCAAGGAGGCTCCTGACCTTAAACTCAACGACAAGGAGTATTTTGAGACACAGGGCGTGAACGTCCTGGTATTCAGCAACACTTTTTCTGGCGGATTCAACGATGAGAAGAACTCCGGAATAGAGATCATCCATCACGGTGTACGTACCGTGCAGGGTGGTGCAGTCCGCCTGAACAAGACCCCCGAGCAGTGGGACCTGGTTCCCGCTTCGCCCCGTCGCGTTGTGGACTCTGTAAACCAGTCCATAGAGGTTGTAATGCGTTATGCTGATTACGACTTTGACTCGCGTGTTGTGGTTACCGCCAAGGGTAAGGCCGTGGAGATTGCAGTCTATCTGGACAAGCCCGTGCCCGAGTTCCTGGCTGGCAAGGCCGGTTTCAACCTGGAGTTCCTGCCATCACAGTACTGGGGCAAGACCTATCTGATGGATGGCCGTCCCAACCGATTCCCGCGTTATGCGGTTAGCCAGACACAGGCCGTATCCAACGATGAAAAGCCCCGTCAGTTTAAGGGATTCCGCACTTACGATGACCGCGGAACCGGTGAGTTCGTGGATCCGCTGCCACTTGAGACAGGTCATAAAATCCTGATTGCTCCCGATGAGCCCGAGCGCATGATAAAGATTTCATCGGATGATGCAACTCTGGAACTCTATGACGGCCGAATGATTGCCCAGAACGGCTGGTTCGTGCTGCGTTCAGTCTTGCCCGCAGGCAAGACCGGCAAGGTGGTAACCTGGATTGTTGAGCCGCACGCCATTCCCGGCTGGATAAGGGAGCCCAACATAGGTTTCTCACAGGTGGGTTATGTTCCTTCACAGCCCAAGGTTGCCGTGATAGAACTTGACAAGATGGACAAGCCTCTCAAGACCGCATCAATCTACAAGATAGAGGATGACGGCAGTGAGAAGTTGGCCTACAAGGGCAACATAGACGTTTGGGGTATGTACTACAAGTACAACTACGTGAAGTTTGACTTCAGCGATGTCAAGGAGCCCGGTGTCTATTACATCCAGTACGGCGATTACAAGACCGGTAACTTTATAATTGACAACTCGGTCTATAACTGGATTACCGATGCCACCAGCGACGTATGGATCCCTATCCACATGAACCATATGACCGTGAACGAGGGCTACCGCATCTGGCACGGAGAGCCGTTCAAGGAGGGTTACCTGCAGGCTCCACAGAGCGACCACTTTGACCTGCACTCACAGGGTGCCCAGACCAATACCAAGTACAAACCATATGAGCTTATCCCGGGCCTGAATGTGGGCGGTTACTTTGATGCCGGCGATTTTGACATCGAGACCGGATCAAATATCAGCGTGGTTCAGAACATGGTGGCCGCCTGGGAGCTGTTCCACCCCATGCGTGACGAGACATTCGTAAGTGAGGAGCAGCGTTACGTTGACCTGCACCGTCCCGACGGCAAGCCGGACCTGCTGCAGTACATAGAGCACGGTGTGCTTAACCTGTTGGCCCAGGCCGAGAACATCGGCTTTATGTCATCGACCCTGTCCAACTCAGTTCTGGACAACTACCATCACCTGGGTGATGCCGCCGCCATCACCGATGGTCTGCACTATGATCCCAGCCTGCCTAAGTATGTGAAATCGGCCGATGGCAAGCGCAGCGGAACCCCCGATGACATGTGGGCTTTCACCAACCGCAATCCCAATAGCGATATCAACGCAGCCAATATGTTCGCAGCAGCCAGCCGCGTGCTCAAGGGTTACAATGATGACCTGTCGGCCCGCTGCCTCAAGCAGTCCAAGCGCCTGCAGGCCGAGGCTACCCAGATCCAGCAGAGCCGCATGGCTAATAACCGCAACCGTCAGGGCGGTCAGGGCTTTGGTGGCCAGAATTTTGGTGGCGGCAACCGTGGAGGTGGCGGAAATCTGGCTACAAACCTGCAGCTTTATGTGGCAACCGGCGAGAAATCATACATCGAGCAGTTTGAGCAGCAGATATGGCAGGCTCTGGACCGTAACGTAAACAACACCATCCGTACTGCCATGGATGCCATACCTCATATGGATGCCGCTTATAAGGAGCGTCTGCGTCCGTATGCCGAGAAGTATAAGGATTATCTGGAGCGGGTAACCAACAACAACCCGTACGGCGTGCCTATCGGCGAGGGTAACTGGGCAGGTAGCGGTGCCGTTGTAACTTACGGAACCACCGCAGCGTTTGCAAACCTCTATTTCCCGGATATCATCGATAAGAAATACGCTTATAACGCCGCCGCATTTATGTTCGGCTGCCATCCGTACCACAACTACTCACTTGTGGCTGCAGTGGGTGCAGCACGTCCCAAGCAGGTGTTCTACGGAAACAACCGCGCCGATTTCTCATTCATTCCCGGAAACGTTGCACCCGGACTGCTGTTCCGCAAGCCCGACCACTTTGAGAACTTTGATGATTGGCCATTCCTTTGGGGTCAGAACGAGGGTACCATCGCCGGTAACACCAGTTACTACATCTTTGGTGAGGCCTTCAAGCAGATGGCAGCTAAATAAAAAAAAGGAGCCGATTTGGCTCCTTTTTTTGGTCGGAATGAGGCGACTCGAACGCCCGACCCCTACGTCCCGAACGTAGTGCGCTACCAACTGCGCTACATTCCGATCCTTGCGTAATTGCGGTGCAAAGGTACACCTTTTTTTGATGATATGCACTTTTTTGCTCTCAAAAACTTGCCGGAGTTAAAAAAGTGCGTATCTTTGCACCCGCATTTGAGACAAATGTTTCTGGTGTCATAGCTCAGTTGGTAGAGCAAAGGACTGAAAATCCTTGTGTCCCTGGTTCGATTCCCGGTGGCACCACAGAAAAGAAGAGACGCAAAAGCGTCTCTTCTTTTTTTGTGACGCAAAACGAAACGACCCCTTTGCGTCACTTTGCGTCGTTTTTTTGTTCGTTTTTGCAAATATATTTAATTTTGGCGCTAGCAGAATGGTCTGCATGATTGTGTCCTTAATTGCTATGAGAAAAATTTGGTATTTGTTTGTTAGCGCAATGATGTTTGCCTGGACATCGGTTAGTTGCGCGGGTAGTAAGAGTGACGGTTTCCAGCAGATCAGTTCTCCAAACGGAAGGGTCAGCGTAAAAGTGACTGAAGGCTATTTCGTGGTGCTTTATGACGGTGTAGAGGTTCAGACCGTCAGGATAGAGAACGGCACCTTCAAAGACTGCTATTTCACCAAAGAGCCTAAGAAAGTAACCTACAGCATGATATCAGGCAAGCGGTCTGAATGCTCTTACAGTTATAATGAAATGATTTACGTGGGAGCGAACGGTACCCCTACGCCTATCACTATAACGTTTGCAGTAACTGATAATGGAGTGGCATTTACATTCAACGGATCCGATGAGAGTATTACATATGTAATCCCTGAGGGAACCAAACGATGGATGCAGCAACTTAAGACAGATTACGAGGGGTTCTATCCTATGAGTTCATCGGCCAAAAACGGTAAATACGGTTATCCGGCTCTGATAGAGTACGGAAACGGTGTGTTCGGACTTATTACGGAATCAGGTATCGGACACGGCAACTCCTGTTCTTATCTGGATTGCAAAGGCCAAGAGTACACTTTGACCTATACTGACGAGGATTCGGGCAGCCCGCATCCATGGCGTATAATTATGGTTGGTTCTTTGGCCGATATCGTTGAATCAACTATGGTTACGGATTTTTCAGAAGAGTGTAAGATTGAGGATACTTCATGGATAAAGCCCGGCGTATCGTCATGGATTTACTGGGCTTACAACCACAGCTCAAAGGATTTCCAGAAGGTGAAGGAGTACGTTGACCTGGCGCACGATATGGGCTGGCCCTACACCCTGATTGACTGGGAGTGGGATGAGATGGCTAACGGAGGCGCGATTGAGGACGCGATGGCATACGCGCGCGAACGCGGTGTAAAGGTGAACCTCTGGTATAACTCCGGCACATCGTGGATTGGAAACGGCGCTCCCGGCCCGCAGGATCGTCTGCGCACCCGTGAGGCCCGCGAGCGTGAGATGTCCCGCCTGGAGCAGATGGGCGCCACCGGCATCAAGGTGGACTTTTTCCTGCCCGACGGCCACGAAATGGTGGACTACTATCTGGATATCCTGGAGGATGCGGCACGGCATCATCTGCTGGTTGATTTCCACGGATGCACCATACCACGCGGATGGAGCCGCACCTGGCCCAACCTGATGTCTATGGAGGCAGTCTATGGCGCCGAGTGGTATAACAACAACCGCCGCATGACCAATGCCGCCGCTGCGCATAATGCCACGCTGCCCTTTACCCGCAATGTCATAGGTCCCATGGATTACACTCCTTGCACCTTTACCGACAGCCAGAACCCGCATATCACTACCGATTGCCATGAGCTGGCTCTGCCCATCCTCTTTGAGTCCGGCCTGCAGCATATGGCCGACCGCCCCGAGGCATACCTGAACCTGCCTGAACCTGTTAAAAAACTGCTGTCCGGTCTGCCATCGGCCTGGGACGATACCCGCCTGCTGGCCGGCTATCCCGGACAGAGCGCTGTGATTGCGCGCCGTTCCGGTGATACCTGGTACATTGCAGGCATCAACGGCACAAATGAGGAACTTACAATTGAGCCTGATTACTCCAGAATCGGCAAGTCGGTTGTGCTCAAGACTCTAATCACCGACCGAGGCAGCGAGCCCGGCCAGGGTTTTGACATCGGCCAAAACGTTAAAGCCGGTAAGTTGGTGCTTCCCGCCCGTGGTGGATTCGTGGCTATTTTTTAGCCCACGTATAGACAAGTATGTAATATACTATAACCAGAAAGAATGTGGATGCGGTTAACGCGTGTCCTGCCCAATTTGTGCTTTCAGTGAAAAGGAGGAGACAGAATATAGGTATCAGGATTAAAAAGGCTGCACCCATAAGAATCCTCAGACGTCTGATGTCAAACTTCCCGGCATCTTTGGGTGTTAATTCAAAACTGTTCCGGATAAAGTTATCCATCTTACCCGACAGGATAACTGTTCCCATGACAAGATTAAAAATCTCAAGGACTATGAATGCAATCAGTTGTGCCATATTACTTTTTTATCAGGCAGATTATCAAGGTGATTATTCCGGCCAGCATGAGTACCGGCTCGGCAAACATAAAGAGCGGGTTGGTGCCCATTGTGAGTGTTACAAGTGTTGAACTTAGGACGGTGAGTGCCAGGCAGGATGCCAATACGTGGAGTCCGCACATGCGCAGGCCCTTTTCATCGGGCCTTAATTTGAATATGTTGTTTGCCAGGGTGTATATTCCGTATGTCACCAGACAAAGCATCAGACTGATAACGGGATAGAATATCAGCGTTGTCTTGGCCATAGAGCCGCTGGCATTGCCCGCCGGATCAAAGTGGGCAGGAAGCACATCGGCCAGGGCACTCCACCTTATCCATATTGCACACACATTCACAATGATGATGATTACCGGCACCATCCATCCGTACTTACGCCATTTCATATCATAAATCTTAAAGTCCTCTTCAAAGGTAATCATTTCCTTTAACACCCCCTGACCTTAGGGAGTCATATCGCGTACGGGTCATTTTTTCTCCCTAAGGTGGCGGGGAAATACGCCCGTACCTGCGTACCCCTTTGACCTTAGGGAATCATATCGCGTACGGGCCATTTTTCTTCCCTAAGGTGGCGTGGAAATACGCCCGTACCTGCGTAACCCCCTGACCTTAGGGAACCATATCGCGTACGGGCCATTTTTCTTCCCTAAGGTCGTACGGGCCATTTTTCTTCCCTAAGGTGGAGGGGTGAGGCCCAAGTCCTAATAATAAAGGTTAAAATCCTAAGAGTTTAGGACTTTTTCTCCTAAAACATTAGGATTTGGGATTATTGGAGTATTTCTTTGTCGCAGAGATTAACCAATTAATGCTCCAATGATATGATTTACCTTGTTTTATCCGCTGTTTGTCTGGCCCTTCTCTACGGGGTTTACCGGTTGGCTTTGAGCCGCACTACTTTGCATCGGTTCAACAGGATAATGCTGTTGTCAATAATAGGCCTTTCGGCCATTCTTCCATCATTTAAAATAAAAGGAATACACTTCGATTTCAAAAAAGATCAGACAGTTCTTGTTGAGAAAGACAATACTCCTCTTGAGGCTCAAACGGAAGTTGTTCCCATAATTAGCGGACCTATTGATTATGTCCTGATAACTCAAGAAGAACCTAAGGCCGATGTCAAGACCAGCGTTGCTACGGGTATGAAGGTGGCTGAGACGGTAACTCAGATGGATTGGGTTACGATTGTTACCTATTTATATCTGATGGGTGTGGCCTTCTTTATGATCAGGCTTCTGATAGGCGTGATCCGCGTTGAGACGCTGTGCCGGCTGGGTGGCTGCAAGCTGAATGACGGCTCCGTGCTGCTGGTGTGCGACGGCCAGTTCCAGCCCACCAGCTGGCGCCACACCATTATAATAAGCCGCAGTGATTATGAATCGGACAACTCAAGGATGATAATAGAGCATGAGCAGGCGCATATACACCATCGTCACTCCATAGACGTGCTTTTGGCACAGATGGTTTGCGCTCTGCAGTGGTTCAACCCCGCCGCGTGGGCTCTGAAGCGCAGCCTCCAGGAGGTGCACGAGTATGAGGCCGATGCCGCCGTGCTGGCCGACGGACTCAACGAGCGCCAGTACCAGCTCTGCCTTGTCCAGGCCGCACTCAGCGGCAGGATAGGGTATGTGACCAGCAATTTTGCCGATTGTTCAACCAAAAAACGTATAACGATGATGAAACGCAATCATTCTTCTCCCTTTGCTTGCCTACGCGCACTTATTATGCTGCCCGTGGTATTGGTTATCATCCTGCTGGAATCGGCCTGCAAACCCAAGGCCAGTCAGGATAACACTGCTTCCGGTCTGTCTGAGTCAATAACTGAAAATATTGACCAGTCTGTTTCCAAACTTGAACCGGTAGATACAACATTCCTGAAGAAGTTCTGGTTGGATACGAATGAAGGATATAAGATCAAACAACTAAATATCTTTGTGGAGATTGAATGGGACGGTTCAATATGGATGACCTTTGATGGTGAACAGACTTTCCATCCCGCAACAATTGCCAATATTGAACAAGAGTTTGAGCGCCTAAAAAAGGAAAGCACTGTTGAGGTGACCCGTCCAGACCTGGTTTTTGTGACAGTTGCTAATGAAGAGCATCTGGACATAGCTCAGAGTGTAATAAAAAAGCTTCAAAAACTATACTCCGATGATAAGATAGTCTTATTCATAAGGCCTGCCAAGACTGTTCCGCCTCCACCAGCCGCTTCAGAATACAAGATAGTTTATAATGTCAATTTTGAAACCGACCAGTGGGTAAGGATAACGATAGACAGGAAAAACTACATCACCATGAATGCTCATAATGTGACACGAAAATTGAATTCCGCACAGGAGATTGTTCCTACACTAGAGAGTTTGAAAGTAACTGTAGAGAGAGACAGTCTGGATGTGCAGATTAAGGCTGACAATACAATCATTCTCAGAGTTCCTGAAGTAATAAAGGTCTTCAGTACGCCCGATGAGCTGGAAAAAGAACTGAAAAGACTTTATCCCGATACCGGTGGTGAAGTTTACTGGATGGTTACATTCGATGTCCGCTGCTCGACTCGTGTAGAGAATGCCGTGAATGATATCTTCAAACAGGAACCGTTTACAGATAAATATAAGATTAAAATTAAAAGTTCCACCAGAATCTATCCGCCGATGCCTACCCGCCTGGATTCCATAAAACAGATTCTTATTGGTAGATATGGACGCGGGGACAGGTCACGTCATGTGAAGAATATGAAATGGTATAATGACAACAAAGATAAGGAGGAGTTCTTCAGGATGGGATTCAAGGACGGACAGATATACGTGGGCAAGGGTAACGATCCATCAAATATGAGGCCGATAGAGTTTGATCAGTTGGTTCCTTACTTCAGGGAGAACTGCCCCGACGGCGATGAGAGAAAGGCAATCGTCCTTTTTGAAATAGCAACAGATGATGAGTCGGTATCAGTGGCATTCATGGATAAGGTTCTTTCAAAGATGGAGGATTGGGTTACCACCCTCACAAGAAGAATATGGGTTAGCGACAAACACATTGAATGACTATGAAAGCGTTATCAGAAAGAGAACAGGAGGTGATGAATATCATCTGGGAGGTGCGCAACTGCTGCGTGGAGGATGTCCTGCAGCGCCTGCCTGAGCCCAAACCTGCATACAATACAATCCAGACCTTCATGAAGATTCTGGAGGAGAAGGGATTCCTGGCCCACAAGCGTGAGGGCAAGAAGCATATATTCTATCCGCTTGTGGAAAAGCCGGAGTATAACCGGTGGATCCTTAAGCACATGAAGGACAACCTCTTTGGGGGATCGGCCAAATCCCTTCTGAACACCTTTATCCGCGACAGCGACCTCACGGAGTCCGATATCAGCGACCTGATGCTACTCCTTAAGGAACTCAAGGAGGAAACAGTTTGAATCCCCCAGCCCCCCGACCTTGGGGAATCATACCGCGTAGAAGCCATTTTTCGTCCCCAACGTGAGCCGAAGAATGGCTTTCTCGTGATAGTACCCCCGACCTTAGGGAACCATACAGCGTACGGGCCATTTTTTCTCCCTAAGGTGGGCGGTAAATACGCCAGTACCTGCGTTACCCCTCCACCTTAGGGAGCTGGAACGCAGGTACGGCCATTTCTCTCCCTAAGGTGTGTGGAAAATACGTTAAGACCTGCGTTACACCCTGACCTTGGGGAGGGAATGCGGGCTGTGGCGCTTCTGGCTCCCTAAGGTCAAGGGGGGGCAGGCGGGTCAGGGTGGAAGGCGGAGAGAAAATGCATATTCTTGGAAATTAAATGAACAATGTCGGTTTTTTGACTACCTTTGCTATTTACAAAAATAGAGGTAGATATGACAATGAATATAAAGCCGGCAGAGGGAAAGCTTGGAGTGCTGTGTGTAGGACTTGGTGCGGTATCGACAACCCTTATTACCGGTACTCTGATGGCCCGGAAGGGACTGGCCAATCCCGTGGGATCTTTCACTCAGATAGGAAAGATGCGCGTGGGACGCGGCGATAAGAAACAGTACAAGCATGTAGGTGAGATAGTTCCGCTGACCAACCTGAACGATATAGTGTTCGGCGCCTGGGACGTATTCACCGACAACGCATATGAGAGCGCACTCTACTGCCAGGTGCTCAAGCGTGAGGATATTGAGCCGGTGCGCGACGAGCTGGAGCGCATCAAGCCCATGAAGGCCTGCTTTGATCCCGAATATGCAAAGAACCTGGTGGATCCCCAGTTTGGCCGCGTGCCTGATCCGCTGTGGGCAATGCCTACCGATACCCGCTGGAACTATGCCCAGAACCTGCGCCGTGACATACAGAACTTCAAAAAGGAGAACGGCTGCGACCGCGTAATAGTATTCTGGATTGCCAGCACCGAGAAATATACCCCGCGCAACGAGCAGGTTCACGGAAGCCTGGCCGGCTTTGAGGCTGCAATGAAGGCCGATGACCGCGAACACCTGTCGCCCAGCATGATTTATGCATATGCAGCACTGATGGAGGGTTGCCCGTTCATAATGGGTGCTCCCAACGTGTGCGTGGATATACCCGCCATGTTCGAGCTCTCCAAGAAGCAGAACCTTCCTATAGTAGGTAAGGACTTCAAGAGCGGCCAGACCATGATGAAGAGCGCCATGGCTCCCATATTCCGCACCCGCCTGCTGGGTGTTGAGGGCTGGTTCTCGACCAACATCCTGGGTAACCGCGACGGTCAGGTGATTGAGCACCCCGACAACTTTGAGACCAAGCGCATAAGCAAGGCGTCATCGATAGAGTGGATACTGGAGCAGGATGAATATCCCGAACTCTATACCGATATATATCATAAGGTAAAGATCAACTACTACCCGCCCCGCAAGGACAACAAGGAGAGCTGGGACAACATTGACATATTCGGCTGGATGAACTATCCCATGCAGATAAAGGTCAATTTCCTGTGCCGTGACTCAATCCTGGCAGCGCCTATCTGTCTGGATCTGCTCATATTCACTGACCTGGCACTCAGGGCAGGCATGAGCGGTGTTCAGGAGTGGCTCTCATTCTACGTCAAGAAGCCCATGACTTATGACGATGAGCGCCCTGTACATGATCTGTTCCAGCAGTTTGCCATGCTCAAGAACCAGATTCGTCTGCTGGGCGGATATGAGGCCGATCAGGAACTTGATTAATAAAGGTATATACATTATGCAATAACGGGAGGCGGCCCAGACGGTCGTCTCCTTATTTTTTAAATGATTTTTGCATAATTATTTCTCGTACGAATGTATATTGAATAATATTTATTCCTAATTTTGCAGCCGAAACGAGAATATTTATGCAATATGAAGAATAAGAACAATCGTTTGGAAGCAATCCGGCTCATCATTTCAGAGCAGGACATCAAGAATCAGGACCAGCTGCTTCAGGTTCTGAACTCCAAGGGTTACTCGGTGACCCAGGCCACTCTGTCACGTGACCTCAAGAAGATGAAAATCTCAAAGGTTGCCAATACCTACGGTGATTATCTCTATGTACTGCCCAATCATGCAATCCTGCAGAAGAAGAGCACCGGCAGCGCATCGGACGATACTGTCATGAACCAGCCCCGTTACGGATTCGTATCGCTTAATTTCTCGGGTAACATGGCTGTCATCAAGACCAAACCCGGATATGCAAGCAGTCTGGCTTATGATGTTGACAATCATACTCTTCCCGGCGTACTTGGCACAATTGCAGGTGATGACACCCTGCTCATCGTACTGGCCGAGGGTGCAAACCGCATGGAGATAAAGCGTTTGCTCGAACCGATCATAATATCATTATAAAGAACATAAAATACCGACTTTCAAAGAAATGAAAGACCAAATTGAGGTAGTGGTGGCCGATGAGTCACACGAGAAATACGTGGACACCATTCTGGAAACCATATCTGAAGCTGCTAAAGTGCGTGGAACGGGCATAGCCAAGCGTACCCACGAATATTTACTCAACAAGATGCGCGAGGCCAAGGCTGTCATCGCGCTCGATGGTGACAAGTTTGCCGGTTTCAGTTACATCGAGACCTGGCAGGACAAGAAATACGTGACCACATCGGGTCTGATTGTTCACCCCGATTACCGCGGACGCGGCCTGGCCAAACGTATCAAGGACATGACATTCACACTGGCCCGTATCCGTTGGCCGCACGCCAAAATATTCTCGCTTACAAGCGGTGCCGCTGTGATGGCCATGAACACCCAGCTGGGTTACAAGCCCGTAACGTTTGCTGACCTTACCCAGGATGAAGCTTTCTGGAAGGGTTGTGAGGGTTGCGTGAATGTGGACATATTGCACCGTACAGGTCGCCGTTACTGCATCTGCACCGGAATGCTGTATGACCCCGAGGAGTATCTGCCCGCCAAGATATCGGACGATGTCCTTAAAAGAATAAAGGAAATAGAAAACAATAAGTAAGATGGCTAAGAAGAAAGTAGTAGTTGCTTTTTCGGGTGGTCTGGATACTAGCTACAACGTTATGTATCTGACCCGTGAAATGGGTTATGAGGTTTATGCCGCATGCGCCAACACCGGCGGTTTCAGCCCCGAGCAACTCAAGAAGAATGAGGAGAACGCCTATAAGCTGGGTGCTGTCAAGTACGTAACACTTGACGTGACTCAGGAGTATTATGAAAAATCACTCAAGTATATGGTTTACGGCAATGTTCTGCGTAACAATTGCTACCCCATATCCGTCTCATCAGAGAGAATCTTCCAGGCACTGGCAATTGCCAAGTATGCCAATGAGATAGGTGCCGATGCAATAGCACACGGATCGACCGGTGCCGGCAACGACCAGATACGTTTTGACATGACATTCCTGGTAAAGGCTCCCGGTGTAGAGATAATCACCCTTACCCGCGACCGCAACCTGAGCCGCAAGGAGGAGATAGATTACCTGAACGCCAACGGTTTCAGCGCCGACTTTACCAAGCTCAAGTACTCATACAACGTGGGTATCTGGGGCACATCAATCTGCGGCGGTGAGATTCTGGACAGCAAGCAGGGCCTGCCCGAGAGCGCTTACCTTAAGCACCCCACCAAGGACGGCTCCGAGATACTGAGCCTGGGCTTTGAGAAGGGTGAACTGGTAGCCGTAAACGGTAAGAAATTCTCTGACCGCATCAAGGCCATTCAGGAGGTTGAGAAGATTGGCGCCGCATATGCCATCGGTCGTGATTGTCACGTTGGTGACACCATCATCGGCATAAAGGGTCGCGTGGGCTTTGAGGCTGCAGCCCCCATGCTTATCATCGGTGCACACCGTTTCCTGGAGAAGTACACCCTGTCCAAGTGGCAGCAGTACTGGAAGGATCAGGTGGCCAACTGGTACGGCATGTTCCTGCATGAGAGTCAGTACCTGGAGCCTGTAATGCCCGATATCGAGGCAATGCTGGCCAGCTCACAGCGTAACGTGAACGGAACTGTAACTCTGGAATTGCGTCCCTACAGCTTCCAGACCGTAGGTTGCGATACTCCCGATGACCTGGTACACAACAAGTTGGGTGAGTACGGTGAGGGTGCAAAGGCCTGGACGGCCGATGATGCCAAGGGATTCATCAAGATCACTTCAACTCCGCTGCGCGCTTATTATAGCGTTCATCCGGATGAGGAAAGATAAAAATGACTATATTTACCCTTGTTTACTAACAATTTATTGTTTTAGAACTATGTCAGAAGGAAAGAAACTCTACAGGTCCAAGACCGAGAAAAAGATTTTTGGTGTATGCGGCGGTTTAGCTGAATATTTTGATGTGGATGTTACTGTAATCCGCATCCTGTTCCTGGTGGGCCTGTTAATTGTAGGTGGTGGCCTGCTTGCTTACCTGATCTGCGCCCTGGTAATGCCTGAGCAGAAATGATAAAAGTAGGAATTATAGGAGGTGCCGGTTATACGGCCGGTGAACTTATACGCATACTGCTGGGGCATCCCGACGCCGAGATTGTTTTTGTAAACAGTACCAGCAACGCCGGCAACAAGCTGAGCGCCGTGCATGAGGGCCTGATGGGTGAGACCGATATGGTTTTCACCGATCAGTTGCCGCTGGATACCATCGATGTGCTGTTTTTCTGCACCGCTCACGGCGATACCCGCAAGTTCATGGAGGCCAACACCCTGCCCGAGGGGCTGAAGGTGATAGACCTCTCCATGGATTACCGCTTGGAGGCCGATGACAATCCGTTCATATACGGACTGCCCGAGCTGAACCGCCGTGCCATCTGCAAGAGCCAGTATGTAGCCAATCCCGGCTGCTTTGCTACAGCAATCCAGTTGGCTCTGCTGCCTCTGGCCCGCAACCTGATGCTCAACGACGATATCTACGTGAATGCCATCACCGGCAGCACAGGCGCAGGCGTAAAACCGGGTGCAACCACACACTTCAGCTGGCGTAACAACAACATCAGCATCTACAAGCCGTTCACCCATCAGCATCTGCCCGAGATAATACAGTCCATCAAGCACCTGCAGAGCAGCTTTGACTCAGAGATCAACTTCATCCCCTATCGCGGTGACTTTACCCGTGGCATATTCGCTACCGTAATCGTAAAGAACGCCGTCGACATTGATGAGCTCTACAAGATATACCGTGAGTATTATGAGGCCGACTCTTTTGTGCATGTGGTTGAGGAGCAGATAGACCTTAAGCAGGTGGTAAACACCAACAAGTGCCTTATCCATCTGGAGAAGCACGATGACAAACTGCTTGTGGTTTCCTGCATAGACAACCTTTTGAAGGGCGCCAGCGGAACCGCTGTCCATAACATGAATTTGCTGTTCAATCTTAAAGAAACTACCGGTTTGATTTTGAAGTCCTCCGGTTTCTAAACTATGAAATTATTTCCTGTATATAGCCTGTTCCCGGTCAATATCGTAAAGGGACAGGGTCAGAAAGTGTGGGATGAGAACGGTCAGGAGTACCTGGACCTTTATGGTGGTCACGCAGTCATAAGCATCGGCCACGCACACCCGCATTACGTAGAGGCCGTAAGCCGTCAGGTGGCTACTCTGGGCTTCTACTCAAATTCCGTGATAAACCGTCTGCAGGAGCAGTTTGCCGAGCATCTGGGCCGCGTCTGCGGTTATGAGGATTACAGTTTCTTCATGATCAACAGCGGTGCCGAGGCCAATGAAAACGCGCTCAAGCTGGCATCGTTCCATACCGGCCGCAGCCGTGTGCTCTCCCTTAAGAAAGCATTCCACGGCCGCACATCACTGGCTGTCGAGGTGACCGATAACCCCAAGATCATTGCCCCCATCAACGCATGCGGTCATGTGACCTATCTGCCGTGGGGAGATATGGAGGCTGCAAAGGTTGAGCTTGCCAAGGGTGATGTGGCTGCCCTGATTATTGAAGGAATACAAGGCGTAGGTGGAATTCAGGTTCCATCCGATGATTATATGAAAGGACTGCGTGAGGCTTGTACTGCTAATGGCACGGTAATGGTTCTGGATGAGATCCAGAGCGGTTACGGCCGTAGCGGCAAGTTCTTTGCTCACCAGTACAACGGCATCAAACCGGACCTTATCACCGTAGCCAAGGGCATAGCCAACGGTCTGCCCTGCGCCGGTCTGCTCATAAGCCCCATGTTCCAGCCGGTCATCGGCCAACTGGGTACCACATTCGGTGGCAACCATCTGGCTTGCGCCGCTGCAAACGCCGTGCTTGACGTGATGGAGAGCGAGCATCTGGTAGAGAACGCTGCCAATGTAGGTTCTTATCTGCTTGAGCAGCTCAAGCAGATTCCCGGACCCAAGGAGGTACGCGGCCGCGGCCTCATGATAGGAATGGAGTTTGACCAACCCATCAAGGAGATCCGCCAGCGCCTGCTCTTTGAGGAGCACATATTCACCGGAGTAAGCGGCACCAACGTAATCCGCCTCCTCCCGCCCCTCTGCATCACCAAACAGGACGCCGACCGCTTCCTGGAATCCTACTCCAAGGTTATCAAGTTTTGAGGGGGAACAGAAGGGGATATAATCTCTGAAACTACGCGCCTACGGCGCTATCCCTCCCATCCCTAATAAGACGCTCTGAAAGACGTGAGCTTTGCTCCCATCTTCCAGAGCATCTTCTTAGTGACGGGCCCCTCCCGTTCACAAGCCCACGGGCGGCCATGGTTTCCGAGACTATATCCCCTTCTGTTCCGCTCACCGGGCAACTATGTGGCCATACTTGCAGAAAAATGGCTTATAGGACCGTATTGTTGCAAGTTTGGACGTGATTTGGGCGTTTTTGCCCATTTTTGAAGCCATACTTGCAAAAAACGTTAGTAAAAAGCCTATAAGTTGCAAGTTTGGCCGCAAAGCGAGCGGAACAAGTAGTATATACTCTCTGGGAGTCTCGCACCCACGCGTGACCAGTGGGAGGGGCCCGCGACTAAAAATATCTATTCTGGAACGCTGAACTTGTTCAGTAGTTTCGGAATAGATATTTTTCGTTGTGGGAGGGCATTCTCCCAGAGAGTATATACTACTTGTTCCCCTGGAAAACAGCAGAAATTATTTCCTAGAGTCGGTACCCCAGAGCATTTTTTCGCGGAGAGTGGCAAAGAAGTCACCTTTGGCGGGCTTCATGACGCTGATTTTGAAGGGGGCGCGGCTGATTTCTATTGCGGTGTGCTCGGGGCAGCTGAAACTGTTTCCGTCTATTGAGACAAGGAAACTGTGGCTGCGGCTGGTTACGTCCAGGTGGATGGTCTCATCGGCGGGGAGTACCAGGGGACGCATGGTGAGGCTGTGCGGGGCAACCGGGGTGAGGCTGATCACGTTGGTGCCGGGGGCTATGATGGGGCCTCCTACACTCAGGGAGTAGGCGGTGGAGCCGGTGGGGGTGGCTACTACAAGACCGTCGGCCTGATAGGTGATCATGGGGGTGGTGCCTACACTAGTGGCAACCTGTATCATTGATGAGATATCGTGCTTGAGAATGGCTATGTCGTTGAGGGCATAGGGAGTGTGGCCTTCGGGCAGACCTTCCATGCTTACCTCCAGCAGGTTGCGCTCCTCAAGTGTATAATCACCGTTGTGTATGCGGGTTATGGCATCGGTAATGCGGTTTGTGGTGATATCGGCCAGGAAACCCAGACGGCCGGTGTTGATGCCCACCATGGGGATGCCTTTGCTGCCAACCCGGGTCGCGGTGCGCAGGAAAGTGCCGTCGCCGCCTACGCTGATGACTGCATCGGCCGTAAAGTCGGTGCCTTCAAAGAGGGTGTCATAGGGGATGTCAAGGCCCATCTGACGGGTCAGGAACTCATAGTAGGGACGGTCTACGGCAATGCCGTCACCCAGTGAACGGAGCAGGTTAAAGAACTGCTGTTCATGGCCGCAGAACTTGTCACGTGACGTATTTCCGAATATGGCGAAACGCATACGTTATATCGAATTATTCGTTACCTTTGCAAAGATAGTTTTTTTATTCAAGTGAGGGGACTTATGACAAGATTAAGTGTAAATATCAACAAGATAGCCACACTGCGTAATGCCCGCGGAGGCAACAATCCGGACGTTGTCAAGACCGCTCTTGACTGCGAAAGGTTCGGGGCCGACGGAATAACGGTGCATCCCAGACCGGACGAAAGACACATACGCCGTCAGGACGTATATGACCTTAAGAAAGTACTTACCACGGAATTCAACATTGAGGGTTATCCCGCCCCTGAGTTTATGGAGCTGGTTACCAAGATAAAGCCCGCCCAGGTTACGTTGGTGCCCGACAGCCCCGACCAGATAACATCAAACCACGGTTGGGATACCCTTAACAACCAGGCTTTCCTGACCGATATCGTATCGGAACTTAAAAGAAACGGAATAAGGGCGTCGGTATTTGTAGATGCCAATCCGATGATGGTGGAACTGGCTGCCAAGGCAGGAGCAGACCGTGTGGAACTCTATACTGAGCCGTATGCAACCAATTACGTGGAACTGGATCCGGAGACAGCAGTAAAGCCGTTTGTGGTTGCTGCCCGTAAGGCGCGCGAGTGCGGCATGGGACTCAACGCAGGCCATGACCTGAGCCTTGTGAACCTTAAGTACTTAAAGGAGCAGATTCCATGGTTGGATGAAGTGTCCATAGGTCATGCGTTGGTTTGCGACGCGCTCTATCTGGGACTTGAAAAGACAATCAGCGAATATAAAAAATGCATTAGATAATATGTTCTTACAATCAGCTACACTTGCACAGGCATTAGGCGACACTGCGGCACAGAGCCAGGTTGCCATACAGATGGCCGAGGAGGCTACCGACAAGATGAATCTTTTTGACATGGCGCTTAAGGGCGGCTGGATCATGCTGATCCTGCTGTTGCTGTCAATTGTCTGCTTCTACATCTTCTTTAACCGCATAGCCATTTACCGTAAGGCTGCCATCAAGGATCCCCATTTCATGGACCGCATCAACGATTACATGAAGAGCGGCGAGGTCAAGTCGGCCCAGATTTTCTGCCAGGCAACCGCGTCTCCGCTGAGCCGTATCGTTGAGAAGGGCATCGGCCTTTCAGAGCATGATACAAAGGATATCCAGTTGGGAATGGAGAACGCTGCAAATGTTGAGATTGCCAAACTGGAGAAGGGCCTGAAGGGTCTCTCGACTATTGCCAGCGCCGCTCCTATGATTGGTTTCCTTGGAACGGTTATAGGTATGGTACGTGCATTCTGGGAAATGTCAAATGCAGGTAACAACATTGACGTATCACTCTTGTCAAGCGGTATCTATGAGGCTATGATCACCACCGTAGGCGGTCTGATCGTAGGTATCATAGCACTGTTTGCATACAACTATCTGGTGGCTCGCGTAGACAGCATTGCCAACGAGATGGAGTCATTCATTCAGGATTTCACCGTTAATCTGGAGAAGTGATATGCTAAAGAGACGCAATAAGGTATCGCCGCAGTTCAGCATGTCGTCCATGACCGACATCATATTCCTGCTGCTGATATTCTTTATGATAACATCCACGATGGTCAGCCCCAACGCCATCAAGGTGCTGCTGCCGCAGAGTTCGCAGCAGACATCGGCCAAACCGCTTACCCGCGTCATCATAGACCGCGACCTGAACTACTACACGGCGTTTGGCAATGATGACGAGATGCCCATTGTGTTTGAGGAACTTACAGATTTCCTGATAGACTGCTCACAGAAGGAGCCCGAAATGTACGTGGCCCTTTATGCCGATGAGTCCGTACCCTACAAGGAGATTGTCAAGGTCCTGAACATAGCAAATGAGAACCAGTTCAAGGTGGTGCTTGCCACACGCCGTCCCGACCGTAAATAACGACCGATGAAAAGGGAGAAATTTGACATATTCTCAGTACTTTGGACCATACTGCTTCACGGTCTGGCTATTGTTCTGCTACTGCTGCTGCACCTGAACAAACCGGTGGCTCAGGCAGAGAGCGGTGTGCCCGTGATGCTGGGCAATATGGGCAATCTGGATACTGACTATGAGTTTACTGAGGTCAACTCCATGCCGGCTCCCGCACCCGCAGCAGTTCCGGTTCCCGCAGCACCGCAGGCCGAGCCCGCCATCACCCAGAATCTGGAGGAGACGGTAGCAATTGAGAGCGGCGAGAAGGAGAAACCCGTCAAGCCCGTGGAGACTCCCCGTCAGCCAACCCCAGAGGAGATCCGCGCCGAGCAGGAGCGTCAGGCTGCCGAGCAGGCCAACAACCTTTTGGCAAACGCATTTGGCCGCAGCAGCACGATGCAGGCCAGTGCACCCACCGAGAACAACAGCGACGTACAGGGAACTCCCGGATCAACCGAAGGCAATTCCACTCAGGGTAAATCATCCGGATCGGCCGGTTACGGAACCTGGGATCTGGGTGGCCGTGATATGCTGGGTGAACTCCCGCGTCCCGCGTACAACGGAATTCAGGAAGAGGGCCGTGTGGTTGTAACGATTACGGTTGACCCTGAAGGAAACGTGATTGATACCCGAATCAACAATCGTACCAACACCACCAACCTGCAACTCAGAAATGCCGCTGTAGAGGCAGCACGCCGTACCAAGTTTAACGCCACAAGCGGATCAAACAACCAGAGCGGAACCATAACCTACTACTTCAAACTGAAATAATTTATGGTATACATTTTCCTTGCCGAAGGCTTTGAAGCCATAGAGACCATCACCCCGCTGGATATGCTTATCCGCGCCGGCGTTGAGGTCAACACCATATCCATATCCGATGAGTTCCTGGTAAAGAGCAGCCAGGGCATTCCGGTTCAGGCCGATGACCTGTTTGAGAACACAGATTTCAGTGATGCTGAGATGCTGATACTGCCCGGCGGACAGCCCGGATCGACCAACCTGGGCAAGCACAAGGGTCTGGAGGCTCTGCTGCGTGAGGCTATGGCCAAGAACCTGCCGGTAGGTGCCATCTGCGCCGCTCCCACGGTGCTGGGTAAGCACGGGTTGCTGCAGGGACGCACAGCCACCTGCTATCCCGGATGTGAGGGTATGCTCAAGGGTGCCGACTGCAAGGAAACATTCGTTCAGAAGGACGGGAACCTGATAACCGCATGCGGTCCCGCCGCTGCTGTAGAGTTTGCAAAGGCTATCATCAGCCTGCTTCGCGGTGACGAGGTTACAGCCTCGGTTTGTGAAAAGATGATGTTCGGCCGTGCCTGATGCTTGACCTTGATCAGCGTGACGTCAAGTATCTGCCCGGCGTAGGTCCGGCAAGAGCCGCTCTTTTAAAAAGCGAGCTCCAAATAAGCACGCTGCAGGATCTGCTTTACTATTTTCCTTACAAATATATTGACCGCAGCCGCATCTTTCAGGTCAGGGAGGTTGACGGCACCATGCCTTATATCCAACTTAAGGGTAAGATACTGAGTTTTGAGCAGATAGGTGAGGGACGCAAACAGCGTCTGGTGGCCCATTTCAGCGATGGAACCGGAGTGGCCGACCTGGTGTGGTTCAGCGGAATAAAATATACACTTGACCGGTATCGGCCCGGTGTGGAATACGTGGTGTTCGGCAAGCCAACCATATTTGGCGGTCGTGTGAATGTGGCGCATCCCGAGATTGACCTGGAGGCTAACATCAACCTCTCAGAGATGGGTATGCAGCCATACTACAACACCACTGAGAAGATGAAAAAGGCGGGCCTGAACTCGACCGCCGTCCGCAAACTGGTAAACAACCTGATGGCTCTCATAGTGGAGCCCCTGCCCGAGACTCTGCCCGACTGGCTCCGTGAGAAGGAGCATCTTATGCCCCTGACCGATGCCCTTAAGGTGCTGCATAACCCGCGCACTCCCCTTGAACTACGTCTGGCTCAACTAAGGGTAAAGTTTGAGGAGCTCTTCTATATACAACTCAACCTGGCCCGGTTTGCAAGTGACCGTCAGCGCCGTTTCAAAGGATATGTATTTGGCCGGGTAGGTGAACACTTTAACCGTTTCTACAATGAGAAACTGCCGTTCAGCCTTACTGGAGCACAGAAACGGGTGATACGTGAGATCCGTAACGATATGGGCAGCGGCCGCCAGATGAACCGCCTGCTGCAGGGTGATGTGGGGAGCGGCAAGACTATGGTGGCCCTTATGACCATGCTCATAGCCATAGACAACGGATATCAGGCCTGCATAATGGCTCCCACCGAGATTCTGTCCGAGCAACATTTTGCAAATATCAGCCGATTCATCGACGGATTGGGTCTGCGTGCCGAACTCCTTACCGGCAGCATCAAAGGCAAGCGCCGCGAGGAAATACTCAATGGTCTCAAGGACGGCAGCGTAAATATTCTGGTAAGTACCCACGCCGTGCTTGAGGATCCCGTAGAGTTCAGTCGTCTGGGATTTGTGGTAATCGATGAGCAGCACCGCTTTGGCGTAGCTCAGCGTGCACGTCTGTGGAGCAAGAGCACTATGCCGCCTCATGTGCTGGTAATGACCGCAACCCCCATTCCGCGTACATTGGCCATGACCCTGTACGGTGATCTGGATGTATCGGTAATTGATGAACTGCCGCCCGGACGCAAGCCCATACAGACCGACCACTATTATGACGGCAACCATAAATCGGTCTATGCATTCCTGGACCGAGAACTCAAGAAGGGCCGACAGGCATACATAGTCTATCCGCTCATTGAGGAGAGCGAGAAGATTGACCTTAAAAACCTTGAGGAGGGATACCTGACCGTCTGCGAAAGGTTCCAGGGATACGGCGTGAGCAAGGTGCACGGCCGCATGAAACCAGCCGAGAAGGATGCCGAGATGCAGCGATTCAAGCGTAACGAGACCCAGATAATGGTGGCTACCACGGTGATTGAGGTGGGCGTGGATGTGCCCAACGCCAGCATCATGGTGATTGAGAACGCCAACCGGTTCGGCCTGTCGCAGCTGCACCAGTTACGCGGTCGTGTGGGCCGCGGTGCCGACCAGTCCTACTGCCTGCTGGTAACTCCGTATCAGTTATCGGAAGATACCCGCAAGCGTATTGAGATAATGACAGCCACATGTGACGGATTTGAGATTGCCGAGGCTGACCTGAAACTGCGCGGACCCGGTGATCTGGAGGGAACGCAGCAGAGCGGTATGGCGTTTGACCTCAAGCTGGCCAACCTGGCGCGTGACGGTGCCCTGATTGAGCATGTTCGTGAGATAGCCAAGGATATCATTGCACAGGATGCCGAACTGGCACATCCCCAGAACCAGTTGCTGGGCCGAATGCTCCGCCGTCTCAAGAAAAGTGAGTATGACTGGTCCTCAATTTCATAGAAATTGGCTACCTTCGCAGTCTGAAAATAAAAAGATGTACATGAGGGCTGTTTGCAGGTTCATGGTTTTATTGACGGTTTTGGTATCGGGAGTGGTAAAGTCCACCGCTCAGGATGCAATGCCGGCCCGCGTAGTGCCTGTACAGCCCATGATGAGCGTAACCCAGCCTGCACATCTTAATGCCGGAACGGCGATTGACCTGGAGAACCCCGCGTCATTTCTCTATCCGGAGTGGAGCAACAGTTACGTAAACAATTATGACAATGTAAAACTGCCGGACTCGGTCATCATATCCATGAAAGGATACTGCATGCCTACCGACAGCACATACATAACCGATAAGTTCGGATACCGTCCCCGTCGCGGCCGTCAGCATTTCGGGCTGGACATACGGATAAAGACCGGCGATACCATTCGTGCCGCATTTGACGGCAAGGTGCGTATATCGCGCTACGAGCGCCGCGGTTACGGACATTATCTGGTTATACGTCACCCCAACGGACTGGAGACCCTTTACGGACATCTTTCCAAGAAGTTGGTGAATGAGAACGATATAGTTCATGCAGGTGATCCCATAGCGCTGGGCGGCAATACCGGGCGCTCCACCGGCCCCCACCTGCATTTTGAGACGCGGATTCTGGGCAATGCCATCAATCCCGCCCTTATGTTTGATTTCCCGCACCAGCGGGCTGTGACAGATTATTATGTCTACCAGAAGAATACCCGTGCGGTCTATTACAGGGTCAAAAGCGGGGATACTCTGAGCGGAATAGCATTAAAGAACGAGACCTCTGTGTCCAGTATCTGCAAGTTGAACGGTATAACCACCAAGACCGTCATCAAGCCGGGACAGACGCTGAGGGTACAATGAACAACTGATATGAGTGAAAAAAAGAATACTCCCGATACTAACAGGGAGTTTGAGGAGGTAATAGCAATGTGCCGCGCCCTGTATGTAAAGAAACTGCAGGACTACGGTGCCTCGTGGCGTATCATGCGTCCCGAGTCATTGACCGACCAGATTTTCATCAAGGCCAAGCGCATACGCAGCATTGAGACCAAGGGCGTATCACTCATTGACGAGGGCATCAAGTCCGAACTCATCGGCATAGTTAATTACGGTGTGATTGCCCTGATTCAGTTGGAGTACGGTTTTTCCGATACCGTAGATAAGGATGCCGATTGGGCAATCAGGGAGTATGACAAGTACTCACAGGCAGCCCTGGACCTGATGAAAAAGAAGAACCACGATTATGACGAGGCCTGGCGCGGAATGCGCACCACTTCTTATACGGACCTTATCCTGACCAAGATTAACCGTACCAAGGAGATTGAGAGCCATGAGGGTAAGACGGTGGTGTCCGAGGGCATCGACGCCAATTACATGGATATGATAAACTATGCTGTATTCGGCCTGATAAAGATCCAGGAGCAGCAGAATGCATGATAAGAGCCTGATGACGGAAGCAAAGGAACATAGCGTTATGCCACAGAAGGTGCTGGTCAATTTCTGCCGGGTCCTTCTGGGTCTTACATTCATGTTCTCGGGTATAGTAAAGGCCGTTGACCCCATGGGTACCCAGATCAAGCTGATGGATTACCTTTATGCTTTCGGCATGGGCGACCAGATCCTGGGCTCCACGGTGCTTATTTTTGCCTGCATGCTGGCCGGTTTTGAGATACTGATCGGCTCATATCTCGCGGTGGGCGCATTCCACAAGGGTGCATCGGTCCTGGCTCTGCTTATGATGGCTGTCTTTACGCCGTTCACCCTCTATCTGGCTATAAAGAACCCCGTCCAGGACTGCGGCTGTTTTGGCGATGCCGTGGTTCTTACCAACTGGCAGACATTCTTTAAGAATGTGTTCCTGCTGGCTTTGGCAGTGTTCATTGTAATAAGGCGTAAACTGATAGTGCCGTTCATGGCGGAGAAACGCTACTGGATGGTGACCGTGGTTATCGTGGCCATATCGGTCAGGTTCATGGTGAGTAACATCATTAACCTTCCGGTGCTGGATTTCAGGCCTTACAAGGTAGGGACCGACCTTAGGGCCGCTTATCAGGAGCATGACATGACATTCACGGATTTCAGCATCATGAACGATGACATGGATGACGTGACAATGGATATCCTGGCCGATTCCGGTTACACGTTTCTGGTGATATCTTCACATCTGGAGGATGCCAGTGAGAGTGACCTGGATCTTATTGATGACATATTTGACTATTGCACCAATTGGGGATATAATATAATAGGGCTTACCTCATCAGGAACCGAGGCCATAAGACAGTGGACCGAGAATGCCGGAGCGGACCTCAAGTTCCTCTTTGCGGATGAGATACCTCTGCAGACCATTGTACGCTCCAATCCGGGCCTGGTGCTCATAAGGGACGGCGTGATAGTGAACAAATGGAGCCACGCCAACATCCCGTCCGATGAGGAACTGAGCGGACCGCTGGAGACAATCAGCGTAGGTGAGATGCCGGAGTACGATCCTGTTAGGACCCCGTGGGCGGTTGCACTGCTGTTTGCTTTGCCGCTGCTCCTGCTGATAGCGATTGACAGACTTAAAGAATTGATACAATAACACTTTAATACTTATTGAAATGAGAAAGAAAATTGTTGCCGGAAACTGGAAGATGAACAAGACTCTCCAGGAAGGTATTGCTCTCGCAGAGGAGCTCAATCAGGTGTTGGCTGCCGACAAACCCAATTGCGATGTTATCATCGGCACACCGTTCATACATCTTGCCAAGATCTCTGATATCATTGACCACAAGGTTATCGGTCTTTCAGCCGAGAACTGCGCAGACAAGGAATCAGGCGCTTATACCGGTGAGGTATCGGCCGCTATGGTTAAGTCAACCGGTGCAGAGTATGTGATCCTGGGTCACTCAGAGCGTCGTGAGTACTATCACGAGACTTATGAGATCCTCAAGGAGAAGGTTCTGCTGGCTCTTGCCAACGGTCTTAAGGTTATCTTCTGCATCGGCGAGTCACTCGACGAGCGTGAGAAGGGTATCCAGAACCAGATTGTAAAGGCTGAGCTTGAGGGTTCAGTATTCAACCTCTCTGCCGATGAGTTCAAGAACATCACCATCGCCTACGAGCCTATCTGGGCTATCGGTACCGGTAAGACCGCTACTGCCGATCAGGCTGAGGAGATTCACGCTTACATCCGTTCAGTCATTGCAGACAAGTACGGAAAGCAGATTGCTGAGGATACTTCTATCCTTTACGGTGGCTCATGCAAGCCTTCAAACGCCGGTGAGCTTTTTGCAAAACCCGACATCGACGGTGGTCTTATCGGCGGCGCTTCACTCAAGGTTGCTGACTTTAAGGGCATCATCGACGCTTGGAAAAAATAAGATTTCACCCTCTTTTCGGCGCTGGTTTTACCGTTTTTCGGTCATAATGGACCCCATTACTCCCTACAAAACGGTAAAACCATCATCCGAAAATAGAATAAAATCTATAAAACAATAGGTATGAAAAAATTAATAGTATTGTTTTATACACTTCTCTTCACGGCACTGGCCAGCGCTCAGCAAACGACACTGGTCCAGGTGCTGGAGAGGGATGTCCCGGGTAAGGGCACTATCCGCATAGAGTCCGATGCCCGTCTGGACAGCCTTATCGGTACGGTATCGGAGGCAGAGTCTGGTACAAAGATCAAAGCCAAGGGATACCGCATCCAGGTCTTTGCAGGAAACAATACCCGTTCATCCAAGGAAAGGGCCAATGAGGCGGGCCGTTATATCCGCTCCAAGTACCCCGACCTGCCGGTGCACACTGAGTTCAAGAACCCGCGCTGGTTATGCACCGTAGGCGATTTCCTCTACTATGAGGAGGCTTATGATGTTTTGCGCAAACTTAAGAAAGAAACTCCCTACAAGGGAATGATCATTTTACGTAATCAGGATATTACAGTTCCGCTATGAGTTCACTGATACCATATTCCGATGAAAGTTCAGAAAAGTTTCTGGCACTCAAACATCACTATGAGGAGATACTCAAACTGATTGAGCCCGATGCCGGCCGTGAGGGTCTGGTACGCACTCCTTTGCGTGTTGCCAAGACGCTCCTGGACTTTACCAGCGGATATGAGATGGACCCTGCCGCAATCCTTAAATCGGCTATGTTCAAGGAGGATTACAGGCAGATGGTCATAGTAAAGGATATTGACTTCTATTCTCTCTGTGAGCACCATATGCTGCCGTTCTACGGCAAGGCTCACGTGGCATATATCCCCAATGGTTATATAACAGGACTTAGCAAGATTGCCCGTGTGGTCGATGTCTTTGCACGCCGCCTGCAGGTGCAGGAACGTATGACATCGCAGATAAAGGACTGCATTCAGCAGACCCTCCAGCCACTTGGTGTGATGGTAGTGATAGAGGCCAGCCACATGTGCATGCAGATGCGCGGTGTAGAGAAACAAAATTCCGTTACAACCACATCAGATTTTACCGGCGCTTTCAATCAGGCCAAGACTCGCGAGGAGTTCATGAACCTGATTTCAAGAAAATGATACAATTGGGGACAGACCCCTTTTGTACCAGACCCCTTTTGTACTATTTTGGGAAATGATACAAAAGGGGTCTGTCCCCAATTGTATCACAGGGTGATGACGCGCTCGCCAAGGGTGCGGGAGAGTTCGGCACGGGCGGCCAGGAGTTGCTGGTAGCGGGTTTGAAGAGATGCGAGAGTGTCCGATGAGGCCTCCTGGATCTCTTTTTCTGTTTTCTTGATTTCAAGACGGACCACCTCCATCTGGTAATCGGCCATGATGTGGCGGGTGAGTTTGAGCAGGTGAGCCTCATCATCGGTGGGCATGTTGTCCTTGAAGAGTTTGCTCAACTGGTAACGCTCCTCCATCAGGCTGGCGGCGGTGAGACTGACAAATGTCTCGGGGTGCGACATGAAGAACTTCTCGGTGTTGAAGTCCTTCTCCTCCAGATGCTCGGCCATAATCTCCACAAAACGCTTGTAGACCGGATGACGGAACTCAAGCCCGTCATTCTGGAGAGAGCCTACTATGAACTGTCCTACTGTCATATCCTGATCCTGGCCCTCTTCATCCTGGTACTTGCACATTACCTTGCCTCCGTATCTTACTAAGAGTTGTGACAGCAACCGCTCCTTGTCCATCATGGGACCAAGACCGTCACGTTTGAGTGCGCGGATATCCTGACGCAGTTTGTCCTCGGCCGATATCTGGGGCTGTGGTGCCGGCTCTGCGGGCGCATCGGGATTATCCGCCGGTGCATCGGTCGGTTGCGGATTTTCTGCGTTTTCATCGGCCGATTGGGCCGGACGGGCGGGTTGCGGAACAGCCTGTGCCTGCTCGCGCTGACGGCGGTTCACGTCATTTATGAGCAGACGCTCGTCAATCTTCATGATCTGGCTGCACTCGGTTATATAGACCGAACGAACAATGGGATCCTGTATGACCGATATGCTCTGCGTGATGCTCTTGATAAGTTCGCTGCGGCTGTAGGGATCATCCTGCGCATCCTCCATCAGCAGGTTGACCTTGAACTTGATGAAATCCACCTGATGCGTATCGATATACTGCTGGAAAGCGGTGGCGCCGCGACCCTGGGCAAAGCTGTCGGGATCCTCACCGTCGGGCAGCAGGAGTACCTTTACGTTCATACCCTCGGCCAGCAGCATGTCTATGCCTCGCAGTGAGGCTTTGATACCGGCCTTATCGCCGTCATAGAGTACCGTGATATTGTTGGTAAATCGGTGTATCAGACGTATCTGGCCAGGTGTGAGCGATGTTCCGCTCGATGCAACCACGTTCTCAACCCCGCTCTGGAACATGCTTATCACATCGGCATAGCCCTCAACCAGGAAACAGCGGTCCTTGCGTACTATGGCCTGCTTGGCCTGCCAGAGTCCGTAGAGTTCGCGGCTCTTGGAGTAGATCACGCTCTCCGGTGAGTTGACGTATTTGGCCACTTTGGCCTCGGCACTCATAATGCGGCCGCCGAATGCTACCACCTTGCCCGATATGGAGTGTACAGGGAATATCACTCGGCCGTGGAACCGGTCACGGAGTTGCCCGTCATTCTCGCGCTCGTAGCAGAGTCCGGTCTTGATAAGGCTCTCCCTGGTGAATCCCTTGGCCAGTGCGGCACGGGCCAGGGCATCGGGCTCATCGGGACAGTAACCCAGGTGGAACTTCTCCAATATGTCGTCACGGAACCCGCGCTTGCGGAAATAGGCCAGACCTATGGCGCGGCCTTTCTCTGTGTTGAGCAGCGTATCCTTGAAGAAATCCAGTGCAAACTGGTTGGTGATGAAAAGTGACTCCCGCTCGTTCTGCAGTGCCTTCTCAGAGTCGGTCAGTTCACGTTTGCGGAACGGGATGCCATACTTGTTGGCCAGCCATTCGGCGGCATCCTGAAATGACATCTGCTCGTGCTCCATAAGGAAATGGATGGCGTTGCCTCCCTTGCCGCAACTGAAACATTTGCAGATTCCCTTGGAGGGTGATACGTAAAATGACGGGGTCTTCTCATTGTGGAACGGACATAGGCCCACATAGTTGACACCCCGCCTGCGCAGGGTTACGAACTCGGACACCACATCCACAATGTTGGCGGCATCGAGTATCTTCTCTATGGTGAGCTGGTCTATCATTTCAAGGCAACCGTATTGATGCCAAAATTACAAAAAAATCCCGTCCCGATAAATCTGTGTACTCCGCAGTGTTTTTTTTAAATAATATTGACATTCCGATGACTGATATTAGAAGGAAAATGATTTATTTTGTGGACGTAAACTGACCTTATGGAAACAAATCAGAAACCTTACAAAATCAGGGAAAAGGCCGCCAAGGAAGCAGATTACCGCGGTCTTATCCGTGCAGAACTGGCAGATGAACTCTATGACGGGATTCTGACCATCATCGTGGCACAGAAAAAGTACCGCGATCCCAACTATTCTGCCAAACAGCTGGCCGAGGATCTCAAGACAAATCCCAGATATCTGTCGGCTGTGATCAATTCAAGATTCGGAATGAACTATTCCAGTCTGGTGAACGAGTTCAGGATACGTGATGCGGCAAATATGCTCGTTGACAAACGTTACCTGGATCTTACAATGGATGAGATAGGAGGCATGGCGGGTTTTGCCAACCGTCAGTCTTTCTACGCTGCATTCTTCAAGGAAAAGGGTGAGGCACCTCACCAGTATAAGAAACGCCTACTTGCCAAGTGACAACAGCTCTGACAAAACTCTAACATGACTGTTCAGGAGAGTGTTCTTGAAATAAAGCGGAAACTGCGGCTTACCATGAACGGCATTGCATCGGCCGATATGAGGAAAGCCGGCATGGGTTACAAACTGAATTTCGGGGTAGGCTTACCCGCACTCAAGGAGATAGCAAAGGAGTTTGAAAAGAGCCCGGAACTTGCGGCTGCTCTCTGGAAAGAGGATGTCCGCGAATGCCGGATACTGGCGGCGTTGATTTATCCCCAGGACCTGTTCATGTCCGACATGGCGGATCTATGGGTGGAACAGATAGAATATCCCGATCTGGCTGAAGCGTGCTCAATGTATCTCTTCAGCCGGATGCAGGGAGCATCGGAAACGGCATTCCGTTGGATTGCCTCCGATAATGCGATGACCCGGTATTGCGGATTCCTCACGCTTGCACATCTGCTGCGTGGGGGGCGCGAGATGGGCCAGCGTTATGTGCAGGAACTCAGGGACCAGGCTGCGGCAGCCGTAAGCGGTAAGGACATAATGTGCGCTCAGGCGGCCAAGGCGGTTCTGGAAAGGCTGGACGGGCAGAATGGATAAAGCGGACGGACTGAGCCAGGCACGTCAGAATCTGGCCGATTATCTGCACCTCAACTCCTTGAGGAACACCCCTGAGCGGAACGCACTGCTTGAGGCCATTTACCAGACCGATGCCGCTCTGCAGGCCGATGAGTTGTCGGAGATGATGTCGGGCAAGGGACGTCTCAGGGTAAGCCGCGCCACCGTCTACAATAACCTCAAACTGTTTGAGGAGGCGGGCCTGGTGCGCAAGGTCTTTCAGGAGGATTCAATCTTCTATGAAAGGACTGACAAGAGCAGAGGCACAATACGCCTTATATGCAATGCGTGCGGCAAGACCACCGAGATGAGCGGCGACAAGGTCCGCCGTCAGATTGCACAGTTGCGTACCCGCCGTTTCGTTGCTACCGGTTGGGTGCTGAACATATACGGGTTGTGCGGCAAATGTACCGCAGACCTTAAACGGAAACAGAACAGGTTGAATAAAAAAGATAAAGACAAGAAATGAAAACAGAAAAGATTGATGTCCTTCTGGGACTGCAATGGGGTGATGAAGGCAAGGGTAAGGTTGTGGATGTGCTCACACCGCGTTATGATGTGGTGGCACGTTTTCAGGGAGGTCCCAATGCCGGTCATACACTGATTTTCGATGACAAGAAGTTTGTGCTCAAGTCCATTCCGTCAGGAGTGTTCCAGGGCAACAAACAGAACATTATAGGTAACGGTATGGTGCTGGATGCCGCTCTGTTCAAGGCCGAGGCCGAGTCACTTGAGGCTGCAGGCATTGACCTGAAGAACCGTCTGCTCATATCCAAGAAAGCACATTTGATTCTGCCTACACACCGTCTTCTGGACAGCGCACTTGAGGCATCCAAAGGCTCAAGCAAGGTAGGTACTACAGGTAGAGGCATCGGCCCCACATACACCGACAAGGTGGCTCGCACAGGCGTACGCGTGGGTGACCTGCTGCGTCCCGACTTTGAGGAGCGTTATGCTGCTGCACGTGCCGCACACGAGCGCACACTCAAGAGCCTGAACTTTGAGTATGACCTGGCTCCGCTTGAGAAGGCATGGCGTGAGGGCATAGAGTATATGAAGCAGTTCAAGTTCGTGGACAGCGAGCATTTCGTGGCTAACCTGCTCAAGGAGGGTAAGACCATCCTTTGTGAGGGTGCTCAGGGCACGATGCTGGACATTGACTTTGGCTCATATCCGTTTGTTACATCATCCAACACCATATGCGCCGGCGCTTGCACGGGTCTGGGTGTTGCCCCGCGTAACATCGGTAAGGTTTACGGTATCATGAAGGCCTACTGCACACGCGTGGGGAGCGGTCCGTTCCCCACTGAGTTGTTTGACAAGGACGGCGAGGCTCTTTCAGACCGCGGTCATGAGTTCGGTGCTGTTACAGGCCGTCGCCGCCGCTGCGGTTGGGTTGACCTGGTAGCTCTGCGCTATGCAGTTCGCCTGAACGGCGTTACCGACCTGATCCTGATGAAGAGCGACGTACTGGATACATTCCCCACCATCAAGGCCTGCGTGGCTTACAAGCTGCCCGACGGAACCCAGACCGATGAGTTCCCGTTTGACTGCGAGGGTGTAGAGCCCATCTATGAGGAGTTGCCCGGTTGGAAGACAGACCTGACCAAGGTAAAGGATGAGGATGAGTTCCCCGAGGAGTTCAACAATTACATAACTTTCCTGGAGGAGTATCTGGAGACTCCGGTATCAATCGTATCGGTAGGTCCTGACCGCCACCAGACAATCGTACGCGAGAAATGATGGTAGAAGAGCCCATGACGCCGTATGCGTTCTACTGGATCCTGTTCATATTCATAGCCATCCTGAGCTATTCCGTACAGGGCAATCTTAACCGCAAGTTCAAGAAGTACTCGGGTATTCCCACCCGTGACGGAAGCAGCGGTTATGATGTAGCCTGCCGTATGCTTGCCGACCACGGAATAAACAACGTGAAGGTAACATGCGTGGAGGGAAAACTCACAGACCACTATAACCCTGAGACCAACACCGTCAACCTGAGCAAGGATGTCTACTATGGTCGCAGTATGATGGCCGCAGCAGTAGCCGCCCATGAGTGCGGACACGCAGTACAGCACGCCCGGCAATATGCTCCCGTAAAGATGCGCTCTGCGCTGGTACCCGTAGTTCAGTTCTCGTCACAGATTGTGACTTGGGTACTTCTGGCCGGCATACTTATGGTTGAGGCGTTCCCCGGAATCCTGCTTGCGGGAATTGTACTGTTTGCCCTGACCACGCTGTTCAGTTTTGTCACGCTGCCGGTGGAGATTGATGCCAGCAGTCGTGCATTGGCCTGGATAAAGCATACCAGCCATAATGACAGCGAGACTATGAAAGCTGCACAGGATTCACTCAAGGCAGCCGCATATACCTATGTGGTGGCAGCTGTCAGCTCGCTGGGCACATTGGTTTATTACATAATGATTTACTTATCAAGAAGACGCTGATACACTATGAAACCGTCAATCCCCAAAGGCACGCGTGACTTCACTCCGGTGGAGATGGCGCGCCGTAACTATATCTTTGATACCATACGCGGAGTGTTCCGCCTGTTCGGCTACAGCCAGATAGAGACCCCGTCCATGGAGAATCTCTCCACCTTGATGGGTAAGTACGGCGAGGAGGGTGATAAGCTCCTGTTCAAGATTCAGAACTCAGGTGATTACATGAGTGGCCTGACTGATGAGGAGCTGCTGTCACGCAACAGTCTTAAACTTGCGTCCAAGTTCTGCGAAAAAGGTCTCCGCTACGATCTCACAGTACCATTCGCACGCTTCGTGGTGATGCACCGTGAGGAGCTTCAGTTTCCCTTCAAAAGATTCCAGATACAGCCCGTATGGCGTGCCGACCGCCCCCAGAAGGGTCGTTACCGCGAGTTCTACCAGTGTGACGCCGATGTTGTGGGCAGTGACTCATTGCTCTATGAGATAGAGCTTATCCAGATGATAGATATGGTGTTCAGCAAGTTCGGTGTCCGTGTGGCAATCAAGCTGAACAACCGCAAGATACTGGCCGGAATAGCAGAATCCATCGGTCAATCCGATAAGATTGTGGATATAACCGTTGCAATTGACAAGCTTGACAAGATAGGTCTGGACGGTGTGAACGCAGAGTTGGCCGATAAGGGTCTGCCGCAGGATGCCATAGACAAACTGCAGCCCATAATCAAACTGACCGGCTCCAACAGTGAGAAACTGGATACCATTGCCACCGTTCTGGCCGGCAGCGAGACCGGCCTGAAGGGAGTGGAGGAGTGCCGTTTCATTCTGGACGGCGCCACAAAACTGGGCCTAAACAATCAGTTGGAGCTTGACCTGACCCTGGCCCGCGGTCTCAACTACTACACCGGTGCCATCTTTGAGGTAAAGGCACTTGACGTTGAGATTGGCTCTATCAGCGGCGGCGGACGTTACGATAACCTGACCGGCATATTCGGACTTCCGGGTGTTAGCGGCGTGGGCATATCGTTTGGTGCTGACCGTATCTATGACGTGCTCAACCAGCTGGACCTGTATCCCAAGGAGACTCAGACCGGCGTCAAGGTGCTGTTCCTGAATCTGGGTGCCGATGAGGCTCAGTTCTGCATGGGACTGCTTTCACAACTCCGCGCCAATGGGGTATCGGCCGAGATATATCCCGATGCAGCCAAGATGAAGAAACAGATGTCATACGCCAATGCAAACGCTGTTCCCTACGTTGCAATCGTGGGTAGCAATGAACTGGCTGAGGGTAAAGTCACACTCAAGAATATGGAATCAGGTGAGCAGACTCTGGTCAGCGCCGACTCATTATGGAAGAGTTTGATATAAGACAGCAGCAGATGGCAAGCGACAAGGAGCTGGATAACGCTCTGCGTCCGCTCAGCTTTGACGATTTTGCCGGACAGGGCAAGATTGTTGAGAACCTGCGTGTTTTTGTTGAGGCTGCCCGCCAGCGTGGCGAGTCGCTTGACCATACCCTGTTGCACGGCCCTCCCGGACTGGGCAAGACAACCCTTAGCAACATCATAGCCAATGAGCTGGGTGTGGGCTTCAAGATTACATCGGGTCCGGTGCTGGACAAGCCGGGTGATCTGGCAGGTATACTTACTTCACTTGAGCCTAAGGATGTGCTCTTTATCGATGAGATTCACCGCCTTTCACCTGTGGTCGAGGAGTATCTCTACTCGGCCATGGAGGATTATCGCATAGACATCATGATTGACAAGGGTCCCAGCGCCCGCAGCATACAGATTGACCTTAATCCGTTCACGCTCATAGGTGCCACTACCCGCAGCGGTTTGCTTACGGCACCTCTAAGAGCCAGGTTCGGTATCAACATGCATCTGGAGTACTACGACGCAAAGACTCTCCAGAAGATCATACTCCGCTCAGCCAAGATCCTGGGCATACCTTGTGATGTGGATGCAGCCGCCGAGATTGCCGGCCGCAGCCGCGGAACGCCCCGTATTGCCAATGCCCTGCTGCGCCGCGTGCGTGACTTTGCGCAGGTAAGGGGATCGGGCCGCATAACCCTTTCAATAGCCAATATCGCCCTTGAGGCGCTAAACATAGACAAGTACGGACTGGACGAGATTGACAACCGCATCCTTACCACCATCATTGACAAGTTCAAGGGCGGTCCGGTGGGCATCGGCACCATAGCCACAGCACTGAGTGAGGATGCCGGCACCATAGAGGATGTCTATGAGCCTTTCCTCATTCAGGAGGGATTCCTTAAACGTACTCCCCGCGGACGCGAGGTGACAGACCTGGCCTACAAGCATCTGGGCCGGTCCCGTTACGAGAACATATCCGGCGGTCTGTTTGACTGATTGCAGCGCTTTTGCAACGCCTTGGCTGTTAACCGGGGCGTTTTTGCGTTATATATTTGTCAGCGGACCATTAATTTGAATGCATTATGAGACACCTTTGTAAAATAACACTTCTGATTATCATTATGACACTGACTACTGCAACTGCCAGCGCGGACAAGTACGGCCGTGCCTGGAAGAAGGTGGAACAATTAATAGAACAGGACCTTCCCGAGAGTGCCGCAAAGGAGATTAACAATATATGGGATATGGCGGCCAAGAATAATGACGGACGCCAGATGCTCAAGGCTGCCGTTTACCTGACCCGGGTCCGGCAGACTTATGACGAGAAATCCATACTGGATGGTATAGACCTTTTCAATACCTTGCTGCCTACACTCAAGGTACAGGAGCACCAGGCCCTGTGTCACGCTTTCCTGGCCAAAGGATACATGACCTATTGGGAACGTAACAAATACAACATTTCGCGTTCGTTGCCTCAGGATGACCAGAATCCGCAGCTCCAGCATTGGACTGCCCGTATGATATGTGATACCATCTGCTACCATCTGGACCAGTCCATCAATCTGGCGGGCGATGTGGGCTCCGGTTTCTATGAGGAGTTCTTCCCGGGAGGTAACAAGGCTGGTCAGAAACTGCGCCCGCTGCTGGTTGACATGCTGGCCGATCACGCCGTGATGCTCATAACTGATTACCGTCTGCCCATGGGCAAGAAAAAGTTCCTGGATGATGAGCGCCTGTACGGCAGCATGAGAGATTTTCTGGAGGCCACCCGCGGCCTTACGCCCGATGACCCCGACCTGTGGCAGTTTTATGTGCTGCGCCGTCTGGTAAACAATAATTTTGCCGCCAAGCCTAATATACGCTGCACCATAGATATACGCCGCATGCAGGTGCTTAACAGTTATCTGGACAATGACGGCAAGTGGGACCGCAATGATGAGGAGTGGCTCAAGGGTACTGTAGCACTTGCCGAATCCTATACCAAGAAAGTCAAGTTCAGCACCCTGTTCTACAGCATGGCAGCCCGCAAGATAGAGGACAACAAATCAATGATGTCCGATGAAAAGGCTGCATCCCTTAACCGTCAGGCGCATGATATCTGCCTGGCCGCCCAGAAAAAATGGCCCAAGAGCGAGGGCGCCCTGGAGTGTATGGCCATAAAGATGGAGATAGAGCGTAAGACGGTAGATTTTGAGGCTGCCGCTGAATTCCTTCCGGGAGAACGCAACATCGCTATCGTGAATTACCGTAATGTCAGCACCCTGTACATAAAGGTTGTAGAGGTTCCCGGTGAGTTCAGGGGCGGTGATGAGGAGACTCTGCTATCCCAGATAAATCAGTGCAATGTTGTATCGGAATGGAGTATGCATGTGAATGATCCGGTTGATTATATGGAGCATCCTACCATGATTACCATTCCGCCCGTTATGCAGGGCAGCTATTATCTGATGGTGTCCACAGGTCCTTATTTTGGTAGAGGAGACTGTATTGCATACCGTTATGTTGAGTGCAACGGTATAAAGTTCGTCCGTATGGTCCAGAACAACGGTACAGTGTACGGAGTGGCTGTCAATACCCGTACAGGTAAGCCCATACCTGACTGCAAGTATACGTTGTGGAGACTGAACAATCAGGGTGACATGGTACAGGTGGTAACAAGCGGTATCACCGATAAAGACGGTGTCATATTGCTGGAGAACTATAACAACAACCGTTACAGGCTGGAACTTGAGGCTGGCGCCAACCGCGGTAATGACTCATTCTACTTACCCTGGCGAAGTGATATGCCGGATTCTCACAGTTACCTGCATCTATATACGGACCGATATACCTATCTGCCCGGTGACTCGGTACAGTTTAACGGAGTACTGTACAACAAATACGGTGAGAGGGCAGTGGTTATGGCCGATGAGAAAGTAAAGGTTTATGCCATGGGTAGCCGTGAGGAGAAGTTTGTGGGAACCTTCACCACCGATGAAATGGGCGTTTTCTGCGGTACATACCATATCCCGGACAACTATATGCCCGGAAAACTCAGCCTCAGGGCGGAGCAGGATTATCCGGCTGAGACCTACAGCGGGTGGATACAGATAAACGTCGAGTCATTCCGCCAACCCAAGTTCCAGGTCAGCATGGATGAATTCAGGGATGATGCCTCATTCGATAGCCCCATTACCGTAACAGGTCGCGCCATGACTTATACCGGTGTACCGTTGGACAGCGCCACCGTGCAGTGCTATGCCGGAGCCAGTCCCTACTCATTCCACCGTTTCTGTCTGCCCGATGACCGCGGTTATATAAGAGTGGGTTCCGATACCGTAAACACATCGGACCAGGGAACATTCAGTTTCACATTCAGCGTACCGTCAGATATGATGGTGGAGGCATCAAGCCGTATCTATGTGAATGCCATTGTGACCGATATAAACGGCGAGACTCATGAAGCATCCCTCAACCTGAGTGCTTCACAGAAACCCGGGCGTAGAGTATTCATTCTGTCGGGTGACGGGACAATACCCGCCGATGGAGTAAAGACGCTACATTTTGCTCTCCAGTCCGACAACGGTCGGGTATCGGGCCGTATAAACGTAAAGGTTTCCAGACTGGGCTGGCTTGAGGAACCGGGATTGCCGCTTCCTTTTGATATTGATGACCCCAAGTATCTGGCACAGGCGGCCGATAACCTTCATCTTAAGGAAAAATTCCCCCGTTATGACTTTGACTTTAACGGCGATAACATAACAGAGAGCGTGGTGTTTGACGGCGTAGTGCCGTTTGACCGCGATGACCCGGAATCGGGTGACCTTATGCTGGACAATCTGACATCGGGCGTATACCGCATAACCGTAAGTTCGGATGGAGTCGCTGAATCCCATTCGGATATAACACTGTGCCGTGAAGATGACTACGGTTTTGTAAAGCCCGGGTCATTACTGTGGTCGTTATCCGGCAACGGCTCACGCAATAAGGTAGAGTTGGGCGATACCGCCGTACTGCGTCTGGGCAACAGCCGCAAAGGCTCTGTGATACACTACTTTATAGAGAACAAATACGGCCTGGTAAGACGCGGCATGCTGGAATCAGACGGACGTCAGCAAGTTCTGAGCATACCTGTAACTCCGGAACTTAAAGGCTACTTTGCCGTAAGTTGCGCAGTTGTTTATGAGGGCGTGACGGAGAACACCTCATATACGTTTGAGGTACCGGAAAGAGAGCACCAGCTTAAGATGGAACTCACAACTTTCCGCAGCCTGTTGGAACCCGATATTGCCGAGGAGTGGAATCTGCGCATCACCGATTGGGAGGGGAATCCCGTAAAGGCCGCCATCATGCTGGATATGTATGACCGCGCACTTGATGTATACGGTTACAACGCCTTTATGCTCCAACCGTTCAGCCCCAAATATGTGGGAGGCAGCGTGTTGCTGAACGATCAGTTCTACTACACCCGATTGTATGAGTATCGGGATTACAGATTGGACAATAAGTATGAATACAGGGGCAAGCGTGCCGTGACAGGTATACTGATAGACCCGTTCCGCTACAATATTCTTAGGACAGATATGCTTGGTAGGGTCAAGAGATATTCCAAGTCATCTGCTCTGAGCAGGCAAACCGGAATAGACAATGGCTTGGAGGAGACCCTGTTAGACCTGGGCATAACCACTGTCGATGAGGCACTTCAGGGTAGGGTGTCAGGACTTGATATTGTCTTTGACTCTGGAGAACCGGGTAGTAACTCACAGATGCGTCTGCGCGGTGCTGCCAATGCATCGATGGCTTACGGAGCAATGCTGGAAGAGTCTGCCCTGGAATCAACCGCTGACCAGACGGCAGCACTGCGCACTGACTTGAATCCCACCGGCTTGTTCCGATACATAGTGACAGACTCCACGGGAAAGGCATCGGTACAGTTCATTAGTCCGCAACTGCTTACCGAGTGGAGAGTGCGTGGCCTGTCATTCACGGACTCGCTCCAGACCGCTATGTTTGACACCACGCTCGTAACCCGCAAACTGATAATGGTGGAGCCTGCATCGCCCAGATTCCTGCGTGAGGGCGACCGCATGGAGTTTACCGTCAAGGTAAGCAACCTTATGGAAAAGAGCGCCGCCGCCACGGTAACCATGACCATGACTGATGCCGTAACAGGCAAGACGCTTGGCATAATCCAGGGCTCTGGCCGCAAGAACATAACCGTACCTGCAGGAGGCAGCGCCAGCACCGCATTCACCATAAACGTGCCCAATGGACTTACCGCCGTAACCTATCGCCTTACCGCCCAGACTCAGGGTCACAGTGACGGAATGGAGGAGACCATACCCGTCCTCTCCAACCGCACGCAGGTAACCCAGGCTCTGTCACTGTTCAATAACGGTGCAGAGAGCCGCACGTTCCACTTTGAGGTATTGGACCGCCCGCGCTCCAACACTATGCAGGATGAGTTGCTCACGCTGGAGTACAGTGCCACACCCATATGGTATGCCATACAGAATCTTCCCGTAATGATTCGTCTGGACGATATCTCCACCCTGAGTTTCTATTTCAGCATGATGGGATCGGCCATATCACAGGATCTGTGCCGCCGGTATCCGGTTATAAGGGAGATGCTCGATGAATGGAGTAACCTGCCCGTATCGGCCTGGCAGACACAATTGGAGCGCAATGAGGATCTTACCGGTACACTGCTGGAGGAGACCCCGTGGGTAATGGACAACCGCCAGGAGAATGACCGTCTGCACGCCCTGGCCAAAAGTCTTGGCAGTGCTGAGACAGCGCGCGCCTTTGAGTATGCCCTGAACCGCCTTGTGGGAACCCAGAATCCTGACGGCGGCTGGAGTTGGATACCCAACTTCCTTGGTTCAAGCATATACGTTACGAGAGAGATAATGAGCGGACTTGGCCTGTTGATAGAGAATGGAATTATTGATGTGACATCGGACCTGAATGATGTAATCAGGAAAGGTCTGGGCTACCTTGATTCATACTATTATAAGAGGTATGACGTAAAGGAAAAACCCAAGTCTCTGGGCTATGAAGAACTCAGTTATCTGCTTATCCGCTCGTATTTCCAGTCATATCCGTTTGGCGGTACCACAAAAGCCAGCCACCAGTACTTTACCCGTCTGGCCGATATGCAGGATACGCATGACCTTAACCTCTATTTCAGGGCACAGTTGGCATTACTCATGGCACGTACCGGAAAGGAGGAGCAGGCCAGGCATATTGCAGAAACTCTGGTGGAGCGTTCACTCTACTCCGATGAGATGGGCCGATACTGGCGCGACAACGCAGGAGGGTACTACTGGTATGACGCTCCCATTGAGACACAGGCACTCATAATCCGCATGCTCCTGTCAACAGGTTTCCGTACCCAGGCCGTAGAGGCCGCCCGCTGGCTGCTTAAACAGAAACAGACCACCGGTTGGGGTTCAGGTCCCGCCACTGCAGCCGCGGTAACCGCCTTGATGGCCACCGGTGGCAACACCTGGTTGGGATCGGACCCTGACATAACCATCTACGTAGGCAAGGACGCCATAAAGGCATCCACCAGCCGAGCCACCGCAGGCTACACCACCCAGACCTGGCAAGGTCCCATAAGCCGAGACAAGGCCGATATCACCGTCGATGCCAAGACCGATGGCATAAGTTGGGGTGCCGTATACCGCACCTTTACCGAGCAATTGGACAAGGTAGAGCATCAGGAAAACGGAATGCAGCTAAAGCGTACCATCTGGCGCGTAATACACGCATCTGACGGTGACCGCCTGGAGGAGGTAAAACCCGGAACCCGCCTGCATGTGGGAGACCAGCTGCGCATACGCTTTGACCTGGAGACAGACCGCAATTTGGAGTACCTGCAACTTAGCGATATGCGTGCCGCCACCATGGAGCCCCTGAGCACCCACGCCGGCTACACCAACAACTGGCGCGCAGGAATACGTTTTTACAGCGCACCCGGCAATACACGAAACGTATTCTACATAGACCGTCTGGACAAAGGCACTTACACGATAGAGTACGATGTCAAACTCCAGAAACCGGGCCGCTTTACCGTAGGCAACGCCGTAATGCAATGCCTCTACGCTCCCGCCTTCCGCGCCACCACTACATCGGCAGTAATAACAGTGGAATAAAAAAATGACGCATTAGGCTCGCTTCTAATGCGTCATTTTTTTAGTACATTTGCACATCAATAGTTCTATACCTAATTATTATATGACTCTAAGTTTGCGTTTAGCGTCAATCATGTTATTGACGTTTTTTGTTTTTAGTTGTAACCACAAGGCGGTCAACTCTCTTTTGGACAGCGTGGAAAGCGTAATGGATTCCGATGCTGCCTATGCGGATTCCCTGATCAGAAGGATAGATCCGAACTCTGTAAGCGGTAAAAGACTCCGCGCCCGATACGCATTATTGCAAACCGCGGTTGATTATAAGAATTACCGGACTTTTACAACTGACTCCCTCATTATGGAGGCGGTCAATTATTATTCCATATCTGACAACGCTGATTATTCCTTCCTTTCATATTACTATTTAGGTTGCGTTTATCTGGAACTGGGTAGGATAACTGAGGCCTCTGTGGCTTTTGCCCAGGCGGAACTAATGGTTGATGAAATTGAGAATGATCACTGGAAGGGATTGCTGTATTCCCAATTGGGTGATATTTTTAAAATTTCATGTGATTATAACAGAGCAAAGGATTATTATGCTAAATCCGTATACTGTTTTGAGCAATCCGGCAAAGAACGGCATAGGTTGTATGCGATGAGAGACTATGGTTTTAACTATTTAAATAATGGTGATTTTTGGGATGCGGATTCAGTTTTACGTCAGGTTGATAAACTGTCGCTACTGATAGGTGACAGCCTTTTACATGTAGATTGTTTGTACAACAGATTGTCGTGCTTTGTTTATTTGAATGAAGCAGATAGTGCAATATCATTGGTAAACAGATATAGTTTGATAGCAGACAGTAATTCAGTACCATTTTATAATCTGATAAAAATGGTCAGTTATTTTAATATGCTGAATGATTTTTCAAGTTCTGAGAAGTATTTGGAGCGTGCAAGACAGTGTGATTTATCATTGGATGATTCTATTTATCTGTACTACAATTATTCTGTGTTTGCAGAAAAACAGGGTAATTATAAGGATGCATTGAGATATATTAATGAATACGTATCACTTCAGAATGACAACTTAAGGACTCTTCTATGCCACCCTTATTTGAGCGCTCAATATAACCAATATCGTACTGTAGCAGAGATAAACGCTGTTAAAGCACGTAATAAAATAACTGTACTTGTTGCATTAGTAACAATAACGATATTAGTAGTTTTCATAGTATCTTATATTAGCTGGAACAGGAGGCAGCGTGCAGAGTATCTTAAAAGAGAATATTTATCTACAATAAACGAATTAACCTCTCAAATATCAATAAACCGGGACAAAATAAGTACACTAAACACAAGAGTCAGGGAATTGCTGCGCAATCAGTTTGATCCTTCGGATTATCTGTACACCCGATACTATGAACAGATAGATGACAATAAGAAAGCCGAGCGTATATATCGTGTTGTCCGTAGTCAACTGGAAAGTTTTACCAATCAAAAGAATATAGGTCGTATAGATGAAATGCTTGATCAGGCTTTTGACGGTATGATGAGCAAGGTCTTATCATCCGGACTTGAAATCAAGGAAAAAGACTTGCTGATACTCCGTTATGTACTGACTGGTTTCTCTGCAAAATCTATAGCAGCCTTGCTGGGTGAAACACACCTTAATGTCAATCAGCGAAAGAAACGTTTACTCGATAGGATACAAATTCAGAATCCCGACCTGTTTAATGAGCTGCATAATATTCTGAATATCAGCAAGGTAAGCTTGTGAGAATTTTTAATATCCAGTAAATCAACAAATTACATTGCTGTCATAATCTGACGACCTAGTTGTATTGTAGTTAATTGTAAATCAGTTGGATACAACGATCATTGTCATTGTATAATTACTCCGTTTTTGCAGCGTTGAGTATAATTGTGCATAACTTTGTCACAACTCAATAGATCCTTGTTTGCGCTGCAAAGTCTGATACCTATTGCGACTTTCAATTTTTCCTGGTCCCGGGATCTATAATAATTTCATTTATTTGGCAGGAGGAACCTCCGCGGTGACGCGGGGGTTCTTTATTCTATGGTTTAATGCCATCATGATATTAATAAAACATAAATATTATTATATTTGCAGTACATAATAGGGTATTACAAATTGTCTTTTTCCATGCTTAATTCAGGGTTATTTCAACTCCGTAAGTGCCGTCTGTTTTGCAATCTGGCAGTTGTTTTGGCTGCGATGCTTATGGGTACCGGTTGCAGCCGTATAGATGATGGTAAGATACGTGGCCGTAAGGCAGTTAATGCTGTAATGGATAGGGTAGAAATCATAATGGATGATGATGCCCAAACGGCAGATTCTCTTATGCGTCTTATAGATGCCAATTCCATACAAGGCAAGAAGACCAATGCGCGCTATGCATTATTATATACAGCTGCAGAGTATAAGAATTATCAAGTAGTAACAAGTGATTCGCTCATTATGACAGCTGTCCGTTATTATTCCATAGACAACAATATGGATTACAGGTTCCTGTCTTATTATTACTTGGGTTGTGTATATATGGAGTTGCATCAATACTCTGATGCCGGTGCTGCTTTTGCCAATGCAGAGCAATTGTCATCTTTTGTAGATAATGATTATTGGAAGGGGTTATTGTATACGCAGTTAGGTGATGTGTTTAAAATGGCATGTGATTTTAATAGAGCACAGGATTATTATATAATTTCTGAGGAGAGTTTTAAGCGCGCCGGGAAGGAACAGCATAGACTGTATGCGTTGCTAGATATAGGCAAGACCAAAATTAACATGATGGATTTTGATAGTGCTGATTCTGTCTTACGTATTGCAGAAAAAGGGGCTATAGCCATTAATGATAGTAAGCTCCATAATCAATGCCTATTGAATAGACTGTCTAGCCTTGTTTACATGCATGAAGTTGACAGTGCTACTAACCTACTCAACAAGAATGCTGTGATTGCAAATGAATCATCTGACAGTTTCGGGTATTTAGAGAAAATGGCCAGGTATTATTTGGAGGTGGGGGATTTTGCCCAATCTGAATTACTTCTGCAGAGAGCGAGTAATATTGCATTAACTGAAGATGATTCTATTTACTTGTTCTTTACAAGTTATTTGCTTGCAAGTAGTCAGGGACGAGTAGAAAAGGCTTTAAAGTATTATGGAGATTATTCTTCTTTGCAGAATACCAGTTTAAGAAAAATTTTGAGCCAACCAATCCTTGCCGTTCAGAATGAACAGTACAAAATGATGGCGGAGAATGAATTACTCAAGTTCAGACATGCCAGACTAACTTTGATACTTTGTGTGGTAATATTCCTGTTAATCATCGTGATAATAATGGTAACTTATCACTACAAGAAAAAACGCATGAATGAACAGTTGTATGATTCACTGGCTGTGGTAGATGAGTTATCGGGCAAGATAGAGGACCTTAAGAATCAGGTCCGTATACAATTCCGCGAGCGGCATGACCTGTCAAACCGCCTGTATTCTATGTATTTTGATTCAGAAAGCCAGGATAAAGTTACAAAACAGCAACTTAATGTAACAATCAACAGTTTAATTAAGGACTATACGGCTCCTGATAGCGTACGGAAACTGGACAAACTGCTTAATGAGTCTTATGACGGAATTATGGAGCGTCTGTCAGATCCTAACATTGGATTGACCGATAAGGAACTGGAACTGTTCAGATACTCTTTTGCCGGTCTGTCATCAAAGGCTGTTAGCATCATAATAAAGGAGTCGCCGCAAAACATCTATCAGATCAAATCCAGATTATTGAAGAAAGTTAGACGTTGTTCCGAGGAGTTATGGAGCAAGTTGAACGATATCTGGTAAATCTCTACAAAAAAAAGTGGGGTTTTTGCCATAAAAAATGGGCTGTCAGAAAAAAAACGGTTCAGTTAATTGTAACGCATTGATAATGAATGAAAAACAATAGGGATTGTCAGACTTAAACAACCCTTTTTTTTTGGCTGTGATGCAGTGTTGGCATAATTTTGCATCGAACCCAAGAACAAAATTGTTAACCCAAGCAATAACCTAATTAATAACTAAATTTTTTAGTCGTATGAAAAATTTTGTCAAGAAATTTTTGTTAGTCCTTTTGGCGTTACTGCCTTGTTTTCAAACTTCCCTAATGGCTGCTGGAGATGGAGATCCTGATCCGGAACTGATACCTGTCAAGCCTAATACCGATATTAATCCCCGTCCTCGTGCCCGAGCCCGCTTTGCAGTAGAAAACGGTCCTGTATGCTATTATTATCAAGGTGAGGTGAGCATTGAAGCAGAAAGCGGCATTTCATTCATCACTGCAACGGTAACCCGTCTTGAAGACAATGAAAGCTGGACAAATTCTGCTATGGATGATACTCTTATTATTAATGTGTCAGAAGACCCCGGAACTTATATACTGACATTTACGTTATCCAATGGGCAGAGTTATATTGGAGAATATTACCTGTACTGATAGATTCCCCGGTATATTTTAATTGACCAAAAGCCACGGCGTAGTGAATAAATCACTATGCTCGTGGCAAAAAAGAAAGTTCCTTTTCCTAAATAATTGATGAAAAAGTTTGCATTGTCAGCGTTCTTGCTGACGGCAGTCCTTACCATAGGCTGTTCAAAACACTCTCCTGTTGCTGATGTATTGGATTCAGCCGGCTCCAACCGAACGGAGTTGGAAGCCGTGCTGAACCACTACAGAACCGTAGACAACAATCCGCAGAAACTCCGCGCCGCAGAGTTCCTGATAGAGAACATGCCTGCCCATTATTCATACGCAGGCAGTGAAATCTATGAATACTATGATTATGCAGCAAAAATCCTTGCAAATAAGTCTCTCTCTCCCGAGCAGCAGCGTGACAGCCTGCTATCCATAACAGATCTGAAGTATCGCGACCTGCCCAGTCACACAGTGCCAGACGCTCAGATAATCAAAGCTGATTACCTGATCAAAAACATTGACACTTCATACGACGGGTGGGTTAACAACGACTGGGCAAGTCAGTTATCTTTTGATGAGTACCTGGAGTGGCTCTTGCCCTACAAGGCAACAGAACTGCAGGAGTTGGACGCCTGGCGCGACACGCTGCTTGCTCATTTCGGGAAAGGCCTGGAGCACCCCATAAAGAACGATGTTGAATACAACACCACTATCGCAACGGCTGATATGTTGCGTAACGACGCTTACAATGGTCTGCATCGTTACGGTCTATACACCCGTGCCGGATTACCATTGCTGAGTGCCCATCTGCAGGCATGCCAGACTTACGGTGATATTCCGGATTATGCCTTGACGGCAGTACTGGTTATGCGTAGCGCAAGTGTTCCTGCAGTCTTGGACGAGACACCGGTAGGAAGCCGTGGAACCGCAGCTACCAGCTGGTATGTAATATACTCGGACCGTGGTGAAGAACTGACATCAGAGTGGGATTTCTCAACCATGATAGGAGGAAGTTTCTTCCCCTACGAGCGTGGCCCCAAGGTGTACCGCAATACTTACGCCATAAATCCCCAACGCTGGGAGTACCGCCAGAAAGCCAAGTATCAGTATCCCTTTGAGCTTGGCAAGAAAGATGTGACCGCGAAGTATTTCCTTACCAGTGATTTGGCTATCCCTATTGACAAAGAAATGCTAAAGCAAGTTAAGGACAAGTATGTTTACATAGCATCGGCCATACGCAATGAAGAAAAGCCCTGGCAGATTGTTGATTTTGGTGTATTAAAACACGGTAAAGCAACATTCCACGATATGGGTCGCGAGGTCCTGTACCAGATCCAGGGATACGACGGCAACACCCTCATACCTATCAGTGAACCTTTTATCCTGCACAAAGACAGGAGTATTGAATACGTGAGCGCCGATACGCTCAATTCCCAAAAATTAGATAAATGGAAAAACAATTCTATATGAATACCCTATTGAAAAAGTCCATTTATGCCTTGTTTGCAACACTTGTACTTGTAGCATTCAGTGGCTGTAGTAAAGATGACCTGTATCTTTACTACGCCCTGAAAGCTGCGGGCAAGAACAAGACAGAACTTAAGGCTGTGCTCAAGCACTACCGTACAGTTGACAAAGATCCCGAGAAACTAATGGCCGCAAAGTATCTGATTGCCAATATGCCGGCACACTATTCATATCGTGATACTGCTGCAATCAACAGATACTACAGCCAGGCTTTGGAGATACTTGGAACCGGTCCTAGTCCTGACTGGCAGCGTGATACTTTGCGCCAGATAAGTGATTCACAGTATGCTGGGATAACAAGAGATATCATCTCAGATGCTCAGGTAATGACAGCAGATTATCTGATATACAGCATAGACCATGCTTTCAAGCAGTGGAAGACTCAGCCATGGGCCAAGCACCTGAGTTATGAAGAGTTTCGCGACTGGATACTACCATATAAAGTAACAGAATTGCAAAGCTTGGATAATTGGCGCGATATATTATCAAAGTTTTATAGCGATAGTATCAGTACCGTGACAGATCCTGACGACCAGCGTAATACTATATACGGAGCAATTGAGATAGTCCGTAATGAGATACACAACAAGCAGTCTGCCATCGGACACCGCGTAATATGGGAAGATCGTGGAAGTATACCGATGCGCAGTGGGCCTACATGGGTGCGCATGACGTACGGAAGTTGCATGGATTATGTGACTATGGGAATAGCTGTGTTTCGCAGTTTGGGCTTCCCTGCAGCAATTGATCAGGTTCCATGTTGGGGGCGTAACAGTGATGGACATAGTTGGTATGTTTTTAGGGATGACAGGGGGCGTGATCAGGTAACTATAAATTCTCTAATAATGCCGGCTGGAATGCAGTTCTATCCGTATGAGAGAATTCCCAAAGTGTGGCGCAGTACTTACACAATAAACCGAGATTTAGTCAAATATCGTAATACGGCCAAATATGTGTATAATTTTGATTTGTGTAGTAAAGATGTAACTTCCAAATACAATCTGACATCTGATTTTGAAATAGAGATAGATAAAGAGATAATAAGAGGTCTTTCAGATAGAAAATATGTCCATATTGCTATGGTTGCCAATGGCGGGGGGCCTCAGTGGCGAGTATTAGATTATGGTAAACTTAAAAGAGGTAAAGTTTGCTTTAAAAATATGGGACGCAACATGCTATACATAATACTTGGATTTGATGGGGATAGGCTGATCCCCATAAGTAGTCCTTTCATATTAGATAAGAAGGGTAATATTTCATTTGTGGATTACAATAAGCAAGATAAAAGACTTGCCAGTATGGACATAAGGCGCAAATATTATGAGTCATACAATGTAGTGGATATGCGTCGTCGTATGTTGGGTGGAAAAATTCAATGTTGTGACTATCCTGATTTTAGGAATGCTGTAACTCTCTATACGATAGATTATACTAATACTCCATATCTCATTAAAGTGAATGTATCTCGTCCATATCGGTATTGGCGATATATGAGTCCGGATGGTTCTTGGGGTAGCATATCTGAAGTGTCGTTTCATGATGAACAGGGAAACAGGATAGCAGGTCGCGGTATAGCCAACCCCGAGGCCGGCCAAGATGCAATAGATCGTGCGTATGATGGTAATCTTCTTTCAAATTTCGAGATAAATCAACCTGATGGAAATTGGGTTGGAATGGACATGGGAAAACCAATTATTGTTTCGTACGTGAGTGTTTCACCTCGCAGTGATGACAATGATGTATGTCCGGGTAATGAATATGAACTGTTCTATTTTGATGGAAGTGAATGGACATCATTAGGATATAAGCTGGCCGATGGCAATGCTCTGCATTATTTTGAGTTGCCGCAGAATACATTGTTGTGGTTGCGTAACTATACTCGTGGTAAAAATGAACGTCCATTCATAATAAGAGAGGATTTGAATATAGAATGGTGGTAAAGTAATGTGAGTTGTCGCGATAACAATAAATAGATATATTAACTTAATTAACTAAAACAAAATGAAGAAAAAGGTATTAGTTACAGCGGTTTTAGTATCAGTCATGTTTACTGCAAAATCATTCCTGTCAACAAACCAGGCATTGCTGGTTTCTGACAATATTGAAGCAATAAGTGAAGAGACCTATGAAGGCGGTGACCTGCCTGAGGTTGAAATCACTTGTGGTAAGAAGTATGGTCCTTGCTGGGACGGTTACGAGAGACCGTTTTTGGGTTGGAAGTGTCCTACTTTTACTGGTTGTGTGTACGATTGGTGCATACCAAATATGGGATAAGACAATGAGGAGGATCAGTTGCATCGTTTTATCTGCAATCCTTTTTGGTTTGGTTGCATGCAATGGTGATTCCGTAATCAGTGGGAATGCAGTAGTCATTCCCATTGATTATGATAACTATGAGAAGGTTTCAATGGATAAAGTCTTCTCAAGGATTGAAGTGGTGTCACTAGAGGGAAATGAAGACTCATACCTTATGGGTTATGATAAAATAGTAATGAAAGACGGCAGGTACTATATTAAGGACCAAAATTGCGTTTTTGTGTTTGACAGTTTAGGTAATTATAAATACAACACAAAATCAAGACAGGGCAGAGGCCATAATGAGTATCTGTCAGTTAATGATTTTTATGTTTCGGATGATTCAATTGTGTATATAATGGATTATGACGGCCGAGTACGCGGACTTGATCCGAAACTTAAGATGGTAAAGACGTTCAAGGTCAAACTTAAAAAAGTGTACTATTATGAAGAGATCCAAATGATTTCTGATGACCTGTTACTCTTATCCACGGATAATTCAAGGAGTGATACGATAATCTGGAATTATTATTCCATCTCAAAAAACGACATAGTAGGTACATCCAGAGTTACCAAAATGAGAAAGGATGGAATAGTGTATGAGATGTCAAGTTATTATAGAAATGACAGTCAATTATTATATCGTCCCAGAGATGATGGTTATAGAATTTTGGGGCTTGATTCGGAGACCCAAGAGGTATATGAAGCATATATATTTGATGTAGGGAAAGACTGCTTTGATCCTTCAGAATTGGACGAGGATGAAGTAATAGCCCGTTATTTGAAGAACAATCCGGACAAATATGTATACCTTATGTTTATGAGTTTCAATAATAATTATCTTATATCAACATTAGGACACTTACCTGTTCATGGCTTCTTGGGTACAGATATGCGTTTATCCTTCTATTCATTAAAAGATGGTCATCAGCGACTGTTTGATTATTTTTTTGAAGGAAACAAATATATAAGGACAATGGATATCGTTGATGACAGATGCATACAGACTTTTGTCAACGATTATGACGATCTGAATAACCTCTATGATGAAAAACTGCTTGATGAAAAGTCAAAACAGGTATTGAAAGGTGTGAATGATGAGACTAATGCCCTGATAATCAAATATTACTTTAGAACTGATATATAATGAAAATAGGTAAATACATACCTTCAATCATACTGATGGCATTATTGGGAGTGAGCTTATTCTTGAACTCAAAACTCAATAAGAAGATGGAGCGTATGCAGTTGCGTATCCAGTTGTCAAGTATTATTGAGAAAAACAGGTTTGAGAATATTGAACTGGAACTGAAGAACTCAGTAATAGGTAGTGAGGAGATTCAACTCTACTCGGCTAAAGGAGATACGCTTTGTTTAAATCCTACGCTGTTTTGTAATAAGAAGACCCAGCTTTTTTTTAGATATGACGGCGCTGTATGCGAGTCATGTATCAAAGCTTTAGTAAAATCAGTAAGAGAGGTGTTAGGCCAGGAGGAAATACTTGAGGACATCATAATTCTTGGTCCTTTTGACGATATCAATACTGTTCGTGTCAACAACAATTACTGGGGGTCAAAGAATTGCTATGGAGTGGTAAGTGACTCATCGCCCCTGAGGATTGAAAAGCCTTACTTCTTTGTTATGGACAAGGAGTGCAGGATTATCCATACGTTCATTCCGGATCCCAATAATCCCAAAGAAACAAAGATATATCTCAAGGCATACTCTGAACTCATAAAAGGAGACTGATCCTTAACAGACAAGATGCTCAGAACCTTTTCCAGACAACATATATCTTTTGTGGAACTGTCATATTGCGCAGCGGTTCTACTGCTGTCTGTCATATTGAACAGCTCTCTGGCCAATGATTATTACGGATTCTATCCGTGGATTATGATGGGCTTGGTGTTCTTTTTGACTGCAGTTTCCATGAAGATGTGGCCGTCAGGTACCCATTACCTGCTGTTGCTGTTATGTTTTGGATGGATGCTGTTTGAAACAGGTTACGGGCTGCTTCAGATCTTTAATATCAACCATTCGGCAAGTTCCCGCTTTGCAGTATACGGTTCTTTTAAGAATCCTGGCCCCTATGGCGGTTTTATCTCTATAGTTGTAAGCATATTCGGGGCAATCATTTTGAACAGGAATTCAAGACTGAAACGGTCTAAACTGTTTTTTGGAACAGTTGCGACTGTTGTGGTTTTAATGTTATGTATGTTACCTGCAACTCAGAGCCGTTCGGCCATACTGGCCTTTGTCTGCAGTTGTCTGCTGTTTTTGATATACAACAAAGGAATCAACTGCAGGGCGTTGGACTTGCTCAAACGTTATTGGCTGCTTATAGCCGTAGGTTTTGTGTTGTGCGGCGCAGGATTATACCTGTACAAGAAACCTTCGGCAGATGCCAGGCTTTTCAAGTATAAGATATGCCTCTCTATTATAAAGAAACAGCCGCTCAAGGGAGTGGGGATAGGATATTTTGGAGGAGCTTACGGTCAGGCGCAGTCAGAATACTTTAGGAACCAGATATTAGAGAATGGAACCAATAATCTGGATTGGACGGTAATTGATGATAAGATACGCAGGGTTGCCGATTATTCTGACGGTGCGTATAACGAGTATCTTCAGATAGGTGTTGAAAGCGGAATCATAGGGGCCTTACTTATGGTGATGCTGATGGTTTGCGCAATAGTGGTTTCGTTGAGAAGAGACACCGTGTGGTGTTACGGCCTGCTGGCCTTAGCTGTTTTTGCGCTGTTTTCTTACCCGCTCCACATGACCCATTTCAGGATTCTGCTGGCGGTTCTGGCGGCTGCCTGTGTCTTTGATAGGTCGGATGCGGAACGCAGCCATAAGCCGGAGAGGTTGTCACTGGTATATCTGATACCCTTTCTGTTGCTGTTCTCGGCATACCTGACTGTCAAAATGCCGGAGATAAGACGTAACAACCAACTGGTAGAAAGATGGAAGGCAAACAAAAGATGGTATGACATGGGTTACTACGACAGTGTCATTGAGGATTTTGTTGACGATATCCCGTTGCTTCACCATAATAAGAATGTTCTGTTTGCCTGCGGACGCGCGTTGAACTTAAACGGGGAATACCTTAAGAGTGATTCTGTCCTGCAGTACGGGACAATGGTAAGCAGCGATCCTATGTTTTGGAATGTGATGGGTAACAACAGTCTGGCATTAGGACGTTTCAGGGAGGCCGAGGAACGTTACATGAAAGCCTTCTATATGGTTCCCAACAGGCTGTATCCGCTGACTTTACTGGCCAGGTTATACCATACTGAGGGTGATACGGCCCGATTCTTTGAAATGGCCGGGATGGTGGAAACTTTCAAGCCTAAGATAGAATCAGCCAATACTGAACGTTTGAGGGATGAGATAAGGGAACTGAAAGCGTTTTATGATGAATAAGTTAAGAAAAATATGGGTTTCATGGAGTGATAGGATTTCAAGGATCCTGTTATCATGCGTTGTGGCAGTATGTATTGTCTTTATGGCTCACTATGTCCGTAGGATTTTCATATTGGAACGTTTTAAGATTCCCTCAAACTCAATGAGTCCTACTCTGGTATCGGGAGATAATATCTGGGTCAACAAGCTCAAATTCGGAGCCAGGATATATACCTCTTTTGACTTTGAGGACCACGCACCTTTAAAGTGTTTCAGGATGCCGGGACTTAGAAAGATACGTCCTGGTGATGTTATTTGTTTCAACTTTCCGCTGGGGTATAATCAGTGGACCGTAATAGAGTTCAAGATAAACTACGTCTATTGCAAGCGTGTGGTGGGAACTCCGGGTGATACCATAGGAGTAAAGGATGGCATTACGTGGAACAACAACTATCCGGGAACCATTGGAATTCTGGAAAAACAGATGGAGATACATGATACTCCTGACAGTATATTGTGGCGGACCGCACTTATGGGAACCATGCCTTTTACCAGACCCATGTGGACTGTAAAGAATTTCGGACCGCTGTATATCCCTGAAAAGGGAGTGACCATAGAACTGGATTCGGTTGGCCGCGCCATTTACGGACCTGTCATTGAATATGAAACGGGTTCATGGCCAATGGATAATATGACCAGTCATACATTTAAGAACAACTATTATTTTGCCTTTGGAGATAATAGTCTGGATTCACAGGATTCCCGCTACTGGGGATTCATCCCCGAGGATTTCATTATCGGAATAGTAGGGGGAAAGAGAGTACGTAATAATCCTAACCAATAATTATATTTCCTTATGAGTAACAGATTAATGAATTCGCTTATTCTTCCATGTCTGATTGCAACCTCACTGCTGACAGGATGCAGCAGCAGTGATTCGGCATTCTCAGTACGCCGTGAAATGATTGATGTGGGTCAGGCAAACGTGGGGGATTCGGTCAAAGCTACATTCACTTTCCGTAATAACAGGAAAGAGCAGCTGGCCATTTCTTTCCTGTCGGAGTGTGATTGCACAACCCTAAACACCGATTATCTGAGATTGCAGCCGCGTGAATGCGGAAAGCTGGAAGTCAAGGTCGCTGTTGAGAACCCGGGCGAATTCATTAAGTACGTTTATGTCCAGGCCAATGGAGAAGATGATTTTTTGGCAATAGCAGTGAAAGGCCGCACCAAATGAATGAAGAGTTATCGCGATAACAAAGAGAGTATTAACCTATTAACTAAAACAAGATGAAGAAAAAATTATTTGTTGCCGCAGTCCTGGCATCAGCCTTGTTTACTGCTAAATCATTCTTGTCAACAAACCAGGCTTTGCTGGTTTCTGACAATATTGAGGCAATCAGTGAAGAAACCTATGAGGGCGGTGATCTGCCTGAGGTAGAAATTACATGTGGTAAGACGTATGGTCCTTGCTGGAAAGGCAAAGAGTACCTTATTAACTACAATTGCCCTACTTTTACTGGTTGCGTGTACGATCGTTGCTATCCCATGCCAAGATAAGGAATAGGCAAAGTAACAACAGTTGCATAGTTTTGATGCAATGGTGACAGTTTAGTCAGTGGGAATGAATTAATCTTTCCCACTGATTATTAAATAAAGAATAATACCGACATTTATTCGTACTAATTGACTATATTCGCGCTGTTAACCCATTTTACTAACAAGAAACTTTGTTTGCAGACATGTTTCAACTAAGATCCTTTTCCAGAGGAGTTTTTGTGGCTTCCTGCCTTATGGCATGTGGTATATGTGGAGCACAGGTTATTGCTCCAAGAACGCTTAACATGCAGCAGGTGGTTGAGTTGGCCCAGGAGAACTCCATATCGGCCATGAGTAACCGCAACAGTTTTGCGGCTTCTTACTGGAGTTTCCGCTCTTACAGGGCGCAGTTGCTACCTTCATTAAGTCTTAATGCCGGTCTTTTTAATTTTAACCGTTCGCTGGTTCAGTTGCAGGATTATAACACGGGTGCTATCAGTTACCGTGCAAACTACAACATGAACAATGATGTATCACTTAATTTCCGTCAGAACATTCCCTGGACCGGTGGTACGGTATCGCTCTCTACAAGTTTGCAGAGACTGGACCAGTATAGCCCGGCACGACTGACCACTTATTATGCTCAGCCGGTGTATCTTACCTACACTCAGAGTCTGTGGGGATTCAACCAGTTCAAGTGGAGCAAGGAGACAGAACCTAAGCAGTATGAGATAGCCAAGCGCCAGTATATTGAGAATATGGAGCAGCTCAGCCAGACCACAATCTCTCTGTTTTGGAGCTGTGTAAGTTCCAAGGAGAATTATGAACGTGCATTAAAGAGCTTTGAGGAGGGTAAGCGCCTGTTCGAGGCCGGTCAGACACGTTTTGCCATGGGCACCATAACCCGTGACCAACTTATGCAGATTGAGGTTCGTGTACTTAATGATTCGCTTAATTTGAGTAACAGCCGCGTAAACCTGCGCACCACTATGAACCGTCTTTGCTCATATATAGGGTATCAGGAGAATACAGAACTTAACCTTATAATAGACTATGAGATTCCTGATGTTACGCTTGATTATAATGATGTGTTGGAGCGTGCCCTGCAGAACTCATCGTTCCGTTTAAGGCAGGAGGTGCAGTATGTCCAGGCCGATGAGAATGTGGCACGTGCCAAGGCCAACCGCGGTCTGTCGGCATCACTGAATACCAGATTCGGTATGTCGGGATCGGCCGATAAACTGGGCGATACTTTTGTGCAGTTGAAAGATCAGGAGGTGATAGGTGTGTCACTCAATATTCCCATTCTTGATTGGGGTCAGGGACGTGGCCGTGTACGTATGGCTGAGGCTCAGGCCCAGACCACACGCAACCAGTTGGAGCAGTCCATGATAGATTACCGCCAGGACCTTTACACTCAGGTGGTTCAGTTCAATGACCAGCGCAGTCAGTGTGAGATAGCGCGGCGTGCTGCAGATCTGGCCGATGAGAGTTATGAGCTGGCCCTTAAGAATTTTGGCAGCGGATCCATGACGATGACTCAACTTGATCAGCTTAAGGATAAGCGCGACCAGGCTGTAAGCTCATACCTGAGTAAGGTGGCCGGTTTCTGGAACTCCTACTTTGGGATACGCCGCGCTACACTTTATGATTACATATCGGGCACCGATATCAGTGCCGAATTTGACAAACTGGTAAAATAACGGAATTATGAAAGCATATAGAATTATTGGTGTTTTGGTAATTGCAGTTCTTGTTTGCAGCTGCAAGGGTAAGAAAGATAAGGATGAGTCAGAGGAGGATACTACCGAGATGGCTCGCGGCAGTTTTAAGGCCGATAAGAATATCGTGACCGTTGAGCCGCTGCAACTCAAGACTTTCAACAAACAGCTTATATGCAACGGTAAACTGGAGGCTCAGAGCAAGGTGACCGTGCAGTTTGAGGCACAGGGTAAGATTGCCCAGGTTAATGTGCGTGACGGACAGAAGATACAGAAAGGTCAGATACTGGCATCGCTCGATAAGGAGCAGCCCCGCCGTCAGTTGGAGCAGGCCCGTCTGGCTTTTGACAAGGCTGAGATGAACCTGGCCGACCGCTTGCTGGATTACGGTTACACTCTGGCCGATACTGCCAAGATACCGGCTGACCAAAAGCGTGTTATCTATATCAACACCGGTTTCATAGATTCCAAGATGGCACTTGAGAATGCAGAGCGTACATTCCGCCAGTGTGACCTTAAGGCTCCGTTCAGCGGTAAGGTGGCCAGCGTAAAGGGGCATGTATATGAGCAGAGCGGGCAGTTCTGCACCCTGATTGATGACAGCCGTTATCTGGTAAGGTTCAGTGTACTGGAGACCGAGTACGGTTTTGTTCATGTGGGCCAGCAGGTGCTGGTATCGCCGTTTGTAAACAGTGAACTGGTAATAAAGGGATCAATTGTATCAATCAACCCCACTGTTGACCAGAACGGTCAGATTCAGGTTACGGCACAGGTACCCGGAGCCGATGAACTGATGGACGGTATGAACGTACGCATCACAGTTGAGAACAGCATACCTAACCAGTTGGTAGTTCCCAAGAGTGCCGTTGTTATACGTGACAATATGGAGGTGCTGTTCCGCATTGATCCCGAGACCGGACACAGTCTGTGGACTTACGTGAATGTGATTATGTCAAACACCATGGAGCATGTGGTTGAGCCTAACACGGATCGTGGCGCAGACCTCAAAGTAGGTGATAAGATCATTACCAGCGGTAACCTTAACCTGGGTGATGATGCAGAGGTGGTAATTCAGGATTGATAAGCCATGTTCAAGGGATTGATTAAACGGCCTATTGCAGTTACCATGGTGCTCATTGCAGTCATGGTGCTGGGAATAGCGGCCATTAAGAAACTGCCGGTATCACTGGTGCCGGACATAAACGTGCCGCAGATTACGGTGCAGGTGACATCGCCTAACCGCAGCGCACGTGAGCTTAATGATGCATTGATGAACGGCCTGCGCTCACAACTGTCGCAGGTGGCGCATCTTAAGGATATTGTATGTACGGCCAAGGACGGCAGCGGACTGATTGAGATGTCTTTTGAGTATGGTGCCGACGCCGATTACATTTTCATTGATGTGAATGACCGCGTGGACCGCGCCACTTCAGGCTGGGGAGCAGGTGAGGAACGCCCCATGATTGCACGCGCCAGCGCAACGGACATTCCGGCATTCTTTATCAATATTTCGCTTAAGGACTCAAAACATTCAGGCGGAACCCGTCTGCTTGAGATGAGTGATTTTTGCCGTCAAGTTATTACCCGTCGTCTGGAGCAGTTGCCGCAGGTGGCCATGGTGGATATATCGGGCGTACTGTATCCGCAGTTGCTCATAATACCCGATATGGAGAAACTGCGTGCAATAGGTGTTGATGAGAACGCGTTGAGCAGTGCCATCCAGAATGCCAACGTATCTCTGGGAAGCCTCTCAATCCGTGACGGCGAGTACCGGTTTGACGTTCGTTTTGAATCGACTGTGGTTACACGCGAGGATGTGGAGAACGTATGGCTCAAACTGGGCGGACGCACCTATCAGATAAAGGATTTGGCCGTGGTTCGTGAGGAGGAGCAGAACCGTAAGGGTATGGTTACTGCCGATGGCGAGCAGTGCATATCGATGGCTGTCATAAAGCGTTCCGATGCTCGTATGGCCGATCTGCGTGATGGCATTCAAGGCCTGATGGATGTGTTTGAGCGTGAGTATCCGGAGCTGAATTTCCAGATTACACGTGACCAGACAGAGTTGTTGGACTACTCGATAAACAACATGGTGCGTAACCTTATTTACGGTGCACTGTTTGCCTGTCTGATCATATTCTTCTTTATGCAGGATTTCCGCAGTCCGCTGCTGGTGGTCATTACCATTCCTACGGCGCTCATTCTGTCTTTCCTGTTCTTCTATGTGCTTAATATCTCAATCAACATCATATCGCTGTCCGGTCTTGTGCTGGGTCTGGGTATGATGGTGGATAACTCTATAATCACTATTGACAACATCACCCAGCGATGGAGTAAGGGTGAGCCCCTGGCCGATGCCTGCGTATATGGTACCCAGGAGGTGTTCACGCCTATGCTGAGTTCAGTACTGACTACCTGCGCTATCTTTATCCCGCTGATTTTTATGAGCGGTATTGCAGGTGCGCTGTTCTATGATGAGGCTATGGCGGTGACCATTACGCTGATATCGGCCCTGATTATGTCGGTGCTGGTTATTCCTGTGTTCTATTACAGGTTCTACCGTAAGCAGCCCTGCTTTACTCCCAACAAGTTCATAAGCAGGATAAGCGTGGGTAACATGACCAAGGGGTATGACCGGATACTGAGCTGGTTCTTCCGCCGCAGGGGTGTTATGTGGGGTATCTTTGCTGCTGCAGTGGTGCTTATAGGTGTGCTGTTCATAAACCTGGACAAGCAGAAACTGCCTACACTCTCACATAGCGATACCCTGCTCAATATTGAATGGAACGAGCGTATTACCATCGAGGAGAACAACCGTCGTTGCGAGCAGATTGTGGCTCAGTTCCCGGAGCTGGTGACCCAATATACAGCTATGACAGGTGCCCAGCAGTTTGCATTGTCCCATACCCGCGAGATGGGTATATCGGAGGCAACCGTCTATATCAAGAGCGACGGTATCAGCCAGGTCAATGAGATTGAAACCAGGGCTAATGAATATATTGCACGCGAGTGGCCGCTGGCAGTGCACAGTTGTCAGGCATCGGGCAACATCTTTGATATGCTGTTCCAGGACAAGGAGGCTCCTCTGGTGGCCCGAATAAAGAATATTGACGGCAGCACTCCTGAGCCCGATGAGCTGTCAACTCTTCTGTATGCTCTGCGCGCCGCCCTGCCGGAACTTTATATCCAGCAGCCGGAGTGGAACGAGTATATTGAGCTTATTACCGATCCGGAGCGTCTGGCTCTGTATGGAGTAAGTTTCAATCAGATTATGAGCTACCTGCAGAACTCCATGAATGCGGGTTCGGTACTGCGTATTTCCAGGGGCGATTTCTCAATGCCGGTTGTGATTGGCGTGGGTACCAAAGAGGCTAAGGACCTTATTCAGGGCAGTTATATCAATACCCAGGGCGGACGTGTGCCGCTTGAGATCCTGCTCAAGGAGACCCGTAACCGTGACCTCAAGCAGATAGCAAGCGGCGTGGACGGCGAGTTCTATCCGCTGGTGCTTGACGTGCGCGGACGTGAGGCCCGTCGTGTGATGGATGTGGTAAAGAAGGTGGTGCGTGATGACGACAGGTTTGAGGTAAGTTTCAGCGGTACTTATTTCAGCAACCGCGAGATGATTAAGGAACTCTGCGCCGTACTTGCGATATCCATCCTGCTGCTGTTCTTTATCCTGGCAGCCCAGTTTGAGAGTATGGTACAGCCGTTCATAATACTTAGCGAGCTGATCATTGACATATTTGCCGTATTGGGCACACTGTGGCTGTTCGGCGAGAGCATTAACCTTATGTCCATGATAGGTATGGTGGTTATGTGCGGTATCGTTATCAATGACTCCATTCTTAAGGTGGATACCATAAACCGCCTGCGCGAGCAGGGCATGGGTCTTAAACATGCCATTCTGGAGGCCGGCGGCCGCCGTCTGAAAGCCATAATAATGACATCGCTCACTACTATACTTGCCATCGCTCCGTTCCTGGTACGTGGTGATATGGGCAGTGACCTGCAATACCCACTCTCACTTGCACTTATTTCTGGTATGATAGCCGGTACGTTTGTGAGCGTGTTCTTTGTACCTCTGGCTTATTATGTAATCTATAAGAAGTCCGATAGATGAACACCACACAGAAAGGAAAGAAGAGCCACTCTTTCTCAATCATCCTGATAATGATCCTGATGATGCTGGTGGGTGTCATACTCATATTCACCGGCCAGCTCAACGTTCAGTACAATCCTCTGCAGGAGAACCTGAACCTGTCGGTCTATTTCAGCGGCAGTGGATCGGCCAGAGTAGTTGAGACTGAGGTGACATCGGTCATAGAAGGAGCTCTGAATACGGTTGATGGCGTCAGCAATATAACTGCCAATACCAACAATGGCGGCGGTAACATTAACCTGAGCTTCAAGAAAGGTACCAATATGGAGACCACCCGTTTTGATGTGGCCACCCGTCTGCGTCAGATTCGCAGCAAGTTGCCTGAGGGCTCGAGTGTGGGATTGAGCGGATCAGTGGGCGGCGGCGGACGCGGCAGCCAGACAATCCTGAGTTATACCATAAATGCCGATATGCCCGCCATTGAGATTGTACGTTATGCCGAGAAGCATCTTATACCGCCATTGTCAAAGATTGAGGGTATAGAGAGCGTATATACATCGGGTGCAAAGGCATTTGAGTGGGTGCTTACGTTTGACCCCAACTCGCTGCGTGCAGTTGGAATGACTCCAGGTAACCTGAGTGAGGCCATGAGCCGTTATTACCAGAACGGTATTGTGGGTACCGAGGTCTTGGAGGACCGACTGATGCTGGTACGCCTTAAAAGCCGTGATCTGAAGGGTGATTTGGAGCAGATTCCTATCGGTATGGTTAACGGCCGTATGTATTACATGGGCGATTTTGCTACGGTCCAGTACCGCGAGCAGACTCCGAACTCATACAACAGGATAAATGGTCTGAATACCATTAACCTGTATGTTACAGCTCTTGAGGATATCAATACGATTGATGTTACGGATGCGGTAAAGAAAAAGGTTGAGGAGTTGAAAGAGGAACTGCCCGAGAATTTTGCCATCAAAAACAACTATGACGCGTCCAAGTATCTGAGCGACGAGATGCAGAAAATATTCCTGCGTGCCTTGCTTTCATTGGGTATCCTGCTGCTGTTTGTACTGGCGGTAAGCCGCAATTTCAGATACCTGGCTGTGATTGGTCTCACTATTGTGGTGAACCTGCTCAGTGCCGTGATATTCTACAAACTCTTTGGAGTGGACATCGAGGTTTACTCAATGGCGGGTATTACGGTTTCGTTGGGTATCATCATAGATACGGCGATTGTCATTGCTGACCACTATACCTACTATGGTGACCGTAAGGTGATGTTCTCCATTACGGGTGCGTTGCTTACTACGATAGGTGCCCTGCTGCTGGTGTTCTTCCTCCCCGAGGGGACCAGAGCCAATCTTACCGATTTTATATGGGTAATAGTAATAAACCTGACGCTATCCATCATAATTGCGTTCCTGTTTGTGCCTGCACTTTTGGAGTATATTCCGCTTAAGAGCAAGGGCGTTGTCAGGAACACCATGAAGCGTAGGCGTCGTCTGGTGCGCCATACTGCACGCTACGAGCGCTTTACGGATTGGAACCGCAATCACCGATGGATTTATATCGTGGCACTGATACTGCTGTTCGGTATTCCGATCCAGCTGCTGCCCAATCAGGTTCACCATAAGAATACCGAACAGGGTAAAGATAATACCAAGGGCGGTTTGGTGGGCCTTTATAACAAGACGATAGGAAGCAAGTGGTATCAGCGTAACAAGAAGTGGTTTGAGTATCCTCTGGGAGGTACCATGAATATCTTCCAGAAGCATTCTAACGGACGTATGTCATTCAGTCGCGGAGATGATGTTGCCAGTGAAACCGTACTAAATGTTTATGCTTCGCTTGCCGAGGGCCAGACTGTTCAGCAACTCAACGAGATTGTCAAGGAGATGGAGAACTGGCTACAGCAGTATGATGAGATAAGTGATTTCTACACAAGTCTGTCGGGTACAAGCGGCACATTGGAGATTCATTTCAAGGAAGAGTTTCAGAAAACCAACTTCCCGCTTGAACTCAAGCAGCGTCTGTGGGCCAAGGCCATGAGGTTTGGCGGTGCGGTATGGACTATTCCCAGTATATCAGAGAATGACCAGTACCTGAGTAACAGCGTCTACAGGACCAGTTGGTCAAACAGTCTGGAGATTTACGGTTATAACTATGACCTGCTGTACCGTTATGCCGAGGAGCTGATTGACTCCCTTAAGAAGAACCGCCGCGTAAACGGTCAGGCCGGATTTACCGGCCGGGGTTACGGATCATATGTAAATAACGAGTTCTACATGGATCTGGACCGCGAGAAACTGGTGCGTCAGGGTACCAACCTTAACAGATATTTGGGTTATATCCGCGAGCAGCTTTATGACAGTCAAGTGGGCGGTCAGGGTGTTTATGACGGGCACGACTTTACCCCGATAAGGCTGGTTTCATCGGACAAGGATTATTATGACCTGTGGCATATCCGCAACGATATGGTCGTAATTGACAGTATGAATATCCGTCTCAGCGATCTGGGATCGATTGAGAAGCGCCGTACCGGACTTTCAATTGAGCGCAACAATCAGGAGTACAGGATAGGAGTGGGCTACGAGTTCATCGGCTCATATGATTTGAGGGCAAAAATGCAGAATGAGTTGACCAAAAGGTTCAATGAAAGGCTGCCTATGGGATTTCATGTGGGAGTTGGCAACAACTACGGCTGGTGGAGCGAGCAGAGACAGCGCACTGCACTCATATTCGTGGTGGTACTGGTTATTTTCATGATCTGCGCTTCGTTGTTTGAGTCGTTCAAGGTTCCGCTGATGGTTGTACTGCTCATTCCTGTAAGCTTTATGGGACTTTTCCTGGCGTACCCCATATTCGGAGTGTCGTTCGGACAGGGCGGATTCGCGGCCATGATCATGCTTTGCGGTATCACGGTGAATGCGGGTATATACCTGACATCTGAGTACAGGACCATAGCGGCGGCCACAGGAGAGTACGGGATAAAGACCTACATCAAGGCATACAACCGCAAGATCATACCCACCATGCTCACCATCCTGAGTACCGTACTTGGCCTTATCCCGTTCCTGTTTGACGGCAAGCAGAACCAGTTCTGGTTCAGCTTTGCGATAGGAGTGATGAGCGGCATGCTCTTCTCAGTCATAGCCATCGTACTCGTCATGCCGGTGTTCTTCCCGCTAAAAGCCAAGTCGCATGAGATAATTTAAGGCTTGATGAATTCTTGCATGGTGTTGTTGTAGACACTGCCGAATTTCTGATTGTTATAGATCTTGACGTGTGAACCGTTGGTATGCGCGGCAAGTGTGTAATAGAGGTCCCGCAGAGATACTGCGGGATCTTTGTATATGGCCTTCATGAAGCCTTGGGTGAAACCGTTGGACAGATATACTCCTATCTCTTCACTCCAGACGTCGGCGTGACTGGTTTCATAGGGGTTGGCGGCTGTGACGAACAGTGTGCCGGGGGTACCCTGGCAGGCCTGTCCCAGACCTCCGCTATAGCAGGCCTCGACCACAAACAGCATCTTGCGGTGAGGGGTATCGGACAGTATGTCTTTCATCTTGCTGTAGGTCATAAGCGGGGAATCTCCAAAGTAGAGTGAACCCGGAGATCCGTGACTGCTCCAGAATATGAATACGTTGTCGTCATTATCGGGCTCAAGTACATGAGGAAGCCTCTCCGATGCGCGTCCCTGAAGGATATCTCCTATATCTTCGGGCTTAAGGTCATGGAGACGGTAGTCTATGGCAGACTGGTCATAGACATTGCGCCCGTTCATTGTTACGAACAACTGGCCGGGTAAGGGGTTGTAGGCATGATTCGCCAGATCATCCTCGCAGACAAGGACTATATGGTCATCATCAAAACCATAATACTTGAGAATCTGGTACATAGCCAGCGCATCGGCCTGGAAACGGTAGTTGGGCCATCCTTTTGAGGCGGCTACTATGAGTGCCCAGTTCTTGTCAAGGGTGGGGTAACGGGGAATGGATGTGCTGTCGGAGAGGGATAGGTCATCCATTTTTGTGGCGAACCATTCGCCTATGTTTTTGGATGAGGTGGTTCGTTTGGAGCCTTGTGAACTTATGTACTCGGTGGTTACGTACTCTCCCTCAAAGAGGCGCCAACGGCGGAAGGTGGAGTTGGTGACGCTGCTCACTCCTTCAATATGGGGCGTGACACCCTGTCTGAGCAGGGTGATTTGGCGTGCCATATCAAACGGGAACCAAGTGCCTCCGTTGCCGCCCTCACCGCTTACTACAGCCTGAATGGCATCATTGAATGAGGTTAACCGGTTGCGGAGCGGAGAGTTGTAGAGCGTGGCGGCGTAGGCTATGATATTGATGGCATCAAAGAACTGAGCCTCTCCGTTCAGAGGCTCGGAGCCAAAGATTTTCTGATATGCCTGTATGAAACCGCTTTCAGGAGTGGCCGACAGGTCAACGCCTTCATAACCGTCATACTGTACGGCATCGGCTATGCGCTCAGATACGAATCCGTCGGAGCAGTATATCCTGAAGGGTGCAAAGAACTGCTTTCCTTGAGCTTCGGTCTGAGCCTGATAACTGCATAGTTCACGGTCAAATGCTATTGCATCATCCTCGGTCGTGGGACTGAATAGGAGTATGCGAGACTGTTTTTCGGGATCGGTTCCGCATATCTCCTCCACGCAACGCCGGATATCGTCCGTATTGCTGTAAAGATGTACTCCACTTACCTGTAGGGAGTATTCTTCGGCTATGAAACTGAACCATTGCACGTAGTCGCTGGTGACGTCATTACGGCCGTCATCCTGTGCAAGCAGTTCAAGTGTGACCTGACCGTCGGTATGCAGGCTGGCAATCTCGGATATTATGATCTCCAGTTGTGTTATGTCACTCTCGGCCAGGTTCCAGATGTATGGTATGTTTGCAAACTTGCGCTGATACTGTACATAGGTGGCCGATGGCGTGAGCAGGGGTTTATGGCACTCGGGCATCCTGGTGAGTTGCAGGGCCATCTGCTCGGCTCTGATGGATGTGGTCGGTCCTATTATGGCAATGATGGTGGTGTCCCGGGCTATCTGTTGCATGTAATCATCTATGTCCGGGGCATCCTGGTCCTTGAAGGTGAGTTGCAGCTGTATCTTGTTGTCCATACCGCGCTGTGCACGGGCTATGTTGCCAAGTGCGAAATCGGCTGTGCGCTCCCAACGTGCCTGCTCGCTTTTATGCATGAGCACCGCCACCTTATATGTGCGGTCCGATGAAGAGAGGCTGTCATCCTTCTCAGGGACGCAGGAGCATATCAGTACCGCAGTAATGCAGCAGAGGGCGCGTAATGCCAAGCGGATATAATCAGTTGTTCTCATACTCTTGCTCTTTGCTGACAGCTTCATCTATAAACCGGTTATACAGGTTCAGGAACGTATCCGGGTCCCGATATTCATAGTCCATGAGTGTGTTGTGCCTGTAAAATGACGGATGGAGCATGATTTGTGCGGCTCCCTGGCTCATGTCGAGGGTGCGGCTTGCCGGCCAGTCGCGGCCGCTCAGCCAGTCCTTGAGATAGTCATGCAGCACCTGACCGGTCTGTATGATCATGGAGAACGGTACACGCGGGGAGAGTGCGCTTTGGTCAACATCCATACCTATGACAAGTCCCAGATTGTTTTGCTCGTCATTCATAGCTCTCAGCACACCTATGTCCGATCCTCCCAGCAACGGGAATACCATTTCACGGAAGGTTGAACTGCTGCGTATGCGTCTGGTCATCATGCGGTAGGCCGAGTCGGGCATGGCCCATCCGGATTCGTCATCGGCCAGATAAAGGACCTGTGCGTTTTTTCCTTCCTGATGATGGGCGTTGTAGCCGGCCATGAATCCCATAATGCTCTCGTCCAATAGAGGATTGTTTCTGACTGCCGAGAGAATGAGAGCGTCAAAACCGCCGGACATGGCTCCGCAGAGGTAGCTGGCCCCGTATCGGCTTACCTTGACGGTTGACAGGCAATCTATGCGGGCACTGCTCTCAAACAACAGCACGCGGCTGCCCTTGCCAAAGAGTGTGACGGGGATGCGGCGAGCCATCTGCTCGTATACGGAACTACCCAGAATGAGCACGGCAGAGTCTTTGTCGGCATTGTCTGTGAGCCACTGCCGGTACATCTGCTCAGCCTGGGTGGTATCCTGGGGCTGAAGCATACGGACGGGTGTGAATGTCTCAATGATGAAAGAGAAGATACCTTGGGCTGCTGCGTCGTTATAACCGTTGTCACCTAAGCCGTTGGGAGTGACGAGGTAGGTTACTGCGGCCTGCCTTGTCACTCCCTCAAGGAAATCTGAATGGTCCTTGCTGCATGCTGTCAGCAGGAGCAGGACCGTAATTGTTTTAATTATCCTTTTCAATCGTCAAAATTTGCCTCTTCTAAATGATACTTTTGACAGAACTCATCAAAGGTACTTGCGTCAGTGTCATGGAAGGTAATGACCCATGGACTTTGGAAACTGTACCATTCTTTGACTTTCCATATCCACTCATCCAGGAACTGATCCAAAACTATTGAATTACCCCATTTCTTTTTGTTCTCATCACGGGTATGGGAATTGTTCCTGTCATAATTATGGGGATCGACCTCGTCACAATCATAGCATACCATTACAGACTCCACTCCTTTGTGGTCTGAAGTTATCCTGGTACAGGGAGTCCTTACAAAGTGCCACTTATCGTTGTCCTTGCTGCCGTGTGTATCGACCCAGCAATGGTCATCGCCGGTTTTGAAGAAAGGTGTCTTTCCGCTGAACCAGCCCTCGCCGTACAGGAAGTCATGCAGTGCATTCTCACCTCCTAGTCGGCCGTTATTCCAATGACCTCCCTGAAGTTTGGATATTTGCCTGATCGTAGATTCGGCGTCGGGGTTTTTACTTCCGTCATAATAATACATATATCCGCGCAAACATTCAATCAGGTGTTTGCCTCCGTCTGCATTTCCCCACCATTCATCATAACAGGTACGTTTCTTGTGTGAATGACCGGCGGGCGAAACCGGTGTTACCGTCCAGGTATCAAAGCCTATAAAGTAACCGGTGCCTGTCTCGCCGCAGCCCTTGACACACAGGAAATAGACATCTTTTCCTCCTCTTCGGCCAATAAGGACAGTTCCTGGGCTTATACCGCCGCAGGTACCTGCATTCTCAGGCCAGGCATCGGACCTGAAGAATGTTATTCTGGTTATATCGGGGAGTTCTTTCAGGTTGACATCGATATATGCCAGATGACCGTTCTGATGGTCCGGGATATATCTTACGGACCCGTGGCTACCCATTGAAACAGTCATAGTGCCGTCTGCCGCCGTACTGTCAATAGCGGCGACTGAGCAGATCATGGAAAGGAACTCATTACGTGCATCTTCCTCGGTGAGCGCTCTGGTGTAACGGATGGTTGGGGTGTTTTCAAAGAGAACCCTTCCATAGTCAGGCTCCCATGACTTCAGGGCGTATGTGAGGGTGTCATACTCAACCTGGCATACGTGACTGATGAAGTTCATGGCGGCATACTCATCGACCTGCTCGGAGGTCATATCGTAGCCTGCCATTTCCTTTTCGTCAGGATCGGTATTCCCGACAATCTTATCATCGTCTTTACATGATGTAAGGTGACAGGTTAAGGCTGTCAACAGGAGTACGGAGAATAGAGTTCTTATTTTCATTATTGTCTGTTTTTATGTATAAACTTCTTGTTACGGTAAGGTCGCACCGGATACTTGTTGCGATGGGTTTTGGTTACTTTGGCTTCCTTCCAGGTGTAGTCGGGCTTGATCATAAGCGCTGTTCCATATGAGCCGTCATCACGGAAGGGTATTACACATAGCTCGTCCACATATTTGAGCTCGACTTTCTTGGGTACCTCGTCGTTGAGAACATCCTTTCGGACCACATAGCCAAAGAATTCTGCATTGAATCCGGACATCTGGTTCTTGAACAGCGCCTTGGGGTTATTGCCCACATATTTAAGTAGACCGTACATCTCGTCCGATGTGGGAAGGTACCAGTGATTCTGGTCATTGACAGTGAAGTTGAGATGGTTCTTTAATGATGAGGCGACCTCATGGAATACCTCGGTGAACAGTATGGAGGATCCTTTTACATTGTAGAAACGTTCTACGGATGTGCCGTTCTGGTCAAAGAAACCCAATGTGCCGTTTATATAGGTGCGGGACCAGAATCCCGGTCCTATCTTGACGATGGGGTAGTTGCCCTTTCCGTCTACACCGGTGTGATTATACAGGTTGAGCCACTCATCGGCCACGGTCATCTTGTATTTGGGGATATTGATTCCTATGCTGGTTGGGTAGAAGGCACCGTCTATATAATATAATGTAGTCAGACGGTCACCGGGCTGGTAGCCTTCAAGGGGTTGGACATAACAGCCTCCCTCATCGTCAAAGGTGAGTGATGAAGGGGCGTTCTCTCCGTCACCAAGGAAGATACCGCGACGGATGTTGGTGATGCCTCTGTATATGGGATAGAAGACGGTGATACGGCGGTCACCGCGCAACTCGGGCACATATTCATTGCATACCTCGACCTTGGGGAGTCCGTCATAGTAGATGATCTTGGCAAGGGTGCTTTTATCGGATGTACCGAACTGGGTCATCTGTTCATTGATATCAATCTGGTAGTAGTTGTCAAGTCCCAGTTCCTGCAGGCGGTTGCCTACACTGCCGGCCTCACTGAACGAGAGAGCCAGTATGTAATTGATTATCTCCACGCGGGCCTTTTGGTTACTGAAAAGCTGCCAGATGGGCTGCATGATACAACGTACCATAGAGACGCTCTGCGGGTCATCGTTGCGTATGCTGTTGAGCCATTCACCCAGCATGCCGGGATCCACCTGTCCGTAACGGTCTTTGGTGCTTGCGTGTTCCCGCAATGAGCGGCAGGCCTGGTCGGTACCTCCGAATATCTCGAAATAGAGGTCGCCACCGCTGCTGCATATGTTTTTGGCCGATTGGAACGACAGACTGTCCTCCTTTACTACACCGTTTTTGACCTTGAGGTATTTCTCGACAGTTTCTGTGGAGCTCTCATTGGAGATGAAATTGACGGTATAGTCCAATCGTCCGCCCAGGTCGGTGTAGATGACCATATGAGTGCCGTACTTTGAAACGAGTTTTTTTACGTTCTGGGCAGTGGGCTTGTCATTCACCTGGTCATAAAGCTCCCGGAACTGCGGGGTGAACAGGTCCTGACCCTCACGAATGATGCTTTGTATCTTTCCTTCATCGACATAGCGTGTGGCTACCACCTTGCTGAGTGAACTGTAACCGAAGGTCTGTTGTGACAGGTCATATTCCTTTACGCTCTTGAATTTTTCGACGCTCTTGTTGCAGAACAGGAAATCGACCTCGGTCGATGTCTGCTTGCTCATCCATGATGACATCTCCTCGATGCTGTAAGAGCAGTGGAACTGGAAGTCCTGCTGTGCACGACCTTCCTCTGCTATGATGGTGCCCCAGTTCTGCTCGGCCTGAACCAGAAGCTCGTAGTCCAGTATGGGCTCGGTGACGCTGGCAGGATTCATGTAGTCTATGAGCATGTTATAACCATAGCCGACACGGGCCTTGCGGCTCAGCGAATCACCGGCCAGGGAGTTGGTGCCATCCTCGGACAGGCTGTGCTGATGGACGGTAAGCTGTGCTACCTGTTGGTCCGATGAGCCCTTGATGCTCAGGTTGATGATGCCGTCGCGGCTGCGGGCCCCTTCATTGGAGTCTATGTGGAAGGTGAGCCTTCCCTGATTGCTTACGGTATCGGCTTCCAGACTTATCCACTCAGTCTGTGTACTGACATTGATATCCCTGAGGGCATAGTCTTGGGTGTTGACCTGGACGTCAACGCTGTAGTATCGCGCATCGGACCCTGTCTCAATTCGCTGCTCGCTGATCTCTATCGGTGCGGTCTCAACGGGTGGCAGGATGTTGTTTTCCTTACAGCATGAGGCTGCCAGTATAGCGGCGGTCAGATACAGATATGTTTTAAGTGACGGTTTCATATTGGTTTACAGACTGACCTCAGTGGGGTTCCAATAATAAAAGTACTCACTCTCTTTCTTGCGAACCATGCGTCCGTTGCTGTAGTTCCAGCCCGGTAGTCCTTCCAAACGGCCGCTCTGGTCTGTTCCGTTTTTCTGCTTGAGGTAGAAATCCTTTCCTTTCTTGTATGTAAGGAAATAGGGCTTGCCGGTGTCCAGAGTTCCCTCCTGGGTTATTGCCAGGGGCCATTCGTAGCCTATCACGGTCTGGCTGGGCTGGTATCGGATGTTGCTGAAACAGATGGTGCCGGGTACGCCGTTGGTCATGTAGATCATTCCATCGGTGGGAACGGGGTTTTTGGTGTCCTTATAAACCATGCATCTGTTCTTGAGCCAGCAGACGTTGTAGGCGGTGTCACCGTAAAATGTGAAACCGCAGCTAAGGTTTACATGCTGGTCATATATGGGATAGACTACCTGTACCTGTTTCTGTCCGACGTAAGGGATTTCTATTGTTTCACGGCAAACGGTTGCCACATAACGTCCCGACGATATGATATTGCAGACATCGGGCTGATTGAAAGAGACTTTGCTTCCACCCATCTTACATTCTACCGTTTGAGGCAGGCTGAAACTTGTGTTGCAGTAATTTTGGTAACCGCCCTCATAGATAAGGTCCTGGGCGGTTCCTTCAACTCTAAGCATGACACGTTTGGCTATTTCCTTATTGGGAATGAAATCCCAGATAGGTGTTATCTCCATGTCGGTCATCTCAAGGTTGTTATGGGCGTAGTCTTCGGGGTCATAGTTGAGACTGTTCTGCCAGCCGGTGACATATTGTGACATATCGGGTGCCTCGCCGAATCGGAAATGCAGTATCTCGTTAGGTATGGTGCTCAAGTCTCCGCCCTTGACTTTGACATAGCAATCGGCACTGTTCAGCAAGTTGTATTCGGTGGTATACTCCTCACTCTGCGACATATGCTTGAATATAGATGACACTGCATTACCTATACTTTTCTTTGAGTAAACATCATGGAGCGAATCGCGCTTCATGGTCATCTCAAGAATGATGGAGCCGCCCAGATTCGCTCTTGTGACGACATGTGAGCCGTAGCATATCAGGAAGGAGTCAATGGTTGCCTCATCGGAGTGTTTTTCCATCCATCTGATTGCCTCAATAAAATTTGGAGTAAGCATATCCTGACCGTCGCCATCCTTAATCAATGCCGATATTGATCCGTCTTCCAGCTGCATACTCATTGCCGGAGCTATGTATTTGAATTCACAGAAGAAATCGTTTGTCTGTCCCTCTTCCCATATTTCCACGTGGGATTGGGCATCGCCGTTAAAGAGTATGAGTTTTGCTTCCACATCAGCATCAAAGGAGAAATACTGCCTGTATTGACTATGACTGAAAGCTGTGTTGCATTCAAAGGTGACTTGGTTATTGGACGAAAAGCGATAGAGTCTTTCATGAACCTCTTGGCTCTTTCTCTTAACTGCGTCAAAGTCAAACACCCTGCAGTGGACATCCCTCAGATTGCATCGTTGCCCCCAGACTCCATCGTAACTGAATCCAACGCCGTAGCATCTGCGGAAATCCTGCATCGTAAGTGCATCCTGCTGAAGAGCACGGGTAAAGGGAGATCCCGACTCCGGAATGTCGCTTTGTATGGAGGGAACGGCATAATCTCCATAACAGGCTGACAACCCTAAGGCTGTCAGCACTGTCAGGAAGATTCTTATGATGCTTTTGTCAAGACTCTGCATTATTTATCGGTTTGTCATCATTATTCCCATATCCTCAAGGTCAATGCAAGTACGTTTGTCCTTGTAATAATCCAAAACGATTTGCTTGATTCTATCGGAGATTTCGAATGGGAACAGATTCCAGATACCGGTGTATTCAATGCTGATTATGCCGGTGTTGTCACTCTTTTGGTTATCTGAACTTCTGATTGATTGCATCCACTGCTGTGCAGCTACCTTAAGTTTCTCACGGTCCGGCCTGTTGGAGTTAAGCTGTTCCAGCATTGCATTGTATGAATTCCTATCACCGCCGGTGATAGCGCAGTAATAATGGGAGTTTTCCCATAATCTTGATCCTTCGGTTCCATAACCGGCACCTGCTGTTCCTGTAATCTGTATTGCAGACAGAGCGAGATTGGCTTTAACAGCACCATAAACGCCGTATTTTTCTGCCATAAACAGAGAATCGTATTCAATGGCTGTGAAAATGCTTCCTCCAAGTGTGGAGCCGGTTACAAACACGGGACCGTTTTTGGAAACAAGGATTTTTACGGCTTTCGTAAATTCTGCGGAATCGTTTAGGTTTTTCATGACATTCTTCCATCTGTTAAGAAATCCTATAGAAACCAGTTTCTTGGCCATTCCGTCACTGGGGAATGTTTGAGTGTCCTCATCCCATTCATCTTCCAGTATGGCAACTATATCGTCATAGGATAAAGAGGCATGAAGGTACTCCAGATCCTGTGAGCCGGTATATGAGCATGCATTTTCAATGATAGTCGCATTGTTGTGGTAGTCAACATCCAGAGATAATTTGAACCTTGCGAATTTGATGTTTATCATGCCATGGACGTGTAGAGAATCCAAAGAGCTCTGCATGGTATCCTGCATTATTGCATCAACTGTCATGCCGGGTCTTGCATCCTGTCTGAACATTGTGGCATATTCGGTTTGCTGAATGGCTTCTTTTACGCCTTGCATATTGATAATGCAGCCTGCAAAAGTAGCTAGATCTATATTATATCCGGAACCGAGTCCTTTATTGAACCATACATCGCTGAATTCCACATCAGCGTTTGGTGCTGCCTCTCCGTCCTGTATTCCAATATACTGACGGAGTGTAATGGTCTTTGACACCTCACCGCTGGTAACTGAAATGGTTGCCTTGCGCTCATGCTGCTGTAATGAAGGGTCAAAATAATCGACGTACACATTCAGATTTCCGGAACCTTTACCTTTATCGGTACCCAGATCACTCCAGATATTATCATCCTTGTCGGAATTGTCAGAGATCGTGGCAGTCCATTCGCCGTCAATGGCAATCGGAACCTGAACGATACCGCCCAGGCGGTTAATCGTGACCTCGGAGTTGCCGTTGTTGATTACCAGACTGTTTTCATTCCCGTCATCTGTGCAGGAGTTCAGGACTACTGCAACGATGGCTGCCGCCATCAGAAATAAAATCTTTTTCATTTGCTATTGGAAAAATTGTTTGATGTTCTGGCTGCAATATTACAATCGCGATACGGGAGCGCGGTTGCAATATTGAAAAACCGCGTTGCAAAAATGAAAAGTCCCATGTTCAAAAATGAAATGGGACGTATCAAAAACGAAAAACTTTTATAATCAGAGAGTTGTCACTAGGCCAGAGAGGCTACGTAATCGGTGGGGGAGCAGCCTATGAATTTCACAAAATTACGGTAGGCGGTCTGACGGCTGCGGAATCCTGCTTCAAAATAGAGGGATTTCTGGTCCTGCTGGGGATTCTTGCGGAGCTGGTCTGCCATAAACAAAATGCGTTTCTGGTTGAGATAGTCATTGAAGGTAAGTCCGGTGTGCTCGCGTATGCTGTCGGCAACGTAGATACGGTTGGTTCCGACGTTCCGGCTCACTGTCTCAACGGTGGTATCGGGATTGCGCCAAACCTCATATCGGCCCATGATGGTATTGATATTGCTCCACAGGTCTTGCTCATTTGAGTTGAAAACGGTCTCTTTGATGTCGGCCTGTGCGTTTTCTGCTGTATCCTGGAGTGGAGGCAGAATCCTCTCAGACAACTCGAAATAGGTATAATATAGCAACGCAAAAACAGCCCATAAAAAGTGAATGTATAGGATGACCGTTATGTTGGTGAATAAATCGCAAGTGAACAGTATTGTCATTATTTGGGATATAAAGGTGGTCCTGTGTATCCATTTGATGTCAGCGCTGGTGTTGCGCCAGTTGTAGGGTACTATGAGCAACAGCAGTGATATGATGAACAGAAACACGAATGCAACTAACCTGATGATTACATTGAATTCAGTCCAGTGTCCGGTAAAATCGGACCAGGAATATAATTGGCGGAATTCCAGTCCGAACGCCACTGGTAAAGTCACCAGGATTGCCGGCAGAAACAGAAGAAAGGCCCATTTGCCACGCAGGCCGTTAGGGCGCATAACCTCAATAGGGTAAAGCATGTACATGGTTATTGCCCATAAGCCCATTATTGATATGCTGGGTGACAGCAGGACATTGCCTTCAAAGGGATTGAAATTGAAACAAATCAACGAAAAAAGAAAGAGGAGAGCTGCAATTCCGAAAGAGAGGTATAAAAAACTCAGGAAAGTCCGGGATCTGTCATTTACTTCTTTACGTTTTTTCCATAACATTATGCCGCAAACAAACAGGGCGGCTGTCATTATTGTAGTGAAACTTACATCTATTTCTGTCTTCATTTTAATTATACCCTATTGCAGAAAAATGCAAATATAAATGTTTTTTAAATGAGGAGCAATTTGATTTGTCTGTAAACAACAATTATTTTTGCACTCCGTAAACGGTGTTGTCATGCTCAAGAAGCTGAGTGACATATTAAGCGACAAAGCCAGCCTGTTCATCATATTGACGGCTGTGGTGACATTCTTTTTCCCGGGCATTTTTGCCTGGGTTAAAGGTAATATGCAGACTATCATCCTGGGTGTTATCATGCTCACCATGGGACTTACGCTTACGCCGAATGATTTCAAGTTGCTGGCCAAGCGTCCGTTGGATATACTGATAGGCGCGGTGGCTCAGTTCACCATCATGCCTTTGGTGGCGTTCTCGCTCTCATGGCTCTTCAGCCAAGTGCCCGCCTTTGCGCCGTACAGCACCGCTATGGCCATCGGTATCATACTGGTAGGCTGCTGCCCCGGAGGAGTATCGAGCAACATAATGTCATTCCTGTGTAAGGCCGATGTCGCTTATTCCGTTGGTATGACCTGCGTATCGACCCTGCTGGCTCCCGTGCTCACGCCGCTGCTCGTACTGATGCTTGCGGGCGAGAGGGTGGATGTGGATGCATGGGGCATGTTCCGTCAGATTCTCATCGTGACTATCATCCCTATAGCAATAGGTTTCTTCCTGAACGTCTGGCTGGGTCACAAGGAGGTGTTCCGCAGGATTCAGGGCTGCATGCCGGGCGTATCGGTCATATGTCTGGCCTGCATAGTGGGCGGTGTCATCACGACGGTTCATGATCCGCTGGTGGAGAACGGTCTGGTTCTGTTCCTGCTCACGTTCGGTATGGTGTTCTGCCACAACACGATCGGTTATGTGCTGGGCTACTCGGTAGGCAAACTGTTCAAGTTCAACACCGCAAAGAAACGTACCCTCTCAATCGAGGTCGGCATGCAGAACGCAGGTCTGGGCACCAACCTTGCAATGACGTTCTTCGTAGCCACCAACCCCATGGCCGTAGTGCCCTGCGCCATCTCCTGCGCCTGGCACAGCATCAGCGGCACCATCCTTGCCAACATCTTCGCCCGCCAAAAATGACACTTTGGCGAAAAAAAGGAAGGGGTTCGAGCCCCGGCGGCGTGTACAAGAAAAGGGAGGTCCGAAAACCTCCCTTTTCTTGTACCCTGAACTACACCTATAGTCGAACCGCTCTATACCAGGAGTTGGATGAACTGTGCAGGCTGGTGGATAAGTACAAACATTTGGGAATGGCCTGATATGGATGATATATCAGAAATGTCGCTTATAGTCCATCCTCTCATGGAGGATACGTGCAATGAAAGCACGGCCATTCTCCTGAATGATATAGAATACCAAATGCTTTCCAGCATGATAGCCTTTTAGGCCAGTCATAATCTCATCGTACGGTTTCCCGGTTTTCTGTGGATTTGTGCCTATTTCATCCATGGCATTCTCAAGCAGTTTATAATACTTGTCGGCTTGTGTTTCAGACCAGGTATCAACGGTATATTCCCAGATTTTGTACAGGTCTTCTAGGGCCTGTTTGGATATGTCATATTTTGCCATGTTTTCGTGCTTTCATTTCCTGAAGGTAAGCCTTCGAATCAAAATCCTCCACACAACCACTTGTCATACCTTCTTCAATGGCTGTACGCAGTGCAGCGATTCTCTGTTCCTGATCTTCCAGCAGACGCAAGCCGGTACGAACCACCTCACTGGCGTTGTTATAGCGACCGCTCAGGATGCTGGCTTGTATAAAATCCTCAAAATGGGGACCAAGTGCTACAGATGTTGTTTTCATAATCAAACCTTTAATAACGCAAAGTTACCAATATTTCATAACATTCCAAATGAAAACAATTGAAATTTTAGAAAGAGTACGAATCATCAGTCCTATTGTCGAACCGCTCTATACCAGGAACTGGATGAACTGTGCAGGCTGGTGGATAAGTTCAGATGTAGATATTGAATATATTTCCGTATTTTTGAAATAAAAAAGGAATAGTATGACTTTATCAGAATGGTTCCAAGGATTCGAAAAAGGGATAAGCTGTCTGAACGAGGAACAGCTCGCCTCATTCTTTTCGGAATGCGGGAAAAATTGTGTGAAATGTGGAACATTACAAATCTATCAGGAACTATATGAAAAAGCAAATGGTGATTTGGACACCTTCTTTTCAGAAGCAAACAAACTGCCTGGCGTTAAAAGCGAAATCATTAAAAAAGGTTCTGCGTATCATCTGCACTTTATGGAGTGTACCTGCATGCTTCACCGGCAAGGATATGTTTCCACACCCTTACTTTGTGAGTGCTCCAAGCAAAGCATTCTTTACGTCTTGCATTCATTATGGAAAGATAAGGCATTTCGGGTAACAATCTGCGAATCCATTTTACGAGGTAGCCAACATTGCAAAATGCAAATTGAAACAACAAACACTTGAAAAAAGAGACCAAAAGGTGACCAAATTTGAGTGGTGTAAAAGAAGAAACCCTTGCAGAGAACTTCTACAAGGGTTTCTTGTACCCAGAAGGATACCAGTTTTCGAACCAGACTCATAGAGGAGTTGGATATACTGTGCAGACTGGCAGCGAAGTATAAGGCCGTAAAGTGATTGCAACAGTTTTGCAACGCCTAATGCTTGGGGTTTGTTGTTTTGAGAATTACTTTTGCTTGCAGATAAGCGAACGCAGTTATGAAAATACGCAGAATAAAGGTTTTGTTGGCCAAGGGGTGGTGCAAGGTGGTATGCTTTGTGTCATTCTCATTGTTGTCAGTTATTTGCAATCATGCATCGGCCCAGAATTCAGGTAATGTGATAAGAGGTGTTGCTGGTGTAAAAATTGATACGGTTCTTATGTCAATAGATGAAGCCATAGAGGAATTAGAGCGCATACCTGGTTATGGTATGGTATTTGATGATGAGGCGTCATTTGTTAATACTAAATTTGAGAACGGTTATGGGTATGTTGACCTGGGCCTGAGTGTCAAGTGGGCCATGTGTAATGTGGGGGCCGAAAGGCCTGAGGAATATGGTGATTATTTTGCCTGGGGGGAGTTGGAACCCAAGGAGAGCTATACGTGGGAGAACTATCGTTTCGGCGTAGGTGAAGAATTACCTTTTAAAAGTAAGCTTTCCAAGTACAATACTGACAGGAATCGCGGAGTGGTTGACAATAAGACCACACTTGACCTTGTTGATGATGTGGCCAATGTGAGATGGGGCGGTTCCTGGCGTATGCCCACTTTAGAGGAATGGACTGAATTGCGGCAAAATTGTACCTGGACCGTAGACTCAATAAACGGTGTGAAAGGTTTAAGGGCTACAAGTAATAAACCCGGTAAAACGGACCGTTCCATATTTCTACCTGAAGCCGATTACTGGTCCAGTTCTCTCGAAAAACTCCCCCTGTATGCAATGGGCCTGACGATTCACGATATTGAATTTCTGAATCTTGATATTGTAATGCCACGTGAAAGAGGTTGCCCTGTCCGTCCCGTCCACCCGTAATCCGCCAACGTGTAACACGCGCATCGGCCCTGTGAGACTTGTGAGTGAGGTTTGCGTGGGACACACCCCCGAGATGGGGGGATGTTACGCACGCACCTGCGTTAGATGGTGCTCTTGCGGGGGTGAGTGTGGGACACTTTGGCGAGCCTAAGCAGCGCGATTTAAGCATTATTATGAGAAACCCGCTTTAACAGAAGACGCATTCTGAGCATATATCAGTTTAGATGGTACACAACCAAAAGCATTGCATTATGAGAAAGAGAGTCCTGATGTTTGCATTGGCATCCTTGCTGATGTCACTCTGCATTTCCGCCACTGCCCAGAATGAATTTGTTGATCTGGGTCTGAGTGTAAAATGGGGTACTGTCAATATGGGTACCACTGATCTCAGACCGTTCGGCTGGTATTGGACCTGGGCCGATGCCATGGATATTAAGACTACCGACGGCAGCCGTCTGGCAACCAAGGCCGAGTGGAACGAACTGCTGGATTTTTGTACATGGAAATGGACCGAGCAGGATGGAAAGGCCGGATATCTGATAACAAGCAATATTGAGGGATACAAGGACCGCAGTATTTTCCTGCCCGCATCAGGTTGGCTGCAGGATGGCCAGTTGATGCGTCAGCATAGTTATGGTTCATACTGGACGTCCACTCCCGGTCTTCAGCCCGAAGAGGGTGGGGCTTACGGTTTCAATTTCATGATTGACGGCACGGAGTGGCACAGCGAGAACCGATACTCGGAGCAATCGGTACGTATGGTCATGCCGCTCTCAGAGAGTGAACTTACCGATGTCTCTTTTGAAAAGGATAAAATACAAATGCGGCAGGCTTCAGTAACCCGTCTTAATGTCACTATGGCTGGCGGCAGACGTAACGTGAACAGCGCCTGCACCTGGATATCGTCCGATGAAAACGTGGTTTCCGTAATGGATGACGGCCTGATTGTGGCCAAGAAACCCGGTGAGTGCGTGATTACGGTGCTGGCATACGGCAAAGGCGCCACTTGCACCGTTACCGTTACACCGTATGAGATGGAGTTCGTGGACTTGGGACTGGGTGTGTTATGGGCTACATGTAACCTGGGGGCCGATAATCCATCGGACTACGGAGACTATTATGCATGGGCCGAGATAGAGACCAAGGATTATTACAATTGGTCAAGCTACCGTTACTTCAGTACTGCTTCTGAATTTAGAGCGTACGTAGACAAATATACCACAGACGGAAGTGTAGGGTTCCTGCTAAAAGCTGATAATCTGGATCGTCTTGAAGATATGGACGATGTGGCATCGGTCCTGTCAGATGGTGAATGGCATATGCCTACAGCACAGGATTTTGAGGAGCTGAGAAAGAATTGCAGTTGGGAAACAGTGACTGTAAAAGGAGTGAAGGGACTGGAAATAAAGAGTAATGTGCCCGGTTATAAGGATAAAAAGATTTTCATCCCATTTGCAGGCTGCATGATTGATGGTCAAGCCGAAGGTCTTGGCCAGAATTATTATCTCTGGTCATCAACAGCTGTGGGGAATAACAATAGTCAGTATTTCACCGTCTGGAGCGATACATTCACAAGACGCAGAGGACTGAGAATACTGAGAAGACCTGTTGTCTATACTTATGCAGAGTTGTCGCAAGGTGATAAGGGAAGGTATGTGGGAATGAACGTGCGTCCGGTCAAAAGACTTGAAGCCGATAAGTTCTCATCAATATCTTTACCCGATGAACATTTGGACCTTCACTACGGTGAAATCCGTAAGATGGTGGTGAGCATGATTCCGTCCGGACTTGAGGTTAACAACGGAAACATAGTCTGGAGTACAACGAATGCCGATGTGGCTGCTGTAACTGATGGTTTTCTGACTGCTGTGGGGACCGGCAGTTGTGAGATAACTGCCCGCAGTGCAGACAAGGAGGCTAAGATGAGCGTTACGGTCACCTTGCCCAGGCCTGAGCCTATTGACCTGGGTCTTAGCGTCAAGTGGGCATCGGCCAATCTGGGGGCACAGGCTCCTGATGAAGTGGGTGCATACTTTGCATGGGGTGAGACAAGCCCCAAAGCAGGACAATACTCAGGTAAAAACTACAAATTCGGGGAATATTCAAACCAGTGGACCAAGTATAATATGGGCGGTGACAATTTCTTTATTGGCAATTATCCGGAGCCTGATTACAAGGAGACTCTTGATGCTGACGATGATGCCGCTGCAGTCCTGCTGGGCGATGGCTGGCGCATGCCTACTGCCGATGAGCTTTGGGAACTCAAGACCAGATGTACCTGGAAAGGAGTTATGGATACCATTAAAATAGACAAGCGTCTTACTGAGATAATACAAAAAGGATATATCATTACCAGCAATGTTCCGGGATATGAAGGACGGAGCATATACCTGCCGGTTACCGGTTTTATAGGTGAGTATGCGTGGACTGGAGGCCTGGTCGTCAATGAAAGAGAGTCACGTTACTGGACAGCTACTATGGGGCAAGCTTTGGGTGGTGGAGATAATCGTTATAGGGGTCTCAACATCAGGCCGGTATTGGATCAGAGAGAGCCAGCAGAAAGAAAAATACTGGAGCCTGAACCAATAAAGCCTCTTACACATGATGCCAAAGTTGATCTGGGATTAAGCGTGCTATGGGCCGACTGTAACCTGGGTGCCGATAATCCTTGGGAGCGTGGAGCCCGGATAGCCTGGGGTGAAACCACTCAGAAAACCTACTATTCACTCTATAACTATAAGCATGCAAAAGCGTTTACTGATGCTAAGGAATGGACGTACTCAAAATATACTGAGAATGCCACCATAGATCATAATCCCTATATTGATATGAAAACGCGTTTGGACCTGGAGGATGATGCTGCCCATGTGAACTGGGGAGGTGACTGGCGTATGCCCACCAGGGAGGAGTTTAGGGAACTGTTTGAAAAATGCAAGTGGACTGAGACAACCGTAAACGGAGTTCACGGCTATAAGATTACCAGTAAGGTTCCCGGATATAAATCAAACTCCATATTCCTTCCATGTACATCAGTCTGGTTTATTGCGACATATGCAGATGACGATCAGAGCATTTATAACGCTGGTTATTACATGACCTCTGAACTGGAACCCGGATTTACCCGCAATTGTGTGGCATTGAGTTTTGATCCTGTCAAAGCCGGATCTTCATCAGGCTATGACAAGAGGGATTATTACAAACCAACTATAGATGATGATGGTGATATATGGTCAAATATTCTTTTGAGCTCACGTAGCAGGACAGAGGGTGCCTATATCCGTCCCGTCTGCCCAAAATAACAACCAAAAGCATTGCATTATGAGAAAAAGAGTCCTTCTGTTTGTATTGGCATCGGTGCTCATGCCATTCTGCATTTCTGCACAGGATTACGCAGTTAAAGGTTCGGTTTGGGATTTTGATACAGCAGAACCTATTTGTTCTGCAGCGGTATTAGTTTATCAGATAACAGGAAATGATACTACATTCTATGGCGGTTGTTCTACTGATGACAACGGTTCTTTCATCATCGGTCAACTTAAAGCCGGCAACTATGTGCTATATGCTAAATCTGATAATCATTTCAATACCTCCAAGAGCTTTACACTCAGTTCCGAAAACGTCAAAGACCTTGGTAAAATTACTATGAGAGCCGGAAAAGGCGACCTGGATCCCGCTATTACGGCCGTAGTGGCAAAGATTGTTGATTACTTCCCGGAAAATGTATACGTTGACCTGGGCCTGAGCGTCAAGTGGGCCACATGTAATGTGGGGGCCGATAAGCCCGAAGACTACGGTGACTATTATGCCTGGGGGGAGTTGACACCCAAGGAAAGCTACACGTGGGAGAACTATCGTTTCCGTACTAGGGGTTACGATGAAGGTACCGTAAAGTTCTCCAAATACACTTCTTTGTATTACACCTCCATGCTCGATGAAGACAATAGATTTTTTATTGCAGATGACAAGACTCAGCTTGACCTGGAGGATGATGTAGCCCATGTAAAGTGGGGAGGAGATTGGCGTCTTCCCACCAATGAAGAGATGAATGAACTTATTGACAGCTGCACCTGGACCTGGACTACTCTGAACGGAGTAAACGGTTGTCTGGTAACAAGTAACAGGCCAGGTTACACCGACCGCTCCATATTTCTGCCGGCAACCGGGAGATACGGTTTTGAGACCTCCAACAAAAGTGCCGGTACTTGGGGACACTACTGGTCAAACTCAGTGAATAAGGATCAATCAAGCTATAACGCAGGCGTTCTTGCCATCGGTTCCGGTTACGCGGCTGTGAAAATAACCTTTCGTGCCCACGGACAATCCGTTCGCCCCGTCTGCCCGTAATCCGCCAAAGTGTCCCACGCTCATCGGCCCTGTGGGGTTTGTGAGTGGGGTTGGTGTGTTACACACCCCCTTGGAAGGGGGTATGTAACACACGCACCTGCGTCAGAGGGTGCTCTCGCGGGGGTGCGTGTGGGACACTTTGGCGAAAAAGGAACGGGTTCGGCCCCGGTCTGGGTACAGAAAAAGGCAAGCGTTAAGCCTGCCTTTTTCTGTACCCAGAGCCGGGGTCGAACCGGCACGGGTTGCCCCACTGGTGTTTGAGACCAGCGCGTCTACCGATTCCGCCATCTGGGCTTGGTATCAAAACCGCCGCGAAGGTACAATAATTTGATGAAACTAAGGGTAATGCCGGTGTTTTTTTTGGTTTTGCGCTATTTTAACGGCTAAATTCTTGTAGGAGTCCAAATAAGCAATATCTTCGTAGCAGACGCAAAAAAAGGTACTATGTTAGGACAAGATAATTACTGTGTCGTACTGGCTGGCGGGTTCGGAACCAGACTTTGGCCGCTGAGCCGTAAGGGTATGCCCAAGCAGTTCCTTGATTTCAACAACAACGGACGTACATTGCTCAAGGAGACCGTTGAGCGAATGAGAAAGATTTTTCCCGAGGAGAACATCATAGTTTCTACCAACCTGGATTTCTATGAGGATGTGTGTGGTCAATTGCCGGACCTTAATCCGCTGCAGGTGTTGCGCGAGCCGGTCATGAAAGGAACGGCGCCCAGCATTACGCTTGCATCGTACCATATCCGTGACATCAATCCCAATGCAAACATACTGGTGGTGCCGTCGGACCTTGTAATCAAGGATGAGAAACCATATATAGATGTGATAGAGAAGGGTATGTCTTATGTGGCCGATAACAACTGCATCCTTACCGTGGGTATTAAACCTACGCGTCCCGAGACCAGGTTCGGCTATATTCAGATGGATGAGAAGGTGGCCGACGGCATTTACAGCGTGCGCACGTTTACCGAGAAACCTGAGGAGTCTTTTGCCAAGGTGTTTGTGGACAGCGGTGAGTTCTACTGGAACTCGGGTATCCTGATGTGGAACGTAAATACATATCTTGATATAGCCAAGACTTATCTGCCGGATATGATAAATCAGTTCAACCGGATTTATGACACCAAGCATAACCGTGATGAGAGACGCAGTCTGCTATACTCGGTTTACGAGGCATTCCCCCGTATCTCAATTGATTACGGTATACTTGAAAAGACCGATAAGGTATGCATGACCATAGGCGATTTCAGATGGAACGATATTGAGAGCTGGGATCTGCTTTATGACTATTGCGCCAAGGATGATCAGGGAAATGTGCTTGGTATGTACAATTATCAGGTTTATGACTGCCACAACAGCATGTTCCTGTGCAACAAGGACAAGAAACTGGTGGTGATTGATGACCTGAGTGATTTTCTGGTGGTGGATACCGATGACGTGCTGGTTATATGCCGTCGCGACAACGAGACGGACTTTAAGAAATATATTAATGACGCCATGCTCAAGTATGGTGAGAAATACTCCTGATGAGTAAGAATAGAGGACAGTTACCGGGGCTCTTGGCATTGAGCCCCATTCTTGTTTTTCTGACGGTTTATCTGATATCCTCGCTTCTGGCGGGTGATTTCTACAAGGTTCCGGTGTCATCGGCCTTTCTGGTGGCGTCTATATATGCTGTTGCCATTACTCCGGGTAAGCTGAGTTACCGGATAAACGTGTTTTCGGAGAGTGCAGGCCATTGGAACATCATGCTCATGGTATGGATATTCATGCTGGCGGGCGCGTTTGCCGGATCTGCCAAGGAGATTGGGTCTATTGAGGCTACCGTGAACTTTACGCTGAGCATTGTGCCGGCCAAGGCGCTTCTGGCGGGTCTGTTCCTTACGGCATGTTTCGTGTCCCTGGCCATCGGTACCAGCGTGGGTACTATTGTGGCTTTGGTGCCGATAGCAAACGGTATTGCAGCCGAGACGGGACTGAGTCAGCCTATGATGGCGGCACTGATAGTGGGCGGATCGTTCTTTGGCGATAACCTGTCATTCATATCCGATACTACCATTGCGGCAACACGTGCCGTGGGATGTGCCATGCATGAGAAATTCCGTGCCAATCTTATGCTGGTGCTGCCGGCGGTGTTAGTGGTTACGGGTATTTATATCTACATAGGTTTTCATATCAGTGCAGTCTCTGCTACTACGGCTATAGAGTGGCTTAAACTCATTCCGTACATATCCATTATCGTGCTTGCGCTGTTTGGGTTGGATGTGACGATGGTGCTGGTGATAGGCATACTGCTTAATGCGGTAGTAGGATTCGGAACAAATTCACTTGACTGGTTCAGTTTTCTGGGTTCGATGGGCAGCGGAATTGCCGGTATGGGAGACCTTATCATTGTGACTCTGCTGGCCGGCGGAATGCTGGGTATTATCCGCTACAACGGTGGTTTGGAGTACATTATCAAGGGTATATCGCGCCACGTGCACGGACGTAGGGGTGCGGAACTGGGTATAGGACTGCTTACCAGTCTGGCCAATTTCTGCACGGCAAACAATACCATAGCAATCATTACGGTGGGAAGCATAGTGAATGACATATCGGACAAATATGATATTCCCAAGCGCCGTGCCGCCAGCCTGATGGATATTTTCAGCTGTTTTGTGCAGGGCATAATACCCTACGGTGCCCAGTTGCTTATGGCTGCCGGCCTGACCGGTCTGGCCACCACGGAGATCATTCCCTATCTGTACTACCCGTTTGCAGCCGGCATCTGCGTTATGGTTTCTATCCTGATAAGCAGAAAAAAGTGACAATTGGCAGTTTTTTTTGCCCATAGGTGTTGGATATTCCAAAAAAGGCGGTAAATTTGCACCGCGTTTGAGAGCAGTTCTGCTCCAAATGTGGCAAAATGCTTCTTTAGCTCAGTTGGTTAGAGCATCTGACTGTTAATCAGGGGGTCCTAGGTTCAAGTCCTAGAAGGAGCGCAGATCAGTTCCAAGAAATTGGAACTGATTTTTTTTTGTCAAAACCAAAATGTATATCTTCGCGGAAACATCAATCGCTATGAAGAATATTGTAAAGGGTATAGCCCTGTTTACCATATTGGGACTTACGTCGGCACGCATCTGGGCGCAGAAGACCGATGACCACAACTTTGAGATGGCCAAGAATCTGGAGATTTTCCATGAGATTGTTAGTGAGTTGGACCGTTTCTACGTGGATACCATAAGCCCCGGCTCGACCATAGAGACCGGAATACAGGCTATGCTGCGCGGCATAGACCCCTATACCGAATACTATCCCGAGAAGGATATGAAGGATCTCAAGATGATGACCACAGGAAAGTATGCGGGTATAGGAGCGGTGATACGTCAGTATACCGGACGCGACTACATCTATATTGACGAGCCTTATGAGGGTATGCCGGCAGCGCGTTACGGACTCAAGGCAGGCGACGAGATCCTGAGGATAAACGGCGAGAGCATGAAGGGAAAGGCATCGGCCTATGTGAGTGATCATCTTCGCGGTGAGGCAGACAGTAAACTTACCGTAACGGTACGCCGTCCGGGCGTGCCCGATTCGCTTGACATTGAAGTGGTGCGCAGCGTGATTGCTCTGCCGGCGGTTCCCTATTACGGAATGTACAAGGGCTATGGCTATATCCTGCTGGACCAGTTTACCGAGAACTGTTCCAAGAATGTGATGAAGGCGTTTGTGGAACTTAAGGAACAGGGTGCCAAGGGAATCATACTTGATCTGCGCGGAAACGGCGGAGGACTGCTCAATGAGGCTGTCGAGATTGTGGGACTGTTTGTCCCCAAAGGCACCAAGCTGGTGGAGACACGCGGCAAGGTTCCTCAGGCTGCAACCACATATTACACTCAACGCAACCCCATAGATGAGAAAATGCCGCTGGTGGTATTGACCGATGACCAGTCCGCATCGGCCTCAGAGATTGTGGCAGGCAGCCTGCAGGATCTGGACCGTGCGGTGATAGTGGGCGTGCGTACATTCGGCAAGGGCCTGGTGCAGACTACACGTATGCTGCCGTTCAACGGTACGCTCAAGGTTACCACCGCCAAGTATTACATTCCCAGTGGCCGATGCATACAGGAGATAGATTACTCCAAGCGTAATGAGAAAGGACAGGCGCAACATATACCGGACAGCCTGACCAAGGTATTCTACACTGCAGCCGGCCGTCCGGTACGTGACGGAGGCGGAATCCGCCCGGACGTTCAGTGCAAGCAGGATACCATGCCCGATATCCTTTATTATCTGGCTCAGAACGTGGTCCTGTTTGATTTTGTGAATGATTGGTGCACCAGGCACGAATCAATCGCTCCAGCCGGCGAATTTAAGTTGACCGATGATGATTACAACGCTTTCAAGGAGTTTGTTTGCAACAGCGAATTCAAGTTTGAGAGCAACAGCGGCAAGGCGCTGGAATCACTCAAAAAGATAGCCGAGCGTGAAGGATTGGCAGATAAGGCGCAGGATGAGTTCAAGTCACTGGAGAGCAAACTTCAGTATGACCTGAGGAATGACCTGGATGTGTTCCGCAAGGATCTGGAGCGCGTCATTGAAATGGAGATAATAATACGCTATTATTACCAGCGTGGAGTAGTGATTTACAATATGAACTCGGACAGATTCCTGGATGAGGCTGTAAATATCCTGACAGACCGCAAGCGTTACGATTCAATACTGTCCTCTCCCGAATGACTATAGGACAAAAGAGAGATACAGGAACAGAACAACTATTACCAGCACCAACACTATCATCAACAGTGAGCCCAGCAGGAAGTTGTTGTTTGATCTGATTGACCTTCTCTTCTTCATGTTACAATCCTAATTCGGGCACAAAGCTATCCGTTTTTCTTGTAGAAGTCATATAAAATTCCGAAAATTGCATCAATTAATCATATTACTAACGTAAAAAGAAATGAAAAAAACAGGAATCATTCTGCTGGCAGCATTGATGCTGGCTCCTTTCAAGGTTCTGGCTCAGCCGGATCCCAATTTTCACATTTACATCTGTATAGGTCAGTCCAACATGGAGGGTAACCCTCGTCCAGCTCAGCAGGATAAGGAGAATATCAGTCCCCGTTTTGTAACTATGAACGCCGTTGATTTCCCCGACAGCAAGATGGGTGAGTGGCGTACTGCAGTTCCGCCGTTGGCACGCCCCAACACGGGTCTTACACCTGCCGATTATTTTGGCCGTACCATGGTTCAGAATATGCCCGAGGATGTAAAGGTGGGTATTGTAATGGTAGCCGTTGCCGGTTGCTCAATTGACCTTTTTGACAAGGACAAGTGTGAGGAGTACATACCCAAACAGGCAGATTGGATGAAGAATATCTGCAAGGAGTACGGCGGTAACCCCTACAACCGTCTGATTGAACTCTGCAAGAAGGCTCAGAAGGACGGCGTTATCAAGGGCATCCTGCTGCATCAGGGTGAGACCAATACCAATGATCCGCAGTGGCCCGCCAACGTAAAAAAGGTCTATGATGATATCCTGGCTGATCTTGGTCTTGAGGCCGGTTCAATTCCTCTGCTCTCCGGTGAGGTTGTACCTGCCGATCAGCGTGGCGTATGTGCCGATCACAACAAGGTGATGGCTACGCTGCCCGAGACTCTGCCGCAGGCTATGGTGGTTCCCGCATACGGATGCGAGGCCGGTCGTGATCACCTGCACTTCAACCTGAAGGGTTCACGTGAACTGGGTCGCCGCTATGCCGCCCGCATGCTGGGCTATCTGGGCTATTGATTTTTTAAGCATTTTCTTGGTCGGGTGCAGGATATTCTATATCTTTGCACCCGATAAGATGATGTGTGGAGAGGCCGAGGGCCTCTTTTTTGTTGCCATGCACTTACTTATCAGGAAACAAGTTTAACTTATATATGATTGACAAACAACAAGTTATCAGTATTGCAGAGAAATGGCTCAACACCAAGGAGGGCTATTTTCTTGTTGATGTGGATGTTACCCCGGACAATCGCATTGTCGTAGAGATTGACCAGGCCGAGGGTGTCTGGATTGACGATTGTGTGGATCTGAGCCGTTTCATCGAGTCCTCACTTGACCGTGATGTCGAGGATTATGAGCTGGAGGTGGGCTCCGCGGGTATCGGCCAGCCTTTCAAGGTGCTCCAGCAGTACATTAACCACATCGGACAGGAGGTTGAGGTGATGCCTAAGAGCGGAGCCAAAATCAAGGGTGTACTTGTGTCTGCCGATGATAAGGGATTTGCCGTCAAGGTTCAGCAGAAGCAGAAGGTTGAGGGCAGCAAGCGTCCCAAGACAGTCGAGACGGAGATGCCGTTCGGCTATGATGAAGTGAAATATGTAAAATACGTAATAAGTTTAAAGTAAAATGGCTACTAAGAAAGAAGAAACGGTCTCATTGATCGATACCTTTCAGGAGTTCAAGGAACTTAAGAACATAGACCGTATGACACTGGTTTCTGTTCTTGAAGAGAGTTTCCGCAGTGTTATCTCAAAGATGTTCGGAACCGATGAGAACTACTCGGTGATTGTCAACCCCGATAAGGGTGACTGCGAGATCCAGCGTTCACGCATCGTGGTTGAGGACAAGGATCTGGAGGATTCAAACACCCAGATTTCACTTACTGAGGCCCGTCAGATTGACGAGGACTTTGAGGTAGGTGAGGAGGTGTCCGAGCAGGTTGATTTCAGCAAGTTCGGCCGCAGGGCAATCCTGAATCTGCGTCAGACCCTGGCTTCAAAGATTCTGGAACTTGAGAAGGACAGTCTGTACAACAAGTATGTTGAGAAGATCGGCACTATTGTTACAGGTGAGGTTTACCAGATCTGGAAGAAGGAGATCCTGCTTCTGGATGAGGAGGGTAATGAGCTGCTGCTGGCCAAGACGGACCAGATTCCCAGCGATTTCTTCCGTAAGGGTGAGACCGTACGCGCCGTTGTTGACCGCGTTGACAATGTGAACAACCCCAAGATCATGCTTAGCCGTACATCGCCCGTGTTCCTGCAGCGTCTTCTGGAGCAGGAGGTTCCCGAGATTGCCGACGGTCTGATCACTATCAAGAAGATTGTCCGCATCCCTGGTGAGCGCGCCAAAATTGCCGTTGAGTCATATGATGACCGTATCGATCCCGTAGGCGCCTGCGTAGGTGTAAAGGGTTCACGTATTCACGGTATCGTACGCGAGCTGCGTAATGAGAACATCGACGTTATCAACTACACCACCAACATAGAGCTCTTTATCAAGCGCGCCCTGAGCCCCGCCAAGATATCGGAACTCAATCTGGATACCGAGGCCCGTCGTGCAGAGGTTTATCTCAAGCAGGATCAGGTATCGCTTGCTATCGGTAAGAGCGGTCTTAACATCAAGCTGGCCAGCATGCTGACAGAATATACAATCGATGTTTACCGTGAACTTGAGCAGGAACAGTCCGAGGAGGATATCTATCTGGATGATTTCCGCGGTGACATTGAGGATTGGGTCGTAGATGCTCTGCATGATGCCGGCTTCGAGACAGCCAAGGCAGTTCTGCGCGCCGACCGTGAGATCCTTACCGAGTCTGTAGACCTTGAGGAGGAGCAGGTAGACGAGATACTGGATATCCTGGCACGTGAGTTTGCCGATGAGGAGGAGTTCCAGAAGTTCATAAAGAAGTAAAAACAATCGGGGCAATGCCCTGGAAAAGATACAATATTTTTATAGATGGCGATAAGAATAAGTAAAGCAACAAGAGAGTTGAATGTGGGAGTTTCCACTTTGGTGGAGTTCCTGCACAAGAAGGGTTTTGCCGATATAACCGAAGACCTGAACCAGAAACTGACCGATGAGCAGTACAACCTGCTTGTGGCAGAATACAGTCAGGACAAGTCTATCCGCGAGGAGGCTACCAGGTTCCTGCAGGACCGCATCAGCCGCAAGGCCGCACCCGAGGAGCCCGTTCAGGAGGAAAAACCTGCCAAGCCGGTTAAGAAAGAGCCGGAGATGATAGAGACTGTCATCCCCGAGGAACCGGTAATAAAGTTCAAGACTGTGGGCAAGATAAATCTGGAAACTCCCAAACCGGAGCCCAAGGAGGAGCCCAAGGAGGAACCCGCTCCCAGGAAAGAGACGGTCAAGCCCGCTCCTCAGCCCAAACAGCAGTCTTCTGAACCTGAAAAAGAGGCGGAGAAACCTGCGGAGCCCGTTAAAAAGGAGCCGGAGGTAAAACCCGAGCCCAAACCTGTAGTTACTCCCAAGCCTGAGCCTGTAAAGGCTGAGTCCAAGCCTGTCAAGGTTGAACCTGAGGTAAAGGCGGCTCCCAAGGAGGAACCCGTAAAGGCCGAAACTCCCAAGGAGGAGGTGTTCAAGATTCAAGCTCCACAGAACGGCGGTCTTAATATCAGGACCGTGGGAAAGATTGACCTGGAGGCCATCAACCAGTCAACCCGTCCCAAGAAAAAGTCCAAGGAGGAGAAGAAGAAGGAGCGCGAGGCCAAGGAGCAGCAGCGCCAGCAGCAGCGTCAGCAGTTCAAGGAGTCGCTGATGAAGGAGATCAAGCCCGGTGACAGGAATCAGGACGGTGATGCACCGCGCAAGAAAAACCGTGTACGTATTGGCGGTGAGAAGGTAGACCTTACCAAGGCCGACAGTTACAGCCAGTCACAGAACAATAGCGACAACCGCGGCAAGGATGCCCAGAAGGGCGGAGGCCGCAACAATAAGGACCATCGTTTCAACAAGGCCGACAAGGCTGATTTCTCAAACGAGGATGTAAACCGTCAGATCCGCGATACATTCTCATCGTTCCAGAAGGGTAAGACCAAGTCTTCCAAGTACCGCAAGGACAAGCGTGAGCAGGTTCAGCAGCGTCAGATGGAGGCACTGGAGCAGGAGATGGCCGAGAGCAAGGTTCTTAAGCTGACCGAGTTCGTGACCGCCAATGAGTTGGCAACAATGATGAACATACCCGTTACCCAGGTTATAGCAACCTGTATGAACGTGGGTATGATGGTGTCAATCAACCAGCGTCTGGACGCCGAGACCATCAACATTGTGGCCGATGAGTACGGATTCACCACTGATTTTGTGAGCGCCGAGGTTGCCCAGCAGATCAGCGAGGAGAAGGATAAGGAGGAGGATCTGGTACCGCGCGCACCTATCGTAACCGTGATGGGTCACGTTGACCATGGTAAGACCTCTCTGCTTGACTATATCCGCAAGTCTAACGTGATTGCCGGTGAGGCAGGCGGTATCACCCAGCACATCGGTGCTTACAACGTGAAACTGGATGACGGCCGTCACATCACATTCCTGGATACTCCGGGTCATGAGGCATTTACCGCCATGCGTGCCCGTGGTGCTCAGGTAACTGATATAGCAATCATCATCGTTGCTGCCGATGACAATGTGATGCCCCAGACCAAGGAGGCTATCGCACACGCTACTGCAGCCGGTGTACCTATAGTATTCGCCATCAACAAGGTTGATAAACCCGCCGCTGATCCCGAGCGTATCAAGCAGGAACTGGCACAGATGAACTTCCTGGTCGAGGACTGGGGAGGTAAGTACCAGAGCCAGGACATATCGGCCAAGAAGGGTACAGGTGTTCCCGAACTTATGGAGAAGGTACTGCTTGAGGCCGAGATGCTTGACCTCAAAGCCAACCCCAACCGTAAGGCTACCGGTACCATCATTGAGTCTTCACTTGACAAGGGCCGCGGTTACGTGGCTACCGTGCTGGTATCGAACGGTACCCTTAAGATGGGTGACATCGTGATTGCCGGAACATCATGGGGTAAGGTCAAGGCTATGTTCAACGAGCGTAACCAGAAGATGAAATCGGCCGCTCCCGCAGAGCCTGTGCTGATTCTGGGTCTTAACGGTGCTCCCCAGGCCGGTGTAAGCTTCCACGTGGTGGACAGCGAGCGTGAGGCCCGTGAGATTACCGGAAAGCGTGAGCAGCTGCAGCGTGAGCAGGGCGTACGTACCGCACAGACACTTACTCTGGATGAGCTGGGCCGCCGTATCAAGATGGGCGATTTCCATGAGCTTAACCTGATTGTAAAGGCCGATGTGGACGGATCCGTTGAGGCTTTGAGTGACTCACTCATCAAGCTCTCTACTCCTAACATTCAGGTCAATGTGATACACAAGGCCGTAGGTGCCATCTCTGAGAGTGACGTAAGCCTGGCATCGGCATCGAACGCCATCATCATAGGTTTTGATGTACGTCCGTCGGGTGCCGCCAAGCGTCTGGCCGAACAGAATGATGTTGACATACGTATCTACTCCATCATTTATGATGCCATTGACGAGGTCAAGTCAGCCATGGAAGGTCTGCTTGCACCCAAGGTCAAGGAGGAGGTTACCGCTACAGTCGAGGTTATGGAGGTGTTCCATATCTCCAAGGTGGGTATGGTAGCCGGCTGCCGTGTACGTGAGGGTAAGGTTTCACGTAATGACAAGGCCCGCGTGATACGTGACGGTATCGTTATCCACACCGGTGATATTCAGGCTCTGAAACGTTTCAAGGATGACGTCAAGGAGGTTCAGGCCGGTATGGAGTGCGGTATGAGCCTGGTATCATACAATGACATCAAGGAGGGTGATATCATTGAGACATTCACCCAGATTGAGGTAAAACAGACTTTATAATATTTTAGGTTCACGTTATGATTGCTTTGGATATAGTTATCCTGTCAGTATTGTGTGTGGGCTTTGTGATAGGCTTTGTCAAGGGAATCATCAAGCAGGCGTTCAGTCTTGGAGGTCTTATCCTGGGTATTGTGTTCGGAACTTTGCTATACAGACCGTTTGCAGGTTTGCTTCTGAACATATTCAGGATGTCAGACCAGACTGCCAGGATTGTGGCATTTGTGATAATCCTTCTGATTGTGCCTATAGTTTGCGGAGTAGTAGGCAAGATACTGTCCAAGGTGGTCCGTGCGGCTAATCTGGGATTTGTTGACAGGATAGCAGGCGCATTCTTCGGACTGTTGAAATATATTCTTGTCATGGGACTGGTTATAATGATTTTTGAAATGACCGGTATTTCTGACCATATAATGAACAGTGCTGAAAAAAAACAATCCAAGTTATATGCACCTGTCAGGAGTATCTCAAGTTTTTGCCTGCATTGGACTTGGAATAAAGTTCTGAAAAACACGGAGGATCTGATTCCGGATTCTCCCATGACTGAACCACAAACGGTTTGATAAGAAGTGAAATCTGTTGAACAGGACAACAGTCTGATTAGGGAGATCAGTGCCGAGAAGTACAGGTACGGTTTCACTACCGATGTCCACACCGATATAATTGACCGCGGTCTGACCGAGGATACCGTAAGGCTCATCTCAGAGCGCAAGGGCGAACCGGAGTGGATGCTGGAATTCCGTCTAAAGGCTTACCGCCACTGGCTTACCATGGAAATGCCGCATTGGGCGCATCTGGACATCCCTGAGATAGACTATCAGAACATATCATATTACGCCGATCCCACGGTCAAGAAAGAGGGTCCCAAGAGCCTGGAGGAGATTGATCCGCAGGTTATGAAGACCTTTGACAAACTGGGTATACCCCTTGAAGAGCGTCTGGCGCTGAGCGGCGGCGTGGCAGTTGATGCTGTTATGGACTCCGTATCGGTCAAGACCACATTCAAGCAGACACTGGCCGAGAAGGGTATCATATTCTGCTCCATGGGTGAGGCCGTAAAGAACCACCCCGACCTGGTGCGTCAGTATCTGGGCAGCGTGGTCAATTACCGCGACAACTTCTTTGCCGCTCTGAACAGTGCCGTGTTCAGTGACGGATCATTCGTGTACATTCCCAAGGGCGTTCGCTGCCCCATGGAACTCTCCACATACTTCCGCATCAACGCAGCCGGAACAGGCCAGTTTGAGCGTACCCTGATTGTGGCCGATGACGACAGTTACGTATCCTATCTGGAGGGCTGCACCGCACCTATGCGCGATGAGAACCAGCTGCATGCCGCTATCGTGGAGATTGTGGTGCTGGACCGCGCCGAGGTCAAGTACAGCACAGTGCAGAACTGGTATCCGGGCGATGAGAACGGTAAGGGTGGCGTATATAACTTTGTAACCAAGCGCGGATTGGTCAAGGGTGTGGATGCCAAACTCTCCTGGACCCAGGTTGAGACGGGATCTGCCATCACATGGAAGTATCCCAGTTGCGTGCTGCAGGGTGACGGATCGCAGGGTGAGTTCTACTCCGTGGCGCTGACAAATAACTGGCAGCAGGCTGATACGGGTACCAAGATGATTCACCTGGGCCGTAACACAAAGAGTACGGTAATCAGTAAGGGTATATCGGCCGGACACAGCCAGAACTCATACCGCGGACTTATCAAGGTTGGTGAGCATGCAGACGGAGCGCGTAACTACAGCCAGTGTGACTCACTGCTGCTGGGAAGCGACTGCGGTGCGCATACATTCCCATATATGGATGTGAAGAACGAGACTGCCATTGTGGAGCATGAGGCAACTACGTCAAAGATATCCGAGGACCAGTTGTTCTACTGCAACCAGCGCGGCATTCCCATGGAACAGGCCATAGGTCTTATTGTTAACGGTTACGCCAAGGAGGTGCTCAACAAACTGCCTATGGAGTTTGCGGTCGAGGCCCAGCGCCTGCTGTCGGTGTCACTTGAAAATACGGTAGGTTAAGAATTATGATGCTGAATATAGAAAACCTTCATGCCGGAATTGACGGCAAAGAGATATTGAAAGGTATAAACCTACAGGTTAACGCCGGTGAGGTTCATGCCATTATGGGTCCCAACGGATCGGGTAAGAGTACCATGAGCAATGTGCTGGTTGGTCACCCTGCCTATCAGGTTACCGAAGGGTCGGTTACGTTCAAGGGCAAGAACCTGCTGGATATGCCGGCCGAGGACCGCAGCCACGAAGGTCTGTTCATGTCATTCCAGTATCCGGTTGAGATTCCGGGCGTGAGCATGACCAATTTTATGCGTACCGCTATCAACGAGAAGCGCAAGTATCTGGGTCTGCCTCCCATGGCTCCCACTGATTTCCTCAAATACATCAAGGAGAAGAGGGATCTGGTCAAGCTTGACGCCAAGTTCATGAACCGCTCCGTGAACGAGGGTTTCAGCGGCGGTGAGAAAAAACGCAACGAGATTTTCCAGATGGCCATGCTGGAGCCTTCACTTAGTATACTTGATGAGACTGATTCAGGTCTGGATATCGATGCATTGCGTATTGTGGCTGACGGTGTAAACCGTCTCAAGAGCCCTGAGACATCGGTAATAGTCATCACTCACTACCAGCGTCTGCTTGACTATATCAAACCCGATATCGTTCATGTGCTTTATAAGGGACGTATCATCAAGACCGCCGGTCCGGAGTTGGCTTTGGAACTGGAGGAACGCGGTTATGACTGGGTAATTAAGGAATTTGAGGATTCTCAGAAATGACTCCTGTGCAGAACTATATAGACTTATTCAAACAGAACAGAGCCCTCATTGACAGGGGTTCGGCCGGAGCGTTGAACTCAGCACGAGACAATGCCCTGGATTGTCTGCTGCGTTACGGGCTGCCTCATAAGGGGCTCGAGGAGTACCTGCATACCGATGTGGGGGAATGGTTTGAGCCCGATTGGGGTATGAACCTGGCCAGATTGGATATGCCGGTTGATTTTGCACAGGCATTCAAATGCAGCGTTCCCAATCTGAGCACCCAACTATATTTCCTGGCAAATGATTCTTTTGCAAGTTCTGAGACGGCTTCCAGAAACCTGCTGCCCGATGGCGTGTATGCCGGCAGCCTCAAGGATGCAGCCTTGGAAAGGCCCGAGATACTGGAGAAGTATTACGGCAAGTTGGCCGATATGGACAAACCGGGAATTGCCGCCATCAACACCCTGTTTGCACAGGATGGTTTCATGCTTTATGTTCCCGATGGCGTTGTGGTGGAAAAACCGTTACAACTCATAACCTTGCTCAGTTCAAAGGTTGACCTTATGGTAAACCGCAGGATCCTGGTGGTTCTGGGACGTTGCGCACAGGCAAAACTGTTGCTTTGTGATCATGCACTTGCAGCGAATCAATATCTGACGGCACAGGTGACCGAGGTATTCGCCGGTGAGGACTCAGCCCTGGAACTTTATGATCTGGAGGAGACTCATTACGCAAACAGGCGAGCATCAGAGCTTTACATAAATCAGGAGGCCGATAGCAACGTTGAGATTGATTATGTGACGCTGCATAATGGCCGGACACGCAACACTGTTTTCTCTACATTTGCAGGACGCGGTTCCAATCTGTCACTTAATGGAATAGCAACCGTGGATAAGGAGCAACATGTTGATAATATGACATTTGTTGATCACAGAGTGTCTGATTGTACTAGCAACGAGTTGTTCAAATACGTTCTGGACGACAGCGCGAGCGGGGCATTCGCAGGCAAGGTGCTGGTACGCCATGGAGCACAGCATACTGAGTCACAGCAGACTAACCGCAATATCTGTCTCACCCGCCAGGCACGCATGTTCACCCAGCCCCAATTGGAGATTTATGCCGATGACGTAAAGTGTTCACACGGCGCAACGGTTGGTCAGTTGGACGATAAGGCCATGTTCTATATGCGTCAGCGCGGCATCCCGGAGGCAGAGGCACGCATGATGCTTATGCAGGCTTTTGTAGGGGAGGTTATAGGACGTGTATCGCTGGAGCCTCTGCGTGACCGTCTGAACCGTCTTGTAGAGAAACGTTTTCGCGGAGAACTTACCCAGTGTGAGGGTTGCCGCGCATGCAGATAATTAAGTGATATGATTGACGTAGAGAGAATTCGCAGGGATTTCCCCATTCTGGGACGTGAGGTTTACGGCAAACCGCTTGTCTATCTGGACAATGCAGCCACTACCCAGAAGCCTCAGTGCGTCATTGATGCCATAAGCGAGGCATACTGCAACGAGAATGCCAATGTTCATCGCGGCATTCATTTCCTTTCACAACAGGCTACCGATATGATGGAGGCCGCCCGTGAGAAAGTACGTCAGTTTATCGGAGCCGGGAGCACAGAAGAGATAATCTTTACCCGCGGAACAACCGAGAGCATTAACCTGCTTGCAAGTTCGTTTGCCCAGGCTTTCCTTAAGGAAGGTGATGAGGTGATCATATCCGGAATGGAGCATCACAGCAACATCGTGCCCTGGCAGATACAGGCCGGAAAGTTGGGTTTCACGCTTAAGATAATACCGGTAACCGATCTCGGAGAACTGGATTTGGATGCTTTCAGTTCACTTTTGAGCCCAAAGACAAAACTTGTTAGCATTACACATGTTTCCAATGTGTTAGGTACTGTGAATCCCGTCTCCCGGATTATAAGTCTGGCCCATTCGCACGGAATTCCGGTTGCAGTGGACGGAGCTCAGTCAGTTCCTCACATAAAGGTGAACGTGCAGGAACTGGGCGCTGATTTCTATGCCTTTAGCGGACACAAGATTTACGGCCCTACAGGAATAGGAGTTCTGTACGGACGCAAGGAGCTCTTGGAACAGATGCCTCCATATCAGGGCGGAGGTGAAATGATAAAGCGTGTCACTTTTGAGAAGACCACATACAACGAACTTCCCTATAAGTTTGAGGCAGGAACCCCCGATTACGTTGGGTCAATTGCTCTTGCATCGGCCCTGGATTACGTTCAGAGCGTAGGTATGGATGAGATTGCCCGATACGAGTCAGAACTGTGCTCATATGCTCTGGGCCGACTGAATGATATACCTGGTATGCGCATTATCGGAAATGCACCGGAAAGAAGCGCCGTAATATCATTCCTTGTTGGAAACATACATCCTTCAGATATGGGCACACTGCTGGACCGTCTGGGTATTGCAGTGCGTACAGGTCATCATTGCGCCGAGCCTCTGATGGACAGAATGGGTATCCCTGGTACAGTACGCGCATCATTCTCCTTCTATAACACCAGGGCTGAAGTAGATTCTCTGGTATCCGGAATAGAGCGTGTGAGAGCGATGTTTTAAAACTTTTTCACATTTTATGGCTCGCTGAAAAAGAATTATACTTACCTTTGAACTCTAAATTGTAAATTAATTATAGTTTTATACAATCGTTATTTTATGAAAAGACTATTTTTCAGTGCATTAGCACTTGCATTAGGATCAATTGCATTTATTTCTTGCAATGACGAAGACAAAATCAAGAATGACGGCCAGGACGAAAAGTATATGACCGTACCAGAGCAGCAGCAGGCAATTCAGGCGTCTCTTGAGGGTGTGGCTGATGCTATCCAGTTTACAGAATTCTCTAAGGCACTGAACGCTGTTTCAGAACTAACGGGAATGAAATTTGAGCAAAGTGACCTGCTTCAGATTATTACCAGCCCTGAAGTTCTTGAAGATTCTCTTTTCCAGGTTAAGATGTCAGAGGCCGCTATGATGTTCACAGGCGATTCTGTTATCCTTGACCTGACTCCGTTCTATATGTCGGCCGACCTCAATATCAGTGATACCGTCATAGTTCAGAAGACCCGCGGTTATGATGAAGGCGGCAATGAAGTAGTATATGAGGATTCTATCCTTAAACCCGTTCTTGTTCTTTCAAATATCAACCATGACGTGGATCTGTTCCAGCTGAATGTTCTGTTCAACGATCATAAGGTTGAGTTCAAGGCCAAGACAAAGGCTGGTGAGAATACTATCGTAAATACCGATGAGGATGGAACCAAGTTGGTTGTTCTGCCCGAGACTATAGAGATTTCTATTACCCTTGACAACGAGGTCCTGGCTTCTTACAACGGTAATCTCAAGTCTGACATGAGCCTCTTTGCAGAATCAAAGGACGGTGAGACCACTTGGAAGGCCGAGGGTTCAAAAGCCTCTGTTGCCGGAACCCTCAAGGTCCTGAGCTATGAGTTGGGCGGCAGTTTCAACTATGAAATGAGCAAGGGTATTGACGGCAGTTTCTTTGCCAAGTATGCCGGTGCCGATGTGCTTGCCGGAAATGCTAAGCTTGATGCCGTATTTGACGGACTTGACATTAATGACACTGTTGCAGTTCTGGCTTGGGCACAGGATCCCAACCAACTTAAGGCTGTATCAGGCAACATATCTCTTGGCGGCGGACAGATTGAGATCAAGGGATCACTTGAGAATCCTTTCAAGGATAAGGATCTGGCCAAGTATATGGGTACTCTCATGACCGGTACTATCCTCTCAGATGAAGAGTTTGAGGATATGGTGGCCAAGTTCAACGAGTTGTTCAAGGTAGGTGTATACTTTAAGGGTCATAATCAGCCGCAGGCTGTCCTCAAGGTAAAATATACCAAGAAAGCCGACAGGAATGACGGTGATCTGGATGATGAGGATAAGTCGCTGATTGATGTCATGGGCGCTGCTATTATGAGGGCAGGCGGATACTTGGTGTTCGTCGCTCATGACGCTGATGGTAATGAGGTTGAGGTTTCTCCCCAGGAGTATTTTGGCGGAATCGATCCCTCACAGTTTACAAGGATCATTACAGAGAAGGCTCTCCAGGTGTTCGGTCCGTATATGCAAAAGGAAGAGGCCCGCTGATTTTCAAGGAGTGTCTTAACTCCGGATATAAGGGGTGACCGCCATTTGCGGCCACCCTTTTTTTTACACATTTTTAATGAGTTGCGAGTGCTAATATTTAGTACCTTTGCATGCTCAAAAAATGAAGGTAAAACAACTCTATATATGAAACAGAAAGCACTTCTTATGATTCTTGACGGCTGGGGCATAGGTAACCGCTCCAAGGCCGATGTGATCTACAACACACCCACTCCCTACATGGATTATCTTAACGCCAATTATCCCAATGCACAGCTTCTGGCATCGGGTGAGAACGTGGGTCTGCCCGACGGTCAGATGGGTAACTCTGAGGTAGGTCATCTTAACATCGGTGCCGGCCGCGTGGTTTATCAGGACCTGGTTAAGGTTAACCGCGCCATTGCTGACGGCAGTATCCGCCAGAACAAAGAGGTTGTATCGGCTTATACATACGCCAAGCAGAACGGAAAGAAACTGCATCTGATGGGTCTGGTATCGGACGGCGGCGTCCACAGTTCATTGGAACACCTGTTCTGCCTTACCGACATAGCACGTGAGTACGGAATTGACCAGACTTACGTACACTGCTTCATGGACGGTCGTGATACCGACCCCAAGAGCGGTAAGGGCTTCATAGACCAGTTGGTAAAGCGTGGTGACAAGGTTGCCACCATCATAGGCCGTTATTATGCAATGGATCGTGACAAGCGTTGGGAGCGTGTAAAGATTGCTTATGACCAGTTGGTAGGCGGCGAGGGCCGTAAGGTAAGCGATATGGTCAAGGCTGTTGAAGAATCTTACGCCGAGGGTGTTACCGATGAGTTCATGAAGCCTATCGTGAATGAGGCTTATGACAGCCGCATTGAGGAGGGTGACGCAATCATCTTCTTCAACTTCCGTAACGACCGCGCCAAGGAGCTCACCATCGTCCTGACTCAGAAAGACATGGATGCCGAGGGTATGCACACCATTCCCGGCCTGCAGTACTACTGCCTCACTCCGTATGACGCATCGTTCACCGGTGTACACATCCTGTTTGACAAGGAGAACGTAAACAATACTCTTGGTGAGTATCTGTCGGCACAGGGTCTCAAGCAGCTCCACATAGCCGAGACTGAGAAGTATGCCCATGTTACATTCTTCCTGAACGGCGGCCGCGAGCTTCCCTTTGACGGTGAGGACCGTATTCTGGTTCCTTCACCCAAGGTTGCCACATATGACCTGCAGCCTGAGATGAGCGCCTACATAGTACGTGACAAGCTGGTCGAGGCCATCGGCACTGACAAGTATGACTTTATCGTAGTTAACTTTGCAAACGGCGATATGGTTGGTCATACCGGCGTTTATGAGGCAATTGAGAAGGCTGTAGTTGCTGTTGATGCATGCGTACATGATGTTATCGAGGCAGCCAAGGCTCACAATTACGAGGCTATCATCATTGCCGACCACGGTAATGCCGATAACGCCCTGAACCCCGACGGCACACCCAACACCGCTCACTCTCTCAATCCCGTTCCGGTAATCTACGTTACCCCGCGTAAGGATGCCAAGGTAGAGTCAGGAATTCTGGCCGATGTGGCTCCTTCAATCCTCACCATCATGGGTCTGCCCATACCGGCAGAGATGAACGGTAAGGTTCTGGTTAAGTAAGAGTTATATTCAGATACCATAGCCGACGACCTGATATAAGGCCGTCGGCCATGTGTTTTTTATTTTTCCAATAAGATATGAAACTTATACCTATTTATACCTGGAACAGAAGCATGCTCCAGTTTAACCGCAAGCGCGACAGCCTGACACGTCAGCCTTGGTTTCAGGGCGTGATACTGCTCATTTGCGTTATCGTGGCTATGCTGCTGGCTAATCTTCCCGAGACCCGCCACTATTACCATGCATTCCTGGAGACCAGTGTGCAGATTCATATGAAAAGCCCTCACGGCGATGTGGATTGGCTTTTTCCCCACGGAATGACCATTGAGAAGATTATCAATGATGTTCTTATGGTGGTGTTCTTCTTCACGGTTGGTCTTGAGATCAAGCGTGAGGTGGCTCACGGTGAGTTGTCATCAGTCAAGAAGGCATTGCTTCCGGTCATTGCGGCATTCGGTGGTGTGATTATGCCGGCATTGCTCTATACATTGGTCAACCGCGGAACGGTTGAGGCATCGGGCTGGGGTATTCCTACGGCTACCGATATCGCATTTGCGGTCTGCATCCTGTCCGTCCTGGGCGACAGGGTCCCCGTCTCACTCAAGGTGTTCCTTACGGCTCTTGCCATTGCCGATGACCTGATTGCCATACTGGTGGTGGCGCTGTTCTACGGCGGTCAGATCAATTTCATGTTGCTGACCTTCTCCGTTCTGGTGATTTTTGTGGCCTGGCTGCTTAAGGATATGGGGCAGAAACATATCTGGGTGTATCTGCTGCTGGCTGTAGTGGTTTGGGTACTTTTCTATTACTCGGGAATCCACGCCACCATGTCGGGTGTGGTTATGGCATTCATAATCCCTTCAAAAGCCCGTTATGACAGGCCTTATGTGCTGCACAAGATTAAGTTCTTCAGCCAGAAACTGCTCTCATTTGACCAGATTGACGATGAGACCATGTTCCCCAACGGTCCGCAGCGTCATTTTCTGCGTAAGTTGCACAAGACCGCATACGGTTCACTTGATATGAGCTACCGGGTGGAGCATGCACTGTCACCCTGGGTGAATTTTGTCATAATGCCTATCTTTGCCCTTGCCAACGCAGGCGTGGAGATTCCGGACCTGAGTTATTTCAACATATTCAATACATCGGGAGTAACCGGTGGGATAGGGTTGGGTATATTCCTTGGCCTGGTTTTGGGAAAACCGCTGGGCATTACACTTTTCAGTCTGGCCGCAATCAAGACCAGAATCTGCCAGATGCCGGAGAAAGCCGGTTGGGCAATGTTCTTTGCCGTGGCCTGTCTGGGCGGTATAGGCTTTACCATGTCTATATTCGTGGATACGCTCTCATTCCAGGATGCATCTGCTGTGGAGGAGATGAGAAATGCCGGTAAGATAGCAATCCTGGTAGGCTCCCTGGCAGCCGGCATTCTGGGTTCGGCCCTTATTACTCTGGTATCAAAGCTTCATGATTCCAAGTGAAATAATTACCTTTGCCTTATACAATTAAAGAGAAAGAGTATGATTAGGAATCTTAACGATAAGGTAAAATATATCGGTGTCGATGATCTGGATCTGGACCTCTTTGAGAGCCAGTATATCGTCCCCGAGGGAATGGCTTACAACTCATACGTCATACTTGATGATAAGGTTGCCATTATGGATACGGCCGATGCCCGCAAGGCCGATGAGTGGAAGGCTAATCTAAAGGAGGCTCTTTCAGGCCGCCAGCCTGATTATCTGGTGGTACATCATATGGAGCCGGACCACTCGGCACTTATTGAGTGGGCTCTCAAGGAATTTCCCGGTCTTACCCTTGTGGCCAGCGCCAAAGCTATCCAGATGCTGGAGCAGTTCTTTGAGGGCATTCAGATTGAAGGACGCACTCTTGCAGTCAAGGAGGGATCGGAACTTGAACTGGGTGAGCATAAGCTGCGTTTTATCGGAGCTCCGATGGTTCACTGGCCAGAGGTTATGGTATCGTTTGATGAGGCTGACGGCGCCCTGTACAGTGCCGATGCATTCGGTAAGTTCGGTGCTCTGGGTAAGTGCGGATTCTATGGCCGTGACGATGATGACTGGAGTTGCGAGGCCCGCCGCTACTACTTCAATATTGTGGGCAAGTACGGCGGTCCGGTACGTACCCTGCTTGGTAAGACTGCTCAACTGGCAATCAAGACCATCCGTCCGCTTCATGGTCCCATCCTTGAGGACAATCTCTCAGAGTATATTGACCTATATAATATATGGAGTAACTACGCTGTTGAGACTCCAGGCATTTTCATTGCCTGCGCTTCAATCCACGGCGGAACTATGGCTGCGGCCGAGAAGTTGGCTGATATCCTGCGTGCCAAAGGTGCAGAGCGTGTGGTTGTAAGTGATTTGTGCAGATCGGACTTTGCCGAGAACGTAGAGGATGCTTTCCGCCACTCCACACTGGTGCTTGCAGCTTCATCGTATGATGCAGGTGTATTCACTCCTATGTATGAGTTTCTGCATCGGCTCCAGATAAAGGGATTCTGCAACCGCAAGGTGGCAATCATAGAGAACGGATCATGGGCTCCGTCGGCCGGCAGGACCATGAAAGAGATGCTCTCTACTATGAGCGGCATAGACCTGGTAGAGCCTATGGTTACCATACGCAGCCGTATGAAACAATCGGACATACCGGCCCTGGAAAACCTGGCAGACTCATTGTTATAATGTTCACACAAAAAAAAGAGCGACCTGATGGCCGCTCTTTTTTGTGATCCTTAGCAGAACACCCCACATCCCGTCAAGAACCCCACCAGGCCCATTTTCAATTTTCAACAGCCCAGAAAGTGTACCACTTTTGTACCACTTTTTTCAATCACCAATATTCTAAAACACACTCAAACTATATTCCAGGCCCATTTTCATAGTTGAACAAGATTGTGTATTTTTGTGGTGAATGATATGAAAAACACATAAAACGTACCACATTCAAATACGCACCACCATGAAGAACGTACCACATTTACCCCCGCTTGCCATAATAGCAATCGCATTTCTGGTACCCGCATGTCGTAGTACCAGAAACATCACTTCCACCCAATCATCCACTACAGCTATCACCCAAAAGGAGATGGACATAGCAACTCGTAACGCCGTTACCACCCGCAAAAGGAAACTGGCCATCACCTATATCCCGATACTCCCAACTACTCCAACGCAAAACCTCACCCCCCAATCCAACACTCCCACAAAAGAACTAACCGACCACCTTATATATAAAGGAGGCGGCACCCTCATAATAGAAGAGGAAACCACCCAAATAGAAGACCAAACAGCCAATACAACCCAGATTTCAACCCAAGACACAACCACCACACAAAACTCCCAATATCATGAAACCACACCCAAACAACCCAGAGCCTCCCCAAATCTCAAACTCATCCTATACATCCTATTGACGGTCATAGCCCTACTAATATTAATAAGGTGTAGAAACCGCCAATGACACACCGTTCAAACAATAAACCATAAAACACAAAACCATGAAAGCAACAAACTATGCAACATTATTGATCAAGAGTTTTGAGCAGCTACGCCTCAACTCGTACCTATGTCCGGCCGGCGTATGGACAATAGGCTACGGCCACACTGACGGCGTTAACCAGGGAATGCTCATCACAGAAAAGACGGCCGATGCCTTCCTCAAGCAAGACATCCGGAATGCCGAACACAGCATCAACCAAATGGATGCTGAACTATCCCAAGAGCAGTTCGATGCTCTCGTCAGCTTCGTGTTCAACGTAGGCGTTCGAGCCTTCAACGTCTCTACGCTCCGTAAGAAGATCCTCAAGAACCCCAACGACCCAACCATAGCCGATGAGTTCCGCCGATGGGTTTACGCGGGCAACAAGAAACTCCCCGGATTGATCAAGCGGAGAGAGCAAGAAATCAAATTGTATTACTCATAAAAATCGCAGTACCATGGAGACACAAATCACAACTATCGTAACCGATTGCCTGGTCCCAATAGTCACCGCCGTAGTAGGCTGGCTGGCCGGCAAGCGCAAGCGCCGCAATGACGCTCTAAAAAGCATGCAAGATTCCATCGATATTCTCAGTCTGGAGAACAAGCGCCTCATTGAGGACCTCACAACAGTAAACCGTGAGGTCGTAGCCCTGAGAAAGGAAAATGGCGAACTCAAGACATCAGTTGACCAACTCTGCAAGGAGAATGCTCAACTGAAAACCGAAGTTCAGGATTTGCGCAAGCAAATAACAAACGCACCTGCGTAACCTCCGATGCACAGCATCGGTTCCGTCCCGAAACCATCGCCTTTCCCGAAAGCCGATGATTACGGGGCGGCTTAATTAGGGCCGCAGAGCCCAGATGAAAGCCTGTGCAGTCCTTAAAGCCGGATCCTTGAAATGACCACCCGGATTAAAAACAAGTGTACTCTCCACACCAGGCAGCCCGTTAAGCATATCATACATATCCTTTATGTTCTGCTCCACAGTGGCCATAGTTTCATTCTTAGTCTTAGCTTCAGCATCCCCAAGGCTCAAATAAATACGTTTGGCGTTAGGATTATGACTTCCGATATACCTCATCCATTCAGGATACCAGACCGATGGCGACGCAGCTGCAACACTTGTAAACAAACCACACTCATAGCAGCACCACAATGCGAACAGTCCTGCTAAAGAATATCCTCCGATGATAACATCCGCTCCCTTCAGGGAACCAAACCGATGCCTCATCTCATGTATCACACCATCCTTTATGATCTCAAGAGTATTCCGGGCACCATCACCAAACGGCACTTTCCCGAATACCGGTGCTGCCATCCAAGGTGCAAGCTCATTATTCCAGTCCTCGACAATCAGGGCGACATATGCGAACCGATGCTTACAGCCATCCTTTATGGCCGATAATTCCGCATCCAATCCATCAAGCTCACGGGCATCAATGGCCTCAACCAGCAGCACCTCCGGCTGCTCATCGGCCCGATACACGCAATGCCGTCCCTCAGTCTCGAACTCCATCAGTTTCATATAGGTGCAAAGATAACAAAAGGAGTGAGTCACCGATGCCCTCACAGCCGATAACCAAGTATCGCGGGCTGGTAGGTGCAGACCATCCTGCATTCTGCAAGTAGCAGCAGAGTTTTACTTACGGCCCCGCCCTATAGAGGTAGCAGCCAGTGGCCCTCAACCATCGGCCTCCGCATCCCGCTCCAGCCGATGTAACCGTATATAGAGCAAACCTCCCGCCCAATCGCCACTGTCTGGCTTGTTTAACCCAGAACAGCCAGTGCCTGGATGCATGCCTTATCAGATTGTCGGCCGTCAGCCGGACGCATAGAATATCCCCGCACACCTTCATCCCTGCAGCTCTATGCGCCCGCCTGGCAGCCGCAATGCAGCCGCAGTGGTTCCAGTCCCTGTCTGTTCTTCCCGTGAAGCCTCCTGCAAATAGGGGCAGCATCAAACCCCAAGCCTCCCTCCACCTGAACTGCAAATAGCAATATCCTGCACAATTCAAACCGCAGCGCAGATTATTCAATAAGGAGTTCCACACCATTGTTATATCTATGCCTTCCATGGTGCAAGCACTATTCCAGGTATAGATATAGCAATCGTGCTCCACGCCGTCTTTTAATTGCGGCTTCAGGCCGCAATGGGGTACGGTTCGCTCACCATCAGAAGTGCAGACTTTTCCGCTATGTAACATAATGGAACCCTTAATTATTACAAAATGCCCTCCCGCACTCGGTCATTTTATAATAATTCCCACTATGTTAAATAGCTCCAGCATCAGGCGGTCAGGCCTCAAAAACAAATGCATCGCACCTGCGCTTCCTGCTGCGTGCAGCAGGCGCAACCCTTCCGGGTGCTGGGTCGTAACGTTCCGGCAGAGTCTTTACGGTCCGCACAGCGTCCTCGTAAAGACACAGCCTACACGTCACTCCTCGGTAGCGTGGCTGGCCAGTCTGCCGGCACAGCCGCCAGCCCGTCCATCCCCGGCTTCATTTTAGGGTGCCGTCTGTTCCGTTACAATTACGCTACCGCTCCATCTCCACTCCACAGCCGTCATCCCGCCATCCGGTGCGTGTCCTGCTCGTCGCGCCCAGAGGGCCGCTCCTCGGCCTTCTCCTCGCAGGTACGCTGCCGCTCCTGCTCGTCCTGCTCGGGGGTACGCTGTCGCTCCCCCTCGCAGACATTCTTCACGTCATCGATGATTATGTCGGTCATCACTCGAACGAAACACCTTTGATCTACGGAGGAGCTACCTTTGAGATTAAGACTTTATCGTAATGGTACCCAGGTATAATCCACCATAAGTATAAGTGATACTATCAGTCTATATACAAGCCATAAATGCCATATTTCCGTACAACAAGCCATCTCTTACCCATATATCCAAATCTCAGTAACCACCGCCACAACCCCGATACCGCACCGGCGGACAAAAGACGGACGCAATTACACCACACATCCACCTAAATCGGATGAAAGACGTACGTTTTCAAACCAAGCATCAACTCACGACAGGCGTTCATCCCATGCTTCAACACCAATCATCAACCCAACATCGATTAGCTCTGAACGCGCTGATATCATTAGCAAACATGCTACAGAAGTAATATGGGGGTGATATAAACGCCATAAATCCCGTGTCAAACAAACCACGAATTACAATAGTGAATGCACATTGGTTCAGATTATATAGAATCATTTAGTAAGTAAGATTTTGCTATTAAACACTTCATTTACCTTAAGCAAAGACGTATGATAATAATTGAGATATAGATGATTAGCCTAAATGCTATTAATGGTAATACGTAAATGGTTTGCCATTCTGTCATCTACTAGTACTCCATGTCAGTCAATTATCGTTTTTTTTGTTATTTTTACGTTTTGGCATATAATTTGCAGTTTATTTAATAAAGATTAATCAATATGGAAAGAAAGCCATTTAAAATACTATGCATAGATGGAGGAGGAATTAAAGGCCTTTTCTCGGCTCAGATATTGTCAAAGTTCGAAAGTGTTTTCAAGACGAGCATTTCTGAACAATTTGATTTAATATGTGGGACCTCAACCGGTGGTATCATTGCTTTGGCCGCATCGGCAAAAGTTCCGATGTCTGATGTGGTAAGATTTTATAAAGAAAAAGGACCCGTTATTTTTGCTCAAAACAAGAAAAAAGGTTTAGGTCGTCTATTGCTCTTTTTTAGGCAGTTGTTTTATAAAGGTAAATATGATAATGTTGAGTTAAAGAAAGCATTAACAGAGGTGTTTGGAGAAAAAAGGATTTCGGAGAGTTCTAATCTTTTGTGTATACCTGCTTTTGACATTATAAACGCAGCCCCAAGAGTATTTAAAAAGGATTATCGCAAGTTTACGGAAGATGATAGGAAAACGTATGTAGATGTGGCACTTGCCACTTCAGCAGCACCCACCTTTTTACCTATACATAAAATTGGATCAAGCCAGTATGTGGATGGTGGTGTATGGGCAAATAATCCGAGTTTAGTTGGTCTTATGGAATATTTATATCAATTCTCTAATGATGATCGTTTTGATGGTGTTGATATATTATCTATAAGTAGTCTTGAAATCCCACAAGGGTGTGCACCTAAAAGGCCCAATAGCTCCTTTGTTAACTGGAGAGGTGATTTAATGGAATTGTTCTCTACTGGTCAGGCAAAAAATATAGCTAAACTGTTTGAATTCTTAAAAGGAAAGTTTAAATTTCCCATGAATTATACAAGGATCTCCAATGCACCCCTTTCGAAAAAACAGTTGAATATAATTGATATGGATAATGCATCTGAAGATTCTTTGACTACACTTCAATCAATTGGCGAGGCTACTGCAATAAAAGTAAAAATGAGGGAAGATGTTGAGAAGTTTTTTACAACAGGAAGGACTATAATATTTTAATAATATGGCAAATAATCACGAACAATTCATTGCTTTTGATGAAGCGATAAGAGCTTCAAAAACAAGGAGGCAGACTCTCAAGACAAATCGAGAGGCAATTAGAACTAAAATTCGCAATCATTTTAAGGAGAACTGGCCAGATAAAATTCAACCAGTTTTTCATTGGCAGGGATCGTACTCAATGTACACTTTATTAAATCCAATAAATGATGAAGATAGCCTTGGAGCTTACGACTTAGATGATGGTGTCTATTTTGTTGGTTCATCTGTAGAGGAACGTGAAAGTGTCCAATGGTATCATGATGAGATTTATAAAGCTGTGAAAGATCACACATCGCAGGGTGCAAAAGATAATGCTCCATGCGTCACGGTCTATTATGCAGATAATCATCACATTGATTTACCCGCATATTTTATGGTCGATGGTGACGAACATCCCAAAATGGCTCATAAAAAGAACCCGTGGATGGACTCTGATCCAAGAGATACTACCAATTGGTTTAACGGGAGAACAGAACATCCTCAATTGCGAAGAATAGTTCGATATGTCAAAGCTTGGGCCGATTTTGTTAACAACCAAGGTAAAGGGAAGATGCCTACTGGATGTATTCTTACTATTCTTGTTGTTAAGAATTATACTGCTAATGAAAGAGACGACATAGCATTAAAAGATGTGCTTGTGAAAATGAATAATTCTCTTAGTGCAGATAATGGTTTCCATTGTTATCGTCCAACATTTCCAATTAATGAAGATTTGTTTGAACATTATAAAGAGAGTAGAAAAGAGTTTTTTCTAAAAGAACTGAAGTCATTTGCTAATGATGCAGAAAAGGCAGTTAATTCATCAAATCAAAAAGATGGTTGTCTTAGATGGCAACTCCATTTAGGCGATCGTTTTTCTTGTTCTGCTGCTAAAGATGAGGATGAAGATGCTCAAAAAAAAGAAACACCAGGAACTATAAATACAAATAGTCGATTTGCTTAAAGAAGAATTAATAAATAATTGCTTTAACGAAATAAGCAAAGTAGAAGATGTGTTTTTGGTGGATTCTATTCCAACAAAAACAAGGAGTTATTATGTGGAATGTTGGAAAGTACATACTTGTATCTCTGTGTCTTCTATGGCCGAAAAGATTGAATTATATATAGGTTTTACATCCGCATTTCCTTATGAATGTCCAGAAGTGTATTATTTTGACACTAAATATGATTACATTCCTCATATAGATTACTTTAGTCGGAAACTATGCCTTTTTGAGGATGGTTCAACTTATTCACCGAATGAACCTGTTGCTTTATTGCATAATTGTATAAAAAAAGCGAAACAACTTATAGAAATAGGTGCTAAACGTGAAAATAAAGATGACTTTATTCAAGAACTACATAGTTACTGGGATAGTAAATATCCAGGTGAATCATATGTAGATGAAGATTGGTTATTTTACGGCGATTTTCCTAATAATTCACAAATACTTAATGTTTGGTCTTATTATGAACTCTTATCAACAGAAGAAGGGCAGTACCATCATATTATTGTTCCTACAGATAATATTGAAAATGGTTTTAAAGAATATATAAGAAAAAAGCCAGGATTCGAGGATAGTGAGGTATTGTATCTTAATAGTGTTGAGATTCCTGACACACCTCCTTACTCCATCACGCCAATGGTTCTTGAAAATATGATTAGAGATATTGAAGACTTAAAGCTATTAAAAAAGGAACTCGAAAAGAAAAGATATATCAAAATAGCTTTTCGTCTTCAGAAAACCAACTATATAGGTGGAGTAGTTATTCCTTTTCAATCAGAAAAAAGAAAAGGTTTTCGTAAATTAAGTGCATATGACGAACTAACTCGGTTTGAGAAGAGGAAAAACTATCTTCAGCGTTTCTCTGGAAAAATATATTCATTAAGTAGAATATCCCAGCGCACAGTGGGAAATGAAGTTAAGGCACGAAAATTTGCTGTTGCTGGACTTGGGAGTGTTGGTAGTAACTTATGCTATTTTTTGAGTGGATGGTCAAATACTGGTTTTTTACTAGTAGACAAGGAGATTATTCAACCTGAGAACATTGGCCGTCATATACATGGCGTGAAATATATTCACCAGAGCAAGGTTTATTCTATGGAAGAATACTTAAGAGAGAAGCGACCAGACATATTTATCAAAAGTTTCTATGATTCGATAGAAAGAGTAATAGAAATAAATATTGAAGAATTTAATAGTTGTTCTATGCTATTCCTATGTATGGGTGATTGTATGTCAGAACAATATGTTATGTCGTTGGTAAAAAATAAAATGTTGGTTGTCCCAATTATGGTTTTATGGTTGGAACCATTTGCTATAGCTGGGCATCTTGTTTATATTAATCCCACAAATAATCCTAACATAGATGGTTTATTAAATAGAGATACTATGTTATACAAACATAATCTTATTAAAGAGTCAGAATATATCAAGAAAGGTTCTACAGAATTTGTTAGCAGGGATGCGGGGTGTAATGGAGCATATGCGTTATATTCTGGAAACGATGTTGTTCTATTTCTTTCTGCTATGTATTCTATTATTAACGATAAAATAAATAAACCGACTAATTCAATGTGTTATAGATGGGTTGGAAACATAAACAAGGCAAAGGAAAGAAACATTGCTTTAATAGAAGGGGAACATATCAAAGGCAGTGTTATAGAAATCCCTTTATAGATTACAAAAGACTCATTGTTGTAATAAAAGAGTCTGCACTACAAAAGCTTCATACATTTAGACAAATAGAAGATTCTGAAGTTGGTGGTGTATTTACCGGTTCAGAATTATGTGACGATTATTATCGTATTGGAAAAATCTCTGATCCATGCGTATTTATTCATAGCTCGTCAAAATGTACTTATATACGAGATGCAAAGTTAGCCAATTCTTTTATTCAACAGGATTTTGAATTGTCTAATCATACTCGTTATTATCTCGGCGAATGGCACACTCATCCTGAGTGTGACCCGAAGCCCTCGTCAATAGATTATGAATCTATTAGAGAGATATATAACACATCAGATCTTACTATAGGCGGAGTTTTTTTAATAATAGTTGGCTTAAATAGTAATTATTATGGATTTTATGATGGGGTGAACCTACATGAAATAAAAGTTGAGATATGCTAATACGAAGGATTTATGTAGGTTTTTATAAAAACATATAAATAGAATTGAAATAATAACTACCTTTATAAAACTAATACCTGACACCATGCCCAAATTCCACCCCACACCTATAATCCAGGACTGTTGGTCAAGCATCGGTACCATCACCTTCTTCCACCGTGACGGCAAGTGCTACTACAAGCGCAAGCCCTACACCGTGTTCCGTGGTACTGCAGCCCAGCTTGACCAGGCTCAAGTACACCACCGCGCAATACTTGCCTGGCAGCATCTGCCTCACAGTGTCCAACTGCAGTGGAACCACTACGCTCGTTCCGTTCCGTCCCATCGTCCGCCGTATGACAACAATCACCATATCAGTGGCTACAATCTCTTCGTCAGCGCCTATCACGGCTTCGCCCAGCTCGGCCGTGAACACGTCCCTGAACCGCAACCATTCCCGGAATTTCCCTCTGCAGCACTGGAACTACTGCAGATAATTCCTGGAACTGGAATTGCAACCCTCCGCTGCCGCCTTACATTGGCCGACACCGTCCATCCTGAACGCTGGTACCTCACCGCAAAAATTCTGCTCACCGCCCCGGGGGTGGGCTTCAATCCCGGTCTCATGCGCACCTACACACCCACATCCGTCACCCCTGTAACCATCGGCCCGACCACAAGCACAAGGGCCGTGACCTTCACAGTCACAGCCCATAGTAATACGAACGGATATCAGGCTCACATCCGCTACCGCCTGATAGATAAGGTTACGGGATACCGTAATAATTGGTAAAGAGCATCAAAGGATATTGAAAATATTGATTGATAATGAATACAGAATAGTCATCTTTTTATCTTTCTCATTTCATCACACATTGTTATAAAGTCCAGCTAGGATCTTTTTCTTTTGAGCGAAGGTAAACCATCTTCTGGTCTATTAACCCCAAAACATATTGATAAAGTATGGATCGTTATTTATATGTCACATTTCCGCTAGCCCAGCTCAATTCCAAATAATATTTAGCTCTCTCTGTATACACTAGCACGTTATGCATAGCACTCCAATATCTCAAAACAATTGGACTATATATACCCGCGTATGCATAATTCCGTCCCATTAATATGGCTTTTTTCAAATTATTCGATGCGCATAATAATGGTGAACGCACTCCATATAGATTACATGGCATAGTGCCATGCCCATTTAAACTTCCATGGTGAGAAATAACATAATAATCAGCATTATACAAATCTTTACTGCAAAAACCATTAGAAGTCATCTCATCAAAGCCCTTCCTTTCCAAATCTCCGGGCAATACCATTATCTTGTCTTTGAGTTTAATCCCATATACTACTGATGTATTGTTTACCTCCGAAACCGTTCTGTACGTCACACCTTTCTGTGCACCACTGTTATTCTTATATAATCTGCATTCAGGATGGTATACTCGGATTGCTCCTCTTTTTAAATTGTCAGGAACAGGCTCCACAATACGACACTTCGTTTTATTCAATTCTTTCAGTATACCACACCATATTGGCGATGCGCATTTATAGTACAGGTTGGCATAAACCACCGTATCACCATTTATCCAACCATGTTCAATAAGATAAGAAAGACCATTATAATGATCAAAATGAGTATGAGTCAACATAAACCTCGATATACGTAGGTCCTTTAAATTAATGCTCAAAACATCAGCAATATCCTTTAAGCAGTGATACAAATCCAGGCTATAATCACATCGGTTCAAATAGTCATAAGTAGAACAATCTACCATCCATAGTTCATAGCCATTAGCATATTTGGATAATATAAGACTGCAATTACCATGACCAACTTTTACATGATAGGACTTAACCCAATCTATATCATGTTGCATCGTAACAACTGCGGCATCGCCTCTTAATTCATTTTCAATCAGTTCTTGCTGCAAACTACTACTCTCTTCTCTCAATGCAAGAGCTGTAGGCGTTTCATTTCCATTTTCAAACAAGTTATCAGAATCAGGATGATATAGCACAAAATCATCTTCGCTCATTCTCCGTTCAACACCAAAAGAATATAGCAAATTGCTATTTAATGTTAGCGAAAGCGTTCGCGGATAACCTCTACCTGAACTCTCTGTCCCTAGTAGAATTACATGATATTGTTCATCATCTCCAATAGATGATATGCTGTCCACATAATACAATTGCCCATCAATTAGTCCACGAACGTAGTCTAATATCTGTTCTGCCTGTAATTTGTTAAGATAATCTTGACCCGATAGGTCATCAAAACTGGCAACGTACTTTTCTACCCATTTAAGCTTGTAGTCGTTTTCTTCACAAAAACGCTCAACAATTTCTACTGTATCCCCCTTTGTCCTAGTTGCGACAATAGCAATATCCGCCTTTTCACAACAAATAAAATCAATGTTCTTTTGTTCCTCAAAAGCATTATCTCCCCATGTGCAAATAGAAATGCGTTCCCCATGATAATCAAGAGTAATACGTGTATCATGTCCTTCTAAATAAAAGTCACACCCAGTTGTCTCTTTATAAATCAAATTAATCATATGTCCCAAGCAATGTGTCTTACCAACATTACCTCGTCCGGATAGTGCAATTACTCTCATATTATTCCTATTAACCTTTTTTGTTATTGAAAATAAAGCCATCAAACTTGCATGATTGGCCACGTTGCTACAGTGAAAGGAAAAATCCAACCTATAACACTTCTAATACAGTAAGCCAACTCTACAGCATTCATCATTTTCTTATTGGTCAATGGATGCTTACCTTGTGTTAAGACCCATCCCAAAACGGCATAATTATATAGCAGAACGGCCATAGTCTTCTCAAAGTATCGTTCTATCATTAAGTAAGAATTCTAATAATCCAACTCATGTTCTATAATATATTTTACAAATGCTGCAGATGTGTATGAAGCATAAGGTTGATACTTATCCGTCTTGTTCTTGTCAGCCAAATCTGAGGCAGATTTTACACTGGTAGTATAAACTGGTTTCAAATGATGGGCATGCTCAGCAGCATAAAACATACCATAACTTTCCATCTCTATGCCAATCATTTTTCTTGCATGAACTTTCATCTCAGCAATCTTTTTATCACTTGCTATGACAGCCGGAACAGATGTCATCGGACCTACATGGATATTTAAATTTGTTTTTGGCTTTGCTCCGTCAAAACCTCCTTTAATACTAGATAAGACATCTTTATTATCTTTTAGTCTGTTTACAATATTCAGCATATCTGCGTTCAACGAAAATTGACGATAATCTGGCTCAAAAACCATTTCAGATGAACCGTTTTTTTTCTTTACCTCAATATACTTACCACTCATGCCATCCCATACGTGCGAACAGACTAAAATGTCACCAAATCCAACTTTGTTGCCCTTCAAAGCGCCACAAATTCCAGTCATAAAAAGATATTTGGGATGGAAGCGCAAAATCACCTTTGTAGTTAAAGTGGCAGATGCGGTACAAGCCATCTGGGGCGCATAACAACTAATACACCTAACGGCTTTATCGTGATTTGTATGCATTATTGTTTCATAATAAGTAGTTGTTTTATCATCGTCAAGAGAAACTTCCTTCCAATCACATGACAAAGTCTTTTTCATTATTTCATGCTCAGGTGATTGCAATGCATTAATTATTGCAACATCATAATCATACTCATATGTTATCCCCATTTTACGTTTAACGCCAATCAGATAATCAAGTCTGTTTTTCAATTGAGATTTCCATGAATCATCATTTTCTGCATAGTATAATACTTTAAGTGTTTCTGACTCAAAAAAAGATTCATATGCAGAAATATCTTGCATCCCTGTAATACCAATCACGAAAACCGGACAAATACAATCCTCATCTTCCTTTATAACCTTTATAAATGTTTTTGCGTTCTCTGGATCAGGAACATCACCTGCAGTTTGGGGAATGAACAAGTCAAGAATTACTAAATCATATCTGGTTTTAGAACATTCCTTCAATGCATCCCTTATGCTGCCGCAAATAGGCACATCTTCTGGACATTCAACAAAACCTGATAGTACTTGCCGAATCTCAACTATTTTTTCTTGAGTGTCATCAACAATCAGAACCTTTAACATCATCTATTATTGTTTGAAGAAGGTTTTTCCAACTATCATCTTGGGAGTTATAACTAATACATCCATAGAAACAATCACCACACATCTCTCTAAGCCGCTCATCAATTGCCTCTATAGTTTCACCATTAAATGTCTCATATTGAGTCAAAATAACCACCTTGAAAGGAACTTGCTCATCTAGCATTTCACGAATAATAAGTTCGCCTCCATTTACGATGGTGTCTCTATCACTTCCTATTATTTGGGTGCGAGCAGGTAAAGACATATCAAGGATCATAATGTCAAAACCACCTTTTAAGGCAGATAGACATCCATCCTTATATGACACTTGCAACTCAACATCAGCATTTACATATTCAGTCTTTATCCAATTCTTAATGGCGGTTGATTTATAAGCATCATCTTCAACTAATAGAATCTTCATGATAAATCAGTTTTTTTGTATTTATTATTATATGCGCAACGAAGCGCCCATCTTTTAAAAGATTCTCATATTTATTACCTATTCCCAACGTATACATAACAGTACTGTATATTTTGACACATCCTGAATTGTTCTCCCTTCGCGTCTTACCTCCAGCAATCATGGAAGGGATATTTCTCTGATCTTCAATTACCTTCTTTAATTGATCCACATCCAATTCTTCAACAGGGTTGCTAACTTCAATTTCTAATTTATCGTCTATATTAGAAATACGTATGATTCCCTTCCCTCTTTGATTCATTCTTTTTCTTTCATATCCCAAAATGTTATTCATCATATCATGAAATATATCATGAATTGCATTGAAATAATCTCCACTATATTTGCTATTATCATTAATGTCTATACTGCTGAAAGATAGAGCGTTCTGGTTAATATTATTGATAACTGAAAGGCTCGTGTCAACAGCTTGTTGAATCGTGAAGAATCGTACATTTGATTTCTCAGGTTTAAACCAACTTGTTACTACGGATATATCAGACTGGAACTCAGTTCGACATGTGGTTATTGCATCTTTAAAAGCATTGATAAGTAGAGTAGAATCTCCCATCATTAACACAACTTCACTTTGTAACTTAGTCATCTCTGCAACCACTAACTCCTCATATTGCTGGAAGAAACCTCTAATCCTTTCTAAAACAAAATTAGTCCATTTCCACAACAATTCAATGGTAGAATGAACAAAAGCCTCAAATGAATCATATGTATTAACCTCCAGATCATCTATCATATCCACCATATACTCCTCTGAATAATCAAATAGGCCATTTACATTTCCTTCAGCTCTTTCAGTTTTAATTTGTATTTTTTCTTCTTTAACGACTTTCAGTTGTTCATCTAACCAAATGGTAAAATTAAGCATACGCTCATTTATAGCTTCTTTTTCTGACTCCGACAATGACGCATTTCTTTTTTGTGTCCAGGGGTTAATACGTTGGTACTCACCTCCTTCTTTTTTATTGGTAACCAAAGAATGAGTTAAAAAATGATTTCTAAGTTGAGTGATTAAAGTTCCGTGTCGTATTCGTGCACTCAAATACTTATCAAGTCCATATATGGGGTCAAACAAAAACTTATCTCTTATACTTAACACCATTTGTCTAAATAATACCCGCTTGTATTTTACCGATGGTAATTCGTAGGCAAATAATACGCTTTTCCCTTCATAATTATTATTTATATAATCAAGAATTCCCTGAATATTTTTTTGTTCGTACATCTCTAAGTTTTCATCTATTTCAGAATATGTATCAAACAGTATTTTCTCATTGGAAAGGCCACTGTTTATTAACGACTGGACATCAACATGTATCTTGCTATCATTCACCTGCTGTGCTAATGCCATCACCTCATGTTCTTTGATAAGTGAAGTTATTTCATCTGCATATTTCTTTTCATTCGTAACATTCAAGACCTTTTTACATAGTTCAATCCTTTCATTCGCTACATCTTCTTCTTTATCAAACTCCAAAATATGCAGTGTAAGTACATTTCGATCGGCTACATTTCCTACAAAATAGATAAGTGCCGGACTATTAATATTATCTATCTCTGATGCCCGTCTAAAACCTGCCTGTTTTAGATAGCGTTTATATGCCAAATAGCGTTTATAAACTTCTGCCCTTATCATTGTGTAGAATACGGCAAGTTCTAACTGATTAGAAATCTTAGAATCTTCTACATCTGTTAGTTCTTTCGTTATACTCTTTCTATCAATTGGTATTTTGGTAAAAGGAGCCTTTAATTTACACTTCACATATAAAGAAATTGCATCTGCATATTTTCCGCTCCTAAACATATGATCAAACAATGTCGAAATAATCCTACCTGTAATAATTGGAGTGTGTTCTTCATTCTCAATTTCATTACTTAAGGACAAGACATCCTCATCATTAACACCATATAGCAATCTATACGTCTGATTGAAAGAATCATCTATTCGTCTTTGCAAAATATGAACTTGATTACTATTTATTTCTGAATAGCCTGCTGATTTCAAATATAGTGTCGCCTCGTTAGGATTATTATAAAACAGTGAATCCCTTATTTCTGGCACTAAAGAATATCGCCAAAAATTTGTGTATACACTATCTTCTCTTGAATGCTTTAAATCATAGAATAGTTGATATATCTGTCTTAATGAAGGAATCGAGAACCATGCAATACACATACTTCTCAATTGAACTCTACATGCTTCCGAAATATCATCATTTGTCAATGACAATACATAAAAATCATGTATTCTCCCTGCTAATGAATCCTCGGGAAATAAATCATCTGGTATCTGATCCATTTTAAGACAACTCTTGTAAAAAACATCTATTATTATAGCTTCAAGAGGATTTCGCTTGAGATAATCTTGTCCTTTTGATAATACATATTCAAAATCTTGAGAATAATATTTATCGATCAAAGTCTTTTCTTCACTATAATCATAAAAATGAGGTAGTGTTTTACCATTGTTTATTAAAGAATAAAGCCGTTGAATCCTTCTATCTTGAATACTAGTTGCTAATGCACATATTATCTTCTTCAATGACTCACTTTTTAATTTTTCATTCGGCAAACAACTTAACTGAAAAATAAAGCCTTCAAATAGATCTATAAGCGAAGTATATAGTAAAAGCCTTAACCATTTTTCTCCTTTTGTTTTTTTAAATGGAAATGCAAAAGCAGTAAAAAAGTCACCTACCTCTTCCTGCCCTTGAAACGAACGATACTGACCTTCTATCTCTGCTTCAAATGGCAAATCTATTGCGGCGCTTTTGAATGCAACGTTTGAAATATATCCTAACACTGTATTGTCCTGACAGATTTTATTATACAACTGTGTACTAACTGTTATACCTTTGTCAAGTCGCGTTAATCTTAGGAGATAATATGTACTCATCATAGAAACAGAAACCTCTTTATCTATTTGGTCCAATAGCCTGTGTGCCTCCTCATATTTTTGAGTTGAGGTTAAAATATCCAATTTCTCTTTGAGTTGAATATAACGATTTATTTCTTGGGCATTATTTAATATCACAAAAGCAATAGCACCATATACATCTTTAGTCTCATTCCACAAAGCTCTGCCTTTAGTAAATATCTCTGAGAAAGACTTTCTCTTAAGATAAGGAATCTTTAATAATCCCTGAGACAATACAGGTGTTTTTCTTTTGAATAATTGTAATTCATCAAAAGAAAGAACAGACAACACTTCAGTCATCATATCCAATTTGTTTACTCTTGTATTTGAGAAGAAAGGAAGATAATAATTTATTTTTGTCTGATCCATAACTTTTTTCTATATGATGTTACTAATGATGCGATAAAAAGGCTCTTTGACATCAAAGGCCCGATATCAGTCACAAGCCCCGATAATCATCCATCAGTCCCTGTGTGCCACCACAATCCTTAACCAGGAGCTCAGTGTCAACCTAAGGCAAGCAGCTGAAAGCTACATGAAAACCATTAGTTTAAAATAGCAAACAATCAGCCCCACTGCCATTCGCAAATATACAAGAAATCCCGACTTCGCCAATAACTCCGCCACAAATAATTGGATTAAAATCGCCGGTTATCGTAATAATCTTCAAAAATTTTGTATAGGTCTTTGGAACATAGATATACTCTGATACCATGAAAACACTTTCTTCAGTTCCCTTTGGGGCGATGTCCGGCAGCGCGGGTATGGTTACTGCCCGCAGCACGAGATTCGGAACCATTCTTTCCGGACGTTGCCATCAGCCGGGACGTGTTACTCCCAATCAAAAAAACAGTCGTGCTCTGTTTGCCCGTGTGGGCAGGAGCTTTAAGAGGCTTACTGTGGAGCAGGCTGAGGCGTGGGCTGCGTTTGCTGCAGCCCATGCCTTTGGGAGCCGCATGCGGACTCAGAGTCCGGCGGTTAATGCTTATGTTACGCTGAACTGTAACCGTGCGCTGCTGGGACTGGAAATGCTGGTGGTGCCACCTACGGAGATTCCGGCTATTCCTGAGGTGGAGTACAGCAATATCATTGTTACTCCTGGACTGATTCAGTTGAGCCGTTTGGTGAATCCGGGTGCAGGTTACAGGCTGGCGGTGAGGATGAGTGCTGCAGCAAGCAAGGGCAAGACCTACGGCGGTGGGCTGCCGGTTCTGGTGGATGCGGGGTTTATACCTGAGCAGAACTTTGCGGATGTGACCAAGGTCTATACTGATAGACTGACCGTGAAGCCCACGCCCGGGCAGAAGTATTTTGTTGAAACAGCGTGGATGAGTGTGGCCACGGGACTAGCCGGGACTACCAGGTGTGATGACAGGATTTGTCAATGTGATTTATAAATACGGGTATTATGAGCTCAAGATATACCAAGAGAAAAACAAACTAATTAATCAACCATTTAAAACATTTACTACTATGAAGTACGCTCCATCTATTGCGTTCGAGGAGATGTCAGGAAGCGCCAAGGGCGTGACCGCTGCTAAGGCCAAGGGCCGCAAGTATCTCCGTAACCGCGGTTATGGCAAGAAGACCACTACCGCAAGTCAGTCAACCGTAAAGGGTATCTTTAAGCAGCTCTCTCAGAGTTGGAAGAACCTGACCACTGCTCAGATCAGTGCCTGGAACAACCTGGCTCAGAGTCAGGCCGGCCGCTCTATTCTGGGTAATGCTGCCAAGATATCCGGTCTGAACCTTTACCAGAGGCTCAACTTCTGGATTATCCGTTGCGGTGGCAACGCTGTGGCAAATCCTCCTGCCCTGGTGGGCGTGGATGCTCCTGCAGCTGCTACCGTTCAGCTCAATGCTGAAGAGTTCAAGTTCACTCTGGTAAGTATTCCGGAGAATGTGGCAAATCTGCGCCTTGTCATTGAGGCCAGTGCTCCGCACAGCCACGGTGTTAGCAATGCGTTTGACAAGGCATCAGCTTTTGCAGATCCTTTCTCTGTAGTGGCTGACACTATGGACATCAAGGCTGCATACGACAACAAGAACGGTGCTCCCAGTGCCGGCCGTCCTAAGATCTTTATGCGCTATTTCTACGTTAACGCTGTTACCGGTGAGAAGAGCGCTGATATCCTGAAGGAGGTTGAGCTGGGTGCTTCAAATGACCCCTTTGACGAGAGTCAGAACGGCGGCGGTGGCGAGTAAGCCCACGCTGAAAGCGCAGATATCGCAGAAATTGGTCCCCTTCAGGGTGTTCCCCTGTGGGGGACTTTTTGTTTAACCATTAAAAGTTTGATACTATGAGATACAAACCTTCTATTGCATTTGACAGGATGTCTGGTAGTGCTAAGGGCGTTACTGCAAGCCAGAACAAGGGAGCTATCTTTTTGCGCACCAAGGGGACTGGCTCTAAGAAACGGACGGCAGACCAGGCAACGATTAAGAGTATATTCAGGATGCTGCAGCAGAACTGGAAACACCTGACGCAGGCGGAGATTGTGGCTTGGAACAATGCGGCCAAGAGTCAGTCTGGGCGCAGGGTGTTGGGACAGAAAGCACAGCTGACAGGTACTAACCTGTACTTGAGACTGAACTTCTGGGTGATGCGCTGCGGCGGCCAGCCGCTTACGAGCCCACCCCTGCTGGCGGGCATTGAGCAGCCGGCGGTTGCTCAAGCTGCTATCAGCGATAGCAGCTTTATGTTCCGATTGAACTCTGTTCCGGAACAGGCTGCAGGACTGCGGCTGGTTGTTATGGCAACCGGGCCTCAGACAGTGGGAACTGTTACGGGCGTGGGCCGTGGTTCTACCTTCTGTGAACCGCTGGTGCCTACGGCCGGGGCGGTGAACTTGCTGCAGGCGTATGCCGGCAAGTTTGGGATGCCCAATGCAGGGAAACCTAAGGTTTTCCTTAGGTACTTCTATGTGAATCCGGCTACTGGAGAGAAGAGTGGCGAGCAGCTTATCAATGCTTTCTATTCTGCTACGGAGCCGGTGAAATACAGACTTGATATGAGCAATCCGGATGTTACCATGGGAACTGTAAGTAACATGGGTGTTCATGAGTATAATGAAGGTAGCGTTGTTGGCATTCTTGCTAATCCTACCCAGAACTACACGTTCCTGCGCTGGAGTGACGGTAATACTCTGAACCCGCGTAACCTTGTTATGGACCGCGACTATGTGCTGCAGCCGGTGTTTGTTTATGACCAGCACTACAGGCTGACCGCTAATGTAAGCCCCACCTATCGTGGCCAGGTTAACGGACGTGGTATGTACCGTCCGGGCGAGACTGCGCACCTGGTTGCCGAGCCGTCTAACGGCTGGGAGTTTGACCACTGGGAGGACCAGCCGGATAACCACAATCCTGAGCGTGACGTTGTGATGAACAGCGATGTTTCACTTACTGCAGTATTTGTGGCCATCAGGAGCAGCTATGAGCTGTATTGGAACGTGAACGTTTACGGATTTGGTGGCATAGAGAGCGACGATGATGTTGATTGCGGTACGTTTGACCGTGGTGATGAAGTGGTTATTACTGCAGTACCTGCAAACGAGAACTACGAGTTTGTGCGCTGGAGTGACGGTAACACGGCCAACCCGCGTACTCTGGTGGCCAACAGGGATTATGATATCATAGCTGAGTTCAGGCATAAGACTGAGACGAAGCGGATATCAGTGGACACCTATTATGGTGAGACTACAGGTAGCGGAACATATCACCTTGGTGAACTGGTGGAAATATCTGTTACTCCGGCTGAAGGTTTCCACATGGTTCACTGGGATGATGACGATGATGAGACGGCTCTTGTCCGCCGCTTCTATGTGGACCGCTACACGCCTAGGTACTTTGAGGCCATACTGGAGAGCGATGCGACCTATCACGTGCGTGCGGTTTGCGAACCTGAAGAGGCTGGTACCGTAACGGGATGCGTGGAGGCAGCACACTATGAGGACAGCGTGGAGCTGGATGTTACACCTGCACCGGGCTGGCGTATTGTGGAATGGAGCGATGACCGGCACTTTGACGGTGACCACAGGACCATTGACGTTTATGAGGATTTGGATTTGGTGGTTTATCTGGAGGAGATTGAGGGGGATGAGGAATAGAATTCCAACCTGGTAATGTAAAAACAGGCAGTGTCCACACAGGCACGGCCTGTTTTGTTAGGAATAAGCATCAAATCATATGAGAAAGTTATCCATAAAAAGTTCTGCAATTATTTGGTTGTTGGAAATATAGTGTTTACATTCGCAACGTGTTTCCTGATTTTCATTTAAAATCCGGAAAGTAAACGCAGAAATTAAATACTATATGTACAAGAGGATATTTGATATAGAGAACCAACTGGATGAGGCAATGTTCCTGTTTGGCGGTCGTCAGGTAGGGAAATCAACACTTCTCAAAGAGCGCTTTAAAGCTGCTATCTATTATGATTTGCTAAAATCAGACCTAAGGCGCAGATTGCGCCGTAATCCGGAGCTTTTCAGGAACGCCCTGATGAAAGAGCCCGAAGGAACACTGGTTATTGTCGATGAAATCCAGAAAGTCCCGGATTTGCTTGATGAAGTGCATCTGCTCATGTTTGAGAAGCATCTTAAATTCATACTCAGCGGTTCCAGCGCAAGAAAGCTGAAAAAGGAGGGTGCCAACACACTGGGTGGCAGAGCAGCTAAGCGTACACTCTTTCCTCTGGTCTGGCCAGAAATACCTGATTTTGACATTGATCGCGCCGTACAGAATGGAATGATTCCGCCCCACTATGCGGTAAAGGATGCTACAGACCGTCTGGAAGCGTATGTTGACCTTTATCTGCGTGAGGAGATACAGGAGGAGGCCCTTGTACAGGATATCGATGACTTTGCCAGGTTCATGGAGGTTGCTGCCATTTCGGACGGAGAGATGATTAATTATGAGAATATCGCGTCAGACTGCGGAGTCTCCGCAAAAACGGTTAAATCATACTTCAGGATATTGTATGACACACTTATCGGTTATGAAATACCCGCCTATACAAAGGTCGTCAAGAGGAGAATAAGCCAGGCTCCCAAGTTCTATTATTTCGATGTAGGTCTTGCCAATTATCTGATGGGGCGTAACAGCCTGAAGCGTGGCACCGATGACTTTGGACATGCATTTGAACATTACATCGTGCAGGAGATCCTTGCATACAGGGGCTATTTCAGAAGGAGGGAGAACATTTCATACTGGCATACATATACCGGTCTTGAAGTTGATCTTGTTATAGGCGATGCCAGAGTTGCAATTGAAATAAAATCCAGCGAAGAGGTAATGAACAGGCATAAGACCGGACTCAATGCCTTTAAGGAAGAACATCCGGATTGCAGGGCCATTCTTGTATCACTCGACCCCATAACAAGACTATCTTCAGGAATGGAACTCATCTATGTGAACGACTTCCTCAAAATGCTCTGGGATGGTGAATTCTTCTGAATATGCAACATGATAGTGTTCCCAAAACACAATTATATCACGTATTTCATTTTTTGATAGCGTACTTAAACGGTAGTATCATACGCTTGGTACCGATACAGCGTTATGCTCATAAACTAATAGATATTCTTAATTTTTTTTGAAATAAGTCTGTAAAACATAATGAAGAATAAAGGAGTCACTTGGATTTATTTCTACAATCTGGCCCCGTGTTTCTCTATATTTGAAAGTGACATTATTGTTTTCGTCATAATTACCTATTAGGGAATAGTCGAATAAATCAGATATTACTTTTGTAGTATCTGATATACTATTATTGGTAAGTTCTGATACTAATGTGCTATGCTTAAAAGGCTTTCTGTATGCTCCAAAACTGTTTCTTAACGCATCAAAAATACCCTCAATTTCATTGGCATCATAATTAACAGATAATTCTCCTTTTATGTCCGTCACCATTTCGCGGGCATATCTGTCCATCAATTTGTTGTTGATATCGCTTGAACTGATGGGTATATCAAGGTCTAAATTACCGATATCCTTAAAAAATAGGATTAAATCACGAGGTCGAAAAAACGTGTGGTCAATGATGTGCTTAAAACCTGTTTTTTCTCGTTGGTTGTATTCGTTTATTCCTGTTTTGAAACTCCTTTCATCAATAAATGATGTCCACGGATCATTAGGGTCATTTATTATATATCTCTTTTTTTGAAAATTTATTTCAATTCTTTTATTAATAAATTGTCTCAGAAGAAGTTTGGTTTCATTGTTCCTGAATATATCTTCGTACCATCTTAATTCTGTTGCATAGCTAGAGAATATTTTGGGCATATCAGCAGAATAAATAAGATGCTTTTGAATATCAGTACGCAAAAAGATAATTATTTTCGATTCTATTCCATTTCTTGCAAAGACATCATTGTTATAATACTTAACAGTTCTAATAAGCTCTGTCAGAGTGTTAACGCTATCTTGATTATTTAAATTTAGACCAATATCTAAATCGTCAAACATTAAGACATATTGGTTTGAAGAATCATCTTTTAAAATATTAGTGACAACCCTCTCCAAATCAGGTATTAATTTGTAAAATTCCGCTTTCTCATACTTATATTGCTTGATAGAGTTGCCCGATGCAGTCAGATATCTCTTAAAATGCTCAATGTTTACATTAATTCCATATTGGTGAATTATCTCTTTAACTTCATAATTCTTGATATTTATGAATCCTCTACTTTTTTTAATAAAATCACAGAGGTATCTCATTCCATTTATGCAGGCGAGGCTTTGATTATCTGCAAAGAGAGCAATAAACTTTGTAAGTATTATCCATTTATAGAGCAGGCCTCTCTCAATGTGAACTCCTTCCTCTTTCCCTATTTGAACAATCTTCTCGATATCTATATCTTCTTTCTTAATGAAATCACAAAACAAATTAGCGTCATTCTTGGATATTGAAAGAATATGTTCACCAATAGCTGATTTCCCTGTTCCTTTACGTCCTAAAACAATAAACTTTTCATTATTCAATTGTTGCAATACATCTAAATAATCTACAAAAAATGAGTCTAATTTTATAGATGCAGTTGTAGCTTCTGCTTCTGCTTCTGGTACACCTATAAAGAAGTCTTTGGTCGTTGGTCGAAACGGATTAGTTTCGTCTGTTGGTGTTTTGTTAACCAGTTTGTCAAATACCCCCATAACAATCTTTGTTTAATTTGTTAATAAATAGAAGAAGTATCAATAATGTTGAAAGGATGTATGTTTACATCTATAACAGACGCGGTCCTAAACTCAATGTTGCGATCATCCTCATATACGAGTCCTCTCACAGCATCCCAGATTGGTTTGCTGATATTATCACAATCAATGTTTACCCCATCGCTCATAAAAAAGTAAACTCTGGCATATAATTCTTCATCTGCAGGAAACCTAGGCACTGCGCCTTTGTATTTCCGCAAGAATGCAGAACGTATTCGATTAGAATACGCCTTTTTATTATTGACGTTCCTCGAATTATATGACAATGGAACTAAACCGTGTATAACTAACTCCATGTAATATGAATACTAACAATACATGTTCATCAACTGATTCAGGTTATACTGCATCTCTACACTTGTGATATAGTGATAATATAGCGGATTTGCATCTAATGATCTTTTAAGGATTCGATTAAGGAACTTTAAATTCTTTAATTGCTGTTCATCAAAATGTTTAATATCTGCTATAACTTCGCTCAAAGACCTGTCCAGGAAGATGAAATATTTTCGAAGAATTGAAACGACATAATCACAAACTTGAATCATGGGATTTATGTCAGAGTCAACAAAACTATAATTCTTCAAAACCTTTCCATTCACTTCAATTGGGACTTCCTTAAGTGCCTTCTCTACCTGTTTTTCCGTATCAAGAATAAGTGTCTTATTAGGATAAGAAGCTATTTCACTAGAATAGAACTGAATAAATCTACCCACCCATTCATCGGGCGTTTCATCTTGAATAAAATCCAACTGCTTTTTAGTCTTTGCCTTTTTGATTTTGTCAATCAATATGTTAGTCATCATCTCATCATTTACATTCGGATTAGATGCTACAAACCTTGAAGACAGTGTTATTAGTTCATCAAGAAAGGCATTCTTATCTTTATCCTTTATGTTTGGATAATGAAAGCGTCCAAAAATTCTCACCGTGTCATCCGGGCTACTTTTCAATATTTTATAAAGGATTGCCTTTAAAGCAAATGAAGCATTTATATCATCATTAATGGAATCAACTATATCTACAAAACCATAATACCAAACCTGTACTGATATAAAATGGATGTTCCATCCTTTCTCCTCAAGTATTTTTAATGTATTTGAAAATGCTTCTTTTCTTAAAATCTCACTGAATGTTCCTCTTAAATCTTTATTTGCTTTCAATTCTTTTCCTGGTTCTTTCCCAAAGAATGAATGCAATTCATCATCAGTAATACTATCTTCCGCTTGTATTCCACCTAATACAAAAATAGTGTTCTCTGAAGCATTTACCCTTTTATTCTCATACACCAGATGCTTCACATTGTCGGTCTCGTCATAATACCATGTCTCAGCTTTTTCAAACTGATCAGGTCTAATGCCCTGCGAAAGTGCAGTCATTCTTGCTATTCTGTAATGTTCGCTATAATCCATTGTTGCCTAATTATCTTAGTGATTCTTGTTTATAGTTATCAAAAGGATCGAAGCGTTGAATTATACCTGTTGATTTCCGCGTTCGAATCGTTAAAGATATATATTTTCTATCTAATAAGCTCGTTCTAATATAGATTTCACTCCATTGGAGCATCTTCAGTCGGGAACTATCATCGAGGATTTCCACTCTTATTTATGTAATCATTCTCATAATTTCCGTCCACGTCAGTTTGGTAAAGGCAAAAACTGTTGTCTGTCTGTTTTTACAACAAATAGTTATTAAATTGTTTTAGTAATAACAAATGATGTCAAAATAATATCTTCCATTTAGTGGAATTAATTTGTTTAAGAATTTAAATCAAATGTCTGTATTTCAACATCATTAAGTATCTCTTTTATATTGTTAACTCTATCTATTTGATTCTGAATCAAATTATTTAATTTTGTATTATTGATCTGCTTAGCTGTAGTCTTATTCCCTTCCAATTCTCCTAACGAATCTTCAATATATGTGTAAAGTATATTTTTCTCTTCCTGAGTTACAAAACCTAACCTATTCTTTGGGTCATGTAATTGTATTTCTATCTGTCTACACATTTTTGTCAAGCGATGACATAAAACTCCTACTTGCTCTAGTATAGATTCATTTTTTTCTTTCAGATTATCAGGGGATAGGGCCATCACAACATTCCCTATTATAATAGATAGATTATATATACTTTCAATTCTAATTTGCAGATAATCGTATTTAACAGTATGATTATAGTACGTGTTGATTTTGTTATTAAATACTCCTATACCTTTAATTGCCTTATCAATTATATCATGTTTATCTTTTATTTCTTTGTTCATTGTTGTTGTATCTGACGCCAATTTCTCCATGGCATCCAATCTATAGAATAACAGTGTTGCGAGGAGTGCAACTATCAAGGTCGCTAGAAATGTCAAGCCATTTGCACTTAGTAACCCATCACTTTTCTCTAGAACTTCCAATAATTCTTTATTATAATCATACTTATCTATAATTTGTTTATTATGATTGTATTTAAGGTCTAAAGAATTGTCAAATTACTGGAATTCTTTGCTTATACAGAGATTAGAGTCTGCATTACATTTTGGATTGTGATCTGTTACTTTCTTTGATTGTTCATTAATAATTAATTCAATGCAGTAATTAGCAGTTCTAATTATATTCTTATGAAAGTTGTATCTATCACAAATAACAACAGATGTCATAACTACAATCAGGAGTAGTACAAAGAATGTTATGATTTTAAATTTATTGGTTGTCATTTTCTACAATTCTATTAACAAATAAACTGAGTTTATTAAGATCTTTGTTTTTATCAACTAATAATAAGCCTTTTATGTCATCTGTATGTTCTTTTTTAAAATCTTCTATAAATCCAGAACAGATGATAGTCTTGGCTTTTAATTTTGATATCTCTTCTTGGCTTTTTCCTTCCCAGATTTTTAGTAAAAATGCGTATCCTTCTCTATTCTGATAATCGACCATTTTATCAAATGCCAATCCCTTAGGCACTATCTGTAGGTCAACAATGAAACAGTCAAATGGACCATTTTCTTTAAATGCCCCAAGAGCTTCATCTACAGCCCTGACCCTTATTATCTCAGAATAAGGATCAATAGCCTCTTCAAGCATCCTTAAGATACTGTTATCATCCTCTACAAGCAATATCTTTTTTCTTTCCATAATACAAAATATCAATGTAAGGGTAACGTAATAATAAAAGTGTTCCTAAATGTGGGTTCTTTAATTCGTGTAGCAAAAACATAGGCATAATTAATATATTTATGATCGTTCACTACTTCGGTTTCTGTTGATTTAGAAAGACGCTCTATTTCATAATCAAACTGTTTTATTTCTTCTTGTGAAAAATCTTTTGCTAATTCTCGTTTGTACTTATAATTAAATAAAACAGGAATATTATAAATACTCAATAGTTCGCTCTTATGTGTAATTGTCCCGTTGTGTGCCTCACAAATTTTTTTTACGATATACATACCAATGCCTTCCCCTTGTGCCATACTTGACGCCTTATCGCCTCGTTCCCACAGGTTGTATATCTTATCTTCTTTTTTTATTTCTATTCCATAACTAACAATTTGAATAATCAATCTGTCATTTTGTTTATCAACATTTATCTTTATATAAATATTACTTCCGTCAAAGCCATATTTAATTGCATTATCCAACAAATTAAAAATGGCATGACTGAAATAAGCTTCATCAAGCTTGATTTCCTCATTAATATTTATGTTTCCATATTGTATACTTTTGTGGGAATCTTTTGCTCTTTCTTCTCGCATATCTCTCAGTTTATAAAACAAGAGAGTAATTGATTTGTATTCTTTTTTAATTTGAAGATTATCAGAAAAAATTATAGGTGGTCGTATATAGATATCTTTAAGCTGATATAGTAATTCCTTAATTTTATTTTTGTTGTTTTCAAATGGTATTAATTCATAATTATAATAATGCTTTAAATCTGTTCTATTTATCATTTGTGCTGGTACCATGTTTATGTGCTTATCTAGTATGTCTATTGCTGGCAAAATGAAATGGGCTGATTCATGGGCGCATTCTCTTATTATCGTTTCTAGTAATAATTTTATTCTTTCTTCATGGGTATAAGAATAGCATTCAAAAACAAGAGAATAAAAATTTCTCAGAGCTTTCTTATATTCATCAAAATACTTTTCATTTTTATATTTCATCAATTTGCTACTATGGCGTTTCCACACAATGTAAGCAACCTCTTCGTCAACTTGCTTTCTATAGAAAAATACATCTTTATTGAAATCATATTTTTTTCTGATAGGTTCGCTTGCTGCTGCTAAAATAAGATCATTATGTTTTGACTCCGATTCATCTAACCCTTTTAACTGCTTAAAGCTAAAAGAGTACTGTACTTTATCTTTTCCGTCAAAAGAGAAACCAGACCAACCTATTGGAAACAATTCATTATGGCTAATGTCAATAGGTATAGCAAACATGCTAATAAAACCATCGTTACCAACATCAAAGTACTTTCGTATATTATCAAAGGCATTATTCAAGATATAGGAAAATTTTGAAGTAATATTTTGTTTTTTGATGCTGATATTCCGAACTCCCTCTCGAAACTGATGTTCTATTTCTTCAAATTTTGTGTTTATGTATGTTGTGTTTTTTGAGTTTATATGTTCAGTTAAGCGTTCTTCAAAAGTCTCTATTCTGGAAATTATCGTATCTAATCTTTTGTTCCATTTTGTATTATCTAATACTTTTATTGTTTCTACTGTTTTCTCAATATCTATATAAGTAGACATTTCATGTCTATAGTCAGCAAAACATTCTTCTTTATCAAAGTTCTCTCTTGCCAATTGTCCAAGCATAAGACATGCTATTAAACGGCCTTGAGAATATATTGGGAAAACATACTCTTCAAATAAGGAATAAGGGCATGTATAATGAATGTAAAATCTTTTTGTATTGTTAGAATCATATTCTTCCCACTTTATTTTATTTTTAATTTCTTTATCATTATTGATATCACATATTATTGATTTCAGTTCCTCTAAATATTCAGTTGTATTTGGATCATAATTGTTTAACACCTCTTTTGCAAATATCGCGACATTACTATCGTTTTTGAAACAGTTTGCTTTATAACCACAGTCCCTAAAGGAGTCACATATTCTTCCATTTTGGATAAAAGTACCACTATCTATCCTGATTATTTTTCGGTCGCCCAAAATACTTTTTATTTTAGCTTCTATATGTTCATTCCAAATGATTGATACTCCTTCGCCACTATTCGTATCTAAAGGCTTAAAATCAGCTGGAACAAACTGGAATAATGATAATGCATTTTGAATACTCTTATCTCGGGATAAGTCAGCAATAAATCCACGTAAATAATCAGGATAATAAATCCCATCTCTGTTACATTTGATAGTATCTTCATGACAATTCTCTCTCAGGCTAAGAAATGTTGGCGATATTGGCCATTCATCATTTATCATATTTCTATTTATTAGATGTTTGTATATTTAAAAATGTAGGAATAATCCTTTTTAGAGAAATAATTTAAGTAATCAGATACTTCTTCTCCTCCACAAGTCACATCTCATCCCCCCCCTCAATAAATACAATGCTCAACCCTAAAAACATTCCTATAAATCCTACCAGGCAACTTTTCCTTCATCCGCTGCTTTTTCAGCCGTATTCCCGATGGAGAAATCCCAATCAGTTTATTCATATGCTTTTGTTTAATGCCAGCCAGAGTTAATATACAGAAGTCAATATCCGTATCAGACAACTTAGGCCCAATCTCATACAGATACAGCCTGAATTCAATAAAAAACTCATATAACACCTTCTTCAAGTCTGTCAGGTTCTGCTCTTGGATAATATCATCAGATGCCAGTGCAACAACAATCTCGGCATAAAGCCTTGAATGCCTGAATTCCTCAAACAAACCTTTGTAGTCCTTCGCATTCTTCTTTTCTCCAGTATCTTGATGCGCATCATCAGACTTCATTTCATAATACTTGTTGGAAAAGCAATTGGTATAATTAGCCTCCCTATTTCTGCTACTAAAAATCCCCCAGAGTGTCATAACAGTAAAAAATGATACAACAACAATTAAGGCAACAGGTTCAACCTGCACCGTCCAGTTCAAACAAACAAGAAAACTATCCATCATAACTCAACAAAACAATAATCAGTTAGTAACCTGAAAAACCTTTCTCTTTATCAACCCGCCAATCCTCCGCACCAGCTTCCACTCCCTCTTTTTCCTATCTTCCATCGGGAAGAACACCGGCATCACCATCACAATGGCAATCACAGAGAACAGCATCCCGCTCATAACACCCACCGCAAAGCTGAACCAAAACTGGTTCTGCCGTCCGTCAAACAGGAACGGAATCAACCCCAGCACCGTGCTCAGGATAGTAAGCATAGTTGGAATAATCTTGCGGTTATACGCTTTGATGTAGGTCTTGAGCCCTGTTCGGCCCGAAGCCTCCGCAATGGTACGATATTCTGATGTCAGGTAAATCCCCGCATTGACCGTGATACCGCACAGCATAATCATGGCCGCAAATCCGCCCTGCCCGAACGACACTCCGAATATGGGATATGCCAGGAACAGCCCCATGAAACTGACCGGTATCAGCAGCACAATCACCAGCGCGTTCCTGAATGACTCAAACATCGATGCGCAAATCATAAAAATCACCAGCACCACTACAAATATCAGCGCCGTGCGCTGCTTCTGCTCGTTCCACCAGCCGTATCCGCCGCCGCCACCCGCGCGGAACCCCATAGGCAACGTCTCGTTCAGCCGCTTTATCTGTTCCTGCTCCATCCTGGACAAAAGGTCGTATGACCCTATGAACTCATACCCCACGGCAATCACGTACTCCTGGTTGTTACGCTGTATGTTCAGTCCTGTCCGCCGTTTGGTAATTGACCCCAGGTCATTCAGGCGCGTGTTCACGCTGTCTATCAGCACCATGTCATTACGTATATGCCACAGGTCATAGTAATCCCTCTCTGCCGATCTCACCCTCACAGGCGTATATCCGCGCCCGTCATACACCCGGCCCGTGCTGTTGTCATACAACTGCTCACCCAAGAAAGAGAAGTACCGGTTTAGGTTCGTCCCGCTGCGTACAATCTTCTCCCTGTCCATATCAAGATAGAATTCACTGTTCACATACGCCCCGTACCCGCCGGCCGAGAAACCTGCCTGGCCGTTCACGCGCCGGTTCTGTTTCAGTGTATCAATCAACTCTTCCGCATACCGGTACAGCAGGTCATAGTTATAACCGTACAACTGTATTGAATGTGACCAGCTGGTCCTATAGACGCTGTTGCTCAGATACTGGTCGTTCTCATCCAGTGCCGGAATGTTCCAGGTCGCTCCGCCGTACCGTATCGCCTTGCCCCACAGCTGCTGCTTCAGGTCATACGGAAAACGGCTGTTCCGGTACTCATCCTTGAAATGAATCTCTATCGTGCCGCTTGTTCCTGAAAGGCTGGTGTAGAAGTCACTTATCTCATCAAACTGCTGCAGCCAGTTCTCCATCTCACGTACTATCTCGTTCAGCTGCTGCACGTTCTGTCCCTCCGCCATGTTGGCGTGCACGCTCAGCACCACATCACGCTTCTCCTCGTCACGGTTAAAAGACATCCTGCCGCCTGAATGCTTCTGGAACAGGTTCAGCGTACCGCCTATAGGGTACTCAAACCACGCCTTGTTCCTCTGGTACCACTTACTGCCAATGGTCTTGTTGTACAGTCCCACCAGTCCGCCCTTGCTCTCATTCTCCCATCTGTCCGTATTCCGGTGTTTAACCTGCCCGGGCAGCAGCTGTATGGGTATCCCGAACAGCAGCAGTATCGCCACCACATAAACCCACCTGTGCCTGCGGCTCCATGTCGTCAGCCGCTCATAGCGTGCGCTGCGGCGTACCAGCCTGCGGCGTCGTCTCATGGTGTTCCTTACCACACCCTTGTTCTCTAATGGCCAGTACTGGAGCAGTGCCGGCACAAACAGGAACGCAATCAGGATTGAGAGCGTCAGGTTAATCACTATCACCCATATAAAATCCGTCAGGTTCGCTCTGGAGTTCTCCGGCAGGAAGAACACCAGCAGCAGCGCCGCAATCGTTGTCAGCAGCGCACCCGTAATGGAGAACATCACCTTACGGTTACCGTAATATGTATAGTGGTCGGCAATCACTATTGCCGTATCAATTATTATACCTAATGACACCGTTATACCCGCCATTGAGTAGAGTTCAATATCCACCCCAAACAGTTTGTAGAATATCACCGCACTGAGCAGGTTCACCACAATGGTAAGCCCTATCACCGTCAGGTAGCGCAGGCTGCGGCTCACCGCCAGCACAAACAGCAGCAGTATGGCCAGTGACATCACTGCCCTCAGGAAAATCTTCTGTATCTCATTGTTCAGATATTCCGATGCGTCATAACTCAGCTTTACCGCGTAACTCTCCGGCAGAGACTCTTTCAGTTCATCCATCCTCCGCTTCACCTCTCCCGTCACCGTTATGGTGTTTATCTCCTCCTCGGCATACACCGTCAGGTTGATGGTGTTCAGTCCGTTTATGCGGTTGTAGGAGTAGGGCGTCTGCTCCTGATATGTCACCGTCGCAAAGTCCCCCATGCGGTACAGCCTGTCACCCACCTTGCTCACAGGGATACGCTCCAGTTCACCCTTCAGGTCCGGCGTGCGCAGTCTCACCAGCATCAGGCGGTCCTCCATTATCTCCGTTCCCACAATGCTGTTCTGGAAGTAACGGCCCAGCGCCGTGCTCAAACTATTCGGTGTAAGCCATGCAGCACGCAGCGAGTTTGGATCAAACGTCAGCACCCACTCAAAAGGCATGGCGCCCGATGTCTCCACGCCGTCCACCCCCTCAACCCTTGACAGCGGCGTAAGCAGATGCTCGTCGGCATAACGCACTATCTCCGTAGCCGGCATGTCAGCGTTTATCGTGTATTGCAGTATGCGCTGCCTGCCGCGTCCGCCACCGCTGGCCGATCCGCTCACGCTCACGCGCGTACCCTCCGGCAGTTTGGCCCTTATCTGTCTGAGACGTGTCGATACGTCAAAGCGCGTAGTCTCCATATCCGTACCCTTCTTGAAACTCAGTGATATGTTTCCGCCGCCCTGGTATGAGTTGGCGCGTATGTTCTCCACGCCAGCCACCGTATTCAGCGCACCCTCTATCACTGATGTCACCTCCGTCTCAATCACGCGGGCTGACCCGCTTCCGCTGAATGACACCGTCAGGTTCCTGTTCTCCTGGATAGGGTTGTACTGCACATTCAGCAGCGGAATGCATGCCGCACCCACAAGCATCAGCACAATCATTATCAGGATTATGGAAAAGGCGTGGTTCTTCATTTCTCCGTGGACTTATAGATTACGTAATAAGCCAGAGGTACAAAGAACACGCTCACAAAGGTACCGGCTATCATGCCGCTTATCAGAGCCAGTGACAGCGGGTATTGCAGGTCACTACCCATGTCACCGCGTACCAGGAAAGGCGCAATGGCCAGAATGGTAGTGAGCGATGTCATGATGATAGCCTTCAGACGGCGTCCGCCGGCCTCCAGTATGGCATGCTTCAGACCCATTCCCTGCTCACGCAGACGGTTTATGGTATCCACCTTAAGTATGGAGTCATTGATAACTATACCGCACATAACTACCATACCTATCATGGACATCAGGTTCAGGCTCTCGCCAAACAGCCACAGAATACCCAATACGGCAAATATGTCAATTATAAGTTCGCTAAGTATTATGAACGGCTGCACCAGGCTCTCAAACTGAGCCGCCAGGATAAAGAACAGCAGCAGTATTGAAATGACCAGCACACTGCAAAGTTCCTTTATCATCTCACGGTTACTGAAGTATGTACCGCTAAAGCTCACATCAAACCTGTCATCCCCGCGCACCACCTTCTGTACCGCATCCATGACACGACGTGCCTCACGCCCCCTGACATCAAGCACCAGCGGATAGAACTCGCCGTCCACACCGCTTGTTATCTGCTTAAGGTCACGGTTGCGGGTCTCCTTGAGCAGTATCTCCAGCGGCACACGTCCGCCACGGGTCTCCAGGTAACTGCCCTGTATCAGGTCACGGGCCTCCTTGCTGCCCACACCTATAACCACAGGCATTGAAATGTCGCCCTTCTGTATCCGTAGCACAGAACTTGCGTTCATGGAGTTCTGCAGGTAGCCCAGTATCTGGTTAAAACTCACGTCATACAGAGCCAGACGCTCCGGATCCGTGATAAGCTCAATGTACTCGTTCCATTCGGCAGGCTGTATCTCCACGCCAGGCATGGCCGTGCGTATTGATGCCAGCAGCGTAGTAAGCTGCTCTGGCTCCGGTGTGGAACCGTCAGTACGCTTTATCCTGGCCACAAGCGGGGCCTCCTTGTCAGAGAACAGCATGTCAAATATGTTGCCTGATGCCTGACAGTCATGGACCGCCTCAGGCCAATGTCCTGTAATATAACCGGCCACCTCATTCTCAATATCTTCAATATCCTTTGTGCTGCCCGCCTTAAGGTAGATTATGGCCTCTGACAGACCAATCTCACGTGTATGTGACAACGCGAACTGCTGCGCACCTGTCATGGCGGTATATTGCTCCACCTTATCCGGGAACTGCGCCACTATCTCCTCGCAGCGGCGGTTGTTCTCCTCTATTGATATACGCTCGTTCCACTCAATATTTACCAGAGTATCACTATGTGAAAGTGTAGGCAACTTCTGTTTGTCCAGATTCACGAACAGCACGCCTATAAGCACCACGGCCACAGCGAATATACCCCACATCACACCCCTGCGGCGGAAAAACCAGCTCAGTATGCGGTCATAACCACCTGTCATATTACCCACGCTGATTCGGCTTATGAACCTGTTAGGCGTAAAGCACGGTTGTTTCTTATAGAACCTGTAGTAGTACACCGGAACAACCAAAACAGAGACAATAAGGGCAGACAGCAGTGTAATCGTAACAGCCATAGCCTCATCATAGAACAGAGCCCCTGCTATGCCGCTCATGAATATCAGCGGAATGAATATGGCGCAGGTGGTAAGCACAGAACTCAGCATAGGTGTAAACACCTCCTGGGTGCCATAAACACAGGCATCAGCCAATAGTTCTCCCTTCTGCCAACGCTGGGTTATATTGTCTATCGTGATGATTGAGTTATCAACCATCATTCCCAAGCCCAGCACCAGGCCTGACAATGATATTATATTTATTGAGATACCTATCACATAGAAGAACAGGAAAGACAGAATGAGCGCCGTAGGAATGGTAATGACCACCAGCAGAGGGCTGCGTACATCCTGCATGAAAAAGAATATGATTATACAGGCAAACAGGGCACCGAACAGCAGGTTCCTTACCATATTGTTTATGGAGTAGTCCAGCAGTTCCGTCTGGTCACGCGTAACCTGGAACTGAAGGTCCGGATAATCCCGTTCAAAAGCGTCCATCAGCCCCTGTATGCCGTCACGCAGTTCAGCCATGCGTGCATCAGAACGTTTTATCACGGCCAGCGTCACGCACTGGCTGCCGTCACTCTTCACCATGCCTTTTACGCGCTGCTGCTCCTCACGCACCTCAGCCAGATCCTTTATCTGGTATGTACGTCCGCCCAGCTTGAGCCACACGTTCTCCACATCCTCACGTGTCACCACGCTTGACTCAAAGCGTACGTCAAACCGGTACTCGCCGTCACGTATCGACAGGCTCCCTAAGCGTACATTGGCACTCTGTATGGCACTGCTCAGGGTGTTCTCGTCAGCACCTATGGCACGCAGTTTCTCCATATCCGGAATAATGAGCAACTGCGGGAACACCTGTCCTGAAATATCCACCATGGCAACCTGAGGCAACTGCTCTATGCGGCGCACTATCACCTGACGCGTAAAGTCACTCATCTCAAGGTAACGCTCATTACCGGCATACCGCCCATCTTTCAGTGACACGTTTATAAAGAATGCCGGAATGTCCGTTGCGCTTGCACGGGCTATCATAGGGCGCTCCTCCTCAGCCGGCCATCCGCTGGTAGCACGGTCCACACGCTCATTCACATCAATAAAGATGTAATCAGCATCAGCACCATAATCAAATGTCATCTGAATCAGTCCGCTGCCGTCCTTGGCCGTACAGGTAATATCCTTCAGATGGGCCGTCTGTACCAACTGCCCACGCAGCGGAGATAGCAGCAGGTCATTCAGTTCACGCGCACTGCGATCAGCCGATGTCACCTGCACCGTTATCTGCGGAATGTTTATGTCCGGCACCAGTGATACCGGCAGCTTCCTTATGGCCGCTATACCCAATACCATGACCGCAACAAGCACCATGGTAACCGCAATAGGCCGTCTTATCAATCCCTTGAACATAGTCAATTATCAATTGTCAATTGTCCTCAATTACCACCTCAGCATCATCACCTAAGTTCAAGTTGCCACTGGTAATGATCAGGTCACCTATGTTAAGGTCTGCGCCACGGTCCTTGTTGGCCTCCACTACATGCTCCGTGGTGTTTGACATAAGCACGTTCACGTAGGTCCACAGGCTGTGCCCCGTCTCAGGATCAATGCGGAACAGCACCTCCATGTTATCCCTTATCACCACCGCACTCTTGGGTACAACCATCTGGTCAGCAACGCTGTTCTCCACCGTTATGCGCACGTTCATGCCGTCCATCAGCACATCGGCCCCCGGCACCTGTGCCGTAACTGCTATCTGGCCGTTCTGGTCAACTGTAGGATTTATTGACAGTATTGAGCCCTTCATCACTACTCCTGCATCAACAAACGGTGACACCAGCACCTGCTGGCCCTCATAAACAAACTTGTACTCCGTCTCCAGTACGCTGAACCTAACTAAGTAGCGGCTGTCATCAATCAGCGTGCACAGTTGCCCGCCCTGCTCATATACGCGTCCCTTCAGGCTGGCCACCTTACCGCTGTAGGGAGCCTTCAGGTCACACTCGCGGTATGTGCGCTCGGCATTCTCAAGTGCCATCTGTGCATCTATGAACCCTGAGTTTATATAGATAAGGCGTTTCTGCTCCGCCGGAATACTTGCGGTATCAGCTATAGTATAACCATAGTTCAGAAGGCGGTCTGCCAACTGTATCTCCGCCTTGTCATACGCCAGGCGTGCCTGGTCCAACTGGCGGCGGGGCTGCTCCTTGTCAAGTGATGCCAGCACCTGACCCTTCTGTACCTTCTGGCCGTCACGCACATTTATCTCAGCCACCTTGCCCTGTCCGCTGAACTGCAACGTCACCTTGCTCTGTGCCTCTAACTTGCCGTTACATACCAGCTGCTTGTTAAAGACCTTACGCTCCAGCGGCACCACCGTAACCACATTCTTTTCGGCATTGTAACTGCCACGAGCCATCTCAGTCTTGTCCTCAGTCTCGTCCTTATCTCTCTTACCCTTGCACCCGCAAACAAACGGAACAACCATTGCAAGCGTTAATACTGTAATAAAAATCCTGTTCATATATTCATCTTTTTTCCGCCAGATGGAGGCCAACAGCCAATAGCCAATAGCCAACAGCCATCGCCAGGCGATGTTATTTTATCAGTTTATCAAACTCTACTGAAATGTCCGTGCCTGATATATAGTCAAACAGAGTAGCCTTCCTTATCCCAAAGTAGTAACTCCAGAAACTCGCCACATTGCTAAGGTAAGAACTCAGCGCACTGTCCCGCTTCTGCTTCAACTGGTCCAACCTGGTCATATCCATGTTACCGCTCCCAAAACTCTTGATCGCCAGCTGATAACTCTCTTCAGCCAGATCCGCCGCACGCTTTGAAATCTCGCAACGGCTGTGCTGGTCATTGAACTGCATCACTTGCGTAAACAGGTTCTGCTTATAGTCAATCATTGACTGCTCCAGACTGTTGCGGGTAGTCAGGGCATTGGCCTCGGCCATACGCACACGGCCGCGTGCCAGACCCCAGTCCAGGATAGGTATATTGAGCGATACTCCCACCACCTCCTGGTCCTTCAACTGCACGAAAGTATCACCCAACCTGTCAGCAGAACCTGACATACCGAACCGTGCATTCACGCTGGCCGACATGCCGCGGTTAGCCTTGGCCTGAGCAATGTTGCGCTCCGTATTGGTGTAACTTATCTCCTGGCTCAGGTTGAATGACGAGTTCTCAAGAGCACGCTCCAGCACGTCATCATAATCAAGCGTTATATCCGGAATCTCATAGTCAATAATAAGGTTCAGTTCCGTATCCTCCTTATAACCTATGTATGAGCAGAGACGGTTAAGAGCACTCCTAAGGCTCACCTTGCTTGATGTAAGCGACAGTGAATCATTAAGCATGGTGACCTCAATCTGCATCAGGTCATCACGTGTTATTGTACCCATGCTGAAACGTGTCTGCCCGGCCTCAAACAACCGCTTGCTGTCCTCAAAACTCTTGTTCGCACGGTCATAGCTCTCCTTGGCGCTCACATAACTCCAGAAATATGAGACAGCCGTCTGGTTAACCTGCTCCATACTCTCTATGTACTGGCGTTTGGCCACCTCATACTGCTTGGGCTCAGTCTTCTTGTCCCACTTGAACCGGTTGAAACCCCACAGGCTCTGCGCGTAACTCAGATAGATGGGCTGTGCATAGTAGGTGGTAAGCCTTGCAGGGCTGTACTGGTCCAGCCGTGACAGGCTTGTTGACAGTGACAGCGTACCACCCGTCCAGGGCACGCTCTGGCTCACATAGAGCGTAGCGTCATTGTTCAGGTTGTAGTTGGCACGGTAGCTGATGGTACCAGTGTTATAGTCCTGTAGCGCTACCAGTGAGCGGTTGAACTGTGCCAAGTTGGCACTAAGGTTAAGTGATGGCCTGAGTTCCGCCTTGTATGAGCGGTAACTCCAGTACTGCGCCGCAAAAGTGTTGCGGTTGCTCATGGCAGAGATTGAATTCTCCTGCGCCAGCTGGACCACCTGCTGCATGGTCAAGGTACGCGGGCCTATCACCTGACCGCTGCAAACCGTATGCGCCGCCAGTTCCATATACAGCAGTAACTTTGGAGAGGGTAGTTTCATATCATGTCTCTTTATCGGTTAATACTATGAATCTGTTAGGTTCTGTATCTCAGTCTTTCACTTGCCGCGTCCTTTTATGCTTACGGTAAAGAACTCATCACCACCGGCAGCCTGCACATACACGTACTTGGTAAACTCCCCGGGTGTCTCAACCGCAACTTTCACATTTATTCTTCCGCGTCTGTGCGGCTCAATCCTTATGCTCTCCGCACTTACGGTTGTGCAGTCACATTCCGGCAGGAATGTTACCGTCTGCGTAGCGTATGTATTGTTCCTGAACTTGAACGTGGCGCATACTGAGTCACCCACCTCTGCACTACCTGCATTCACTGCATCACGTCGCACAGAGATTACTCCATCTGTTGTACTGTAACAACCGGCTACGGATAATACAACCACCATACACATCACCAGCAGCAGACCTATCATATTCCAGTTTCTCATAAACTCAATAAGTTTGGTTAGGGTTATTGCGCACTTTCTTTCCTCCCACTATTCCTATTATGAAATCCTCCGGTATGAAACCCCAATAGCGGGAATCATTGGAGTCAAGGCTGTTATCACCAAAAGCAAAGTAATAGTCGTGTTGGAAAGTGTGACTCGTAACATCACCGTCAGGCCATGCTCCTGTCTCATATTCTATAACAGGGCCATATATAGCACGTCCTATAGAGTCAAGTTCAACCGTTACACCTTTTTCCGGAATATACAGAGGCCCAAAGTTTTTCATGGTCCACATTGGTCGTGTAAACGGCATGGTTCCCATAAACTTTGTGCGCCATAGTATGCTGTCAGGCGTGTTCTGTATGGCAAGTTGATTCTCAAGAACTCCTATCGTACCGGAATAGTTGTTGTTCCAGGTAATCCCATTCTTTACACCAATAGTATCGCCTGGAGTACCAACCACACGTTTGCAATACACATAGTTTATCTTGAACTCTATCTCCGTCCATTTGTCATAACCAAGAGGGTAGTTGAAACAGATTACGTCGCCTGGGCGTATCTTCCTTATTCCGGGCATACGGAAACACTTAAGCGGTGCATGATCCTCAAAGTTGAACGAGGTATATATTCTTGCACCATACTTCAACTTGTTTACCCAAACCTTGTCGCCTGGAACTAGTGTAGGTTTCATTGATTCAGTGGGTATCTTAAAGCATTCTGCCACGAAAATTCTCCTGCAAAAATGTACTGTACCGATAACAAGAACTACAATGTGTACATACCACAGACCTTTTGTTATTCTGCCTAACATAGGTTGCTTGCCATTAGTCTGTTTATTTTCCTTTGATTCAGTTGTCATTATTGCAAACTTCAGAAATGTAACCTGTTCTTAAATCTCTTATCTCTCCACGCAAACTTTCAGTTTTTGATGATTCTATTTTTGGAACAAAGGCCTCTACTATTTCTGCCATTTTAAGAAATCTTGTTGTGTCACCCTCTATGTGATACAGTTTGGCCAAGTTATACAATGGATAAAGCCTGTTCGGCAACATATAAAAAGCATGTTTATAACGTTCTTCAGCTTCACGATACTTTCCTTTTGCTATACTATTGTTACCCATAATGTTCCAGAACATAGGATCGCTGCTTTTTTTTGACCCTATCTCCAACAAAGAATCACTTTCATCATAATAACCGGATTTACTTAAGGAATTTCCATACTCAAACAGAAAACCAAAATCGTTGATTAAATACTTTTTATACCTGTCTCCATAATCAATTACGCGCCCAAAATCTCCTGATTCATAATCAAAACTGACACTACTCCATATCTTTTTTGAAACAACGTTTTTTTTCATATCCGGCAGAAGGTTGAAAAAGGAATAAGCAAAAAACAAAAAAAACAAGCAGTATGAAACTATTTTGCGATATGGCAATATACGCTTGGATTGTATTTGACCTATTGCTATCAAGAACGATAACAGAATCTGAAATTCGGTTTTTTCGAATGGATAAGAAAAAAGAGCAAATATACATATCGAAATAATGCCCAAACAACAAGGGTTTTTATTGATGTAAGTCCGTTTTATTGATAGATAAAGAATCAGTAACAGCAACAATAATAGTATCCACCCGCCTTCAATACCTAACTGTATAAAGTCATTAAATGCAAAAGCCGGACAATCTATGTATTTTACTTGTGGAAAAGAATCTGAAATATTAATGCAATTAAAAATATCCGGTATTCTTTCTTTGAAAAAACGAAATTGTGCAAGTCCGTATTCTCCACCAAAATTGCCAATACCCAATCCCATCAATCCACTCCTCAGCAAAATACCCAGATCGATCCTATACATAAATAACCTTGCGTCAGCAGATGGTTTTTTTATGTAATAGGCAAAAACAGAAATGACAACTAAAGAAAACAACAACAAATAACAATGTTTCTTAATCAGTAAACGATATTTATCATATTGTGTAATTAACACTAATAAACCCACCGATAAAGACAAAAAAGAAGCTCTGCTATTTGTTGTTATCATCATTATCAGCGCCATTATTGCTGTTAAAGCCAACAATCTGCGCACTACTGATGTCTTGAATTGCATCCTTATGCCTAGGATAATACATATACATGTCGCAAGGAACCCACCATAAGGTCCCGGATTGTCAAAGGAACCGGTACAAATGAATAATGTAATGCTCTTATTTGGGTGACACAACTGGCATATCCCCCAGATAGTTTCTATTAAGCAGGCACCAACTATGCAGGCAGGAAACAAAAAACCGACATATCGAACAGGCAAGAGGACACCAAGTAACCTGATAGCAAAAAAAATGACACCAACTACATTTACTTTTTGAGTTAACAAAGAATCACTTCTGTTCAGTATGTATAAGATCAATAACAGGAACAACAATACTAACCAATCCAAATAATTATAATCATTGAAAGCTCTTAATATTTTTCCCTTCTTTGTAGTAAACATATTGACCGCTATACAATACTTTTTGTCTTCCTTTATTATTCCAATAGTTCTTTTATTCTCTTTATGTACATATCACGCACACCAACACTCAACATTGGATCTCCAATACCAATGATCTTATTTCTTTTGTCAAGAAGGAATGTGGTATAAATATTATCATACCCTTGCAAGGAGTTCTCTTCCAAGAATTTATCTTCAATATCAGATATTAATACTATGTGAGAGAGTGGTGCATCTTGGAAACATTCTATCACTTCCTCCTTAGGTCTTGATAATATAACATAGTATTCCACACTATCAGAATTAAATAAATTTGTTTTGCCAGCAAATGTAATGAAATCTGATGCAAGGGACAGATAGTTATTTATGCATGATGGACAAAAGGAATTATCAATATACTTTATTATCCTCGCAGGTGTTAGTGAATACTCACTTTCGATTATTAACAATGTATCATACTTTACAAACTGCTTAGGCCAATCGAAAGATATAGTCTTACCTGATAGCTCTTTAACAATTTGTTTCACATCTTTGTTCGAAGACTTACATCCAATTTGACATAACAAGAAAATGATTAATATTGCCGGCAATTTAACACTCATAATTATTCTCTCTAATATTATTTGTTATATTTTGTTATAATCTCTACAATTTTATCTACATATTTATCACGAGATTCCTCATCGTGTATTGGATCTCCCACAAGTACGATTCTATTGTTTTCATCAAGTAACAAAGTCAGATTAGAAAAGTCGTTTTTTGATAATAGATTATTATCTAGAAACATGTCATTCTTATCAAAAATTATTGAAACAAATGGAATATCCTCATCTTGAAAACATTTAATAATATCTTTTATAGGGCGTGATAAAATAATATAGTAGTTAACTTGACTTACATTAAATAATTCAAAAGTATTTCCATGATCCAAAAACGATGATGCTTTCTGTAATAACCGGTTTATGCACAACGCACACGATTCATCGCCTCTGTATGTTATTATTTTTACTGGTGTCATTTGAAACAACGAATCACTAATAATGCTATCTTTATAAACAAATAATTTGGGCCAATCAAACGATATTTCTTTACCAACAAGATATTTGTTCATTCTTTTTATAACTGAGCCTTTATTATGACATCCAGCACATAAGAATAATGCAATAATCAGAATAGAAAAAAAATCTGCTAATATACCTTTCATCTCGTTGTTTCAGGAATAATTTTACTAATATCATATTTGTGTAAAATTCTCTCGCCAACTGAAAAATCAAATCCATATAGTGTTTTCATTTTTTCATCGTATACAATTTGATTTGCGCCAGGATTCATTATAGCATTCGCTATCAGATTGCCATTCCAATCAAAAACAAGCAGTCTTCGTTCACGTGTTTTTTTCCCATTAATATCTATTTTATCTGTTCTGTGTATCGCAAAAACATAATTTGATGTCACAGTAGAGCCATTGGAAAATGTTATAGTTCTACCATCTGGAGCATAATCATCAAATGTAGGGGTACCACTTACATGTACGGCAAATGCAGTATCTGCATCTATATCAAAAAACAACAAATAATCCATAAAGCAACATTCTTGTACAAATAAGTTTTTATTAGGATGTTTATACATTGCCCCCCCTGCATAATTGGTTATACTTTCCTCATCGGAATCCATGGGTCTTGGAAATACATTTAGGGCCCGTTTCTTTTTCTCTTTTGTGTTGATTATACTATACTCTGCATTACGGTGTTTTGGTTCCATAGTTTCTTCTCCATAAATATTGACGAATTGCTTATTAATATCATTGTCAATAAATAAAAAAACATGATTGTCATTATATGAAGGACAGTCACTTACCGCTGAAACTATTGTAATACCTCTTTGCATTGACTGTGTAAGATTAATTTCCTTTGCATAACAATCTTTATCAACAGCTGTTAAAAATATACAACTGTCTTTTATATATGCTTGAGACAACAAATAAAAAGGATTGGAAAATTCATTTTTTGCACGTCCTTTAGGGCATAAAGTGGCTTTACGTGTTAAATTATTGATGTTATAAACTCCAAGAAATCCATCAACACATTCTTCTTGTATCACTAAGAATGAATCTACTAGAACCGTTGTCAAGTTGTCATCACTAACTTTTAAATCCAAAGGTTTTCCATTAATAGTAATTGTATCATCTTCTAACTCAAACTCTTTTATACAATAAGCAAAATGGGGTTTTTGTTTACATGATGTAATACAACAAATTATGGACAGCCATATATAACAACTGCTTTTTGTAATTATATTCATATTGTCTGTATATTTTTTATGACAGATGGATTTTATTCCATCTGTCATAAATAAATTAAAAACTACTGGAACTATTTTCCCAATTTGAATCAGGCCAATTATTAAATAATGTTTGCCACCATTCCGTTAGAGGTTGTGGATGATAACATTTCTGAGTATGTGAACTCTTTATAGCCTTTTTCAAAGAGTTTTTATCACAAGTATAATGATCCTCCATAGAACAATATGTCCACGTATGTAAATCGGTATAATGTAGATATCTCGCTTCATCATCCGCTGTTTCAATAAATTCTTCAACAGCTAATCCACAGGATGGTGTGTGATATTCTGAATTTGATACGGATACTAAAGCTTCTACATTGCTAGATACCATCTTTGAAAAAGAGCGGTTGTTTGCGAAGAAATAGCATATAACTGCCATTCCAAACAACACAAAATAAAAAATCTTTTTGTTCTTCATTTTAAATAAGTTTATATCATTAACACATTAAATAGTTGAGCACATCATATTTATATGATATGTATTTTTTCTTTACTTTTATCTATCTTTGCATTATCTGGATTTTAAGGTTAAACTTAAGATTTGGAAAGGAAGAGGCAAGAATGACATCTGCTTTGCAAGAGTTGGGATGTTTCCTGCCTCTTCTGCTTTCCTTATCCGTTTACATTTCTCTCTCGTCAATCTCCATATTTCAATATCCTCACTTCATATTTATCCTTTTTTTCAAATTATCACCACCACTCAATATCACCATTCTCCTTTACTATAAATGGCCTCTCATTGTTGCCACGGGTATAGTTGCGCACCCACAGCAACGTGTTAAGCGGTATTCCCTCATAATGTAAAGTATTACCTTCTGCTACTTGATAACCTAATGAACGCCAACCTTGTCCATCAAAGCAGAACAGTTCATATTCATTCCCAGGACAGATGTCATTGTCATCGCTGCGAGGTGATACGCTTGCGTATCTTACAACCGTAGGCTTACCCATATCCAGACCCACCCAGTTCCCGTCTGGCTGGTTTATCTCAAAGTTTGACAGCAGATTGCCGTCATACGCACGGTCTATTGCATCCTGCCCGGCTTCGGGGTTGGCTATGCCTTTTCCTGTCAGTTTGTTTCCGTTCTCATCGTGGAAAGATAACTCTGATATGCTGCCCCATGAGCCGTTTGGTGTAAGGTAACGCCAGTAACGATAAGGATGGTCTGCATCCAGTTCTATGAGATAGGGTATTTCCGTATCCTCTATGGTGTATAGCGTTAGGGCATCTTTAAATTCCGAGCTGTCGGAGCATTGCAACTTTCCACCCAATAACCTGCGGCGCATATCAACCACGTTGTAAGATTCATAGTACTTGCGGCGCAGGTCCATGCTGATGGTTTTAAGGCTATCGCCACTACTGTAGTCCTGATTGTTTATGTACTCTATTTTTCCGCTCTTGTGCAATATAAATGGATGGCTTATGGGTATAAGGCTATGGCCGTCATAGCCAAGTGCTATATATAGCATATTGCGCCCCATGTTCCTGAAAAGTGCCTTGCCTCTCTTTAATGTCCCGTAGTCAAGCACTCTCCACTGCGGACCATCGGAGTTTACCGCCATTGAAATATACACGTACTTGCGGTCTTTCAACTTGGCGGTCTGTTCCCTTATTGTCTCTATTACAAGGTCTGATGTCAAGTTGTACCGTTCTGTCACATCTTGCTGACATAGCTCAAACGGATAAACGTATTTGGCTGTATTGCGGTACTTGACCAGATTACGGTTTATTGTGTATGTGTTGCGCCAAACCTTGGGTATGCACTCGTATGGGTAGAACTGCATACCGGCACCAAGAATCAGCGAGTTTATGGTAATCTGCTCGCGTCCGCGGTCATCGAGGAATACATACCAGCTGTGCCCTTCACTGTTACGTCCCCAACATGGAACCTGGTCAACGGCAGCGGGAAATCCCAAGCTACGGAACACTGCTGTACCCATAATCACGTAGTCCATGCAGCTGCCGTAAGTCATACGTACCCAAGTGGCGGCACTGCGCATAGGTATGCTACCACGGTCCTCCCACATAACACGATGTCCTATGGCGGACTGCTTGGTGTGAATCTCGTTACGGGCTATCTCTATGGCTCCGTATATGGTGTTGCGCTCATAGTCTGTGGCGGGTATGGTGCTCAGGCTGTCGCTGTAGTGTGCAGACAGTGTGTCACGCCAAGCATCAAGACTCTGTAGTTCAGTAACCTTGTAAGGCAATATCCAATCACGGAACTGCTCGTATGTAAGGTGCTTGGCCCACGGCTTTGTCCTCCACTGACAGAATGCATGATCTATGCTGTATATGAGATAGTCAGATGTCATTACCTCAACATCTGATATTATGTTTCTGGTTATACCTGCAAATTCGCGGTCGCTTATCTGACGCAGGGTGTCACGCTGCCAGTCGGGGCTTGGACCTGTGCCAAGTATCTCTAATGCCTTACGGTAATAACTGTTTATGGCTGCCGTGTCACGGTATGAGTTGTGTGCCGGCATGTTGGCTATCAGGTACTTGGCGGCACGGAGTTTATCTGGGTCACGGTCAACTGTGCGGTAATGACGGAGCACGGCTTTGAGTTCTGACTTGTTCTTACCTGCGGCTTTCAGGGCATAGTGCAGGTAAAGATTGTCCTGACTGCAACTGACTGATACCGCAAGTGAAAACAACACAAGCAGTATAAGCGGTAAGAGTGTTGTATGTCTAACCCGTGGTTTCATAAGGCGTTGTTTTTCCATCGGTCAAGACTTGGTGAACTGAGAGTGTCACCGTCTATATACTCTATGCTACCGTTCTTGTGCAGTATAAACGGAAGGGAGACAGGCACAAGCTCGTCTCCGTCAAATCCCTGTATCTGGTAGAGCACTTCACGGCCCATGTCATGGAAACAAGCCTTGCCGTGCTTTATTACGCCAAAGTCAACTATCTGCCATGGATGTTCATTGCTGCGTACGGCAGAGGCTATATAGACATACTTGTCTTTCAGCTGTTTTCTTGCTGTGCTTTCTATAGGTATGGATATGTTGCTGGTAAGAAAGTACTTTGATGTAACGTCTTTCTTGCCAAGTTCAAAGGGGTACTGGTATCTGACTTTACGCCTGTACTCTAAGCGTTCCTTGTTTATGGCGTATGTGTTGCGATATACCTTGGGACCACGTTCGTAGGGGAAGAATCCGCCGCCTATCATTGTAGATAAATCCCACTCTGATGTAAGCTTTTCGCCACGGTCAGATATAATCACAAACCACCTGGTGGCGGCTGTGCCGCGGCTACCTACCGGAGTTTCATCCAATACGGCGGGAATGCCTACGCTGCGTAACGCCAGCACTGCGGTCAAGGCGTAGTCCGGAATGTCACCGTATGTCTGGTGTACCTGTAAGTATGCGCTGAGTAATGGTAGTCCGGCACGGGTGTAAAGGCCGTAGCGGTTCAGCTTATGTCGTGCTTCGTTACGTATCATATCGGCGGTAGCCAGAGTGGTGTTGTACTCCACATCGTTCTTGATGGGATTCTTCAGTCCCTCGCCAAAGTGTGCAAGCAGTGTGTCACGCCATGAGTCCAATTCTTGTAACTCTGTGGCCTTGTAAGGCAGAAGCCATTCAAGATACTCATCAAAAGTGACCTGACTTGCCCAATCACAGTTAACCCATTTGTCGTATGAAGTGTCGATGTTCTTTATCAGGAAATCAGCTTTGATTACCTGTGCATCGGGCACGGTGTGATTAGGCAAGTCGCGGTACTTTTGGTCAGTTATTGCAAGCAGACTGTCACGCTGTTGCTCTGGTGTCAGTTCCTTATTGGCAAGAATCCGGGCGGCATAATCGTAGTACTGATAGATTTCGTTGCCAGCGTAAGAGTAGTGGGCTGGCATGTTCTCTATCAGGAACTCCGCTGCGCGTAGTTTGTCCGGGTTAGGGTCAATTGAACGGTAATGGTTCAGCACGGCCTCCAACTCTGAACGGTTGGAGCCTGCTGAATCCAGAACCTCATCCAGACATGATCGGTTCCCGCAGCCAATAAATATGGCCGAAACGGCAATGAGCATAATATAACCAAACCGTTTCATGTCCGTACTTAATCTAAACCTAACCAATATCCAAATACTAATATGCTGCCGCGTTACAAGATGTAATCTCCGTAATAATAACTGCCGTCAGAAAGAGAAAATTCGAGATGGTACGTTCCAGCATCAGTAGGAACAGCTATCTGTAAAGTGTAGCTGGTGCTGCTGTCGCTCCACTGCAAATTGTCACTCAAACGGGTCACTGTGCCATCAATAGAAGTAACAGTGCTGTCACACGTAATATATACGTACCCGTCAAGATAGTAGCACTCTGGCTCAATAGAACGTGGGTGTACATGACCGGCCCTGTCAATATTAATAGGCCTACCCTCTGTGGGGATGTCAGTAGATGCTTTGACTGGTGTGAACAGAAAACATGGCAACAATGCCAAGACAAATGATAATGTCCTTCTCATAACTTTTTAGTTTTAATTGGTTTGTGGGTACAAAGTTACGAGAAGACAATGGCGTATCAATGAAAATTCGTGATTCGCACTTCTACACGGCTATTTTTAAAACGCTGTTATTCAAGCATTTACCGAGGCTGTAAAATGAATATTTCTACACAAACCCAATATTGGGCTTAACGAATTGAATATCAATAAATTACCCCCCCCCCCCTACGGTTTTAATCAACTCATTTTGAGCACTTTAGTTACTTCAGCAGCCATTTCTTCCGAAACATTGGTGATTTTCTGTATGGCCCGGCGGCGTTGTTGATGAACCGTCTTGTATTGAGTATTGGTTAGGCGGCCTATTGTCTTTGGAGAGAAGCCAACGATAGAAAGGCGAAGTATAAGCAAATCTTGTTTTGATAAATTCATCTTCTCACCCTCAAGGCGTTTCATTAAGTTATTGCAGGTAGAGTTGATAATCTTGTCCAGTTCGCGCTGATTATCATTTGAAATCATTTCATCAAACTTTTCTTTCACATGCTTATAGAACTCATCCACCTTTTTATAATAATATGCCTCTTTCTTTTTGTCATCCTGCACTATCGTCTGAACTTCAATAAGGTCATCTGTCTCCATCATCTTTTCAAATATTTCATCCAGTTCCTCGTATGGTCTGCTGAACAAGTCGTTGACTCTACTGCTCAAACGATTAATCGTTTCATTATTGGAATCCTCCCTAAGTCGAAGTTCTTTTATGGTGAGCATAAGGTCCGACTTGTCAGCTTGATATTCTAACCGTCGTGATCTGTTAATGAGAAATAGAATCACAATTATGGATAGAAAAATGACAGACAATGAAATTACCGTTCTCCTGTTGCGTGATGCCCTGAGAGATTCGGTTTCGGCAAGATTCCTGTAATAATCTTTTTGTGCGCCCAGGATAGGTTGATCCAGAAGATTATAAAGATTCTGGTTCTGCAGTTCAATGGAATGCTTATATTTTACTAAAGAGGAATCAAATCTACCACATAATTCATCCAACAAAGATTCGTTGTACCAAAGATTTATGGAATCACTCTTTGTTATAGCATGTTTCCATCCATCACCTATATAATGTTTTGCCTCGGAATATTTCCCATTTGATAAATAACATGTGGCAAACAATGAATAAACGTATGAATCATTAACAGGTTGCCCATTCAAAGAAATGTATTCATTCAATTCGGTTGTAGCCAACTCCAAGTCTTGCAAATTTATTGAACACATCAAACTGCTCAATATGCAACTGGACTCAAAGTTCTTGTCATCATGGATTGATGCCCATTCCTGGACCTCCTTTAATATTGAATGTGCTGACTCATATTTTTTTTGCTGCAACAAACAACCACCCACATCATATAACGCATGCATACGATGTTCATTCTTTCCTGCCTTTGCGTAATTGTCCATGGCCAAACGATAATATTGTTCTGCCCTGTTAAAATCAAAAGAGTAAAAGAACACTTCGCCTAGTTGTGTGTACATAAGTCCTTTTCGATAGCTGTCACTAATTCTATCAGCCAATAGCTCAGCCTGTCCCAGAGCTACAGCCGCATCCGTCCATTTTCCTAATTCATTGTATATACATCCCAAGCAGTAGAAAGATCTGAATAATTGCTCTGTATGATTGCCCACGGAATAGTATCTCACAGCAATCATTATGAGTGAATCAGTATCGACATCAATACTGTTCTTGTAAAGAACTTCCGAACAAAGCAGTGCATAACGTGCCTGTCGCTCCCTGCCAATGATGGAATGTGAGTCAATGCTATCGATATACTGCAATGCTAATTCCGGATTATCATTCATGACAGCTTCGGCACTATCCAGAAGCTCACTTATGACATGGTTCCTGTGCTCCTTGCCGTCACTAACACGACTGCAAGCCGCCAAGCATAACAAAGACAATGCCGCAACAATCAATAAGAACGATTTGTTTGAGAACTGAATCAACCCAAACAAGTTCATGCGTTTTAGCCAGGTGTTAATCCTGGAACCCGCGTTTGCCGTTTTACTGCCGGCACACATTTTTACTGTCATATATTTCTAAAAGCAAAAATAATTCATTTTTTGCTTTGCCGCCATCCTCTCACCGCAATAAAAAAACCCGCATGTCATCCAACATGTGGGCCGGCAAGTATTGAGGGTATCCGAATCCCTTTCCCCAAGTCGGCAAGCAGTCGGATGCCATGCGGGAAGGGATATGTCGTGCCCTTACGAGCGGCCATATACCAAGCATGAACATCTGGCTCTTGTCTTACTTTTGGGGAAATGAATTAATTCGGATATTTCAATACCTCAGTAAAACGAAAGCTTCGTTCTTTCCAAAAAATGCTCAAGGGAGCCTGGGGCTCCTGTAAGCGGGGTCAAAGATAAACATTTATTTTTTTAAAATGTTTGGTTGTTTCAAGGAAATGTGCTACTTTTGCCCCCACTAGAACCCGCCAAGCCTCTCAACGATGCTCAAATGGCGGGTCGTTTTTTACTATGAGCAGCAAAATTCCATTCAAAAAGCCGTACACCAGTGCGCACGACCTTGTCAAACTACTGCAATCGCGTGGTCTGACTATAACCGACAGCTCCAAAGCTGAGAGATATATAGAGTTTATAGGCTATTATCGTTTATCGGCTTATATGTATCCTCTATTGCAAATGCCCAAAGAAGAGCACTGTTACAAGCCAGGCTACTCATTTGATCAGGTGATGATGCTCTATCGTTTTGACAAGAAGCTGCGTCTGCTAATTTTCAACGAAATTGAGAAGATAGAGGTGGCGGTGCGGAGTGCGATTGTCAATATAGGTAGCGAAATGACGGGCGACTCATTCTGGATGACAGACGAAAGCAATTTTGCTGATGCGGATAAGTTCCGCCACACAATGGATTTGATTGACGCAGAACTGCATCGCTCACGCGAAGAATTCATTGTCCACTTTAAGCAGAACTATTCCAATCCATATCCTCCTGCATGGATTCTGGCAGAAGTACTCCCGTTTGGTGTCATCACCAATATCTTCAGCAACATTAAGACTGCTCGCATAAAGAAGAGTATTGCACTGAGATTTGGCCTACAGGTAGCACCCTTTATGTCATGGCTAACCATCGTTACCCTGACACGTAATTCCTGTTGTCATCATGCACGTGTATGGAACAAGCAGAACACCATACGCCCCATGATTCCTAATCACATGACAGGTAGTTGGATTTCTCTGCCTACTGACGAACTCCGCACATATTTCAACCTGTGCATCATCAAGTATTTTCTCAACATCATATCCCCTCAGAATGATATGAAAGCCAAGATTGATGCCCTACTTGCCAATTATCCGGCCATTGATACAACTGCTATGGGATTCCCCAAGGGATGGGAGAATGAGCCGTTGTGGAAATAGATGCAATCCACAACCACCATCGCACCAAGACACACCGTTTAAGTCACAAATTGTCCGTCTCGTTTTTGTGGACTGGACAGATGCTTGCAGACCGGTCATCTGGTTTTGTCATCCGCCATCGTCCAACGGTTACACAAACCGGACACACTTCTTTCCGTCTGAAGGTGTTGCTTAGTATAGATTTGTGTGGTGTTTAGGTTAGCTGGCTTTTTGCGGAATGTCCTGCTATTGATCAACCGGACATCCGCTGTTTGTCCGGCATTTACCAAAGGGATTAGAAAAACCGCATGACACCAGTCATGCAGCCTTGCGTTCCCTCGGGTTATCGACGCCCTAACTTACGCTTTGACATACATACCGATGCCATGCGGAAGGGAATATGAAAAACCCTTTTTGGGTTGCATATACACCTTACACAGGCATCCGGCTTATGTTTCATCTTCGTAAGTTTAGTTTGTGTCGATAATTTAAGGAACGCAGCGAAACTAAAGCAGAATACTTTATTATGTCTTGTTCATTGGCCTGTTTTCCTCCGAACGGAACAAAGTTATAACATTATTCGGTAAGTACCGTTCGTCTGCATCTGTTTCTCATTCTTTTCCATTTTGTGCATCTACTCATTCCGCTGAGTCTTGGCATAGGCTCCATGCCCTTGTTTCTCCAGACTTCCGCTCTGGCACAGCTGCTTAATATATCTGTCTGCACTACGGTCCGGGATGTTCAATTTTGCAGCCACCTCCATGTAAACAGTCCTCTCAAAGGCATCGGGTAGGGCATCATAGAACTTTGTTTTTTGAGTGTTCTGCATCTGGGGCGGTATATCTCCTCCGCAGCACAACTCTATATACACGCTTTGAGTGTGCTCAATCAGCACCTTTACCATTGTCATAGTGGTATCAAAGTCATCATTACTACATACCAGGTCTGTACCAAAATCACCAGTCTCCATTATTCGCAGAGTTGTAAGAATCATCGCAATCCTGAAACATATCAGTCCCATTCTCCTTACACTAGCTATTATAGGGTCCCCGTACAGTTTGAACAGTCGCTCCTGCAGGGCGTTAAAGTATGCGTTGAACTTCACTATCTGGGCCGCGTTCAGACAGAACTTCATCGCATGTGCTTTCATCAGCGTCTCATAGAACTCCGCAAACCTCTGGCCCAGTTCCTCAAACACCGTATTCAAACTCTTCCCTGTAGGGTTGGCAAACACGTTTTTCCAAACCAGCCCCGTATTCAGGCGGTAGTAAATGAACCTGCTGAACAATCCGTTTTCCGCATCCTTAATCAGACTTTTTAACTGTTCCGGAGTGCCACTTAGTACCGTGCTCAACTGAGGGTGTTTCAAATCTACATGCTCGTCATCCTTGCGTCTGTGATAACTTATAGATTCGTGGTGGAAGGCCTTCCTGAATCCGTCGCTGAAGTTTCCAAAGTCACTTGCAAAAGAGTAAGCAAGCGTATCACCTTCCGTCTCAAATATCAGTCCCCGTTCATTGCTCTCTCCCAGGATCTGATATACCGATGTAGCACTACTGTTGGCCGGTATAAAGAGCATGTTCTTCACCGGTGGAGTGGGCTTGGGTATGCCGGGAGTCTTGTTGCTCTCATAGTCTTTCCTCTTCATCTCATACTCCTCCTTCTGCAGTCGGTACAGTTCAAACAGCCGTTCATGGATTCCCTCCACCAGCAGCTTGCACAGGTTCAACCGTCCCTTGCCGCTGCTGGCCCTTGCCGTCAGAAAGAAATAGAGGTTTGGATAAACATCCACCTCATTGTAAAGACCGCTTACATTCGGCATGCAGGCTGACAGCGTTACTATCGTTCCCAGTATCAACACATCTTTTTCCTGACTGTCATTGCCTCTTGCAGCTACCAGTTGCAGGAAATGAGGCAAATCAGTCTCAATTGTATTACTAAAGGTTGGCATCCAGTCTGATATTGCCAAATCGCCATAATTGCCACTGGGTGATGATTTGGCAATATCGCCATTTTTATTGGTTGGCGGTATTGGCAATATTGGCGATTTGGCAATTTGCCGTGTCTTGATATCTACTCCCATATCCTTTGCTTTTTGAAAAAAAGTCTTTACAGTTATCCCGCCTTTCTTACCCTTCAGGCAGCGGTTGAATTGCTTGTCTGTCTCCTTGACATCATACTTCGGATAGAATCTGCTAATACGGTGGTAATAGTCGCGGCCCGCTTCTCCCAGTCCGTCCGCCAGTGCAAAACCCACGTCCCTCCAACTACCGTAATCGCTGGTAATATCCAGGCATCGGGACTCAATCCTGCTTACCACCTTCTCTATGTCATCATAAAGCTCCTGAGTGGCTATCCTCGGAGCGTTCGCCCCGGACAGCGGCCGGTCTTGCGTACCACTGTCCGGTTTGAACCACTTCGCAATGTCAAACTCTTCCTCTGCCATTGTAATTAATCATTTTGTTGTGTAGTAGTGGCAGGTTCTACATATAGTTCGGGTTGAGATAAACCTCAGGATCCCAAGGTAGCAGGCATCCGTGCGACAGTGGCCGTGCCTGCATATCCACCTCAATATGGTGTATCTCCCTCAGGTAATTGCTTACGGCATTGTAGAAATCTACATGCTTGAATATACTCCTGTTGTTCACCACCCATTTTACGCCGTGCCCCGTTGGGCTTGTAAATATCAGCACAGTATCAAACTGCTTGAGTTCCATCAGAATATCCTTCACGTGTTGAACAGGAACATGGTCTATATCAAAGCAGACATACCCGCTGGCTTTCTTCAGCCCGCCATCACACTTTTTCTCATATACACCGCTAAAAGTCGCTGTCTCAAACTGGCTGTGCTTGAAAGCCTTCGCTTTGTCAGTATCGTATATCCTGCGCAGCTGTTCGGTCTGCTCCCTCGCCACACCGTCACGTATATACACGTAAGCCGCATATGGATCCATCACACCGTATGGCTCCGTTATCCAAACACCCTTCTTATATACTGAGAATGTCTGTGGCGTCGGCTTCCACAACTCCCTTTTCTCAGATTCTTTCATATTTTCCATATTAACCAATATTCTTAAAGGGTTTATTTGCCTTGAACAACGCTATGGCATACTCCACATCAACCACAATCTTCCTTCCCGTTTGGCTCACTGCATCCTTAATCACAGTAGCTTTCAGGGTCTGTGCTGTTGAACGGCAGCACTTGAACAGTTGCATTATTCCAGGAATCCCATATACGTATGTATGCGGTTTCTTCTCAATATCCGGCTTTACACCGGTCAAATCCTTCATAACCTCCTTGAACTCTCCCACAGAGAGTGTGGCCATAATACGGCCATTTTCAATTTCCATAATCTTGATGGTTTTTGTTGTTCATTATAAGTTTATCTGCAAACAGTCAAAAGGCCTTTAAGTGCTGTCACGGCGCAAATTTGAACAACAAAAACGGATAGTGAATGGTATAGATACTAACTATCCTGTTCATACTATCCCGTAACAATCAAAAACCCCTCTATGAGGGGTTAAAAGACAGAATTAAACTCAGTGGTATGGCTTTACAAAAACATCCGTGTACCATTTCTATACCATCAATATCCCATAAGGATACCATAACCTTCTTACTTAAATACCATTGCCATACCACAAGGGTCCCATTGCTATACCATTGGCATACCGTCAGCATACCATAAATGACCTGTTAAACTTTGTAAAAAATACTATTGTACTCCGGATATAACTTAATCAATAGTGGGTCCAAAGCCCGTTCGTTAAGTGAATAGAAAGTCTTCGACATCCTTTTTAGGTTCCAGCAAGTCTCAAAATCCTTCCATTTCTTACGGCTCGGAATCCCCAATAGTTTGCCAATCACATGTGCAACTTGTGCCTTAAAAGCATTTGTCACCCCTTCCATCCATTGCCCACCGTCATACAATTCAACAGGAAGTCTTGCTAGTAGTTCTTTTGCTTTCTCAGTATCCAGAATTGATGTAGTCTTCTTGCCTTCACTCTTTGATAGGATCGAAATCTGCTTCTTAACAGTAAACTCTTCTCTCTGTTCCAGATTTCGTAGTAATGCCTCGCAGAAGTCCTTGAACGCACAACCATTATCCCAGCGTTCCTTATAGAAAATGAAATCCTTCTTTATCAGATATAGTCTGTAGCACTCTAGACACGCCTTAACAGCGGCAATTTGCGCCTCGGGCTCTTTAATGCAGAAAATAATTCTTTGTAAACAATCCGGCTGATAGCAATTAGTATACAATTCCCAGTCTAGAACCAAAAAACTGTCAATCTCAGAGTTGTTGATCTTCTTAATAATCTTTTGCTGGGCAACAAACACAGGATTTCTCATCTCTAAAATTTCTTTCAATCATTTTAATAAATCTCTCCATTTGTCGATAATTTAGGGATTAGTTCATTTCCTCACCTTCACTTTGTAAAAATATACGCCACAAACATAGGTCCCGATACCAGATGATACCTGGGCCTTATGATAAAACGCATATTTCATGGGAGTAGATTGGAAAGGACTTTGACTGTTTTTGGGGGCCGTCAGTATTATGTAGGCCCCTTAAACAGCCGCAAATATATCAATTCACGACTTGATAGGGTTTATTGCTTTGCAAGAAATTACATTCCTAAAAGTAAATTGTAACATATACGAATATATCTGAACCAAAAGCATGCATAATGATAGCGTAACAAGCGCGTAACAAAAACGTTACACAGCCGCAACAAGTCATCTCTTCCTTTCAATGCCATGAATAAATATGTATTGCAGATACAATACGTTGATATGAGACCTTGTTATATAAGCGGTATTACACCTTATTATATAGAGGAGACTACTTGAAGTAGTCATACTGCAGCACCAACTTTTGTGCCACCTCCAGCTTATCCGCCCTGATGTACTTCTCTAAAGAGGTTACACTGGTATGTCCCGTAACCTTCATTATGTCATATACTGCAACACCATCCAGATACATCAGTGTAGCACCGGTTCTTCTGGCTGTGTGAGTACAAATCAACTCGTATTTCTTATGATACTCTTTGGTCACCATTCCTCCACGGCTTGACTTAATCTCTACCACATCATCAATCCCCGCCAACTTACCAATATCCTTGATGTGCATATTGATCTTCTGGTCACTAAGATGAGGTAGTCCCTTTGGATACTTCTCCAGGATTGCACGCACCTTGGCATTGCAGGGAATCTCCACCTGCCTTCCAGTTTTCTGCTGATGAATAGATATATATGTAATAGGTGTATCACCATTATTAACCACCTTAATGTTCTCCGGCTTCAGATTGTTGTAGTCCGAAACCCTCTGTGCAGTCCATACACCTATCATAAATAGATCTCTGGCCAACTCATAACTCTTATTGTTCTCTGTCTTTGACAGGTCCACCTTCTCCATTTTTTCAACCTCCTCACGGGTCAAGTAGATAGCATCAACATCCAGAGCCTGCGCCTTAAATTCGACACTCTTGTATGCAGGATTCACCGGATACCCACGGCTATCCGCAGCCCTAAGAACACCTTTCAGTTTACGGATAAAACCACCAATAGTATTGTCGGAGTAATGAATCTCTTCCTTCTTCACCTTCGGGGCGACCTTATTCCCATCCTTATCGACAGTCTCCTTATTCTCCGGATTGATATCCTTATGAATAAGCCAGGTCATATAACGGTTGTAGCAGTCCATATCAACATCCTTAAAGTCGTATGTAATGCCCGTTTCCTCCATGAACTCCTTGAAGTGACCCAAAGAGTTTGCCACACTGAACCTTGACCCCCGTACAAAAGTACGTCCGTGCGCAAGCGTGGTCCTGTTGCCCTCCTTTACATCCTTAATATACTCATCAATGAATTTGGACAGCGTCATCTGCTTCTTCCGCATCTCCGCCTCCTCCTTCTCCTGTTTATTTTTCTCCCTTTCTGCTTTCAGTTGATTTGCCTCTTCAATTGCATCAGCATGGGTAACATCATGAATAATATCCCTCAGAGTCTTGGAATCAAGATCGTAGCCGGCATTATCAATCTTCTCCCTGATCGCATCCAACTTCTTAATCTCCTTGGCAAAAATAGGATTGTCCTTCAGGAACTGAGTCTGTGAGTTCTCATTCTTGTAGGCATTGTAACGGTTCCAGTCCGCTTCATTAATCTTCAGGTCCTGAATAAACTGTCGCTGGTTAACCACCTCACGTGGAACGCCATCAATCAAACGCTTCATCCTAACCCGAACCTTAATGGTTCCATTCTTCTCAAAGCTGAATTTTGTCGGCATAACAAGGTCTCAATAAATAAAAAATGTGGTTACAGTTACTGATACACAAAGATAATAATAATCTAATCAATGTACCACTTCTGTACCACTTTTTTCAATCAACAATAACCTTCAGTGTTTTCCAATAATCAATACCAACCTAGTAATCAATCACATACCCCAACCAACCACCCATCCAAAACCAAAAATTGTGATCCTTAGCAGATTTGAACTGCTGACCTCTTGCCTGTCAAGCAAGCGCTCTAAACCAACTGAGCTAAAGGATCAATATTTTCACTGCAAAGATACAAAAAATGACGCAAAGAGAAACGACCCCTTTGCGTCGAAATGAAAAATAGTACAAAAGGGGTCTGTCCCCTTTTGTATTATTTCTTTGCTGTTTTGGCGCGCTGGGCGTTCAGGAAGTCAACCATTTTCTTGAGGTTCTCCTCGGTGTACATGGCGGCACCGCCGTGACTGCCCTCGGGAACGCGTACTATGTAGCTCTCAACACCAGCCTCCTGCATCTTGTCATAGAGATACTGGCTTACGCATGATGCTACAATGGGATCTGAATCACCGTGGAACATGTAACCGGCCACATCGTTCTTATCCAGGAAGGCCCTCCTTGGGAGCGCCGATAAGCTGCTCCTCGGGGGTGTTACCGGGACCACCGAATATCATGGCGTTGCCGCAGTCCATGTGCAGAAGCTCTGTGGGACCGGACCAGTCGCAGAATGCGTTAACGTAGCTGGACTCCTTGGTGTAGGGACCTACGTTACCCTCGATGTCATACTCGGCTGTGCCGTACTTACCGATCTTTACATTGTTTGAAAGAGCGGTAACGGCTGACAGGTGACCGCCTGATGAGAAACCTGAAGTTGCTATGAATGATGTGTCAAATTTGTACTTATCGGCATTGGCACGGATAAAGCGGATAACGGCCTTGATATCGTTAACCTGTGCGGGCCACTTGCCGTCAGCGATTGAACGATGGTTCGGGCAAACCACTGCATAACCTGCATTGAGCAGAGCCTGACCTATTGTATTCACATCGGCCATACCCTTTGAACTGTTGCTGCCCCATGCGCTGCCGTAGATGTGTACTACTACGGGGTATTTATCCTTAACCTCCTTGGGCAGATAAATGTCAAGCATGTGATATACCTGACCGTCATCGCCGGCATAGTTGATGTCTGTGAATTTCTCGGAGCACTCAACCTGGGCACCGCCCTGAGGACCGCCGAATCCGCCGAATCCGCCGAAACCGCCGCCACCACCCATAGGAGGCATACCGCCACCGGGGAAACCGCCACCAGGAAAACCACCACCGCCCGGGAACTGGGCAAAACATGTGAGCGACATC